>JAFRLW010000016.1 GCA_017431035.1 Clostridia bacterium
CAACACCAGCGAGATAGCCGTTTCTCTCATCCGCCAAAGTCGCTATGGCAAAGCCTAATTCTTCCGGTTTGCCCATATGCTCTTCTGCGGCAAACTTTATAAGATATCCGCCGTTTTCCTTTTCGGCGTTGCCCATATCGGTTGAGATAAGTCCCGGGCTGAGTGATACAACCCTAATACCTTTTTTGCCGTATTCAAAGGCGCATTTTGCCGCATACCAGCAAACAAAGTTTTTGGAAATAGCATAAGCAAAACCTGCTTTTTGATAGTCGGTTTTAGCGATGTTTGCTCTTTTTAATATCTTTTTAACAAAGGCTTCCTCATCGGTTTCGGCAAGGGGATATGCTTTTTTGGGTATTATAAAGTTCGGCAGCGAGTAAGCGGAGTTTGAGGATATGTCGACAATAACACTGCCTTCACTCATCAATTTACTGAACTCTTCGTTCACGTAAACGGTGCCAAGCGCATTGATACGAAGCAGTTTTTCGCCGTTTGTTTGCGCAGGGCTCATACCTGCCGAGTTGATAACGTTTGTTATAGTGCCGAGCGTTGCGGCATAATTTGCAAGTTCACGAACGCTTTTTCTGTCAGAGGTATCAACGGCGTGAGCATAAGCCTCAAAACCGAGTTCTTTTAGTTCTTCTACCGCTTTTTCAAGTTTTGCAACCGTTCTGCCGGCTATGACAATAACCCTGTCTTTAGGCATAAACTTTGCCGCCTCAAGACCCATACCGCTGCCGCCACCGGTAATAACACATACTTTTTTCATTTTTTATTCTCCTTTATTATAAGTATTTATCTTTTTGTCTTGCGCTTTTGAAAAATAGTAAAGCACAAAAAACACAGCAAAAACAAACAATACCGTAATGGCGATGTTTATAATCATTTGACTTCTTGAAACAAACATACCGCCTATAAAGACAAGGCATATTATAACAGCCGACAAAATAAAACTCACGCTCGGTTTGCAGTTTTGTTTTGCATAGCGCCTTGTTGCCATAAGGCAGGTGTAATACAGAACAATGGAAATTGAAATAAAAAGTATTTTCGCCACAAGGTTTACGTCAGCAATTCTCATAAACTCAAGCGCCGCCGTAACGTTATTAAGGGCAAAGATTAAAAACATATGTATAATGATATAGCCTATTCCGTTTGTGCGTTTTTCCCGGTCTAAAAGGTGGTCGTATAAAACGCCGTATGACAAAAACAAACCCACCACAATTAAAAACGCCATAGCGCAAAAATAAAGACTGTTAAAACTAAATCCGCCCTTAAAATACTCTGAAATGGCAATTATCATCTCACCGAAAGTAAAAACAACGTAAAGCATAACCCTCTCTGAGAGGTGGCTGAAATCGACTACGTCCTCACCGTTGTCTTTGCCTGAAACGGCGGTTATAAGTATAGTAATAAGTATTGCCGCAACTGAGAGGTATGAGGTGCCCATTTTATTAAACTCAAATACAGAGCCTATAATAATAAGCGCTTCGAAAAATATCACCGCAGACATTCTTGTTATCCGCTTTTTGTGTTCTGTATCTTCTTTGTGATGACGGTATTCTATCACGTACTGCAAGGCTATATTTATCAAAATAAGCGCCCAAGCCACGTGATATTCAGTATGGTATTTTTGCCAGTCGTTTCTCGTAGCGTCGCCTATAAAATACATAAGGAACATATTTATGAAAAGCATAATATGGTCTCTTACACTTTGCCTGCCGTAAACGTTTATATAATATGTGGTCATGGTCCACATTTGTATAACCGCAAAGGTGCAAATTATATAATTTATAAAAGTCAAGCCGTCAACAAATCCGCCGCTTATATTGTGCAAAAGAGAATTGTTTCGCCCTATGATATAAACAAAAATCAGGTCGTAGATAAGTTCTATATATTCTACTTTTTTCTCTTTCCTGTTAAGAAGAACACTCACCGCTTTTACCTCAAAAAAATTATTATTACCGGAAAAGTATATCATATTTTTACCGATTGTTCAATTATTATGGTAAAAAAAGACGCCATAGGCGTCTTTTTTATATTTCAAGTAAATCCTTAAAATCTTTTTTCAGCACTTTTGATAACGAAACCAGTTCAATATCGGTTACAAATCTTTTGCCGCATTCTATACGCTGTATGGCGTTTTTATCAACGTCAAGCCCGTAGAGTTGCAGTCTGTCGGCAAGTTCTCTTTGGGAAATATTCAACGCTTTGCGATATTTTGCAATATTTATCCCGCAAATATTGTTTTTTCCGTCTTTAGATTTGTTAATAAACATATAAACCTCACTTTTTGACATTTAGTGCTTGTCAACAGTAAAATTATATGCTATAATCATACAAAATATGACATTCACAAGATGTCAAAAAAAGGAGAAGAAAATATGGCAATAAACAAAAAATGTCCCAAATGCGGAAGTACGCATGTTCAACTATCAAACGAAAGGAGTAAACATGGCTGTTTGTGGTTTCTTATTTTCGGACTTTACTATATTGGGTTGTTGTTTGTTAAATGGATAATAGGCTTTATGATTTTTTGTTTCTATGACTGGTATATGTCTATTATAAAAAAATCAACAGGGAAAGGCTATGTTTGGAAGTGCAGAAAGTGGTTTTCAGGCAATAAAAGGGTATTTTATTGCCACGATTGCGGATACAATTTCAAAGCATGATAAATATTTATCCCCTTGCAAACCCGTTTATTAAATGGTAAAATAATAATATAAAGGAGAGGGGATATATGAACAATAAAGGAAATAAAACACCTGCACTTTTATTTGTGCTTTTTGAAATAGCCGTAGGCGTCCTGCTTTTCCGTGACCCCGAAGGTTTCTCAATGACCATTATCAAGATTTTGGGTATCGTTTCACTCGCTATAGGAATAGTTTATCTTTTATCCTATTTTTCAAACAGAAAAAAATACGGAAGCGGCGGATACGGGTTGCTCATTTTATCGGTGCCCGCCATTATAATCGGCGCTGTTTGTGCTATTTTGCCCAAATGGGTGTATAGCCTATTTGCCGTTGCGGTTGTGATTTACGGTATAGTTCTCATAGTCACTTCCGTTTTCAAAACGAGAAATTATTTCGAAAGCAAAAAGTTAGGTTTTCCGGTGTCAAAACTCACAATACTAAGCGCCGTATTATCGCTTATACTCGGAATAGTGATAACGATAAATCCTTTTGGCGCCACCGAGTTTGCTTTCACCTTTGCAGGTATCTCGCTTATAATAGAAGCGGTGATTGACTTTATAGCCCTTATTATTGTTTAATAATTGAAAAAGCCCGACAGTATTACTGTCGGGTTTTTTTATTCTTTTTTCATAAAAAGAGCGCAAAACATTATATAAAAAGCGGCAAAAATAAGGGATAAGTTTTTTACACCGCTTAGATAAACGTATATGGCGCCCGATAGAAAAAGCAGAGAAATAAAAAACGACATATAAGTCAGTATCCTCTCTGATAAATTATAGGAAAACTTTTTATATAAAAGGCCTACAAGTATTGTTCCGCCGTCAAGTCCACGGGCAGGAAGCAGGTTAAAAAGTCCCAGCGCCAAATTAACTCCGGCAAAATACAGTACGCCCTCTCTTTTATATAAATAATAGTTCATAAATGAGGTAAGCGCTACGGCGATATTAAGCATAGGCCCCGATAGAGATATTAAAAATATATTTCCGCCGTAGTCACTCTTTCGCCGTGTTATCTCTATTCCGCAGGGGACAAAACGTATACTGCTCGGCAAAGTGTCGTACACAAAAAGACAAAACAAATGTCCCGCCTCGTGAATTAAGGCGGCGGCAAAGGCTTTGAGAAAAAGCCCCGTTTTGTCAATTAAAAGCACAAGACAAATAACAAGGCAAAAGGGAAAAGAAACGTAGATTTTAATGCCAAAAAGATTAAATCTCATCTTTTATTCTTTCAAGCAGCTCGTCGGCGCTTGTTTCCTCTAAAATATGAGAGGTATAATATTTTATAACCGCCTTGTGTGTTTTCGGGAAAAACTTTGTCGCAAATATTAAAAATATAAGCAGCGCCACGCATATAGTTTCCGTCAAAACTGTTATTGCAAAAATGCTGTTTTTTGTTTTATTATCTCTTGCCACGTTGTTCACCCTTCTGCTTGAAATAAATAATAAAAAATGTTATATTAAAATATATTAAAAAAGTAATCGGTTTATGAAAGGTGAAAAGTTTTATGGAAAATGTTCTTGAAAAAGTATCTCGTGCACTGAATAAAAATAACATAAACGCCCTTTTGTTCCAAAATACACCTGCGGCTGTGGATTATCTTAAATCGGTCTTAAAGGCGGGGGAAACCGTGACCTGCGGCGGAAGTGTAACCCTTGCGGAGTCGGGCGTATATTCTCTGATATCAAACGGAGATTATAACTTTTTAGACCGCACAAAACTATCGGGCGAAAAAATGGAAACTGCCGCCTTTTATAAAAACACTCTCTCGGCGGATAGTTATTTTTGTTCGGCAAATGCCGTGACCGAAAATGGTGAGATAGTAAACGTTGACGGTATGGGAAATAGAATTACCGCATCCGCTTTCGGCCCTGAAAGAGTGTTTATGATAGTGGGAAAAAATAAAATTGTAAAGGATTTGGAAGAGGCGTTTTTAAGAATAAAAAGGGTAGCCTCGCCCCGCAACGCAGTAAGATTATCTTTGCCGACGCCCTGCGCTAAAATAGGCAAATGCGTGTCACTTCTTAAAAGCGACAAACCGGGTATTACCGACGGCTGTGACTCGCCATACCGTATATGCAGGGATTATCTGATTTTGGGCAAACAAAACGACTCAAAAAGAATTACCGTTCTTCTTGTAAACGAAGAACTCGGATATTAAACGGAAAGTCCCGAGGTTAAACCCTCGGGACTTAATTTATTGTTATTTGTACTTTACTTGTACATTGGAGTTCACTCGTTTCTTAAATCTATTTCTTTTATATAAAACCAAATCATATCAAAACACTCGCTTTATAATTTGCTTTATAGATTATATAGATTAAACAAGTTATATTTTAATGCCCCTCAACTTGAAAATCGGGGACGTTACATTTTCATCGGACTCACCTCTTTTTTTATTTTTGTTGACTGTTAGGTGGAGTATCAATTTTCATTTTGTTTTTTTCTCCTTTCTTCTTTCTGTCTATATTATAATGCAATATATACAAAATGTCAATATAAAAATTAAAAAAATTATGAATATAGCACAAAAACTATCAACATCGCACAGGTTATTACAATTAAATTATAATATTACCGTTGACTTGGCGGCATACTTATACTAAAATATTTATGTAAAAATTATAAGGAGAAAACAAATGAGCGAGAAAGAAACACAAAAAGAATACGATCCCGATATCATCACCCTTGCCGATGATGAGGGAAAAGAATATACCTTTGAGGTGCTTGACGCCATAGAAACCGATGATGGCAGATATTTGGCGCTTTTGCCTCAATACAGTGACCCTGCAAAAATGCTTGAAGACTCAGGCGAACTTGTAATCGTTAAAGAAGAAGAGGAAAACGGCGAGGAGTTCTTCAGCGAAATAGAAGACGACGAGGAATATGAAACCATAGCCGACGCCTTTACCGACCGTCTTCAAAACTTCTTTGAAATAGAAGAAGAATAAAAACAAAAAAGGCAGAAAAACTAAATATCATCCTGCTCTGTTCGTGTATCGGCTTTTTATAGCCTCACAAGTTTATTTTAGGGATTTGCTTTAAGACAGACCGTGTGCAGACCTCCCACGGCTTTGCCGAATATGGACGAAGGGAGCCTAAAGTCTGTCTAACATAACCCACCTGAAAAAATCAGGTTATTATATAATCCGTTACGGCAGAGCGGGAGCAAAAAATCTCGTTTTAGTAACGAGATTTTTTTATCCAACGCGAAAGCGTTGGTATATCATCACACCTCAAGGTGTGTATATCATCGCCCGTAAGGGCGCATATCATCACGGCAAAGCCGTGTATATTCCGCATTTATATTTACTTTTAGCAAAATTATAACAAAACACCGCAGTCTTTTCGGACAGCGGTGTCTTTTGTTTATAAAACCGGTATGAAATTATATCTTTTCGGCAAGAGTAAATACTTCAGCCGGAAGTTCGCTTTCATCAGCGGAGATAGCAAATATAAACTCAACGTCTTTAATCTTGTTAAGTCTTTTGAAGAACAAAACAAGTTCGTCTAAATCGCTTGTGCCGATTCTTAAAGTTGCGTCACCGAAAATGTGTGTAACGTCATAGTTGCTCGCTTTAATACCGGCGAGCAGTCCGAAATACTCACTGTATCCCGAAATACCGAACTCTTCTGTATCTATAAGACGTGCTTTATTATTAACCGAATGGGTGAGAGCGTCACCTTTTTCTACGCAAACAACATTACCAAGACTTTTAGAAGTGGTCTCGTTTACCATATCAACGAGTTTTTTTGTTTTGCCTGAACCTTTTTTGCCTATGATTATTTTAATCATAAAATCAACTCCTTTATATTGTTACCGCCAAAGCGGATAATAGGTTTATTTGTTTAGTCTTTTTTCGAGTTCTGCCTTGCTTTCCTCATATCCGGGTTTGCCGAGCAGGGCGAACATATTCTTTTTATAAGCCTCAACGCCGGGTTGGTCAAACGGGTTGACACCGAGAACGTATCCCGATATAGCACAAGCCTTTTCGAAGAAATAGAACAGTCTGCCGAGGTTCTCCTCATCACACTTATCTATTGTAATGTTTAGTGTAGGCGTACCGCCGTCGGCGTGAGCCAAAACGGTGCCTTCAAAAGCCTTGTGATTAACGTATGACAGGGTCTTTCCTGCAAGGAAGTTAAGTCCGTCGCCGTTGTTGTCGTCATATTCAACGGTAACGTCATTATCAACACTGTTTACGGTAAGCGCAGTTTCAAACATAATGCGTGTGCCGTCTTGTATAAACTGTCCCATTGAATGCAGGTCGGTAGAAAAAGTAACTGCGGCAGGGAAAAGACCTTTGTTATCTTTGCCCTCGCTTTCGCCGAAAAGTTGCTTAAACCACTCGCCCAGCATTACAAATCTCGGTTCATAGGAAACAAACAGTTCTACCGATTTGCCTTTTCTGTAAAAGGCGTTTCGAAGCGCCGCATATTTATAGCAGGGGTTAGCCTCAACGTCTAAAACGTCATAGTCCTTTGCCGCCGCCGATGCGCCTTTCATCAAAGCGTCAATATCAAGTCCCGCCGCCGCAATGGGCAAAAGTCCTACGGCTGTCAAAACGGAATATCTGCCGCCTACGTTATCGGGCACTACAAAACTTTCCCATCCGTTTTGGTCGGCAAGTTCTTTAAGGGTGCCTCTCGCCTTATCGGTGGTGCAGTAGATACGTTTTGAAGCCTCCGCCTCGCCGTAGCGCTCTACAAGATATTTCCTGAAAATACGGAAGGCTATAGCCGGCTCGGTGGTAGTACCTGATTTTGAAATAATATTAAGCGAAACTCTTTTGTTTTCGCAAACCTTTAATATATCATTCAGTGCGCTGCCGCTTATGTTGTTTCCTGAAAAATAAACTTTCGGGAAACCGTCTGAAATCTCGTTATACATAGGTCCTTTGAGAAACTCTATTGCCGCTCTCGCACCGAGGTATGAGCCGCCGATACCGATTACTATCAAAACGTCGGTATCGCTTTGTATTTTTTTTGCCGCCGCTTTTATGCGGGCAAACTCCTCTTTATCATAGTTGAAAGGGAGGTCCGCCCAGCCTAAAAACGCCGACATATCGTCTTTTTTGTTTTGTATGGTTTTATGCGCAGCTTCTATCTGGGGGATTAACCCCAGGGTATCATTTTCACGCAAAAACTGTTTGGCATAATCGCTTTTTAATGCAAGTGACATATAATTCACCTTATCTTTTATAATATTCTTTATTTATATATTACATTAAAAGACGATATTTTTCAAGGGATATTTTGCTAAAGAATAAAAAGGGATTTTATAAGTTCGAAAAAATCAAAAAAGTAGGTTTTTTTATCCACCGATTCTTTAGCGACAATATCCATAGTGGCGGCAGGTGTGTTGCCTATAAATATCTCAACCGTTCCCACCTTATCGCCCTGTTTTACGGGGGCGGTGATGTCTTTTATAAAGGTTGTTTTTTCGGTTATATCGGCAACTTCGCTTTTAAGGGTCAGGATAGGAACGCTTTTTGGCATTTCTATATTTATTTTATCTTTAACCCCGTTAATAACAGGTAGTGTTTTTGTATCGGTTTCGGGCTTTATTTCCTTAAAAGTATAGTTTGCAAAGCCGTAATCAAGCAATTTTTTTGCGCCGCCGAACCTATCGTTACTGCTGTCACCTTTCATAATAACCGCAACAAGAGAAAGTCCGTTTCTTTCCGCCGTTGCCGAAAGACAGTATCCGGCGGTGGATGTGGTGCCGGTTTTAAGACCGGTTGCCCCCTCATAAAACCTTATCAGGCGGTTGGTGTTGACAAGTTCGGTTTCGCCGTTTCGCAAAGACTCCATCCAAACGGTAGAATACTTTTTTATAAGCGGATGTTTTATCAGTTCTTTTGATATTATGGCAACGTCGTGTGCGGTTGAAATATGGCCGTCGGCGTCAAGCCCTGTTGCGTTCATAAAATGGGTAGAGTCCATACCGAGCTTTTTTGCCCTCTCGTTCATCAGGGCGACAAATCCCTCTTCGCTACCGGCAACCTTTTCGGCGAGGGCGACTGTGGCGTCGTTTGCGGAGGCTATAACCGCCGCTTTAAGCAGTTCGTCTACGGTCATTTCCTCGTTTTCTTCAAGCCATATTTGCGACCCGCCCATACCGGCAGCGTGTTCGCTTGTTGTCACTCCCTCGTCAAGCGATAAATTGTTTTTCTCTATCGCTTCGATTATAAGAAGCAGGGACATTATCTTTGTTATGGAAGCAGGAGGCAGCGCCTCGTCGGGATTCATTTCATAGAGTATTTCGCCGGTTGTCACCTCCATAAGTACGGCGGAGGCGGCGTTTATCTCGAGCGCCTCGCCTATATTGGCAGGTCTTGCGGCAGTTTCAAAAACGATATTCTCGCCCGTGTCGTCATACTCGCTGACCTTGTTTACACAAAGTGCGACAGGACTAAAACAAAGGACAAAAGAAACGGTAAGCACCAGCAAAATAAGTAATGTTTTATAAGGTTTATATTTCATAAAAAATCCCCCTTAGCAAATAATATGCCAAGAGGGATTTATTTATTATTTAGAGTTTGCCTTTTGTGCCCTTTGCGCCGCCTATATTTGCGCTTTCAAGAATATTGCTTTCATAAACAAATGTGAGGTTATCACGCTTTCTTTGTCTGTAAAACGCCGTATCTACAAGGCGGTCGATAAGTTCTTTGTATTCTATGCCGCTTTCCCGCCACAAATAAAAGGCAAGTGAACCCGGTATAGTGTTTATCTCGTTTGCAAAAACCTCTCCGGTTTTATCGTTCATAAGGTAGTCTATTCTGACAACTCCGCTGCAACCAAGCGCTTTGAATATACGCTTTGAAAGGTCTTTTATCTCGTTTGTTTTATCACTGTCAAGGTCGGCAGGTATTTTTCTTGAAAGCGAAGCCATACCTTGTTTTTCGCCGCCCTGCTTTTTGCCGCCTTTAAGATATTTATCGCTAAAGGAGAGTATATCGTCGCTCATCACAGGCTCTTCCAAAACAGAAGCCTCGCACTCATCGGTGTTGCCGAGAACCGAGCAGTTTATCTCTCTTAAGTTTTCCACCGCTTTTTCCACAAGAACTTTATCGGCGAAAGAAACGGCAAGGTCAATACACTCGGCAAGTTTATTTTCTTCATATACTTTGCTGATACCGACGCTTGAGCCTAAATTAACAGGTTTTACAATAAGCGGAAAACCTATTTCATCCTTTATTTTTTTGAGGGTTTCTTTTTGTTTTGCTCTATATTCTTTTGCGGTAAAACAAATGCAGTCAAGCATCGGAAGATTATGGGCGGCAAGTACGTCCTTAAAAACCTTTTTATCCATACCGACTGCGGCGGAAATTATATCACAACTGATATAAGGAACGCCGAGATATTCAAAATATCCCGCAAGTGTTCCGTCCTCACAATTCGTGCCGTGAACTATGGGGAAACAAATATCAATATTTTTATCCTCGTTTTTCTTAAAGAGTTTGTTATCAAGAAAACGCATAACAACACGGTCGTTTTCACGAAGAAGCGTCACGGGGTGCAGAGTGGTAAGAAGACTTTCCATATTTTTATAATTCTCTATATCAAAAAGTCGGTCACCCGTGTAGGAAGTACCGTTTTTTGCAACGTAGACGGGAATAACGTTATATTTTTCTTTGTCAACCGCACGCATAGCCTGAACGGCGGAGATTATAGAAACCTCGTGTTCTACCGAACGGCAACCGAAGAATACCGCCATATTGATTTTCATTAAAAAACACCTCTTGAATTATTTTAGATAGTTATCGGGCAAATCGTTTTCTATAAGCAAAACCGAGTTTTTATCGGCATAGTTTAAGAATATATCAAGTCCCTCTTTGAAAGAGGAAACAAAGTGTAAACGTTCCGTGTTAAAATCAGTTTCATTTATAGCGTCGGCTATCGGTTTTGTGTAGTTTTTGCCGACAAGGATAATATCGTCGGCATTTTCGGCACACGCCTTGCCGAGATTAAAGTTCGCCTCATACTCCATATCGCCAAGTTCTATCATACCGGGGGTAATAACCGTTTTTCTCATACCCTCAAAAGACCCTAATACTTTCAGCGCCTCAGTGGAGCCTACGGGGTTTGAGTTGTAGGCGTCGTCTAAAAGGGTAGAGCCGTTTATATAAGATTTCAGTTGCAAACGGTGTTCGTGGGGTGTAAGAGAGGCAACCGCCCCTATAATATCATTGTCCGAAACGCCGAGCATATTGCTAAGCAGCGCCGCCGCCATAATATCACTTATACTGTGCGCACCGAGAAGTTTTGTGCGAAGAGGCAACCGTTTATCCTTTATATTAAGCACAAACTCGCTGCCGAGAGGAGAGGACTTAATATCGCTTGTATAATAGTTTGTGCCCTTTCCGATATATAAAGCGTGCGGCTTTTTGCCTGCTCGCTCACAAATTGCCGGACTGTCAAGTGAAGCCAGACAAACTCCGCCGTTTTTCTCTACGCTGTCCAAAAGTTCAAACTTTGTGCTGAATACGTTATCAAGTGTCTTGAAGGTTTCAAGATGTTGCTCACCGACAGAGGTGATAATTCCGTATTTCGGGTTTACTATATCGCAAATCTCTTTTATATCGTTTTTCTTCTTAGCCCCCATTTCACAAATAAAAACTTGTGTTTCGGGCTTTATGTTTTCACGTATAGTACGCACAACGCCAAGCGTGGTATTAAAACTTTTCGGGGTGCAAACGGTGTTGTATTTTTCACTTAGTATACGGTTTAGTATAAACTTTGTGGTTGTTTTTCCGTAACTTCCCGTAATACCGATAACTATTAGTCCCTTTTGGCTTTTGAGTATTTTTTTTGCATCGTTTATATAGTAGCGGTTAAACGCCTTTTCTACAGGACTGCAAATAAGAAGGGATAAAAAACACAAAAGCGGAGTAAGAGATGAAAGCAGCAATATAAGCAACATAGCCAATTGTCCGCTTATATTTTCTTTTCTTAATGCAAATAATAATGTGAGCAGAACGAGAACAAGCAGCGCCGCCGCAAAAAGTCTTTTAACCCTTGCGGTAAAAACAATGGGCTTTATTGATTTTTTTGTTCTTCTTATCATCAATAAAAGTCTTATAACAAATAAAACTGCGGCGAAAATAAAGAAATATTTATAAAGTTTAGCCGTGAATAAAAAGGTCAGGGCAAAATACAAAAGCGAAAGTATCACCGAAGTTACGGCAAAACTGTTTTTTATCCACTTAAAATATCTGCTTGCATAATAAGAGTTTTGTTGCAACATCTGGAACTGAAAACAAAGGGAAAAAAGAGATGAAGCGGCAACAAGCAAAAGGGCTGAATATATATAAAAAAGTTCCAAAAAAACAACTCCTTTAATTCTACTTTATAAAACTGCGCAGTATAGCGGCGGTATCATACGGGCGCTCTATAAAAGCAAAATGTCCTGCGCCCTTTAGTACGCAAAGTCCGGCGTCGGGAATAAGACTTTCTATCACCTTTGCATCCCTTAGCGGAGTCGCCGTATCGTTCTCGCCCCAAATAAGAAGCGTAGGGCAGGAGATAGAGGGCAACATCTCTCTGATATCAACGTTAACAAGGCTAACAAGCGTTTGTCTTAAAACAGGCGGTGCGGCAAGGTAATCCGCCGAGCCGTAATGCCGTCTTGCTTTTTCAAGAAGCGGCTCTCCCGCTTTTCCTAAAATCTTTGAAAATGATTTTATTATCTTAAAACTTTTTGCCCTGAGCTTTTGTTTTGCGCTCTTTTTCGGGATTAGTCCCGCTGCGTCAAAAAGGACTAATTTTTCGGGGGTTATAATTTTTTTTGCCGTCATATACATGGCTACTCTTCCCCCGTGGGAGTGCCCCATAACTATGGCGTTTTCAAGTCCGAACTTATTTATAAAAGCCAAAACAAGTTCGGCATAGTTTTCAAGCGACCATGCCGTGCTCATAACCTCACTCTGTCCGCAACCGGGAAAGTTCAGCGCATAGAGTTTGCACCGGTCAGAAAGGGCATTTATAATCCCGTTAAAAGTATCGAAGGAAGCGCCCCAACCGTGAAGCAACAAAACGGGAATATCGCCCTCGCCCGACACGGTATATTCGATTTTCAAATCAAGCAAATCAGTAAACAACGGCACAGCCTCCTCTCATAATCTTTTATATTATAACAAAGAATATATAAAAATAGAAGACTTTTTTGAAATCTTTATTATAAAGCGGTGAAAAAATGAACAAAAAAATGAAAACTAGCGTAAAAAGATTGTCCTTCGGATTTTTTGCGGGAATGCTTTCTTCCGCCGCAGGAATGGGTGGCGGACTTATAATTGTGCCCTATCTTAAAAGGGCGGGATTTTCTCAAAAACTATCGCAAAAAACTGCGGTCGCAACCGTACTGCCGATAGCCGCCGTTTCCGCCGCTTTCTATATTCTTAAAGGTTACGTAAAACCGACTGATTTTTTGCCGCTTTTACCGGGCGGAATATTAGGGGCGTATTTAGGGGTAAAACTGCTAAACAGAATAAACGAAACCGTCCTTAGAATACTTTTCGGCGCCTTTTTACTTTACGGCGGAGTGAGGCTTGTTTTAAGATGAAAACTCTTTTGTTGTTCTTTATTTCGGTACTATCTGCAACGGTAGGCTCAATGGGATTTGGCGGAGGAAGCGTCCTACTATTGATTTTGACCGTTTTTTTTGATACAAATCAATTAAAGGCGCAGGGAATAAACCTGTTGTTTTTTATACCCGTAGCCCTTGTGGCAACAATTATTAACACCATAAAAGGCAAAATTGATTTTGATACCGTTCTTCCTTTGTGTTTAGGCGGTATGATAGGCTCGCCGTTAGGTATTTTTATAGCGGAAAAAATCGGCAAAACCACCCTCTCTCATATTGTCGGCATAGGGATAATTCTGCTATCGGTAAAAGAACTGTTTTTTGTTTTCAAAACAATACTTGAAAGATTAAAGAGAGGATGATATAATAAAAAAAGAATATTTGTTCGGGAGGTTTAGTATGTCTAAAGTACCGCTTACAAAGAAACAGGAGGACGTCTACCGTTTTCTTGTTAAAAAATCAAACGAGGGTATACCGCCCACAATAAGAGAGATTTGCGAGGCAACGGGGATAAAATCCACATCTACCGTTCACGATATTTTGGGATTTTTAGAGCGTGAGGATTATATCGAGCGTGAACAAGGGTATTCCCGTGCCATAAAAATAAGAAATGATTATGCTTCTTCTATGGTGCCGCTTGTCGGCAGGGTAACGGCAGGACAACCGATACTTGCCGTAGAACAAATAGAGGACTACATACCCTACCCCTCGACTAAAAACGAAGGTCTTTTCGCTCTTAAAGTTAAGGGTGACAGTATGATAAACGCCGGCATACTGAACGGCGATATAGTCATAGCCGATAAAAACTCTCCCTGCAAAAGCGGAGATATTATAATAGGTATGGATGATGACAGCGCCACCGTTAAGCGTTTGCTTATAAAGGAAGGGGAAGTTATCTTTATGCCGGAAAACCCCGACTACTCGCCCATTTATCCGAAACGTCCTTCGGTGCTCGGTCGTGTTGTCGGCGTACTGAGGAAATACTGATAATGGATATAAAGAAATATGTTGAAGTGTTTACCGACGGCGCCTGTTCGGGCAACCCGGGACCGGGCGGTTGGGGTGTTTTGCTTAGATACGGCAACCGTGAAAAAGAGTTATCCGGCGGAGAGACAGACACCACCAACAACCGTATGGAACTGACCGCCGCCATAATGGGACTTTCCGCCCTAAAGGAGCCCTGTAAAGTAAACCTTGTAACCGACTCGAAATACGTTGCCGACGGAATAAATCTCGGCTGGGCTAAATCGTGGCAGCAAAACGGCTGGAGAAAAGCCGACAAAAAGCCGGCTCAAAATGTGGAGCTTTGGGAAAAGCTGCTTGCTCTTATAGACTATCACGATGTTAAAATCGTTTGGGTAAAAGGTCACGCAGGTCATCCCGAAAACGAGCGTTGCGACCGCCTTGCCACCGCATATTATAAAAACCTTGAGAAAAAGACAAAAGGGGAATAATATATGAAACTTACTCCTATTGAGCGCAGCGATAAAGTGGAGTGCTTTTGCATTATTAAAAATCTTGATAAAAAGACCACCGTCAAGGGCGATACATATCTCGATATGACCATAGGTGATAAAGAGGGAGATATGAACGCAAAAGTTTGGGGCTATACACCTGAGGAATACGGTGTTTACACCGCAGGCGATATAGTAAAAATCAGAGGGAACGTTGTTGATTTTAAGGGGGCTAAACAACTACGTGTCGATAGAATAAGACACACCCTTGAAAGCGATAATATAGAGGCGTCTGACCTTGTTCGTTCGGCGGCGTTTGAGCCTTCTGATATGTATAACGAACTGATAAGAATTGCCGAGGGGTTTAGTGATAACGATATTAAAAATATCGTCAAAGCAATATATACCGATTATAAAGAAAAACTCCTCTTTTGGCCTGCCGCTTATAAACTTCACCACGCTATCAGAGGCGGACTTTTAATGCATACGCTCTCAATAGTCAGACTATGCGAGTCGGTATGCGCTATTTATCCGTTTTTAGATAGGGAACTTCTCATAGGCGGCGCTATGCTTCACGATATTGCAAAAATAAAAGAATATGATGTAAACAGTGCGGGCACGGCGGAAAAATATTCTATTGCCGGAAACCTGCTCGGTCACATCAGTATGGGCGCCGAAATTGTCGGAGAATATGCCAAAAAGACCGGCGCTGACGAGAGGTGCGAAATACTCCTTAAACATATGATTTTATCCCACCACGGTCAACCCGAGTTCGGTGCGGCGGTAAGACCCATGATTATGGAGGCGGAGATTTTGTCCGAACTCGACCTTATGGATGCAAGACTTTATGAGATGAAAGAGGCGCTCTCTAGCGCCGAAAAAGGAGAGTTCACCTCGCCGGTTTGGGCGCTTGAAAATGTGAAACTCTTTAATCACGGAAGAAAAGACTCGGATATTGATCCGAAACTTATATAAATTAAAAAGAGAGGTAAAATAATATGATTACAAAAGATATGATTATAGGCGACGTACTTGATAAATACCCGAACCTTGCAGATAGTTTTTTTGCTATCGGTATGCATTGTCTCGGTTGTCCGGCGTCACGTGGAGAAACAATTGCCGAGGCCTGCTCGGTACACGGCGTAGACGTTGACGAGTTTTTAGATAAACTTAATAAGACAGTAGGCTGATGTTTCGTTTAAGCAAGAGGCTCAGCCTTGCCGCCTCTTATGTTAAAACGGGCAGCAGCGTTTGTGACGTCGGAACCGACCACGGCTATCTGCCCGTATTTTTGTATAAAAGCGGCATTTGTAAAAGCGTTTGTGCTACCGAGATAAATGAAAAACCGCTTAATAATGCAAAATCTACCTTTGAAAAATACAATGCGGATATAGATATTTATCTTTGCGACGGAATAGAAGCCGTACCAAAAGACAAAATACAAACGGTTATTATAACCGGTATGGGCGGCGACGTCATATCGGGTATAATAGACAGAGCGCCGGTACTTTTCAAAGAGGGTATAAACCTTATTTTGCAACCTATGACTGCGGCAAGGGAATTAAGAAAGTACCTCTCTTCTAAAGGTTTCAAAGTTTGCAGAGAAGAGGCGGTAGTAGATACAAATCGGGTTTATTCGGTTATGGACGTTTCCTATACGGGCGTTTCATATACCCTTTCTCCTTATGAATACCGCATAGGTATTTTGAAGCCCGACAGCGAGGCAAATATAGTTTACATAAAACGTCAAAAAAGACTGATAGAAGAACTGCTGAAAAAACTTGAAAACGTACCGGATAAACGTGATTTATATGAGTTTGAGAAAAAGGCGTTAGAGCAAATAAACAATTATTTAGGATGATTTTATGCCCTTTGACGGATATTTTTTACACTCGGTTGTAAAAGAGATAAACACCGCAAGTAATGCACATATATATAAAATCTACCAACCCTCAAGAGAGGAGTTGGTTTTAAGTTTGCGCAAAAGCGGATTTAGTGAAAAGTTGTTTATTTCCGTAAAGGGCGGTATGGCGAGAATACATTTCACCAATGAAAAACCCGAAAACCCCGACACGCCGCCTATGTTTTGTATGCTGCTTAGAAAACATCTTTCAAACGGCAAACTGATAGCGGCAAAAACTTTTGGATTTGAGCGTGTCGTAAGCCTTGAGTTTCTTTGTTCTAACGAGATGGGCGACAAGGTAAAGTTATTCCTCGTTTGTGAACTTATGGGCAATACGGCAAACGTTATTCTCCTTGACAGTGAGTTTAGGATAATAGACGCCGTGAAACGTACCGGTATAGAGAATACCGACAGGATAATTGCGCCGGGCGCCGTCTATAAACTGCCTAAAAGAGAAGAAAAATTAAACATTGTAAACGACGATATTTCTTGTGTTTTAGACCGTATAAAAGACAAAAGCGGAAACCTGACAAAATTGCTTTTAAGTAGTCTGGACGGTATGTCGCCTTTAATTGCAAGAGAGGTTTTGCATAAAGCAAAAATTGATGAAACCGACACTATCAACAAGGATAATATAAAAAGTATAAAAGCATCGCTTTTATCGCTAAGGGACGAGGTGAAAAACGGAACGCCCTATATTATTGCCGATAAAAACGGGGATTATAAAGATTTTTCATTTTGCAATATTTCGCAGTACGGCGATTTTTACATAGTGAAAAAAGCGGAGAGTTTTTCCTCTTTGCTTGATGAGTTTTATTCCGCCAGACAAAAGGCGGCGATAAAAAAAAGAGCCGGCGGAGACCTTGAAAAACTGCTTAAAAACCTGATAGCAAGAACAAATAAAAGGCTTCTTTTAAGAAAAAAGGAACAAAGCCTTGCCGCTGGTCGCCAAAATCTGCTTTTATACGGCGAACTGTTAAAAGCGAATATCCACCTTATAAAACCGGGCGCAAAATCGGTAAGCGTTATAAACTACTATTCGGAAAACGCCGAAGAGATAAAAATACCGCTTGATGAGAGCCTTAGTCCGCAAAGCAACGCCCTTAAATACTTTAAGGAATATAAAAAGAGCAAAAGCGCCGAAGCGGCGCTAAAAGAACTTATCGAAGCGGATGAGCGTGAAAAAGCCTATCTTGACTCGGTCATTTTTTCGGTGCAAAGGGCGGAAAACATCAAAGAAATGGCGGAAATTAGGGAGGAACTTATTGAGGGCGGTTATATAAAGGCGCAAAAGAGGGCAAAAAAACCTCAAAAGATAAAAATGAATATCGAAACCCATATTTCAAAAGAGGGGTATAAAATACTTGTCGGAAAAAACAACCTTCAAAATGATTATATAACTACAACTCTTGCAGGTAAAAATGATACTTGGTTTCACGTAAAAAACATACCCGGCTCTCACGTTGTTATTTTTAACGGCGGAAAAGATATAAGCGAGGAAACCTTGACCTTTGCCGCCACCCTTGCGGCAAAAAACTCAAAAGCCGCATCATCTTCCAACGTGCCGGTAGATTATACGGTTATAAAAAACGTTAAAAAACCGCAAAAACAAAAGGCCGGTATGGTAATATACACCACCAACAAAACAATATACGTAACACCCGGAGAAGAATTATGAAAATAGGAATGTCATCATCTTGTCTTTATCCCGTTTACACCGAAGAGTCACTAAAAAAACTCGGTGAAAACGGTGTTAAAACCGCTGAAATCTTTTTTAACTCGTACGGAGAACTTGAAAGTGATTTTGTAAAGCAACTAAAGGCTATAAAAGAGCGCTATGATATGAATATCATATCGGTGCACCCCACCTTTTCTCTTGCCGAGTCTTTTGTCTATTTTTCTTCTTATAAAAGAAGATATGACGAGGGTATGGAACTTTATAAACGCTACGCCGAAATAGTTTGCGAACTCGGCGGAAAATATATCATAATGCACGGCGGAAAACCGAATAAGGTATTAACCGATACCGAGTATTTCGACCGCTTTGGCGAAATGAACAGGATAATAAAGAGTATGGGCGCCGTCATTTTGCAGGAAAACGTTGTGAAGTTTCGTGCAGGCAATCTCGACGTGCTTAAAAATATGTCGGAATATTTAGGGGATGACGCCACTTTCTGCCTTGATATAAAACAAGCCATAAGAGGCGAGTATTCACCCTTTGACGTTTTGAAAGTCTTAAAAGGCAAGGTAAAACATTTGCACGTCAGCGATAATCTTATGCCCGAAAAGGACTGTGTTCTGCCACTAAGCGGTAATTTCGATTTTGAAAAGTTTTTTAATACCGCAAAAGATGAGGGCTTTATAGGAGACGCTATTGTAGAGGTTTACTCAGACTGTTATAAGAAAGAGGACGAACTTTTTTCAGCCTATAAAAAGTTTAGAGAAAAATTTCAAAATAACTCTTGACATTAGCATTTTGCTGTGCTATAATCTCACTTGCCGTCGAAAAAAGACGGCGATAATCAGTCGGTGCTGATTGCGGCGAGGGTCCACCCGTTCCCATACCGAACACGGAAGTTAAGCTCGCTTGCGCTTACGATACTTGGCGGGCAGCTGCCTGGGAAAATAAGTAGGTGCCGACACTTTATAAGAAACCCGGTTTTTTTAAGACCGGGCTTTTTTTATATTTACAAATTACGATATTATTGTTATAATGTTATTCCAAAAACCAAAAAGTATAAGGAGGGAAAAGGTTTGAAATATCATATAAATACCGAGTCGCTCGGCAGTACCTTTATGTTGCCGACGCCGGTTATTGACAAATGGATTAAACTTGCCTCCAATACACAGCTAAAGGTTATTTTATATGTTTTCCGCAACATAGCAAACGGACTTGATGCGGAGAATACGGCAAAGGCGTTAGGTCTTGGCATAGATGAGGTTTCAGACGCCCTCTCTTTTTGGGAGGAAAGAGGACTGCTTTGTTCCGAAAAAGAAGTAATTAAAGAAAAAGAAACCAAAAATATTGTTCAAAAGACCGAAATGCCAACAAGGGAGGACGTTATCGCCAGAGGACTTGAAGATGATAACGTCAAACTGATTATGCGTGAAGCCCAGATATTTTTCGGCAGGGGACTAAAGCAAAACGAGAGCAGTTGGTTGCTTTATCTTTATGATGATTGCGGTATGGACCCGGCGGTCATACTCTGTCTTTTATCCCACTCTGCCGCAGAGGGAAAATGTAACCTTAATAATATAAAAAAGACCTCTAACCGCTGGCTCAAAGAGGGTGTAGAGACCGTTGCCGACGCCGAGAGAATAATAAATCTCTCAGCAAGGGAAGAACTCGCCTGGCGGACCGTTCAAAGCATTTTCGGTATGGAAAAAAGGAATCCGAGCGAAAAGGAAAAGGCGCTGGCTTTTCTTTGGCTTACAGAGTGGGAAATACCCACCGATATCCTAAAAGCCGCCTATGATACCTGCGTTGATACAACCTCTAAGTTTTCTTTTCCCTATGTTGCAAAAATTGTAGAAAAATGGCATAAAAAAGGCTATAAAACGGTAGAAGACGTAAAAGAGAATCCAGTAAAGAAAAAAGCGGAAAAGAATCGTAGCTTTGCCGGTTATGATTTAGACGATGTTTATGAAATATTAAACAGAGATTAGTTTAGGGAGAAACGGTATGTTGACAAGAAAAGAAGCTATTTCCAAAGCTATTAATCGAAAGAAAGCCGAGCTTGAAAGAAAACTAGCAATTAAAGAAAAAAAAATCGACAAACTTAAAGAAGAAAATATAGACTACAAAAAAATATGTGACGAGATAAAAATGTACGGTTCTCGTCTAGCTATCACTGCTCTTTCTGGCAACACACTGGAAATAGAAAGACTAAAAGAGCGGCTTAATGCCCTAAATATAGCGAAGGAGGAGATTATTAAATCTTCTGATATAGGGGATATCAAATATGAATGCCCGGTTTGCAAAGATACATGTTATGTTGATGGAAAAATATGCAATTGCATAAACTATGAAGCAACAAAAATTTGTCTTGACGAATTAGCAAAAGAATCAGATTCAGATGTTTCACATTTTTCGAATTTTGATATTTCTTTATACAATGACGATATAGCAAAAAATAAAATCAGGTCTGCATTGTCAGCTGCAAAAAGATTTGTAGAAGAATTTAATGACTATTCTAAAAACAATTTGTTGTTTATGGGTGAGACGGGGCTTGGAAAAACGCATTTATCTCTTGCAATAGCAAATGAAATAATAAAAAAAGAGTATGATGTTTTATATTTTCCGGCATTTATTTTGTTTAGTCAAATAGAAAAAGAAAACTTTGTTGATCACATTGATAAAACCTTTAAAAACGCTGTTTCTTGCGATTTATTAATAATTGATGATCTTGGTGGGGAATATACAACAGATTATGTGCGTAGCGTTTTATATAACATAATAAACACAAGGCTGATTCGTTCAAAATCTACGCTTATTAATACAAATTTGTATTTTGAAGATTTAGAAAAAAAATATACTGCCAGAGTAACATCGAGAATCATTGGCCAATATGATGTAAAACAATTTTTTGGCAAAGATATTCGAATATTAAATAAGCTTGATAAGTAATAACAAAAACCGACGCAATTTTTGTGTCGGTTTTTCTCTTTTAACGCTATAATCTTGACAATATGCGTAAATATATATATAATAATTTATTATATATCTATAAAAAGGTGTCAGGAGAATAGCGGATGAATAAAAGCCTAAGGGAGAATGAACATTTTCTTATCAAAAGAAAAAAAAGACTCTCAAATTTTATCCCTTGCGAGCCATTGTCAAAGAACGAAAAATTCTTTTTGGCTTTTTGTTTTATTGTTTATTTTGGATGGTCAATTGTTTTTTTGAACAAAGGTTACGGACCTGACGAAACCATGCGATATGATGTACCGATGTATATTTATAAGCACCTTTCTTTGCCCTTTGGTAATGAGGCGGAAATAGTCAATTCTTATTGGGGAATGTCATACGGATATTCTATTATGTTTCCATACCTTTTAAGTGCGGCGTTTATGAAAACGGTGTCCTTTTTTACACAAAGCCCAAATGTTTTATGGATAGCCGCAAGATTTACAAGTGTGATATCCGGAATAGGTGTTGTCTTTTATGCAATGTGTATTGCTCGCTCGATTACTAACAAGTCTATAAGATGGGTGTTTATTATTCCCTTATCGCTTATGCCGCAAATGATTTTTATATTCAGCTATTGCAATTTGGACTCGTTTGGTTTGTTTACGGCAGTATTTTTGCTGTATTTATGGATTTATGGCATGAAAAACAAATGGGATATAAAAAGTTGTTTTTGGCTTGGAATAGGTATAGGGTTATGTTTTTTGTCATATCCATTTGCTTATCCTTTTATTTTTGGAAGTTTTCTTGTTTATTGTATATGGCATATATTGCATTTCAAAGAAACCTCTTTCAAAAAGTTTATAGGACACGGTGCAATTGTATTGCTGCTGGTCTTTGTTGTTTCCGGCTGGTACTTTATACGAAATGCATTTTTGTATAACGGAGATATTTTTGCTTTGAACGCTTCAACCCCATATGCCGAAAAACTTGCCGCACCGGAAATGAAACCGTCGGTAAGAAGTATGCAGACAATGCGAGCAACGGGCTACTCTATATTTGGAATGCTCAAAAACACACCGTGGATAAAAATGACATTTTATTCGATGTTCTACGGATTAGGATATATGACAATTTTCGCATCTGAAGCTCTATATGAAATCATATTCGTTATTATATGCATAGGAGCTGCAGGTTGTGTTCTTTCGCTGATAAAGGGTGAAAAAATATCGCAAGATACGGTCGTTTGTTCGGTTGTTTTGATAATAGTGTCAATTATAACGGTGCTTTTGTCATTGTATTACTCATGGTCGTCGGATTATCAGCCGCAAGGGCGATATATTATAACTTGCTTACCGCTCATATATGCTATAGTGGCATACGGGATTTATAATATTACTAAGCTGTTACCTCAGCAAAAAAAAGTTCAGCGTTGTATTTGTATAGTTGTTTTTTTAGCAGTTATGTTTGTAGATTTTAAGGCCACATACGATTGTCTTAAAAACTTTGTTTATTAAATGGGGGTACTAATATGATTTCTTTCAATTGTCCGCCTTATGTCGGAAAAGAACTTGATTATA
The DNA here is from genome assembly GCA_017431035.1 of Clostridia bacterium. GTDB lineage: Bacteria > Bacillota > Clostridia > Oscillospirales > Acutalibacteraceae > UBA737. The sequence goes on from JAFRLW010000016.1 coordinate 22,837, forward strand.
TTAAACAGGCTGTAGAGGCGCATAAGATTTGCGGCGACGGTGAGTTTACAAAAAAGTGTAACGAGTGGATGGAAAAACGCTTTGGCGCACAAAAGGTACTTCTTACCACAAGCGGAACAACAGCTCTTGATATGGCGGCTCTGCTTTGCGATATAAAACCCGGCGATGAAGTTATTCTTCCGAGTTTTACCTTTTCAAGCACCGCTACGTCTTTCGTACTTGCGGGGGCAACGCTTGTCTTTGTTGATATAAGACCCGACACTATGAATATTGATGAAAGAAAAATCGAAGCGGCTATCACCGATAAAACAAAGGTTATAGTTCCCGTTCATTATGCCGGCGTTGCCTGTGAAATGGATACTATAATGGCTATCGCCAAAAAGCATAATCTCCTTGTTGTTGAGGATGCGGCTCAGGGTGTTATGAGTGAGTATAAGGGCAGAGCGCTCGGTACAATAGGCGATTTTGGCTGCTATTCTTTCCACGAAACAAAGAATTACTCAATGGGTGAGGGCGGAGCCCTTGTGATAAACCACGAAAAGTATAACGAACGTGCCGAGATACTTCGTGAGAAAGGCACTAACCGTTCAAAGTTCTTTCGTGGACAGGTTGATAAATACACGTGGGTTGATTTCGGCGACAGTTATTTGCCGAGCGAACTAAACGCCGCTTATCTTTGGGCGCAACTAAACGAGGCGGATAAAATCAACCTTGACCGTATAGGCACGTGGAATAAGTATTATGAAGGTCTAAAACCTCTTGCCGACAAAGGACTTTTTGAAATACCTACAGTGCCGGAAGAGTGCAAACACAACGCCCATATGTTCTATATAAAATGCCGTGATTTAAGCGAGAGAACTGAACTTATTTCTTTCCTTAAAGAACATAACGTCAACAGTGTGTTCCACTATATACCGCTTCATAGCGCACCGGCAGGCTTAAAATACGGTCGTTTTCACGGTGTGGATGAATATACCACCCAAGAAAGCGAAAAATTGGTTCGCCTGCCTATGTATTACGGATTGAATGAGGTGGATTGTGAACAAGTCATTAAATCTGTAATAGAATTTTTCAAGTAAAAAAATAATGTGAGGGTTTAGAATGAAAATATCCGTTGTAGTTCCTGTATACGGTTGTCCAGGTGCGGTTTTACCTTTATGTGAAAGGGTGGCCGATACGGTTAAAAAAATTGCCGATGACTATGAAATAATACTCGTAAACGATGCGTGCCCAAAGCACTCTTGGGAACAGGTGGAAATTGCGTGCAAAACAGACAGACACATCGTAGGAGTGGAGTTAGCAAGAAATTTCGGACAAATTCATGCGATAACAGCCGGACTTGATATTTGTGACGGTGACTGGGTTGTAGTAATGGACTGTGATTTGCAGGATCGTCCAGAGGGAATTATTGAACTCTTCAACAAGGCGCAGGAAGGCTATGACGTCGTATTTGCCAAACGCAAGGAGCGCAAAGATACTGCCATCGTCAAGTTTTTTTCAAAAGCTTTTTATAAAGTATATGATTATTTCACTGACGGAAAATTCGATAATTCAATTTGTAATTTCAGTATTTCCAAAAAGGAAGTTATAGACTCCTATTGTAGCCTAAGGGAACAAAATCGTGCTTATACTTTGTTCTTAAAATGGCTGGGATATAGGCAAACCGCTATTGAAATCGAATCAGATATGCGGTATGAAGGAAAATCCTCTTATAACTTCAAACGAAAAATCAATATGGCTACTCAGTTTATAACAGCACAGTCTAATAAACCGTTGTTGTTCTCTGTAAAATTCGGATTCCTTATGTCAATTTTGGCTTTTATTTTTGCCATAATAAAATTTGTACAGTTTTTTGTTACAGGAGAAGTGCCGTCTGGATGGACAAGTTTGTTTGTTTCTATTTATTTTTTAGGCGGGCTTGTATTGTTTGCAATTGGAGTGATTGGTGTATATATCGGTTATATTTTTGATGAGGTAAAACATCGACCGATTTATGTAATAAGAACAGTTTTGAACAAAGAAATAAAAAAGGAGAATAAATAATGATATTGGTTATAGGAGCAACGGGCTATATAGGAAGATATTTTTGTACCGAAATGGTGGATAAGGGCGAAGATATTCTTGCTCTGGGTCGCTCAAGGCAAGTTGCTGATTTTTTTGCACACAACAATGTTCCTTATCAATACTTTGATTTGAATGATGAGGCGTCTTTTGAAAAACTACCTAAGAACAATATTGAAGCGATAATAGATTTATCTGCTTGCCTTGCGGAGTTGGAAACACCGGTTGAACAATTTTTTAAAATAAACACAATTGGCGTTTATCGGGTTTTGGAATATGCAAAGCAAAATAATATAAAAAAGGTTGTTATAACATCTTCTCATAAGGTTTATAATGATGTTTATAAAGATGTAATATCCGAGAACGATTCGATCAGTTTTCGTGGAGACCATTCTCCCTACATTATATCTAAAATTGCGGCTGAAAATTTTGTTGATTACTATAACAAGGATTTTGATATGCAAGCTGTAGCCTTAAGACTTACCGGCGTTCATGGGTATGGTGAGATATTGGGTCACTTAAATGCCGATGGCTCTTATAAAAAAAGCACTTTTGAGATTTTCTTTGAAAATGCATTGTGTGGTAAAACGATTGAGGTATGGGGTGATCCTTCAATTAAAAGAGATCATATATACGTGAAAGATGTAGTATCCGCCTTGTTGGCTGCTGTACGTAGTAAAAACGCAAAAGGTATTTATAACATAGCATCTGGTGTGGGCTATTCACAATATGAAGAGGCACTGGTACTGGCTGATGTGTTTGGAAAAAAAGGCAATAAAAGCAAAGTTATACAAAGGCCTGATCTTCCCGGGCTTACCAGAGGTTATATTTACGACATTAAAAAAGCTCAAAAGGATTTGAACTGGAATCCCGAATATAGCGACCTGACACGCCTTTATACAGATTATAAAAAAGAATGGGAATCAAAACGTTATCACAATTATCATAAAATATTAGAAAGTCAGCAACCGGCAACTTTATAATGGGGATATAAGAATGTTTGATGGTAATGCTTTTTATGTAAGTCGTGCTGCAACCGGAATATATTTAATACTAAAAACAACAATTCAAAATCCAGAAAAAAAGACAGTTTTAATTCCGGCAAATATTTGCTATGCTGCAGTACTTCCTATTGTCTATTGCGGTCTTAAAGTGCGTTTTTGTGATGTTGATTCAGTAACAGGAAATGTTACTTATAAATCGTTTGTTGAAAAATGTAGCGATGATGTTGCCGCTGCAATTGTTCCGCATATGTACGGAAATCCGGTTGATGATTTGCACGACATATCGTTGTACTGTAGAAAAAAATGCATTTTACTTATAGAAGACTGTGCATCTGCTATGGGGTCAAAGAGCGAAAAATACAAACTTGGAAGTCAAGGCGATTTTACGGTTTATAGTATGGGCTACTCAAAAACAGTTGATTTGGGATATGGCGGCATAATTGTAAGTGAGCTTGACTTGAAAGCGATTGAAAATGAGGAAAGAAGTCTTTCGCTTTATAATGAAAATGCTAACGAACTTGCTTTTTTTTCAAAAATATATCGGGATTTAAGAAACGACAATAACAACACAAAGTTAAGACGCAAAATATATTCAGCGCTACCAGGGGTTGTCAAAGATGAATTGTTGTGTCGTATTAATGATAAACAAAAAGAATATTTGAAAAATGGTCTAAAATCACTCGAAAGTGTTATTCAAAATCGCAGATATTCACAATCTTTGTATGAAAGCCAGTTGCCTGATTTGAAAGAGAATATTTATCATTTTAGCGATGGCTCTGTTCCGTGGCGTTTTTGTATGCTGTTAGACAAAAAAATAAAAAAACAGATAATAAGTGAATGCTTAAAAAACAACCTACCTATAAGTGATTGGTATCCTGTTGTTGCCCCGGTTTTTGGAGATTATAGCGAATATCCTGGTGCAAAGGCACATGAGGAACATATACTAAATTTTCCATTACCGAATTCCGAAAAACAGATAAATGATATTTGCAGGATAATAAATTCGACTGTTAACAAAAGGATATGAATATAAATGAAAAAGATAGCGATTATAGGTGCTTCTTATTTACAAGAGCCGCTTATCAGTTTGGCAAAAAATATGGGTATTGAAACACACGTTTTTGCCTGGGCGGCAGGAGATGTCGGTGAAAAAATTGCCGACCGGTTTTATCCTATCAGTATTGTGGAAAAAGAGGAAATACTATCCGTTTGCCAAAAGATAGGTGTTGACGGTATATGCAGTATTGCCTCCGATCTTGCTATGGTTACGGTAAACTACGTTGCCGAAAAGATGGGACTTGCCGGCAATAGTTTTAACGCCACCTTGAAAAGTACCAATAAACACCTTATGAGAGAGGCTTTTAAGGCGGCGGGGGATCCAAGCCCCGAAAGCGTAGAGGTAGATACCGATACAGATCTTTCCGCACTCGGATTTACCTACCCTGTAATAGTAAAGCCGACCGACCGCAGCGGCAGCAGGGGAATATGCAAGGTTTATGATAAATCGCTTTTAGAAAAAGCCGTAAAAGTTGCTATAGAGCAAAGTTTTGAAAAAAAGGCGCTTATTGAAGAGTTTTGTGAGGGAAAAGAGTATAGCGTAGAGTTTATCTCTCAAAACGGGGAACATCAATTTTTGGCGATTACCGAAAAGTTCACCACCGGCGCACCTCATTTTATAGAAACGGGGCATATTGAACCGCCGGATCTTAATCCCGAAACAGAAAAAAAGGTTATAAAAATTGTAGAACACGCACTCACTACGCTCAGCATCAAAAACGGTGCGTCACATACAGAAGTAAAAATTGATAAAAACGGCGTTATCAAAATTATAGAAACAGGCGGCCGTATGGGCGGAGATTTTATAGGAAGCGACCTTGTAAAACTCCATACCGGATTTGATTTTGTCAGGGCGGTTATAGATATAGCGCTCGGCATAAATTATAAAGAAGATAAAGAATGTTTTACAGATGATAAAAGCGCCGCAGCGGTCAGATTTATATTTGGCGAAAATGATATAAAAGTTTATGAAAAACTTTTAAGAGAACATAAAGAGTATATAGTTTCAAAAGAGATAGGCACCCCCGATAAAGAGGTAACCGACAGCGCTTCAAGATTTGGCTATTATCTGTTTAAGGCGGAAAAAAGGGAAGATCTGCTTTCCTACTTGCCGGAGAGTGAAAACAATGAATAAAGGCGAAAAGATAAAATACTTTTTTATACTTCATTTAATGCTTATGCTCTATTCTATGAGCGGTATCGCAAGTAAACTTGCCGCCGGGACAAAGTTTTTGAGTTTCAAGTTTTGTCTTTGTTACGGCGTGATAATACTGCTTCTCGGCATTTATGCAATAGGTTGGCAACAAATTATAAAACACCTGCCGCTTACCACCGCATTTTCAAATAAAGCGGTAACGATTATTTGGGGGCTTGTTTGGGGGGCTCTCCTTTTCCACGAAAAAATAACCGCAGGCAAAATAGCGGGCGTTATTCTGGTTGTTATAGGCGTTGTCCTTTTTGCAAAAGCGGATAATGAAACCGAAAAAGAGCAGGAGAATATAAAGGCGGTGGATGAAAAATGATAAACCGCCAAATGATACTTTATTCCTGTCTTTTACTGCTTGGTGTTTTTATAAGCGCCGTTTCGCAGGTGATGCTAAAACGGGCGGCTATGAAAAAGTATCCCTCAAAAATAAAGGAATACTTAAATCCGCTTGTTATTTTTGCGTATGCGCTTTTTGTCGGCACGACCTTTTTATCTATTTTTGCCTATAAGGTTATACCCCTTTCTATAGGTCCTGTGCTTGAGTCAACAAGTTATATATATGTAACTTTCTTCGGCGCTACCATATTCAAAGAAAAAATAACGGCAAAAAAAATAATCGCTTTGATATTTATCATATCCGGAATAGTCGTTTTTGCGCTTGCCGGATAAAACGGGAGGAAAAGAGGATATGAAACTTATAAAAAAGGAACTAAAACCCTTAAAGAAACTTCGTGGCGGCATACATCTTGACCACCATAAAAACTCCGAAAATGCCGAAACGATAGTAATGCCCGCACCTGAAATGGTGTATATCCCCATGTCCCAGCATATCGGCGCTCACGCCTCTTCTTGTGTAAAGAAAGGGGATAAAGTTTACGTCGGCACCGTAATCGGCGAGGCGTCAGGCTTTGTCAGCGCTCCTGTTCACTCAAGCGTATCGGGAGAGGTTGAGGATATTATCGTTAAGAATATCGGCGGCAGGGATACAGACGTTGCCGTTATCAAATCGGACGGAGAAATGACGATAGACCCCGAACTTAAACCCTTTACAGTCAGAAAGGTTGCCGATTTGACAGAGGCGGCAAAGAGGTGCGGACTTGTAGGCCTCGGCGGTGCAGGTTTCCCCGCCGGAGTAAAACTCTCTTTGCCTGACGGTGTAAAAATAGATACTCTTGTTGTAAACGGTGCAGAGTGTGAGCCTTATATCACTTCAGACAACCGTGAACTTATAGAAAACAGCAAAGACGTGGTTGAAGGCGTTTACCTTATTAAGAAAATTATGAAAATAGATAAGGCTGTTATCGGAATTGAAAGTAACAAGCCCGGCGCTATTGAAAATATAAATGAACTTGTTAAAAATCATAAAGAATACGACGGCTCTATCACGGTAATGCGTTTGCCGTCTACATATCCTCAAGGCGCCGAAAAGGCGATAATCTATTCAGCGACAGGCAGAAAAATGCCGGGCGGTGCGCTGCCCAGTGCGGTAGGTTGTATAGTTATGAACGTTACAAGTATCGGCACACTTTACCGTTTTATAAAAACGGGCATGCCCCTTGTCAGAAAACGTATCACCATTGACGGAACTGCCGTAAGTGAGCCTAAAAACGTATCGGTTTGTATTGGAACACCCATTAAAGACGTTATAGATTTTGTCGGCGGTGTGGATGAAAATGCCGACCGTATAATAATGGGCGGACCTATGATGGGCGCCCCCGTTGCAAGTGAGGACGTTGTTGTTGAAAAAAGAAACAACGCCATACTCATTATGAAGGAAAGAGAAAAGCGCACCACAACCAACTGTATCCGTTGCGGAAGATGTGCGGCGGCGTGTCCTATGCACCTATATCCTCAGCAGGTTGAGTCGGCGTATAATGCAGGTCTTAAAGACCGCTTTAGTGAGATGAACGTTAATTATTGTATGGAATGCGGAAGTTGCGCCTATGTTTGTCCGGCAAAACGTCCGCTTACCGAGGTTATGCGTATAGCAAAACAAACGCTTAGGGGGAAGAAGTAATGCAAAATAAACTGTCTGTATCAACTTCACCGCATATAAGGCATTTTGACACTACAAGAGGCATTATGCTCGACGTAATCATAGCGCTTTTGCCTGCTACCGTGTTCGGTTTCGTTATATTCGGGTGGCGTGCGGTTTTACACGTGGCGATATGCGTTGCGGCGTGTTTGCTCTGCGAGTTTTTGTGGAACGTTATTCTCAAAAAACCGCAGAGTATAGGCGACCTCTCCGCCGCAGTCACGGGACTGATTTTAGGACTTAATATGCCGACCGGCGCTCCGTTTTGGATAGATATTATCGGAAGCGTTGCGGCAATAATTGTTGTTAAGCAGATGTTTGGCGGACTAGGTCACAACTTTATAAACCCGGCTATGGGCGCTCGTATAATACTGCTTGTGTCTTTCCCTTCGTTTATGACCTCTTTTACCGAGCCGCTTGTACATACCGTGTCAAGTGCAACTCCTATTGCTCTTGAATCTACCGCTCCCGTATCGTACAAAACGCTGTTTTTCGGTATGCATCCGGGCGCTGTCGGTGAAGTTTCGGCGTTTTTACTCCTTGTCGGCGGACTTTACCTTGTTGCGAGAAAGGTTATTTCTCCCATTATTCCGGTATGCTTTATCGGCGTGACGGCAGGTCTTACCTATATTGCCGGGGGTGACGGACTATACGCCATACTTTCAGGCGGCGTTATGCTCGGCGCGATATTTATGGCGACCGACTACGTCACAAGTCCTACCACCAAATGGGGTAAAGCGATATTCGGTATAGGTTGCGGAATTATCACATTTGTTATAAGACAATTCGGCTCTTTACCGGAGGGTGTGTCTTATGCGATTATACTTATGAATATACTTACCCCTCATATAAACACCCTCACCGCACAAAAGCCCTTTGGTTACGTAAAGGAGGGCAAAAAAGATGAATAAGTTAAAAGAGATATTTAAGGAATACCCTGCTCGCTTTTTTAATAAGTTCAAAGGTTTATCTATAGTTTATCCCACCGTTATAATGCTTCTTATTTGTCTTGTTATAACGGCGGCGTTAGCCGGTACAAATGCCATAACTAACAAAAGGATAGATACACTCGCCGAACAAAAAGAAACAAAGGCGATGCAAAGAATAATAAAAGCCGATTCCTATGATAAAGAAACTACCGAACTAAACGGAGAAAAATACGATTACTTTGTTGCAAAAGAGAATAATGAAGTAAAAGGTTTTATCTTCAAAATAAGTGAAAAGGGATATGGCGGAACGGTTCTTGCCCTTATCGGCGTTAACGTAGATAACACGGTTAAAGCGGTTGAACTGCTTGACGTTTCAACCGAAACACCGGGACTCGGACAAAACACCGCAAACAAAGATTTTACAAAGCAGTTTGAGAATAAAGGCGGAGAGTTTACCGCCGTTAAATACGGCACCGCAACGGCTGATTCGCAAATCAATGCGGTTGCAAGCGCTACCATAACTTCAAAAGCCGTAACCAAAGCGGTCAACGAAGCGATAACGGTGTCGGAACATATAAACAATATAAGCAAAAACGATGAAGAAACAGAAGAGATAGAAACGGGCGACATAGAAACCGATATCTCGGAAGAAAATTAAGGGGGTGCGCAAAATGAAATCAAAAAACCTTAATGTTTTTACTAACGGACTTTTGCGTGAAAACCCCGTTTTACGCCTGGTGCTCGGCACTTGTCCCACCCTTGCGGTAACTACCGCCGCTAAAAACGGTATCGGTATGGGTATTGCCGCCACGATAGTTCTTGTTTGCTCAAATTTAGTTATATCGCTTTTAAGAAACGTAATTCCCGATAAAGTGCGCATACCCGCCTTTATCACCATAATAGCAGGTTTTGTAAGCGTTGTTCAAATGCTTGTAAAGGCGTTTACTCCTGCAATAGATGAGGCGCTCGGAATATATCTTCCGCTCATAGTTGTTAACTGTATCATTTTGGCTCGTGCCGAGATGTTTGCCTCTAAAAACTCGGTTTTGCCGAGCATACTTGACGGACTCGGAATGGGTATAGGCTTTACCGCCGTGCTGACACTTATGGGCGCCATAAGAGAGTTTTTCGGCGCCGGCACAATACTCGGTTTTGCGGTAACTTCTAAGTTTATCAGTCCTATGATAATCTTTTTACTGCCGCCCGGAGGCTTCTTTGTTTTCGGTATGCTTGTAGCCCTATCTAACGCCCTTGCAAAACGCAAAGGTAAACCGATAGTTGAAAAAATGGGTTGTGAAAACTGCCCCGCCAAAGACAGTTGCGACAAAAGTACAGAGTCTTGTGAAAATGCAAAGGAGGCGGAGTAATCTATGAAAACCACTACTATGATTGTTTCAATACTTCTTGCAGGACTGCTCACAAACAATATGGTGCTCTCAAAGTTTTTGGGTATATGTCCTTTCCTCGGCGTTTCAAAAAAGGTAAACACCGCCGTTTCAATGTCTATAGCCGTTACTTTTGTTATGATAATTGCCACTGCGGTTACCTATCCTATCTACTATTATCTTTTGCAACCTAAATATGAATATCTCGAAACGGTCGTATTCATACTCGTTATAGCGGCAATTGTTCAGTTTATAGAGATATTCCTTAAAAAGTACATAAAACCGATTTATAATGCGCTTGGTATATATCTACCGCTTATAACCACCAACTGCGCTGTACTTGGTATAACAATGCTCAACGTTACCGATTTTGATATAACAAAGTATTCTTTCGGTAAACTTTATTTGTTTTCTCTCACAAATGCACTTTCTGCCGGTCTTGGATTTATGCTCGCTATGGTGCTTTTTGCCGGCGTTCGTCAACGTCTTGAAACCGCAGATATTCCCGAGTTTATGAAAGGTCTGCCGATAACCCTTGTTGCAGCGGCGCTTTGTTCTCTTTCGTTCCTCGGCTTTGCAGGAATAGGGGGTTAATATATGCAAATACTTATACCTATTATAATTGTTGTAGTTATAGGCGTTTTAGCGGGACTCCTCCTCGCTTTTGCTTCTAAGTTTATGTCGGTAAAAAGCGATGAAAAAACCGAAAAGATAAGAGAGTGTCTGCCGGGTGCTAACTGCGGCGCTTGCGGATATTCCGGATGCGACGGCTACGCCGCCGCTATCGCCTCTGGAGAAGCCACTCCCGATAAATGCGCCCCCGGTGGCAGTACAACCGCCGCCGCTCTTTCCGAGATACTCGGTATAGAGATAAAAAATGAAAAGCATATCGCCTTTATCGCTTGTGGCGGAAATAGTGAAAACACAACTACAAAGTTTAATTATGACGGGATGAAATCCTGCGCTGCGGCGGCTATGTCGCTTGGCGGTCCGCTTGACTGTGAGTTTGGATGTTTAGGCTTTGGCGATTGCGTAAAGGCTTGTCCGTTTGGCGCCATTTCCCTTAAAGACGGAAGACCGCAGGTTGACGAGGATACTTGTATGGCGTGCGGACTTTGCGTTTCAACCTGTCCTAAAGGTATTATCAAACTTATTCCGCAAAACAAGGCTGTTCGTGTCAATTGTTCAAACTGTAAACGGGGCGCCGAAGTTGTAAAGGCTTGTAAAGTTTCCTGCATAGCCTGCAAAATGTGTGAAAATAATTGTCCTACCGGCGCTATAAAGGTGGAAAACAACGTTGCTGTAGTTGACCCCAAACTTTGCAACGGATGCGGAAACTGTAAAACCGTATGCAAACGTGGATGTATTATATAAAAGGCAGGTAATAATATGGTTTCAGATTCAGTAAAAACAATTATGGATGCCGAGAGCCGTGCGGAAAACACGGTAAAATCGGCAAATCTTGATGCCGAAAGAATTATCAAGGACGCTAAAGATAAAGCCGAAAGTATTATAAATAAGGCGATTAACGAGGCAAACTGTGAAGTAGAGCTTGATATTAAAAAGGCTCTGGAAAATGCGGAACAAATAAAAAAAGACGGTGAAGTTGCCGCAAAAAAGCGGGTGCAAACCCTTAAGGAAAACATAGCCGACAAAAGACAGGCGGCGTTTGACTTGGCGCTTAAATGTTTTCTTGAATAATCAAAGATGGCTTATCATTGATAAGGACAAAACGCCTGATAAAAGGCTAAATTCGGGCTTTTTACGGCTTGTTGTCCTTGCAAGGCGTCAGCCTTGCGGCGTCCTCCGCACCGAAAAATCCACGAATTTTTCTCTTTTTCAGGTGCGAAGCAGTTTTGTAGAAGACAAAACTTTTGCTTCCTTGAAGCCGAGAAACGC
>JAFRLW010000017.1 GCA_017431035.1 Clostridia bacterium
ATAATGTGCCGAATTTTTAGAATGACCAATATAATCATTTGCACTTGTAATCAATGGCATATATTTTGGGTCATTTAAAATCTTTCTGTAAACATTAATGATTTCATATAATGCAGTATCACGGGGCTTCGGTAAAGTTTCAAGTTTATCTATATTAGAACCTGAAGTGTTTTTAGATATGTTTTTGTTATCGTTTTGGAGTAAAGAATTACAAAACTCTATACAGGAGTCACAGATAAAAACTCCGTTACTCTCAATAAGCCTTGTTGCTTCATCTTGAGATTTATGACAAAACGAACACCTAATCTCGGTATCTTGGTTTTTAGGCATTTTATACCTCTTATCTCTTAGTAATTATTTTATCAATAAGGCCGTAATCAAGAGCCTCTTTAGCCGACATAAAGTTATCTCTTTCAGTATCACGTTCGATAACCTCAAGAGGTTTACCTGTCTCGGCGGCTAAAATCTCATTAAGTTTGCTTCTTGTATTCTTGATATGATCGGCGTGGATAAGAATATCGGTAGCCTGACCTTCGGCAGAGCCTAAAGGCTGATGTATCATAATTTCACTATTCGGGAGTGCATATCTCTTACCGGGGGCGCCGGCGGCGAGCAAAAATGCACCCATACTTGCAGCCATACCGATACAAATTGTGCTGACATCACATTTGATATACTGCATTGTATCATAAATAGCCATTCCTGCGGAAACTGATCCACCGGGGCTGTTTATATAAAAACTGATATCTTTATCCGGATCTTGACCTTCAAGATAAAGAAGTTGAGCAATTATAACACTTGCACTCGCATTATCAACCTGATCGTTTAGCATTATAATACGGTCGTTAAGTAAGCGTGAGAATATATCATAAGAGCGTTCTCCACGACTTGTTTGTTCAATAACATAAGGTACTAAACTCATTGTTTCGTTATCCTTTCTTTATATTTACTATTAAGGAGTATGCACAAAGATTAAAAATTATAATCAATTATTTCTTTGCAGCGGATTTAGTGGTAGTCTTTTTAGTTGCGGTCTTTTTTGCAGCCGGTTTTTTAGCGGCGGTTGCACTTTTCTTTGCAGGTGCTTTTTTTGCAGTTTCTGCTTTAGCGGCAGTCTTTTTTGCAGGCGCTTTCTTAGGAGCAGTCTTTTCTTCCGCTTTCTTTTCTTCAACCTCAGTTACAACCGCATTGGCTTTTACAAAATCAATAGCTTTGCCTACGGCTACGTCTTTTGCAATTTCTTCTGCAGGAAGCGACTTTTTAGCCTGTTCAACATCAATATGATAAGAGTCGGCAATTTTCTTAAACTCGGCTTCAACTTCTTCATCCGTTGCGGTTATCTTTTCAAGTTCTACGATTTTTTCAAGAGCGAGGCGGTATTTAACCTGCATTTCAGCCTGAGGACGCATAGTCTTTCTGAAATCTTCAATAGTGCCTCCGCTGAACTTAAGATAGGTCTCAAAGTCCATACCCTGACTTTGCAAACGATAAGCAAAATCATTAACTGCGCCGTCAAGTCTTGTTTCATACATAGCCTCGGGGATTTCACCCTCAATGCCGTCAACAATTTGATTAACAAGGTCGTTTTCAAGAGCGCTTTCAGCCGCTTGTTCTTTTCTTTCAAGGGCTTTTTTCTTTATGTCGGCTTTGAAATCTTTAAGAGTGTCAAACTCGCTGACATCTTTAGCAAACTCGTCATCAATTGCAGGCAATTCACGGATTTTGATTTCGTGAAGTTTGATTTTGAATACTGCAGGTTTGCCGGCAAGTTCTTCCGCACCGTATTCTTTCGGGAAGGTAACGTTTATATCAAACTCATCACCGATATTCTTTCCGATTATTTGATCTTCAAATCCGGGAATAAACTGTCCGGAACCAAGTTCCAAAGAATGACCTTCAGCCTTTCCGCCTTCAAAAGGTTTGCCGTCGGTAAAGCCTTCAAAGTCGATAACAACGGTATCGCCTTTTTTAGCGGCTCTGTCTTCAACGGATATCATACGTGCGTTGCGCTCGGCAAGTGATTTAAGTTCATCATTAACCTCAGCGGCAGAGACGGACGCTTTAACCTTTTCGGCCTTTAAGCCCTTATACTTTTTAAGTTTGATTTCAGGATATGTTGTAACCGATACCTTGAAATCAACGCCGTCTTCTTTAGAAATTGATACAAGTTCAAAATCCATTTTGTCCTGTATAACTTTAAGTCCAGACTCGGTGATAGCATCGTCAACAAGGTCATTATAAAGAAGATTGAAAGCATCTTCAAAGAAAACCTCTGTACCATAGAGGGTTTCTATCATATGTAAGGGGGCTTTACCCTTTCTGAAACCCGGAACGCTGATTTTTTTACCGTTTTTCTTGTAGGCCTCTTTTATAGCCTCACGAAATTTTTCTCCGTCAACCGTGATTTCGAGTTGATAGCGATTTGTTGCTAATTTTTTTGTTTCTTTTAAGCTCATTTTTTATACCTCCGCATAAATTGTCAATATTATAACATAATTAAATAAAAATATCTACCTTTTTTTAGTATTTACAAATAAATTTTGGAGTAAAATCTAAATAATCGCAAGAAATATTAAAAAGTGCGACTTTATTTATCTCTTTAACGGCATTTTGATTGCCAAATCCATGAATATGACCATAATAGACTTTATCAATGTTATACTTTTTGATAACTTCCAAAACAGGTTCTTGCAAAAATGTTCCGAAAGCAGGTGGATAATGCAAGAAAAGTATCGGTTTTTTTCCGCTTCTTATCGCCGAAATTATTGAAGTTTCTATTCTTCCGCATTCTCTAGCCACTATTATTTGATCGCTTTGTTTTGCGTCGTATTCCCAACTTCTTGAGCCGCAAACGGCATAATCCCCAATACTATACGAATTGTTATACAAAACGAAAAAATCTTCATATTCCTTACTGCGCAAAAAATTGTTTATTTTTGTAACGGTACTCCACCAATAATCGTGATTGCCTTTAATAATTACTTTTTTGCCGGGTAAATTGTGTAAAAATTCAAAATCCGGTTCCGATTCTTTTAACGTCATACCCCAGGAAATATCACCCGATATGACAACGGTATCATTATCGTCTATCATTCTTTTCCAGTTTGCTTTTATTCTCTCGGTATGGTTTTCCCAACCGGGAAAAATATCCATAGGTTTATTAACACCAAAAGATAAATGCAAATCGGATATAGCATATAAATTATTCAATAAAACACCGTCCTTTCGAATAATAATCGATAAATGTGAAATAATATTATTGCAAACGCAAAGAAAAGGAGAATTGTTATGGAAGAGAATAAAACTATGCACTGCATAAACTGTACAGTTACAAACTGTGTTCATCACACTGCACAGGACCGATGTGATGCGGGAGAAATTAAAGTTTGCGGCGAATTAGCTGATAACGAAAGCCAAACCTGCTGCGAAACTTTCAAACTAAAAGAATACTGTTAATAATGAATATTCCAGCTTATAAGGCTGGAATATTTATTATTTTCGATTGATAATACTGTTAATAAGATTATGTATTTTCCACGTTTTTGTATTTTCCATATCTGAAATTAAAGCTTTTAATCCGTTGATCGTTTGTTCATTGTTTTCTTTCTCAACTTGTACATAACAGGATATACAAAATTGAATTAAATGACTGTAAAAAACATCTTGCAGTTGCTCATTAAAGCCATAATCTTTCTTTAGCATAATCAAGGCTGTCGGAATAACATTGTTTATATTACTGCTAATACTGTCATTTTGTCTATAAGCATTTACAAGCGTTTCATCAGTATAGGAAAGATTAAAATGTTTAGTTGTTCGTAACAGTAAATCATAATCCTGCAATCGTGGTAATTTATCATCAAATCGGAATCTTTCAAAAACCTTCTTTTTAGCAAGAATAGTTATAGTTGATATATAATTACCATACGCCAACTTTTCAAATGCTTGTCCGTGATTTACAGCTTCAATTTGATCGTTTGATGGAAAAAATATCACCGAATTTGAAGAATGAATTGCTATTTTACAGAAATCTATATCCGAGTTGTATTTTTTGATGTTTTTTATTTGTTTTTCAATTTTGTCTTCTGCAAATACATCATCACTATCATTAAACCCAATATAATCTCCTGTTGAATATTTGATTCCGGTATTTCTGGCAATACATGCACCTGAATTATGTTGTAAAGGTATGTATTTTACTCTTTCATCCTTAATTGATTTTATAATTTCATTAGTGTTATCGGTTGAACCGTCATCAACGACTATTACTTCTAAGTTTTTATAAGTTTGATTTAGAACACTATAAATAGATTTAGAAATAATATTACCTCTATTAAAAGTCGGAATGATAATAGATACCTTTTCTTCCATTTTTCATCTCCATTAAATATTTAGTGCTTTTTCTACTGCTTTTAGCAGGTCCTCTTTTTCATAAACTTCCTTAAACCTTGTTTTTGCATTATAAAGTTTTGCAATAGGTTTTGGAACTTGGGTATTTGTATAGGTTGAGAGTTCTTCTACGGCTTTGAACTCATCTTCGGTATCGCTAATGCCAAGCGCTTTAAGTACGCTCTTTGAGAACTTATACGGCGAAGCGGTTGAAGCAATAACAACGGGGCGGTTATCCCCTGTTTTCTCTAAATACTTTTTATAGACACCGATAGCAACGGCAGTATGAGTATCAGATAAATAACCATATTCTGAAAAAGTATCGTGTATTGCCGAAAATGTTTCTTCTTCACTGCAATAATCGGCAAAGAAAATCTCCTGCATTTTTGTCTTTATTTCATCGTTTACCTCATATTTTCCGGCAGCAAAGAGTTGATTTTGAAGATTTGCTATATATTTATCGTCACCCGATAAGTGATAAAGCATTCTTTCGAGGTTGCTTGAAATTAAAATATCCATTGAAGGCGAAACAGTTGTGTAAAAACTCCTGTTTTTATCGTATACGCCGGTATTTATAAAATCGGTTAGAATATTATTGCTGTTTGAAGCGCAAATGAGTTTATTTATCGGAACTCCCATTTCTTTTGCATAATAAGCCGCTAAAATATTGCCGAAATTGCCCGTAGGAACGACAACGTTGAAGCCGGAGGATAAATCATCGCCCTTGTTCAAGAGGTCTAAATAAACCGAGATATAATAAACAATTTGAGGGGCAAGTCTGCCGAAGTTTATTGAATTAGCGGAAGAAAACTGCATTCCGTTTTTATCAAGAAGTTCTTGTACCGCCTTATCGGTAAATATCTTTTTAACCCCCGATTGAGCATCGTCAAAATTACCCTTTACGGCATATACGCTTACGTTTTCGCCCTCTTGAGAGTTCATTTGCAGTTTTTGCATAGGGCTGACGCCGTCCTCGGGATAAAAGACAATTATTTTAGTGCCCGGAACATTTTTGAATCCTTCAAGCGCCGCTTTTCCGGTATCGCCGGATGTTGCAACCAGGATAACTATTTCCTTTTTATTATTTTGCATTTTTGAAGAGGTTGTCAGCAAAAAAGGAAGTATCTGAAGCGCCAAATCCTTAAAAGCGCAGGTGGGTCCGTGCCAAAGTTCTAATACATTTGTATTTTTACCAAGTTGAGAAATAGGCGCAGGGTTATCGTCATCAAAAGAGCCTATATAAGCACCGTTTGCGCAATATTCCATATCCTCATCGCTGAAATCGGTGAGGTATTTTTTCAGAATATATTTTGCACGGTCTTTATAAGATAATACCTTTAATTTTTCAAACTCATCTTTTGTTAGTTTCGGAATACTTTCAGGTACAAAGAGTCCGCCCTCTTTTGATATTCCGTTTAGTATTGCATAGGAACTGTCAACCGATAAAGACTTGTCCCTTGTACTTAAAAATTTCATATTTTACACCTTCCAAAAATTATACGTTTTTTATATGTTTTAATACCCACCGTTTGTCATTTTTATGAGTTCCGGGTGGATAATAGGTCATCTCGATAACATCTACTCTAAACGGCAAATTGGTATTAAATCTGTTCATAAATATTGAAGCGGCATTTTTAACCCTTGATAGTTTATGACTATCAACCGTTTCGGCACCTGAAAGCAGACCGCCGACCGTTCTTGACCTTACTTCAACAAATAAAATATCTGTTTTACTTTCAGCAACAATATCTATCTCACCGTATCTACTGTCTCGCCAGTTTCTTTTGATGATGACATAACCGAGACTTTTAAGATAACTTGCCGCCTTTTCTTCTCCGAGCCTGCCAAGTGTTGCGGCTCTTTTTCTTTCTTTATTCATTATAATTTCTCTTTATCAAAAAATGATTTCAAAAAAGATGGGCGATGGTATTTTGATACACCGTATTGTTTTATCTTTTCATAATGAAGCTTTGTGCCGTATCCTTTATGTTTTGCAAACTGATAAACAGGCAATTCTTTATCATACTCAAGCATTAGCCTGTCACGACTGACTTTTGCAAGAATTGATGCCGCCGCAATAGAAGATGATTTGAAATCCCCCTTGATTATGGTTTCACAAGAGATACCCAGATTTTTAGGTTCTCTGTTTCCGTCTATCAAACAATAATCAGGCCTTTGTGACAGTGACATAACAGCCCTTTTCATAGCAATAAAAGTCGCTTCTAAAATATTATACTTTTCAATTTCCGAAATGCTGCCAAATGCAACACTGTAAGCAATTGCTTTTTCGGTTATTTGAGAGAACAATTCTTCCCTCTTTTTTTCGGATAGCTTTTTTGAGTCGTTTAATCCCTCAATTATAATATCTTTCGGCAAAATAACTGCCGCCGCACATACAGGTCCCGCAAGGGGTCCCCTGCCCGCTTCATCTACACCGCAAACAAACTTATAGCCTTTTTCGTATGCGATATTCTCATAAGAAAAATCAGGCATAGTCTTCCACCCTTTCAAGTGTGATATTGCCTATTTTACAACTTCTGAACTCTTCAAGTATCATATTTGAAGCACGCAGAGTATCGGTTTCCCCGCCTCTTATGACCATTCCTCTTTTTTTACCTATAAGGCACAAAAGGTCATACTCATCTTCGGGAACAGTATCAAGTTTATAGCGAGAAATCAATAGATCTTTATAATCCTCTTTAAGTATCTTTAAAAGGTCGAGTGCTAGAAGTTCTGTATCAATTATTCTATCGGTCACAGCACCGGTAAAACTCAAATGTTCACCTGTTGTTTTATCTTCAAACTTAGGCCATAAAACGCCCGGAGTATCAAGCAGTTCAAACTGACGGTCTATTGTATACCACTGATTTCCTCTTGTGACACCGGGTCTGTTTTCGGCTTTTGCTTTAGCGCCGCCCGAAATACGATTGATAAAGGAAGATTTGCCGACGTTTGGAATACCGACAACCATAACTCTTATCGGTTTTCCGACCATTCCCGCTTCTTCATACTTTTTTAGTTTAGGCGCCATAACACGCTTTATCTCTGATTTGAAAACACCTACGCCTTTTCCGTTTTTACAGTCAACGGGTATAGCGCAAATACCTTCTTCCTTAAAATGTTCTATCCATTTATTCGTGGCTTTCTCATCAGCCATATCGGATTTGTTGAGAAGAATAATGCGTGGTTTGCCGGATAGAAGTTTATCAAGATCGGGATTTCTTGAACTGACGGGTATTCTCGCATCAACAATTTCACACGCCAAATCAATTATTTTCAACTGGTCGGACATTTTTCTGAAAGTTTTTGCCATATGGCCTGGAAACCAGTTTATATTTGATTTTTCTTTTTTTTCGGTGTTCTTCATCGGTTTGCTCTCTTTACTTTGTATGAATATCGATTTGTTGATACGGAACGGAAATACCGTATTCTTCAAAGGATAAAAGAATATTTTTATTGGCGTCCCTGATAATTTGAAGTTTCTTAGCAGGGTTACACTTTATATTAAGATAATAATCAACCGAAGAGGAGTTTAACTCTTTAACCGAAAGGTTAATACAGTCTTTAACATCTTTTTGCGATTTTATACGTGAAATAATATCATTTATAATCTCTTCGGCCTTTTCTACATTGACCTCATAAGGCATTGGAACGGTAACAAAAGAGTTTTCGCTGACTAGCGTTATCTCATCGATATTGCGATTTGCTATTGAAATAATATTTCCTGTTGCAAGTTCTTTGATTTTTGTAGTTCTTAATCCAAACGAGTGAACTTTTGCCTCAACGTCTTTATATTTGACAACGTCGCCTACCGCATAATAATCATCCGATAAAATGCTGCCGCCTCTTATAATATCTTTTAACCAGTCCTGAACGGCAAGACCTATAACCGCACCGACAATTCCGATACCTGCAACAAGAGAGGTAACGTTTACGCCGCAAATACGAAGAATTATTATTACGCATAAAACGGTGATAAAATATTTTGTAAAGTTCTTAAATAAATTTACGTAGGTCTTTTGTTTGCCTTTTTGAAGTTTGTTTATCTTATCCCCTTCAAAGCGACCGAAAATAATCTTTGATAAAACTTTATAAACAATAAAGGATATAAGAGCAGTTAATACAGAAAGAATTGTTTTTCTGATAATATCGTTTTTTAACAGATCCAAAACTGCTTTTATCACAAAACTCACCGCCCATAAGCAATATTTATTATATAATAACATATATAAATAATTTTTACAACTCGAAAATGCATAAAAAATAAAGGCTTTCTGAGCCGAAAGCCTTTATAATTTTCTAGTTAGGACACTTGAACGGGATACCGAAATACTCTGCCAGAGATTGAACAACGTTTTGCGCTATTAAGTTTATATTATCTCTTATCCATATTGCGTCTTCATTATTGTCGTGATACGCAAACTCAATTAAAACCGCAGGCGCTTTTGTCCTTCTTACTTCACCTATATTTGTTGTAGGAATAGCGGAAACCTTATCGGGTAAAGGATAAATCAGTTTCAGATTATTTGCAATTATATCCGCCGCACGTTTTCCTTTTACACTTGTGGGATAGTAATAGACTTCGCTTCCCCTTGCCTTTCCGTCACCGGCGGCAGTAGCGTTTGAGTGAAGCGCTAAATGGAAATCGTAATTTCCTTCGTTAGACGCTTTGATAGATGATGCGGCGGTCATATCAGGCGTATTTCTTGTATAGGTAATTCCACTTGCAGTAAGATAAGGCTCCATAGCGTCGGCAACAAGATTCATATAGTATTCTTCCGTGCCGCCTATTATATACGGATTATATTCTTGCGTTGAAGGACTAAGATATATACTTGGCATAAATAACATCCCCTTTACACTAGCTTATGCGTAAAGGGGATAATATTATGATTTAATAATTAAAAAATCTCTGAAACACTATCTTTTACAACCGACATAAACCAGCAATATAATGCCTCGCCGAGTTCTTGAAAAATCGGGTCTCCGTCGTGAGAACAAAGCATTGCAAAGGTTTGACCTATACGACGCTCAACATCGTCTTTTCTGCGAAACGCAAGGTAATAAAACGAAAAAGCGCCGGTATCGGAAATACTCTTTGACGAAGTATCGGAATTATTCTCAATATAGTCAAAGAAACTTTTTTGCGCTATTCCGCTGAGTGCGTCATCTTCAATATAGGTTTCAAAGCCTACTGTTGCGGTAAAAGAAAGAAGCAGTCTTCTTTGAATTAGAAGTTCTGTATTATTAAAGTTTTCATCATCGGAAATAGTTGTGTCTTCAAGATATTGTTTTGCAACCTTTTCGCCGACGTTTTTAGCCTTTTGCACATTTTCATCGCTTTCAAGAACAACTTCTTCCGTTTCAAAGCTCTCAAGCGAACGTGAAGGTTTATCCCCTGCGATTTTAACATCTTCATCAAAAAGCATTTTATCACCTACCTAAAAATATTTTATCGGACAAAGCAAAAAATTATGTATCTTTTTTACTTATCCTTAAATCTGTTAATTCTTGTCGGATGACGAAGTTTTCGTAGTGCCTTAGCTTCTATCTGACGTATTCTCTCTCTCGTAACGTCAAACTGCTCGCCAACCTCTTCAAGAGTATGACACCTGCTGTCTTTAAGACCAAAGCGAAGTCTTATAACATCTTCTTCTCTCTTGTTTAGAGTATGAAGAACCTCGTTTATATCTTCATTGACAATAGTTTTTAGCGCAGCATCATCAGGCGCTAAAGCGTCGTCATCTTTTATAAAGTCCATAAGTCTTGAGTCTTCCTCAGGTCCTATCGGTGTTTCCATTGAAACGGGCTCTTGGGCAACACGCATAATTTCACGTACACGCTCAACGGGGAGTTCCATTTTTTCTGCTATAAGTTCATCACTCGGCTCATAACCGTTTTCGTGCAAGAGTTGACTTTGCACCTTTTTAAGACGGTTAATGGTTTCCACCATATGAACAGGAATACGAATAGTTCTTGCCTGATCGGCAATAGCACGTGTGATAGCCTGTCTTATCCACCAGGTTGCATAGGTTGAAAACTTAAAGCCTTTTGTATAGTCAAACTTATCAACCGCTTTTATAAGTCCAACATTGCCTTCTTGTATCAAATCAAGGAAAGACATTCCACGTCCGACATATTTTTTTGCAATACTTACAACAAGCCTCAGGTTTGCCTCGGTTAGACGTTTTTTAGCGCTTTCATTACCGTCGGCAATTTGTTTTGCAAGTTCTATTTCATCTTCCGTTGTCAGAAGCGGAACTCGGCCTATTTCTCTAAGATAAACCTTAACAGGATCGTCAAGAGAAAGGTTATCCATAGAAAGATCAACGTCAATATTATCAATATCAACCTCTTCGAGTTTCAAATCCTCTTCCGAAGGCTCTTCATCAAAATCGGGGTCAAGAACGGTCGGCTCCGAATAGAGTTCTTCAAGATCATCGGGTGCATTTTCGATATCATCAATAGAGTCTTTTGTGTCTTCTTCGAGAACAATATCTTCTTTAGTATTATCTTTGATATCGTTTTCTATCATTTCTTCAACAAAATCTTCAATCTTCTTATTCTTTTTTGCTGCCATATTATTTGTCCCCTTTGTTTTTATTGTCAATAATCTTTTTTATATTTTCCGCCCAGTCATCAGTTGACTTTTTGGCGCTGTCGATACTCTTTCTTTTAAGCGACTCATCATTTATAACCCTGATACTGTCTTTTAAGACGGTAAGCGAATTGTCGCCGCTTTTATTACCGTTAAGAAGCGAAGTGATATATCCCATCTCTTCCCCGCTGAATATTTCTCCGAAAAGGCTTAAGTCATAATCAAGACCTTCAAGAGATAACTCAAGCATTCTTTCAAAAGCCCGGCGATTTACCGATGAAATAAACATATCGGGTGTTATATTATCTTTTGCATAATCGGTAAAATCGGGATGAGATAGAAGCACCGCAATTATATTTTCCTCCGCCGCAACCGCCGCAGGATAGGCGTTCTTTTCCGGCAAAACGGAAGATTTTTCAAAGCGTGGATTTATAATTTTGTTTATTTCCTGCCGCCTTTTTGTTTTTGCCTTTTGGCGTCTGATTTCTTTAACACGGTTTTCAAGTGTAGAACGCTGAATACCGTATTTATCGGACAATCGGCTTATATACAAATCTCTGGCAATCGGGTCGGGCGTATCGGCGATAATATCAGCGGCACGTGAAAGATATTTAACCTTTCCGTCATCGGTGTTTACATCAATATCTTCCACAGCTGTGAGCAATTTATACTCAATTTCACTGACCGCACCCTCAAGCAGAGCCTTAAACCTTTCAGGTCCGTTTTTCTTTATGTATTCATCAGGGTCTTTTCCGTCAGGTACTACAATAACCCTGACGTTTAGTCCCGTATCTTTTAGTATTTCACCGGCACGGCGTACGGCTTTTTGTCCGGCGGCGTCGGCGTCAAGGGTAAGTACGATTTCTTTAGTATAACGTGACAAAAGTTTTGCCTCATCAGCGGTAAACGCCGTACCAAGAGCGGCAACGGTATTTTCAAATCCCGCTTGGTGTAAAGAAACAACGTCCATATTGCCCTCAACGAGAATTATTCTTTCTTCACAACAGTTCTTCGCAAAGTTTATGCCAAATAGATTTTCACTCTTTTTGTAGACGAGTGTATCCGAAGTGTTTATGTATTTTGCACTTTTATCTTCACCGGGCATAGCTCGTCCGCTAAAGGCAACCACACGCCCCCTGACGTTAATAATAGGAAACATTACCCTTTTTCTGAAGCGGTCATAATATGAGCCTTTATTGCTTTTGGAAACAACGTTTGCGGCAACCATATCTGATATGGAATATCCTAAACTTTTTAAGTGATTTAGTAGAGAGTCCCATTTATCAGGTGCGGCGCCGAGTCCGAAATGATTTATGGTTTTAAGAGTGAGACCTCTTGAAAGAAGATATTCTCTCGCCCATTTGCCCTCATCACTCATAAGCACCGAGTGGAAAAATCGAGCAGTTTCACGGTTAATATCATATATAGTGTTTCTGACTTTTTGAAGCGAATTGTCGGTAGCAGACTCTATGATATTTATACCGCTTTTCTCAGCCAAAAAACGTATTGCGTCGGCATAGTCAAGATTTTCAATAAGTTTAATAAACGAAAAAACATCTCCGCCTGCTCCGCAGCCGAAACAATAAAACGAGCCGTTTTCGGGATAGACGGTGAACGAGGGAGTTTTTTCATTATGAAACGGACAAAGACCCACAAGGTTTTTGCCACGCCTTTTAAGTTCAACGTAACTTGATATTACAGACTCAATATCGTTTCTGTATTTTATCTCGTTAACAATATCGGCAGGTATAGCCAAACAAACTCCCCCTTTCTATTTTTTACAGTTATTTTATATTCCAGGATTTCGGAATATAAAAGTTTTCATATTCAGAAATGGCAAAACTATCGGTCATGCCGGAAATGTAATCAACAACGGCACGGTCGGCACCCTCAGCTTCCAGAACTTTTGTGTATTCGGTCGATAGTTTATCCGTATGTTTTATATAATAATTATAAAGACCCTCGACAATGCCGAAAACCTTTGCTTCTTCCGATTTTGCAACCGGATTATAATAAACGGCGTCAAACAAAAACTTATGTAACTTATCATAATATTTTTTTGTTTCATTATCCATTAAAATCTCGCCGTTATGACTGTTTTTAACAACCGATTTTACAAGCGTATCAATTCGTTTGCTTTTACTGTTTCCGAGGAACTCTACTATATCTTTCGGTATGTCGTCATTGGATATAACACCCGCCCTGACAGCATCCTCGATATCGTGATTCATATAGGCAATATGGTCGCTTATTCTGACAATCTTGCCCTCGGCGGTTTTTGCCCACTCGCCCGTAGTGTGATTTTTAATCCCGTCAAGAACTTCGTACGTAAGGTTTAATCCCTCGCCGCCACGTTCAAGATAGTTGCATATCCTGATACTTTGTTCGTAGTGGGTAAAATGCCCGAACAGGTCGTTTAGCGCTCTCTCCCCTGCGTGACCGAAAGGCGTATGTCCGAGATCGTGTCCAAGGGCGATAGCCTCAGTCAAATCCTCGTTCATCCTAAGCGCTCTGGCAATAGTTCTCGCAATTTGAGAAACCTCAAGTGTATGAGTGAGTCTTGTTCTGTAGTGATCCGATTCAGGAGAAAGAAAAACCTGCGTTTTATGTTTAAGTCTTCTGAACGCTTTAGAGTGAATAATTCGGTCACGGTCTCTTTGATAGACCGTTCTGAGTTCACTCTCTTCTTCAAAAACCGCCCTGCCTTTACTCTCACTGCTTTTTGCAGCATAGGGAGAAAGTATGGCGTTTTCTATTTTTTCACTGACTTCTTTTGGAGTCAAAACAAATCACCACCATTATCCTCTTTATTTACCTTATTATCAAAAATAAAACATTTTCCACTGTTTTTTTATATTTTCACGGGAAAAATCCCGATTTTTTCCTCTTTTGCTATCATTTCTCCCGAAAAAGACTCTTTTATGCTCTTTACAAAATCAGGAGTTTTGATTTTTTGAATATTAAAAACAATTTTTACTTTTTCTTCATATACGGTATCGGTTATACTGCCTTCAAACTTATCTATTACCGCAGTCAGTTTATCAACCTTAGAATAGTCAAGGAAGGCGCTATACACTACACACTCGCACATTTTAACAACGCTTGAATTACTTAGCGCATTTTGTGCGGCGGCGGTATATGCCCGAACAAGACCGCCCGTACCGAGCAAAACTCCGCCAAAATATCTTGTAACCACTATCAAAACGTTTTGAAGCATAGAACCTTCAAGAACTTCGAGAACAGGTTTTCCCGCCGTACCGTGCGGTTCGCCGTCATCGGAAAACCTTGCCGTACCGTCGCTAAGTATATAGGCATAAACGTTATGATTAGCGCCAAAGTTATCGCTTTTTACCTTTGATAAAATATCAGAGGCTTCAGTTTCACTCAAAACAGGATAAATGCCTGAAATAAACTTAGACCTTTTTTCGACATATTCTCCATAGACCGCCTCTTTAATTGTCAAATATTCTTTCATAACGTCACCTCCTACTTAAAAGCAAAGCCGCAACTGAAAAACAGTCGCGGCTAAAAAACGGTATTATTTCTCGTCTTCAATACCAAAGCGCTTCTTGAATCTGTCTACGCGTCCGCCGGTATCTACCAACTTTTGTTTTCCTGTAAAGAACGGATGACACTTTGAGCAAATATCAAGACGGATATCCTGTTTGGTGGAGCGAGTCTCAAACTCGGCGCCGCAAGCACATTTAATAACAGTCTTTTCGTACTTTGGATGTATTCCTTCTTTCACGTTTGTCACCTCTTTCGCATGTTATAACATTGTGATTTTATCATATAAGACAGAAAAAAGCAAGAAAAAAATTATATTTTTTCTATTTTTTTATTTTTTCTTTTATATACTCATATATTTCCGCCGACTTAAAGCGCAAATAGTATTTTTCTTTGTTGTTTGTAACGTCGGTGATTTCACTTGAAAAAACGTCCTCGAGTTTTTGCTTTTCACCTGCCGTTTTAAGACAAACGCCCGGAAAAAGCACACACCACCAATTATGACCTTTTGCATTTCCGAGATATACTACAAGCGAGTCGTATTCCCCTGCCGGAAGTGAAAAGTCGTCATAATCCCTTGTGCCGAAATATTCTTTTTTGACAAGACATTTGTAATCATATTTTACACCCGTTTTATCAAGAACATCTTTTACCGACTTTTCAATAATATCAAGGTTGTTTTTTGCTATATTCTTTGCCTCTTTTGAACTTTTGGCGTTTTTGAAAAGACCGCTTGTGCAACTTAGTATATTGTCCCTGACCGATAATTTTATATTTTGGTCATAAGCGGTGTCGGAGTTTGCGACAACACGAAGTCTGAAAACGCCGTTTTTAATCGTATCACATTTACTTTCAAAACCTGCAAGAGTAAAGAAGACGGCAAATAAAACGCCGAAAAGTATGCTAAGTTCTATTTTTGTATGTTTTTTCATAAAAAACTCTCCTTGTCGATTAAAGTATTGACAAGGAGAATATTTTTAGTCAAATAAACCCGGCTTTAATAATTGTTCTTCCCTCTTTTTTTAGTAAGTCTTTTGCTTTATCCCTAAAATATCCGGATTTATATACGGCAAAAACGGTAGGTCCGCTACCCGATAGGGAAACTGCGATAGGATTTGTTTTGTTTATCTCTTCGATTAGTTTTTGCTGAGGCTCTACCGATAAAAAGTCATTACCGAGAAAATAGAAGTAATCTTTATTATCCTTTAGTGCCCTACAAAAATCTTCTGTTTTTTTTTCATGTTTTCCCATTTTATCAAACTTTTCGTACAACTTCTTTGTAGAGGCTTTTTGCTTTTCTTTGATAAG
The DNA here is from genome assembly GCA_017431035.1 of Clostridia bacterium. Classification (GTDB taxonomy): domain Bacteria; phylum Bacillota; class Clostridia; order Oscillospirales; family Acutalibacteraceae; genus UBA737. The sequence goes on from JAFRLW010000017.1 coordinate 15,800, forward strand.
CAAAATATATCCGCCTTTAATATGCGGCAAAGGTGTAATTTTTTCACCTATACCGCCCACTCTTGCGGTGCCGCCTTTTAGCAAAAAAGGAACGTCTGCGCCGACTTTTAGAGCGATTTCGGTAAGTTCTTTTTCCGAAAGATTTGTTTTGTATATTCTGTTTAGTTCTTTTATTACCGCCGCCGCATCAGAACTGCCGCCGCCAAGCCCTGCGGATAGGGGTATGTTCTTTTTAAGGCTTATTCTCGCGCCGCCATCAATTTTAGTAAAGGCAAAAAACTCTTTTGCGGCTTTATAAACGATATTATCTGTGTCTTTTATATTTATACTAGAGTCAATTTTTATATCACTGTCAGGGTAAACCAATACCGTATCATAAAGCGAAACGGTCTGCATAACCGAGTCAAGCAAATGGTAGCCGTCTGCTCTTTGTCCTATAATATCAAGCGTTAGGTTTATTTTTGCGTACGCTTTCATTTTTTGCCCCCTTTGCACTTTTAATTTATTCTACCTTCAGTATATCTTATTGTCAAGTTTCGCTTATGAAAATATATATTGTATTTTTTTATATTTAATGATATAATCTTAAAAAATGTATGGAGGATTTAAGGTGAGTAAAAAGATAAAACTTTCAAGTGACAGTACAACCGACCTCGGAAAAGAATTACAGGAAAAATATAACGTCAGCATACTCCCTATGGGTGTTACCCTTGGAGGAAATCTGTATTATGACGGTGTTGATATTACACCCGAAATGATATATGAACATCACGACAAAACGGGAGAACTGCCGAAAACCAACGCCAACAACGTTGAAGAATGTATCGAGTTTTTCAAAGAACTTACAAAAGACGGCTCTGCGGTTATACATTTTACTATTTCTTCCGATATGTCTTCTACTTTCAATAATGCACGTCTTGCTGCCGAAGAGTTTGAAGATGTTTATGTTGTAGACACAAGAAACCTTTCTACAGGTGGCGGACTTTTGGTTCTTGCCGCCGCCGATATGATAAATGAAGGTTTAGAGGCAAAAGATATAGCCGAAAAGTTAAAGGAAATCGCCCCGAATGTTGACGCTTCATTTGTTATTGACAGCCTTGAGTATCTTTATAAAGGCGGCAGATGTTCCGCTCTTTCGGTATTCGGCGCAAACCTGCTTAAACTCAAACCCTGTATCGCCGTTAAAAACGGTGTAATGGACGTTGATAAAAAATATCGTGGCAAATATGAAGTTGTGCTTGAAGAGTATATTAAAGACCGTTTGCACGACCCTGACAATATTGTTCCGACCCGTGCTTTTATCACCCACGCCGGTTGTGACGAAGCAGTTGTTAAAAAAATGATTGAACTCGTAAAGAGTACCGGAATATTTGACGAGGTGTTTGAAACAAGGGCAAGTTCTACCGTTTCTTCCCATTGCGGAAAAGATACGCTTGGAGTTTTGTTTATCAGGAAGACACCCATTTGATTTTTCGGCATAGTATATTGCAGGGGCGCCCACAGGATATCCTGCTTTATCGGCGATAAGTCGCGATTTATCTGTAAATAACCGATTTTGCCCCTTTATATACAAAAGGTCCTCAGTAGAGGACCTTTACTTTTTTAACTTTTTATTTTGTTTATTGCGCACTTTTCTATACGGGAGACCTGCGCTTGAGAGATGCCGATTTCTTTTGAAACTTCGGTTTGGGTTTTGCCTTCGATAAAGCGTTTATTTAGAATGGATTTTTCTCTTAAAGACAAAGACTTTATGGTTTCTTTAAGGAATATTTCTTCAAGCCAACATCTATCGTCATTTTTATCACCCAACTGGTCAAGAATATAAACTGTATCTCCGCTATCGGAAAATACAGGCTCATAAATGGAAATAGGCTCTACAATGCTTTCAAGAGCGATTACAATATCCTCCCTTTTGGCGTTCATAATATTTGCAATTTCGCTGACGGTAGGCTCTCTGCCGTAATCGTTTATAAACTTTTCTTTTGTTCTCATTGCGTGATAAGCCGTATCTTTTATGGAACGACTGACCCTCACCGAGTTATTATCCCTTAAATATCTTCTTATTTCTCCTATTATCATAGGCACGGCGTAGGTGGAAAACTTAACGTTTTGGGATACATCAAAATTATCAATTGATTTTATAAGTCCCACGCAACCGACCTGAAACAAATCGTCGGGGTTTTCACCCCTCATACTGAACTTTTTTACAACGCTTAACACCAGTCTTAAATTACAATTGACAAGCCGTTCTCTCGCCTTTTTATCACCTTTTTTCACCGATATTAAAAGTTTTTCTTTTTCTTCTTCCTTTAGTGACGGCAGCGACGCCGTATCAACTCCGCAAATAGAAACTTTATTATACATAAATGCACCTCCCGACAATAGAAATTATTACCGAAAGATGTTTTGATAATCAAAAAAGAGCAAAGATTTTTTCTTTGCTCTTTAATATAAGTATTTATTTGTAAATATCCGCTGTTTCCTGCGCCCTGTCCTTTACCATATCACGAAGTTTTTGCGGGCTTTTGACAACGATTTCTTTGCCGTATTTAATAATAAAGGTGACAAGCGCCGGACTGATAGCGAGTTTGGCTGAAAAGGTGAAGGTTGTATCGGTCACGTTTCTTATAAAAATATCCTCGCCAAAGCGGTCGGCAATTTGTTCAAGAATATTTTTATCGCAAATAAGTTCAACCTCTTCCATATCTCCGCCGAACATATCAAAAAGCCTTTTAGTATAATCGGCAACGTCAAGCGTATCGCTGTAGTTGGATATTTCGCTTACAGGTCTGCTTTTTTTATCGGTAATTTCAACCGATTTCATACGGTCAATTCTGGTATGCATAAGGTTGTTATACTTATCTTTATTGGCTATAAGATAGTAGTGGTCATCCTGCCAGGTCATAGCATAGGGCGTTACGGTATGTTGTTTATAGGTGGTTATAATCTTGCGGTCGGTTGAGAGTTCTCTCATACCGTACTTAAAGGTTATTTGTCTTCCACGTTTTATCGCCTCGTGTATAGTATCTATAGAATAAAATATATCTTCATTTTTGGTTTTGAGGTCGCTATCTATGAATATTCCGTACTTATTCTCGTTTCTATCATATACGCTGAGCATTGAGATAAGTTTACTTACAAGTTTTCTTGTCTTTTTAGGACTTATAAACTTGGCGGTTTTAACGGCGTCGGCAAGGAGGAATATTTCGGGCGTTTCAAACTCACG
>JAFRLW010000018.1 GCA_017431035.1 Clostridia bacterium
CAATAAAGGATTTGAGTACTACGGTAAAAACATAGCGGATAAAATAATATCACTAATATAATGAAATATTCAGCCTCCGTTTTTACGGAGGCTTTTTCTCTACTTAAAGTAGGTTGTATTTAACGCACTTTGGAGTTATAGTATTAACGGAGGCGATAATATGAACACCTATGTTACGGCAGAGATAATAAAACAACTCCGCGAGAAAAAAGGACTTACCCAAAGCGGTTTGGCAAAAATCATCGGTGTGAGCGACAAAGCGATCAGCAAATGGGAAACGGGAAAAGGGCTTCCCGATATTTCGCTGATTGAGCCTTTATCGGCGGCGCTTTCGGTATCGGTGGCGGAACTTTTAAGCGGAGAATGCATAAAAAATGAAAACAAATCGGGAAATATGAAGAAATCCAACTTTTTCGTTTGCCCCGTATGTTCAAATATAATTCACTCCGTCGGCAAAAATCTCAATTCCTGCTGCGGAATAAACCTGCCGCCTCTTGAAGTGGAAGAAGAAAATGAGCGACATACCATAACGGTTGAAAACATCGGAAGTGAAATCTTTGTAACCGTAAATCACGAAATGACAAAGACACATTATATATCTTTTATCGCTTATGTAACAAGTGACAGGTGCGAACTTGTAAAACTTTATCCCGAACAGGACGCCGCCGTCTATTTTACCAAAAGAGGCGGAGGAACAATATACGCCTACTGCAACAATGACGGCCTTTTCAAAAAAGAACTACAATAAATATCCACCCGCATAGCGGGTGGATATTTATTTGCTTTAATACGTTACCGTTGTTATTTGATTTCAATTACATTTGCGCCTGCGTTTTTGCTGTCTTTGAGAACAGAGCCGTGGCAGGTAAAAAGTATAATTTGATTATTTTTTGAATAGTCACCGAGAAAATCTACAGCTACTTTTAAGCGCCTGTCGTCAAACTGACTTAGCGCATCATCAAGCATAACGGGGAGAGGTTCGTCGTTTGATAAAAGTTTTGATATAGCAAGGCGGAGACTTAGATACGCCTGGTCGGATGCGCCACGGCTAAGATAATCGACAGTTCTCGTGCCGAAATTATCCGTTTGTTCGGTATCTAAATGCATACTGCTGTCAACGTTCAGCGTTTTATATTTGCCGCCCGTGAGTTTCCAGAATATATCTTTTGCGTATTCTTGAAGTTTTGAGCCGTAACTTTTCCTGATACCGATAGCGCTTTCATTTAACACCTCACTTGCTATATCAAGTGCGGCTACGTACTCCTCTTTTGATTTTATAATTTCTTCCACCTGACCGATTATGCGGATAATAGACTCGCTGCTTATATAATCGGTAAAAGAGGAGTCAAGCATAGTTTCATATCTCGCTTTGTCGGAGTTAAGTGAAGACAGTCTTTCGGTTAGTGTTTCAAGCCTTTCCTTATGGGCTTCAAAGTCGGTGTCGTCCTCGCCGTTTGTTTCGGCTTTTTTTAATATCTCGGTTGCCTCTTGTTCGGTTAAGTTCCCAAGTTCTTTTGTATAATGGGTCAAAAGTGCCGAAATCTCGTTTCGTTTTTCGTATATTGCAGATAGCCCCGCGTTCTCTCGCTCAATATCGGCAACGCTTTCAACCGTTTTCCATTTTGAAAAATAGGTTATAACTTCCGTCTTTGCAAGTTGGCATTTTTGTTTTATTTCGTTTAGTTTCTCTTCCTTTTTTTCAAGGTCTTTTTTCTTGGCGTCTATAACCGCCGTTCTTGCCTCGTCTGCGCTTAAATACTTTGTCTTTTTAAGGTCTATGGTGACAATTTTTGTATTTAGGTTTGCTATCTCGCTTGAAAGAGTGTTTATTTCACCCTGTAGGCGGTTTATTTCATCTGAGAGATTATCTTTTCTGCCAAACGAAAAACCTAATATAACAAGAATAACGCCAAATGCGGCAGAGGGCAGGGAAATAGCATAAGAAACGGAAAAGACAAAGGTTAAAAGCAAAAACAATGCGATAAGGCAACCGCCCGATATAAGCATAGCGATTTTGCCGCCGCCTTTACCTTTCTTTTCGAGCGCCTCTTTTTTTGAGGCAAGTTCGGTTTCTTTATCACTAACAGAGGCGGAGAGAGAGGCGATTTTCTCACTTAAAGCCTTTTCCTCATCCTCTAAAGCCGAGAGTCCTTCTTTAGGGGTAGGAGGAGAGTAGGAGGATAGGTCTTTTATCTCTTTGTCAAGAGATATAACCTCTTTCTCCAAATCGTCTTCTTTTGTCTTTAACTGTTTGTAATTTGCAAGTCCTGAACTTACAATTTTCGAAAAGGTGACAGGCAGTACCTTTCCGTCCTCGGTTTTAAGTTCTTTTTCAAGTTCTGCCATTTTGGCTTTCAGTTCCAAATATTCGGCAACCTGCTTTGCGCTTTTAACGGCGTTTTCGTTCTTTACTATTTGTTTTTCTTTTTCTATCTCATTTTCAATTTCGGATATGTTTTTGTTTATCTCGTCTAAAGAGGCGGAAATCTCCGACATTTGTTTTTCCTGCTCAAAGGCTTTAGAGAGGTGGTCTTTAACTATTTGCAGATTTTCCCGGTCTTTAACAAGCGTTCCTGCACGTCCCGTTTTTGAAAGAACGGCGTTTCTTGCGTCGGCTATGCGCTTTTCAACCGTCTTTTGTGATACGTCCGACGTATCAGCAAGGTCGATATTTGAAAGTCTTGAATTAAAATCTGCTTCGGCGGCGGAGTCGCTCTCAAAAGAAACGTTGTTGTCAATAAAAACGCTTCGGATAAAAGCGCCCTCGCTCATCATAAACAACTTTTCGCCGGGTTTTTTATCCTCAGAAACGGTAAACCCCGTGTCTTTGTTTGTAAGCGTAACACGGTCGGTGGAATCAGATGTGCGAAACTCCCTTTCAAGACAGTAGTTTGTATCATTATGGGAAAAATATATTCTTCCGCCCATTTTAGAGCCATCCCAAGGGGTGTATTTTTCCCTGGCGCTCTCTTTAAGAGAGTGTCTTTTGTTTCCCGTACCGTAAAACATACACTTTATAAAGTTCATAAGCGTGGTTTTTCCGTTTTCGTTTTCGCCGAATACGAGATTAAAATTATCGGAGAAATCTATTGTAGTATTTTTTAGTCCGCCAAAAGAGGCTATCTCGATTTTACTGATCTTCAAGGTACTTCACCTCCGTGCTAAAGGCCTTTAGCCCAAGGGATAAAGCCTTTTCATATAGCGCTTTTTGTGTGCAGTCGGCACTCTTTATCTTTTCTAACATATTTTTAACAAAAAGACCTTTTAGCGTAGGCTCTTTAGATAATATTTCAAAATTAACGTCCGGTGTGGTTTTATCTTTAACCTTTGCAAAATACACGCTCTCGTTAAGTCTTACCGAAACCTCACGGGAAGATAGGTCGGCTTCTTCCGATACAGAACCTACAAGGGTTATTCTGTATAGGTTAGAGGTATAACCTTCGCCGTATTTTTCTTTTAGCAAATAGGTAACCTTTATTGCCGCATCGGCGGAAGATGTAACGCCGCTGACGTCAACATCCTCTCTTATATGAAGCCTCATAGAAAGGGGAACGAAACGAAAATCAAGTCCCGATTTTGAAACAAAACCTACATAAACACCCTTTTCACCCGGCTCATCAAAACCTTGTCCCTCCATACATCCGCTATATGCAAAATAGGTGCCGCCTAAAAGCGTCGGCTCGCTTCGCTTATGTACGTGACCGAGAGCGATATAGTCCATTTGGCTCTTTTCTATAAACTCGCTTCTAATATAGTTATAGGGGGAAGAGGGGGCGTCATAGTCGCCGTGTATACACATTATGTTTATATAATCGTCATCCGGCGGAATTATACTAAAGGCGCTCTCACTCTTTTCATAAACATCTCTGAACGACCTGCCGTAAACCCTTACCTTTATGTCGTCAAAGGTGAAATATGAGTCTTTTGTATCAAATATATATAGATTGTCAGGTAACGATAAACTCTTAAAAGGGGAAGAGGTATTAAAGGGGTCGTGGTTGCCGGCGGCATAAACAAATCTAATCCCTTTGTTAGAGCCGATAATGCTTAAAACACGGCGGAAAAGGGATAGTTCAACCTTATTCGAGTCAAAAAGGTCGCCTGCGATAAGGAAAACCTTGACATCTTCTTTTACTGCAAGATTAACGCTTTTTTCAAAGGTTATCAGCGCTTCGGCTTGACGCTCTTTTGACTTGGCGCCTAAAAAGGTTTCTCTGGCGCCTATATGTGCATCGGCACAATGAAGTATTTTTACACTGCTCATATTTTTCCCCTTATTTTTTATATAAATATAATAACATCAAATATAATATAATTCAAGAAGTTATTGCCTTTATTGAGGTTTTGTTTTATAATAAAACAGTATAAAAGGGGGAGTAGTTGTGACAATAAACGTCGGCGATAGAATAGTTATGAAGAAAAAACACCCCTGCGGATGTAATACCTTCCTTGTAAAAAGGGTTGGTATGGATTTCAAAATAGTTTGTGAAGGTTGCCTTCACGAGATACTCCTACCACGCAAAACGGTAGAAAAAGGCATCAAAAAAATTATACCAGCGGAGAATACTAATGTTTGAAAAACTATCAGCGGTTGAAAGCCGTTATGAACAAATAGGTATAGAACTCACCCGTCCCGAAACGGCGAGTGACAACGCTCTTTTTACAAAACTTATGAAAGAGCATGGAGAACTAACCCCTATTGTAGAAAAGTACAGAGAGTATAAATCTCTTGAAAATGATATAAAAGAGGCGGAGGAGATTCTATCTTCCGGCGAAAATGACAGCGACCTTAAAGCCCTTGCCGAAGAACAACTGAAAGAGTCAAAAGGTTTAATCGATAAAGTGGCGGAAGAATTGAAACTTCTACTTTTGCCCCGTGACCCTAACGATAATAAAAACGTTATTGTTGAGATACGTGGCGGTGCCGGTGGCGAGGAGGCGGCGCTTTTTGCGGCGGCGCTCTTTAGAATGTACTCTATGTATGCTGAGGCAAAACACTATAAAATAGACGTTACTAACGAAAACGAAACCGAACTCGGCGGATATAAAGAGGTTTCCTTTATGATAGAGGGCGCCGGCGCATATTCCCGCTTTAAGTACGAAAGCGGCGTTCACCGTGTTCAGCGTGTTCCCGATACCGAAGCGCAGGGCAGAATACACACCTCTACCGTAACCGTTGCCGTTTTGCCTGAGGCGGACGAGGTTGAGTTTTCACTAAACCCCGCTGATCTTAAAATCGATACTTTCCGTTCTTCAGGCGCCGGCGGTCAGCATATCAACAAAACTTCTTCGGCTATTCGTGTCACCCATATTCCGACAGGTACGGTTGTTGAGTGTCAGGATGAGAGAAGTCAGTTCAAGAACAGGGAAAAAGCCCTCAAAGTTCTTCGTGCAAGACTTTATGACGCCGAAAAAGCAAAGGCTGACGCCGCCATAGCAAACGACCGCAAAAGCCAGGTCGGAACGGGCGACAGAAGTGAAAGAATAAGGACCTATAATTACCCTCAAGGCAGAGTAACCGACCATAGAATAGGCCTTACACTATATAAACTTGACTCGGTGCTTAATGGTGATCTTGATGAGATTATCGATGCGCTTACCACCTATTACAGAACTGAGGCACTAAAGGAACAGGATAATGGAAACTAAACTGCTTGACGCCGTAAAAAACTATGACCTTTCGGTAAAAACTGCCGCCGATATTATAAAATCCGGCGGTATAGTTGCCATACCTACCGAAACGGTTTACGGACTTGCGGCAAATACCTTTGATGAGCAGGCGATAAAAAAAGTTTTTATTGCAAAAGGAAGACCACAGGATAATCCCCTTATAACCCATATTTCCGATATGGAAATGTTAGAGCGTGTTGCAGAAGATATACCGAAGATCGCCTATAAACTCGCAAACGCTTTTTGGCCGGGACCTTTTACTATGGTGCTTAAAAGAAAAAATACCGTACCTGCTACTGTTTCGGCAGGACTATCCACCATAGCGGTCAGAATGCCATCCGCTAAATGTGCGGCGGATATAATAAAAGCGGCAGGGGTTCCCCTTGCGGCGCCTTCGGCAAACCTTTCGGGAAAACCAAGTCCCACAAGGGCGGCGGACGTTATCGCCGATTTGTCTTCTAAAATAGACGCCGTAGTAGTTGGCGAGGACTCTGTTGTCGGCGTTGAGTCGACCGTTTTATCCCTTATAGACAGACCTCGTCTTTTGCGCCCCGGCGGAGTGACGGTAGAAGAACTTAAAGAGATTTTGGGTGATGACCTTATAATTGATAAAGCGGTGCTAAACGAACCCGAAAAGGACAAACCCGTTTCAAGCCCCGGTATGAAATATAAACATTATGCGCCTAAAACCCCTGCGACCTTGATAGTGGGCGATAGCGAAAAGTTTGTATCTTTTGTAAACAACACCGAAAATGCCATTGCAATTTGTTTTGATGAGGATATAAAAAATATAAAAATCGACGCTTTAAGTTACGGAACAAATAAAGACTGTAAAACCCTTGCAAAAAACGTTTTCACCGCTCTTCGTGAGGCGGATAAAGCAGGAAAAGAGAAAATATTTGTTCACGCTCCCGATACAAAGGGAGTGGGACTTGCCGTTTATAACAGACTTCTTCGTGCGGCGGCGTTTGAGGTGATAACGCTATGAGTATCATAATAGGATTGACAGGCCCTACGGGCGCCGGAAAAAGCACAATAAGTAACAGAGCAAAACTGTTCGGCTTTAACGTTATTGACTGTGATAAATCGGCTCGCCTTGCCGTAGAAAAGGGAAGCGAGGGGCTAAAGGCGGTTGTAAACGCCTTTGGCGAGGATATACTAAATCACGACGGCACACTAAACCGCAAGACTTTGGCAAACAAGGCTTTTACCGATAAAGAGCATACAAAACTTCTAAACAATACCTTGTTGCCCTTTATTGCAGAGATTATAAAAAAACAAATCGTAACAGATTTAACGCTTCTTGACGCACCGACGCTTATAGAAAGCGGTCTTGATAAGATTTGTGATAAGATAGTTGTAGTATTAGCGGGTGAAGAACTAAGAAAAAACAGAATTATAAATCGTGATAATATTGACGAAAAAGCGGCAATACTTCGTATGTCGGCAGGGAAAGATGATGAGTTTTATAAACCTTTTGCCGATTATGTGATAGTAAATGACGGCGAACTGTCGGCACTCACCGAAAAAGCCGATAAAATATTCAAAAGTTTAACCGAAAGGAATTGATTATATGAATGCAAAAGAGACAAAAGAGAAACTGTTTTATAATAAAAAGAACGGTTTTCTGAAAGTTGACGACGTCACTTATAAAGCGGCGTTTGATTACTGCGAAGAGTACAAAAACTTTCTAAATCTTGTCAAAACCGAGCGTGAAGCGGCTAAAACGGCAATTAAACTCGCAGAGGATAAAGGCTTTACCGCTTTTGATAGTAAAAAGGCCTATAAAGCAGGGGATAAGGTTTACTTTAATAACAGAGGTAAAACCGTTGCATTTGTTGTTTTCGGCTCCGAGTCGCTTGAAAAGGGCGTTAATATCACCGCCGCTCATATCGACTCACCACGCCTTGACCTCAAACCAAACCCCTTGTATGAGGATACCGATTTGGCGCTCTTTAAGACCCATTATTACGGCGGTATAAGAAAATATCAGTGGACTGCCGTGCCTCTTGCTTTACACGGTGTTTTTGTAAAGCGTGACGGAGAGGTGGTAAACGTTACAATAGGCGAAAAGGAAGATGAGCCTTGCTTTGTTGTAAACGACCTTTTGCCTCACCTTGCCGCCGAGCAGAGCAAACGCCCCTTGTCAGAGGGTATAAAGGGCGAGGAACTTAATATCCTTATAGGCAGTAAACCCTTTAATAATGATGAGGAAAGCGAACTTATAAAACTTAATATTCTAAATATTTTGTTTGAAAAATACGGCGTTACCGAAGAGGATTTCCTCTCCGCCGAGCTTGAGGCTGTACCTGCGGCAAAAGCCCGTGATTTAGGCTTTGACCGTTCAATGATAGGCTCATACGGTCAGGATGACAGGGTTTGCGCATATCCGGCGCTTACTGCAATTTTAAGCGTAGAAAATCCGCAAAAAACCGCCGTTGCAATTCTTACCGATAAGGAAGAGATAGGCTCTGACGGCAATACGGGACTAAACTCCGATTTCCTCAGTCACGTTATTCACGATATTTGCAAAGTGGGCGGCGTAGACGAAACCGTTTGCCTTCGTGCTTCAAAATGCCTCTCCGCCGACGTTAACGCCGGTATGGACCCGACCTTCAAAGAGCCTTTTGAAAAACAAAACGCAAGTCTTCTAAACTACGGCGTTGTAGTGACAAAATATACCGGCGCCAGAGGAAAAGCCGGCACTTCCGACGCTTCGGCTGAGTATGTCGCCTTTGTCAGAAATATGCTCGATAAAGCAGGTATCGTATGGCAAACGGGAGAACTCGGCAAGGTTGACGTGGGCGGCGGCGGAACGGTCGCTATGTATATAGCAAATCTCGGCGTTGACGTTGTAGACCTCGGTGTTCCGGTACTCTCGATGCACTCTCCCTTTGAAACCACCGCAAAACTCGACGTATATATGTGCTATAAGGCTATGTATGAGTTTATGAAATAGACTGTATATAATAGACAATAGATAACCGCCGCAAGTATTATCTTGCGGCGGGTTTGTTTTTTATTGTTCATCAATACCTAAAAGCCACGCTACTGAAACTTTAAGTATTTTTGATATTTCTTTTAATTCATAATCTGCTACAAAACGAGTGCCGATTTCAATTCTTGATACACTATCGCGTTCAATGGTTATGCCATTTATTTGTAATTGTGCCGCAAGATCGTTTTGTGTCAGTCTTAATCTGCGTCTTGCTTCATGTACCCTTTCACCGCAAATGTTTTTCTTGCCATTAAAATCATAAATCTTCACAATAGTACCTCCATAATTATTATGTGTTAAAGCAAAGAATATATCTTGACATTAGCACACAATTCGGGTAATATTGTGTTAAAGATAAGAATTATTATAAGCTTTTTATATTGTGCTGTCAGCACATGACTAAAAATATAAAAAACTATATTATTATTTTGGGGTGAATATTATGTCAATAGAAATTAAATCAATAGTCTGTATGCTGCGGTAATATTTTTGGGCATTTTACTTAATTATTCAAATATATAAAAAAATTAATAGAGAGGTAGTTATTTTATGAAAAAATCATTTTCTGTTGTTTTTGTCTTTTGCCTTTTATTATTGCTTACTTCGTGTGGAACAAGCGGAGATTCATTAGATTCTTTGTGCAATCTTATAGGTAGTAAAATTGAAACATATAAGTTTTACAATACAAGCGAAACAGATATTGAAGAGGTTATAAATAAAGATTTAGACGAGAATTATTATGATTCGCAGTATAATTACAATTTTAATAATGGAGAAAATAGTGATGTAGGGACATTAAAAGATATATCTATTAGACCATCAATGATAAGTTTTTATGTAAAGGATGGCATAATCTGTAAAATTGAAATAAATTTCGGCTTTGACGATAAGCAGAATAGCAAAGAGAATAGTATTTATAAATGGCTGAAAGATAAAGAAAATAATAATCAAGCAACTATTGGCGCGGTAAGAGAAGAAAGTTTTATTACATACGAAAAATCGTACGATGCAAAAGTAAGTATTAATAACAAAAGTTATAAAATAAATGTTAAAACGATTAGCTTCAGTAAAGGTGACAGCTTTAAGACACCGGTCATTATAATTGAATAGAGGTTCTATCCGCAAATCATACAGAAGTTATCAAATGTCATTAAAAAAGATAACCGCCACAAGTATTATCTTGCGGCGGGTTTGTTTTTTTATTGTTCATCAATACCTAAAAGCCACGCTAATGAAACTTTAAGTATTCTTGATATTTCTTTTAATTCATAATCTGCTACAATTAGCACACAATTCGGGTGATATTGTGTTAAAGATAAGAATTGTTATAAGCTTTTTATATTGTGCTATCAGCACATGACTAAAAGTATAAAAAACTATATTATTATTTTGGGGTGAATATTATGTCAATAGAAATTAAATCAATAGTATGTCCGCAGTGCGGATCAACCGAAGTTAAACAAATGAAAAACGGCAAATACAAATGTGACTTTTGCGATAGTTCTTTTATGGTTGAATCAAAAACCGGTGATTTTGAAACTTTTCTGAAAAAAGGACAAAACTACCTTAAAAATATGGATTACGATTTAGCAAAAAAAGCATTTACCAACGCTTTAGAAATTAAGGGTGATTCTGAAATCGCTAAAATGGGTCAAACTTGTGCGACGAATAAAACAAGAATACTAAAAAAGGATATTAGCACGGAAGATGCAAAAAAGGCAGCCTTTGAATATGTTTTTAAACAAGACAAACTTGTACCGGATTTTTTCTCAAAGATTTCTGTGTTATCATGTGAAGAAAAGTATTATTTTATTCTAGTAAAATCAGGTTTATATGACGGAACTGCCAGTGCTGTATCTTGTTATAGAAATTATAGGGATGTTTATAATCCCAAAACCCAAAAAACCGAGAAAAAAGAATACATAGAAAAAATGCCTTTTAACGGCGTTTTTTCTACTGCTGCAATAGGCGCATACGGATCCGGTGACTTATGTAAAACACTAACAGGAAATGATATAACAAAGTATTCTAAGCTATTTTATAATGATAACAATATCATCTCTGAATTGTTTTTGGAAACTGAAAGAGCGATAGAAAAAGAATTAGGAACGTTTGCTTCTGCTGCAGAATATTTTGATTTAGACTTATATTCAGAAGATAAATATGATGGACTTGAATTAGAAATGACATATAGCGGGGAATCCATTGATAGAGTGATAAAACAGTATAATGAATTATCAAATCATAATTGTAAAAGTGCCGCTGAAATATCTTGCCCCGGAGACTTTGTAGAAAACTTACAATACGTTGTGTCTAATAAAGATGAAACAACAGAAACATACTATGTTCCTTTTCAAATAATAAAATGCAAGTATAAAAACGCTGAATATAAAATAGTTCAAGTGATGAATAAGGGTTACAATTATATATTTGCAACATATCCGGCAAATAAAACATCACTTTCAAATGAAAATAAAATACAGATGAGGGTAAATGAAATAAATAATAAAGTTAATCAGTATGAAGGTCGTACCAGTTTATCTGTAGTAATTGGAATAATAACCAGTATAGGAATATGCGGAGTTCTATTTTTTAATGGTGAGTTTATAAATGATTTAGGAGAACTGTTAGGTGTGCTTTTATTTGTTTTCTTACCGTTTGGAATAACCGCTTGTATTTTTAACGCAATAGGTCGTAAAGTAAAAGAAAAAGGTACAAAAGAAATTAACGAGCTTATGCAAAAAGAATCAAACAATCAAAAAGAGTTAAAGTCCATCTTAAAAAAATCTTATAATGCATTTAAGGGTCAAATTGAGAAAGACGGAGATATTAAAGCGGCAAGTGTAGCCGCAAAAAATCGCCTGTCATCAAATGATAATTATAGTTTTACAGGTTGCTGTTCAGAATATATGATATTAAAATAATAGACAACCGCCGCAAGATAAACTTGCGGCGGTTGTTGTATAATAATTATTTGTTTTACTCCGACACGGGATATTTATCCGGGAAGTAGTAATAATAGAGCAAATAAATGGCGTCTTGGTCGGTTATGCTGCCGCTATTATCAAAATCACAATTTCTTTCTACCGGATACTTATCGGGGAAATAGAAATTAAAGAGTAAGTATATAGCGTCTTGGTCATCAAATATTTCATCACCGTTCAGGTCAACTATAACAGGATATACTTTTGGTTTCTCTTTTCTTTTTACTACTACCGACTGTTGACCGAGAGCGTTATACGCCTTTTCAACCGAACTTCTGCTGTATGCCTTTTGCCAACCGTCTGAAACAAGCGGGTCGTTAAAATAATAATAATTATCATCATACCCGACAAGTAACAAACAATGTTCGGGGGCTATCCAGTTAAAATTGTTTCCTGTTTCCAAATCTATCCAACTGACGTTTACCCAGGCGTTTCGCATACTCATTGTCGCCCAAAGAATTACCGGACAATCTTTATCTATATAATTCTCGCACAAATACTGTAAACTAACGCCGTTGTGCTTTTCAACCGAGTATTCGGTTTGGTCTACAAACTTTATAAGCGCATTATATATTACCGAAGAATAACAGCCATAAGAATAACTGTTATAAGGTGAACCTATAAAGTATTTATCGGGGTGGTACCCGACAAGTACGCCGTTTTGGTAATACGGATTTGGCGCTTTTGCAAGGTAATTATCAATAAAACTGTTAACGCTGATATCTATGCCAACGTGTCTTAAAGCCATAACGGTTGTTACAGATTCACATCCCGTAGGGTAACTGTTTACCTGAGAAATATAGTTGCAAGATATTTTTTTACCGGCAGCAGAAACAGGAAAAGTAAGTATAGATAGAAACAAAATAGCAGTAAGTATAAACGCTGTTGTTTTTTTCATATAAATAGTTCCTTGCTAAAAAATGTTAATAGCAAATTAAACAAAGTAATCACACCGGGATACAAGGTGTGATTACTTATTTCTATATTATTATTTTGTACCGAAAATACGGTCGCC
>JAFRLW010000019.1 GCA_017431035.1 Clostridia bacterium
AAGAAAACCCTTTCTGTTGCAGTTTATAACCACTCTAAACGTATTTATAATGATAATAATAGTGATGTTGAACTTGCTAAAAGTAACGTTTTGATGCTTGGACCTACCGGTGTTGGAAAAACACTTTTGGCGCAAACTCTTGCACGCATACTTGACGTTCCGATAGCGATTACCGATGCCACCACTCTTACTGAGGCGGGATATGTCTGCGAAGACGTTGAAAATATCCTCCTTCGCCTTATTCAAGCCGCTGATTATGATATTGAGAGGGCGGAGCACGGTATTATCTACGTTGATGAAATAGATAAAATCGGCAGAAAATCGGAAAACGCTTCCATAACCCGTGACGTCAGCGGTGAGGGCGTTCAACAAGCATTGCTCAAAATACTTGAGGGTACCGTTTCTAATGTTCCTCCGCAGGGCGGTAGAAAACATCCTCAACAAGAGTTTATACAAATTGACACAACAAATATTTTGTTTATTTGTGCCGGTGCTTTTGACGGAATTGAAAAGATTATCGAGCGTCGAATAGGCGGTGGCTCTTTAGGTTTTGGCGCTGATGTTAAATCAAAACTCAGCATAGAGGCTGAAACACTTGCATCAAAAGCTACCCACCAGGACCTCGTCAAGTTTGGTCTGATACCTGAACTTGTAGGAAGATTACCGGTTATCACCGCCTTATCTCCTATGGATAAAGAAACTCTCGTTCGTATTATGACAGAGCCTAAAAACTCTATTATAAAACAATATCAAGAGTTATTCAAAATGGATGGGGTAGAACTTGAGTTTGATAAATCTGCTCTAAGCAAAATTGCCGATTTGACTATCGAACGTAAAACCGGTGCGAGAGGTCTTCGCTCAATAATAGAATCGGTATTAAAAGACATAATGTTTGAAACACCTTCCGATACCGATATAAAGAAGATAGTTATATCGGAAAAAACGGTTATGGGTGACAAACCTAAAATTATTAAAGTATAATAAAAAAACTGCGTTTGCCGTGATTAGCAAACGCAGTTTTTAATATTTATTCTTCATATTTGAATGAGGGCATTAGTTCTAATTTGAAAAGATTTGCTTTATGTTTTTTATCTATTATTTCTTTAATGTTTTTATCTTCAATTTCACCGGTTCTGATATACCTATCAAGTACGTCATATGTGAAGCCTAAATTATCCTCGTCGGTTTTTCCGCATAGTCCGTCAATAGGAACTTTGTCTACAAGTACGTCAGGTAAACCGAGTTCTCTTCCTATTGCTTTCACTTCGCCTACAGTAAAATGAGATAGGGGAGAAAAGTCGCCTGCGGTATCGCCGTATCTCGTTGAATAACCCACGTAATCTTCCGATAAATTGCAGGTATTGACAACCCGTCCGTTGTTGCTTTGTGATACGGCATAAAGAACGGTCATTCTGACACGTGGCGGAAGATTGGTTTCGCTTTGTGTTGATAAACTAATGGGAATTGCACCTTTTATAGCATCAACTGTATCTTTAATATTAACGGTTATTGAACGAATACCTAAATGACTGCATAAAAGTTTTGCCATATCTATATCGTGCTGAACGCCGCAGGGCATTAAAACACCGATAACTCTGTCACGTCCCAGCGCCTTTACACATAGCGCCGCCGCAACGGAACTGTCTTTGCCACCCGAAATACCGATAACGGCATTACAGTCTTTGCCGTTGTTTTCAAAAAAATCTTTTATCCATTCTACACATTTTTCAGTAGCGTCTTTTGCGTTAAACATTTTGCACCTCTTATATTTTATATTTATATTGTATCTTAAAATAATTAAAAGTCAATAAAATAGGGAATAAATATATATAAAATCACTTGACAAAATTATCGTTTATGATATAATAAATATCGTTCTATGGTGGATGTAGCTTAGTTGGTTAAAGCGCCGGTTTGTGGCACCGGAGACCGTGGGTTCGAGTCCCATCTTCCACCCCAAAAATAAGGTCCCAAACCTTATGGGACCTTATTTTCAAAAAGATACAAATAAATTGTGGGGTGTCGTCAAGCGGTAAGACACAGCACTTTGACTGCTGCATTCGTAGGTTCGGCGAAGCTGAAATATCGCCGCATCAGGCGATATTTACAGTGTAGTCTCGAGCAATTATGTTTTTTCGGTAACACTCGCAGTGTTCGAAAAAACAAATAGCGCAGAGTACCCTGCCACTTGTGGCAGGATTCATTTAACAATTTAATATAATGGGGTGTCGTCAAGCGGTAAGACACAGCACTTTGACTGCTGCATTCGTAGGTTCGAATCCTGCCACCCCAGCCAGAAAAAAGCACTTGCGAAAGCAAGTGCTTTTTTCAACGATATAAATCCACTGCGTGGATTTGTGAAATACGCTTTGCAGTGCAATTCGCATTTTTTCAAATATCTACTTGACAATTTATATCGTATGCGATATAATATATACAAATAAATCGTGTGCGATATATTTTGGGGTGAGAATATGGATAACAAATATGAGTCGTTAAGGCTTAAAAATCAACTATGTTTTCCGCTTTATGCGGTTTCTAATCTTATTACAAGAAAATACAAACCACTACTAAATAAACTCGATTTAACCTATACACACTATATTTTAATGATGGTGCTTTGGGAAAAGGGAGAAGTAAATGAAAAACTTTTGTGCGAAGCACTTTGCCTTAAATCCAATACCGTAGGACCAATGCTGAAAAAACTTAAAAATAAGGGTTATGTTGATATTAAAAAAGATACATCAGATGAAAGAAATATTATTATATCTTTGACAAATGCAGGTCAAAAACTTCAAGATAATGCGCTTTTTGTACCTAAGAGTATTGCTAAAGAGTTTAATTTAAGCGAAGAAGAAGCAATTTCTCTATATAAAATACTTTATAAAATACTTGAAAGCGATAAATAATACTTAGGAGGTTATTTAGTGAAAACAGCAGTAAGATACTATACGAAAACAGGCAATACAAAACGCCTTGCTGATGCAGTTGCAAAGGTATGCGGTGTAGAATCACTTCCGATAAGTGAGCCTATCACCGAAAAGGTTGACATTTTATTCTTAGGCAACTCATACTATGCTTTCAGCATAGATCCTGAAGTAAAACGTTTTGTAAGCGGTCTTGACAAAGAATTGGTCGGACGTATTGTCAATTTCGGCTTGGCGGCTATGCTTAATTCCACGTGGAAAAAAGTTAAAGCCGAAGCCGATAAAGTAGGAATAAAGATGGATGAACGAGAGTTTCATACAAAAGGCGAGTTCAAAGGTATTCATAAGGGAAGACCTAATGAAAATGATATAAATGACGCCGCAGAGTTTGCCAAAAAAATAATAAATGAAGTCGGGTAATTTTATGTTTAGGGAAATGAGAAGATTCAAGCAACAGTTGACAATAGATGAATGCATAGATGTTCTAAAAAATGAAAAAAGGGGAGTCCTTTCAATTATCGGCGAAAACGGATACCCATACGGAATACCCATGAATCATTTTTATGATAAAATAAAGAATAAAATCTATTTTCACGGCGCTAAAGCGGGATATAAAATTGACTCAATTAAAAAATGTAAAAAAGTATGTTATACAGTTTTTGATAAAGGATACAGAAAAGAAAACGACTGGGCGTTAAACGTGAAAAGTGTTGTGGTTTTCGGTGATATTGATATAGTAACCGATACAGAAAAAACAAAAGAAATATGTGAATTGTTGTGTAAAAAGTTTACAGATGATGAAGAATACTTAAAAAATGAAATCCAAAATCACCTAAAAAACGTTTTATGCCTGCAAATTACACCCGTACATATAACAGGGAAACTTGTTAATGAATCATAGGCTTATCATTGATAAGCCATAATTAAGGAGGACTTGAAAATGAGCACAGTATATGATTTTAATGCAAAAGACAGAAAGGGCAACGAGATTTCTTTGTCCGAATACAAAGGCAAGGTATTACTTATTGTAAATACCGCCACTGGATGCGGTTTCACCCCGCACTATGAACCAATGGAAGATATGTATAAAGACTTAAAAGATAAAGGTTTTGAAATCCTTGATTTCCCGTCTAATCAGTTTGCTAATCAAGCGCCGGGCAGTGATGAAGAAATACACGATTTTTGCACCATAAAGTTTGGAACTGATTTTCCGCAGTTTGCAAAAATAGACGTAAACGGGGAAAGCGCACATCCGCTTTTTGCTTATCTTGCAACTGAAAAACCTTTTAGTGGATTTGGAAAAGGAATAAAAAATGTTGCACTTAATAAGTTTGCCGATATGAACAATAAAAAGTTCAAAGATAAAGCATATATAAAATGGAACTTTACAAAGTTCCTTATTAACAGAGAGGGTAAAGTTGTTGCCCGTTTTGAACCGACTGTTGATATGAAAGAGGTCAGAAAAGCAGTCGAAGAAATACTTTAATAATATAAAAAATCCCATCCAAACGGATGGGATTTTTTTTTATTTCTTGATTTTAATTAAAAGAACTTATCGTGAACAACCTGAACGGCTCTATCGGCCTCTTTTTGATCAATAAGAACGGATATCTTGATTTCGCTTGTAGATATCATTTTGATGTTTATTCCAGCGTCATATAAGGCTTCAAACATTTTTGAAGCAACACCGGGGTGGCTTTCCATACCGGCGCCTACTATAGAAACCTTTGCGATAGAATCGTTTTTAATAAGGTCTTTATATTCAAATGTATCTGAAAGTGATTTGACCGCCTCAAGCGCTTCGTTTGCCTGGTCAAGCGGAACGGTAAATGAAATATCTTTAGTTAAATCTCTGCCGACCGACTGAAGTATCATATCAACGTTTACTTTGTGTTGAGCAAGTTTATTAAAGAGTTTGAAAGCAACTCCGGGTGAGTCTTTAAGACCTACAACCGATATACATGCAACGTTTTCGTCCTTTGCGGCTCCTCTTATAAGTGTTTTTTCCATTTTAACTTTCTCCTTTACTATTGTTCCGCTTTTTTTCTCAAGACTTGAAAGAACTTCAAGTTCAACATTATATTTTTTTGCCATTTCAACCGAACGGTTGTTTAGTACCTGAGCGCCGAGTGCGGCAAGTTCAAGCATTTCATCATAGGTTATCTCTTTCATTTTTTGTGCGCCGGTTACTTTGCGAGGATCGGCTGAGTACACGCCGTCAACATCGGTATATATCTGACACTTGTCGGCTTTCATTGATGCCGCTATTGCAACGGCACTTGTGTCTGAACCGCCACGACCGAGTGTTGTAAGGTCATCATATTTATTTATACCTTGGAAACCTGCAACTATAACTATTTTTTTCTTGTTGATTTCGTTTTGAAGTCTTTCGGTATTTATTTTTTTAATTCTCGCTATAGTGTGGTTTGTATCGGTTTCAAAACCGGCTTGCCAACCAAGGAGAGATACTACCGGTGCGCCGAGTTTTTCAATGGCCATAGATAGCAGCGCTACCGATATTTGCTCGCCTGCTGTCAGCAGCATATCCATTTCTCTTTTTGAGGGGTTTTCGGCATTTATTTCGTGTGCTTTAGCGATAAGGTCGTCGGTAGTGTCGCCCTGGGCTGAAACAACGGTTATAACGTCATTACCTTTTTTATAATCATCAATTATGATTTTAGCAACGTTGAATATTCTTTCCGCATTTGCAACGGAAGAACCTCCGAATTTTTTTACTATTAGTGACATTTGATTTTACCTCCGAGGGATCATATAATCTTGTACGTTTTTGTACTGTTAGATTTTATACTGTTTAATATGTTGTTTAGTAGGTCTTTTGATACGGGCTTTGTGATAAATGCTATTTCATTTTTATCTTCGTTTATATTCGATTTAACAACATTTTCAGCAATATCCTTAAAACTGTTTTTCAAAGAAGAAAAGTCGTTATTTTGGCACAAAACGTAATATGAAATGCTATTTAGCGGCTCGGTAATAAATCCTTCCTCGCTGTCTTCCCAAGAAATATACTTTCTGGCACCAAGATGCTTTGCGCAGTCAACAACGTCAGCCACAACCGCACTCGCAGTGGGGAGTTTTCCGGCGCCACGACCATAGAACATTACGTCATCACAAGAGTCGCCTTTTACCATAATGGCGTTATAAACACCGTTTACATTAGATATAATCTCATCTTTACTCACAAGGGTGGGGGCAACGCCGATACTGATTTTTCCGTTTTCTTCTTTTGCGGCTTTGCCTATTAGTTTGATAACATATCCAAAATTATTAGCATATGCAACGTCGTCAAGGGTTACGTTTGTTATACCCTCGCAGGAAACGTCTTTTGGATAAATGTGTTTTCCAAAAGCCAAAGTTGCCAAAATGCATATTTTTCTGCAAGCGTCAAGACCCTCTATATCCGAAGCGGGATTTTTTTCGGCATAACCATTATTTTGAGCCAGTTTAAGAGCGGTATCAAAATCCATACTATCCACTATCATTTTATTAAGAATATAGTTGGTAGTTCCGTTTAATATACCGTAAATCTCTTTAATATCGTTGGCAACAAGACATTGTGTAAGAGGTCTGATAATCGGAATGGTTCCGCCGACAGAAGCCTCAAATAAGAAATTGGCATTATTCTCGTTAGCGGTTTTGATTAGTTCATATCCCTTTTCAGCAACAAGTTCTTTATTTGAAGTTACAACGCTTTTTCCTTTTTGTAAACAAGCTTTTACAAAATCAAAAGCGGGATGAAGTCCACCGATAACCTCTACAACAACTTTTACGCTATCATCATTAAGAATGATGTTGAAATCATTTATAAATTTGTCACTATAGGGAAGACCTTCAAACTTTCTTAAGTCAAGAATATATTTTAGTTTTATATCTTCTTTGATACTCTCACTTAGTTTTTTCTCTTGTTTAGTCATTATTTCGGCAACGCCGGAACCGACTACACCATGTCCGATTAGTGCTGTATAAATCATTTTTTACCCCTTTGCTATTCGGCTTTTATACCGATTATTCCTTGATTTTTTTTGAGTTTTGCAATTAGTTCATCAACCGATATACTTACATTATCGGTGTTTGCGGTAAGCACAACCTTTGCCGTTCCGTCTACCGGCGTAGACTGGTTAACGGTAATTATATTTGCGCCAACCTCATAAAATACATTTGCCATAGCGGAAAAAACTCCGGCTTTATCCGATAATAGCGCAGTAAATGTGAGGATGTTTTGTCCCTCTTTTTCGAAACGAAAAACATAATCCTTATATTTATAAAATGCGCTTCTCGAAATACCTACCATTTTTACGGCTTTTGAAGTGTTGGGGGCTATACCTTCTGACAGAAGTTGTTTTGCGGAAACTACTTTTAAGAACACTTCAGGCAATATTTTGCTGTTTACGATCAAAAAGTTTTCTTTTTCCATATTGTCCTCCAATCATAAACGATGTACTTGATTATACAACACTTTTTTTGAAAAATCAATATTAAAAATTGATAAAATTACAAATTATCGGAACTATTCTTTTGTCAAATGGTACAAATCCGCATAGTATAGTGTGAAATGTGTTAATATAAAGGAGTGTTAAAGAATAGTGAAATATGAAATAATGATAGGCACGGTAACCTATGCCCTAAAAGCTAAAGACATATTAAGACATAACGGCATAAAAGCCTATGTTGAAAGAAAATCGGTTAATATCGGTAAATACGGTTGCGGATATTCGGTTGTGATAAAAGATAACATAGAAACAGCCAAAACAATTCTTGCCGACAGCGGAATAAAAATCTTAGATATAAAATATGAGGCGGCTCGTTAGAGCCGCTTTTAGTATAGGAGGATATTATGATATATTTTGACAATGCGGCAACCAGCGGAAAAAAACCGCCAAGTGTTATAAACGCCGTGAATAAAGCGCTTACAGAACTTTCGGCAAATCCCGGCAGAAGCGGACATAATCTTTCAAAAAGGGCTTCTGAACTCATTTATGAAACAAGAAAAAACGTGGCGGAACTTTTCGGATTTGAAAAGACAGAGGGTGTAATTTTTACAAACAACTGTACTCAGTCTATAAACACTGTCCTTAAAGGTGTCCTCAGTAAAGGTGATCACATAATTATAACCGATATGGAACATAACGCCGTTATGCGACCTATAGCAAAAATGGGCTTGGATTATACTGCGGTAAACGTATCTCTAACCGATGATGAAAACACCTTGCTTAATATAAAAAACGCAATAAAACCCAACACTAAAATGATATTTGTAACTGCCGCCTCAAACGTTATCGGCAAAAAAATGCCTCTAAAAGATATAGGAAGCATAGCAAAAGAAAACGGGCTGTATTTTGCGGTTGACGGTGCACAAGGCGGAGGGGTAATGGATATTGATATGGAAAAGTTTAATATTGACTACCTGTCTTTAGCCGCCCATAAAGGTTTATACGCTCCAATGGGAACAGGAGTACTTCTTGCAAACAAGGATATAAAAAACACTATTATCGAGGGCGGAACGGGTACTAATTCTATATCGTTATATCAACCGGAAGAATTGCCGGAAAAACTTGAAAGCGGAACGGTCAACCTTGTCGGAATTGCGGGAATAAATGCAGGTGTAAACTTTGTAAAGAAATATAAAGAAAAAATTGTAAAAACGGAAGAAAATATTATTACCGATTTCTATTCGTTTTTGAAAAATACCGAAAATATTGAATTATACACTCCTTCGTTTGACACAAAAAATTACGTTCCGGTTATTTCTTTTAATGTTAAAGGTCTGAACTCTCAAATAACGGCTTCACTGTTAAACGATAATAATATAGCCGTAAGGGCGGGTCTTCACTGCGCACCTATGACCCATAAAAAAATAGGAACTCTCGATTTTGGTACGGTAAGAGTTTCGCCGGGATATTTTAATACTGCAAACGATCTTGCTCTGCTTAAAAAAACGGTGAAAAAAATATGTGAAAACCGCAAAAAATATATTGAATGAGATTTGCATATATGTTATAATATATAAAATATTATTTTAGATAGCAAATCGGGTGAAAAAATGACGAATTTTTATAATGCTTTATATACGCTGTGGAATCAGATAGTTTATGCTTTATCAAGTATCAGAATATTTGATGTTTTAGATATCTTGGTTTTTGCGTTTATTATTTACAAGTTGATGAGTTTCGCTAAGGAAACACGTGCCGGTCAACTTCTTAAAGGTATTTTAATAATATTTGTCGTATATTTTATTTCAAACTGGTTCAGTTTGCCGATTATGCGATCTATCTTAAATATGGTTGTTAATTCGATATTTATTTTGCTTATAATAGTTTTTCAGCCGGAACTTCGTCGTATGCTTGAAAAAGTGGGCAGTTCGAGTATAAGACCGGGTCAAATATTCAATACCGAATTAAACACCAGATCCGAATGTATCGAACAGGTATGTAAAGCCGCAGGCGTTATGCAGGATTCTAAAACCGGTGCGCTTATTGTTTTTGAAAGAAAAACATTACTTGGCGATATAATTAACACCGGAACTGTTATTGACGCCGCACCTTCCGTTTCTATGGTCAACAATATTTTTTACCCGAAATCACCTTTGCACGACGGCGCCCTTATCGTCAGGGATGACAGGCTATATGCTGCAGGATGTATATTGCCCTTGACCGAGAGGCAGGACGTAATGTCCTCTATGGGAACAAGACACCGTGCCGCAATAGGTATGTCCGAAAACTCTGATGCGGTTGTACTTGTTGTTTCTGAGGAAACGGGTAATATCTCTATCGCCGTAAACGGCAGAATTACAAGCAACTATAATACCGCTTCGGCTATTATCGAACTGAAAAACCTACTGATTGAAGAAGAAAACAATGATAGTGACAAAACGTTCTTCTCGGTTATAAGAAACTTCTTCAAATCAAAAAAGAATAAAAAAGACGATAAAAAGGAGGCGACAGCTGATGAAAAATCAAACAAAGAAAATTAATTTTTCTAAAATATTTTCAAATAAAAGCGTTGCTATTCCTTTTTCGCTGATAATCTCTTTGATTGTTTGGATGGTAATTGTAATCGACCAAAACCCCGTTCGTGAGCAGGTTTTTACTAATGTCACTCCCGCAATATCTTTAGAGAACACCGCCGCTAACGAGAGGGGACTCGGTATTGTATCCGACCTTTCAAAAGAAAAGTTTACTGTGACGGTTAAAGGACCTAACTATATTGTAAGTTCGCTCAGAACGGACGATTTTACTCTTACTGCCGACATTTCCGATATCAATACCGCAGGAACGTATAATCTTGAAATTGTAGGCAATTACAACAGCACAAAATCGGGGTATTCTTTTGTTTCTATCAGTCCGTCGTCCATAGACGTTACTTTTGACTATATTGATACAAAAGAGTTTACTATCGAGCCTAAACTTATCGGTGTAAGTGCGGCAGAGGGACTTGTTGCCGAAACTCCCGTTCCGGCAAACTCCGATCAAAACACAATAACCATAAAAGGTCCACGTTCCATAATGCAAAAAATAGCGTCGGTAGGTTCCGTGGCTGAAGTTAATAAGGTTTTAAGTACAACGCAAACCTTTGATAGTTATGTCGTTTTATATGACGAAAATAATGAATTGCTTTATAGATATACACTTGACGGAAAAGTATTTAACAGTAATGACGAAGAGGTTACAGACAGAAGACTTACCTTGACATATACGACCCTTAAAGTTACTCAACCTATTTCGAAAAAGAAGACGCTTAACGTCACACCTTCCTTCAAGAATATACCGGAGGGGATTGATACTTCTGTTTTCTCTCCCGAAGTTGATCACACTTCGGTTACCGTTATAGGCACACCGGAAGTTATTGATAAAATGACTACGCTGACTTTATCACAAATCGATTTTCAAAGCATTTCGATTTCCAACAATTCTTTTGAGATTTCACCTAATTTACCTGACGGCGTTAAACTTGATGAAACTATCG
The DNA here is from genome assembly GCA_017431035.1 of Clostridia bacterium. GTDB lineage: Bacteria > Bacillota > Clostridia > Oscillospirales > Acutalibacteraceae > UBA737. The sequence goes on from JAFRLW010000019.1 coordinate 10,911, forward strand.
ATTATTTCACAGTAACGCTTGATATGAACGGATTTTCCGAGAAAACATTAAACGTAAGCGATATAAGATTTAAAGAGTTGTCTAAAAATCTGAAAGTTTCGGCTTATGATTATATCAACAACATAAAAATATGCGGCCCGACAAGCGTTATAAACAACCTTTCGGCAAGTGACTTATACGCTGTTGTTAATCTTACGGGTAAAGCCGCAGGTAATCACACCCTTGATGCTACCATAGAGTCTGACAAATATAATAATATTTGGGTGTACGGAAAGTATACCGTAACGGTAACACTTAAATAGCAGTTATTAACGGAAACCGCCTTTTAACATAGAATATGGTGAGGTGGTTTCTGTGATTTTAACTTTTATTTACATAATCGGCACAGCGCTTTTAATACTGGGGCTATGCGAGTTTATTTTCGGGATTAAACTGTTTTGCATTTCTCCTAAAAAAAGAGAACAAAAAGACTTGGTTATATATCTTGACTGTTATGATTGTTGTGCTCAAATAGCCGGTGCCGTAGCAAAAATGAATTGGTATAATAATATGTACGGCAGAATATTTGCAATTACCGACAATATTCTTGATAAAAATATTGAGGAATGCAAAGAAATACTGAAATATTATAAATCAAATAACGTTATATTTTGCAAAAGCCGTGAACTTATAGAAATGATAAACCAAACCGAATAGGAAACAAAAGTGGATAATAACGATATAACTCTAAAAGGCACAATAGAAAAAATCATATATAAAAATGAGAACAACGGATATACAGTCGCCGTTCTTTATACTCCTGCCGGTAGTGAAACCATTACCGGCTCGTTTCCTTTTGTAAACGAGGGTGAAAATGTTGAAGTCAGCGGCAATTATACCGACCACTCTGTTTACGGCACACAGTTTAGCGTCAACAAATTAAAGATTAGCGGTATCGTATCCAAAGCCGCCGTGCTTAAATATTTATCATCAGGCATTATCAAAGGTGTCGGACCCGCAACGGCTGTGAAAATTGTTGAACGTTTTGGCGAAAACACGCTTAAAGTCATTGAAAACACGCCTGAAGATTTATCACTTATAAGCGGAATATCAAAAGAAAAAGCGATTAAAATAGGGGAAGAGTATAAAAAAAGATACGGTATAAAAGATTTGATGATGACTTTATCACCTTATTCTTTTTCAATGGACCGCTGTGTAAAAATATATAAAACACTCGGAGAAAACTGCGCTGAAATAATAAAAGAAAATCCTTATGTTCTTTGTGGTGAAGATTTGGGTGTTTCTTTTGAAATCGCCGAAAGAATTGCTTATGATAACGGTATAGATAAAAATAGTGAAAAAAGGCTCAGCGCAGGGGTGGAATATATCATCACTTCCAATACGGCAAACGGGCATACTTCATTACCAAGGGAAAAGATTATACCTGTTGCCGTGAATATGTTAGAGAGTGATTATAATCGTATCGACGGTATTTGCGACAGACTTATTTCAGGTTTGCGAATAAGCAGTTTTATAATGGACGGAAAAGAGTTTTTAGCGCTGCCTAAATACTATAACAGTGAACGATATATAGCCGCAAAACTAATATCTATGGCTAACTCAACCGAGTATAAAACCGATATTGACGAACTTGAAATTGATTATGTTGAAAATAAACTCGGTATAAAGTTTCACGATAATCAAAGGGAAGCCGTTAAAATGGCGTTTGTTAACAATATAATGATTTTAACCGGCGGACCCGGAACCGGTAAAACAACTACTCTAAACGCCATAATTGAGATATTTACAAGAAAAAATGCAGATGTTGTTCTGACTGCACCTACCGGACGAGCCGCCAAAAGAATGACTGAACTTACCGGATACGATGCAAAAACAATTCATCGGTTGCTTGGTGTTGAACCGGGAGACGACAACACGAGAAAGTTTTCTCATAACGAGGCTAATCCCATAAAAGCCGATGTTTTAATAGTAGACGAAGTTTCTATGCTTGACTCTTTACTTTTTGAGAGTTTGCTAAAAGCCTTGCCGCTTAATTGTCGGTTAATACTTGTCGGCGATACTAATCAATTGCCGAGTATAGGTGCAGGAAACGTTTTGGGAGATATAATAGATAGCGGACGTTTTAACGTTATGCATCTTGATACTGTTTTCCGACAGGCAAAACAAAGTTCTATAATAACGACCGCTCACGCTATTATTAACGGGCAAGAGTGTGATTTTTCAAACAGATCATCTGATTATTTCTTTTTACAAAAAGCCTATTCAAATGATACTATTGATACTGTTTTATCTCTTTGTGCCGAAAGACTTCCGAAAACTTATAACGTTGATCCCATAAAAAACATTCAGATAATTTGCCCTTCTAAAAAACAGGACACCGGCACACATAACTTAAATAATCTTTTACAAGCATGTCTTAATCCTCAACTGAATAAAGAACAGTTGGCTTATAAAGATGTGTATTATCGTGAAGGCGATAAGGTTATGCAAACTAAAAACAACTATGATATAGAATGGGTAAAAGATGACGGCGAAAGAGGTTACGGTGTTTACAACGGCGACGTAGGATATATAGTATCTATTGCCAAAGGCGTTGGCAAAATGACCGTAAGATACGATGATAAAACAGTTGAATACACAAGAGAAATGCTTGATGAAATAGACCTTGCTTATGCCGTAACGGTTCATAAAAGTCAGGGTAGTGAGTTTGAAATAGTTATTATTCCGCTATTTAATGTTCCGTCAAAACTTCGTTTCAGAAATCTGCTTTATACTGCGGTTACAAGGGCTAAAAAAATGCTTATTATTGTCGGAGATAAAACAATGTTTAATAATATGGAAGCAAATGATAAAAAAACTTTGCGCTATACTATGCTAAAACATTTCATTACCGTTTATGAAGATATATGATTTTTTAGAAAACACTTATAAAGCTTTTCTTGATACGTTGTTTCCTCTTAAATGTTGCTCTTGCGGGATTTTGACAAACAGGGGAGAATATATTTGTAACAACTGCCGCAGGATGTTGCCGTATATTGATATAGAAAAGCGATGTAAGTTTTGCGGAAAAGAAAAAGAAGATTGTGATTGCAATTCTCATACAAGAAGATATAATGAAATTGTAGCGACTTTTAAGTATTCCGATTCGGCAAGGAATACTATAATAAGACTAAAACAAGGCGGAAGAAGCGGATATGCCGCTTTTCTTGCAAGAGAAATGGCTTTAGTTATAAATGAAACATACCGAAATATAAAGTTTGACTATATAATGTACGTCCCCACAAGTCGCAGTGAATACAGAAAAAGAGGCTATAATCAAGCAAAGCTTATCGCCTCAAAACTATCTAAATTATTTCGTATTCCGCTATGTCACTATCTTAAAATTAAAGAAAACAGAACTCCTCAACATAAGGCGACAAGCAGAAGCGAAAGATTTATAAACTCAAGAAATAAATATATTTCAAAGGGTAATCTAAGCAATAAAACCATACTTCTTATTGATGACGTATCTACAACAGGCGCCACGCTTGACGATGCCACAAGAGCCTTACTCTTTGCAGGTGCTGATAGTGTTTACTGCGCAGTTGCCGCAATAACATCACAAAAAAGAAAGGAAAAGTGAAATGATTTCGGATATAGGAATTGACCTTGGTACATATAAAACCACCATTTTTTCCGATTCTAAGGTTATACTTGAGTTGCCGAGCGTAGTCACGGTCAACAGTGAAACCTATGAGCCGTTATATTTTGGTGAAATGGCTCAAAAAACACTTGGCAGAACACCCGATAGCCTTATCAGTATTTATCCTATAGAAAACGGTATGATATCCGACTATGATATCGCTGAGGCTATGCTTCGTAAATATATGAGTGATGCTTTCGGTAACAAGGTTTTAAGGCCTCGAATTATGGCAACTTTGCCACCGGGACTTACTCAACTGCAATATCACTCCTTATCTACTGTTATCGAGGGTGCCGGCGGAAGAAACATTTCGGTTATGGAAAGTCCTTTAGCAGTGGCGTATGGTCTTGAACTTGATTTCGATAAACCTCACGGTTATTTAATTGTTGATATAGGCGCCGGAACTACCGATATAGCCGTTATATCTATGGGCGGTATAGTCAATTCCGATTCTTTCAAAACCGGCTCTTTTGCTTTTGACGACCAGATTATTAAGTTTGTCAGAAAAGATTATAATATTGAGATAGGAAAACTGACAGCCGAAAAAATCAAAAAAGAAATCGGATCACTAATATCAAGAGAAGTTGAAGTTGCGATAAACGCAAAGGGAAGAAACATTTTAACCGGACTGCCCGAAATGTTTGAAATCACAACCGATGATGTTTTTGAGTGTATAAAAGAAACGGCTGAGCAAATATGTGCCGCTATTAAAGCGGTAATATCAAAGACCGAGCCGGACCTTTTGGCAGATATAAAAGAAGACGGACTGTATTTGACCGGCGGCGGAAGTTTGCTTTCGGGATTTGCAGAATATATTTCCGATTATCTTGAACTTAAAGTCAATAAGGTTGACGACCCGACCCATAGTGTTGTGCGTGGTGCGGCTATGGTTTTGCGCTCTCCGGATTTTAATAAAAATAACGATTATCAAATGCGTTCGATAAAAGAATTGGAAATTAACTGATTTTTGCTTGACAAATCAAAAAAACGTGTTATAATCTTAAAAGACAATGAAGCAGAACAATCCCGTTCTCACCGATACGTGTGTTATCGTACGGTTAATAAAACTTTTCTTTTATGTTTTATTAGATGTGGATGTTTTGCGCATTCACATCTATTTTCTTTTTACGGAGGTGCTTAACAATCGCAACGAAAGAATTATTTGTTAACGAAGCGATAAAATTCAAAGAGGTTAGGGTTATTGATTCAGATGGCTCACAACTCGGAGTTATGTCTTCGGATAAGGCTCTTGAGGCCGCTTATGCGAAAGATCTCGATTTAGTTGCCATTTCGCCGAACGCAAATCCGCCCGTATGCAAAATTATGGACTACGGTAAATACCGCTTTGAAAAGGCTAAAAAAGAAAAAGAAGCAAAGAAAAATCAAAAGGTTATCGAAATTAAAGAAGTTCGCCTCGGACTTGGAATTGACGTTCATGACTTTGAAACAAAGGGTAATCACGCACGTAAGTTCCTTCAAAACGGCAACAAAGTAAAAGTTTCGATAAGATTTCGTGGTAGGGAACTCGGTCATCCGGAAATCGGACTTGACACAATGGCTCGTTTTGCCGAGTATTGTTCCGAATACTGCACTGTTGAAAAGGCTGCAAAGATGGAAGGACGTAACATGTTAATGTTTTTAGCCCCGAAGTCAGGTAAATAAAATAAAACTCAGGAGGAATTAAAATGCCTAAAATCAAAACACACAGCGGCGCCAAGAAACGCTTTAAGCTTACAAAAAACGGTAAAGTTAAACGTGCTCATGCTTTCAAGTCGCATATCTTAAACAAAAAAACAACCAAGCGTAAGAGAAATCTTCGCAAGACCGTATGTGCCGATGTTACAAACGTAGCAAAGGTAAAGAAAATGATTCCTTACAAATAATAAGAGTTACTTGAGAGTGGAGGTTGACATAAATGGCTCGTGTAAAAGGTGCGTTAGCAACACGCAAAAGAAGAAAAAAAGTATTAAAACTTTCTAAAGGATATTTTGGCGCTAAGTCAAAACTTTTCAAAACTGCCAAAGAGGCGGTAATGAAATCAGGCAACTATGCCTACATTGGTCGCAGACAGAAAAAGCGTGATTTCCGTCGTTTGTGGATTACTCGTATATCTGCCGCAACCAAACTTAACGGAATGAATTATTCATCCTTTATGAACGGTCTTAACAAAGCAGGCGTTAAGATAAACAGAAAAATGCTTGCCGAGGTTGCCGTTAGTGATCCGAACGGTTTTGCAAATCTTGTAAAAACCGCTCAAAAAGCACTTGAAAAATAAAAATAAACTCGCCCGGGAAATGTTTTCCTCGGGCGAATTGCTTTATTTATAAGGTGAAAAAATGAAAGATTTTACACTTATTTCATCTCGTGAAAACCCGGTTGTCAAACAAATAATTGCTTTGCAAAAATCGGCGGATAACAGAAAAAAAGCAGGTCTTTTTGTAATCGAAGGACTTCGCATTTGTAAAGATGCTATAGAGAATAATGTTAAAGTTTCCCGACTTATCGTATCGAAAACAGCGCTTAAAAAGTATAATGACGATATAAAATATTTATCTGATTTTGCCGTGTTTTTTAACGTTGTTACTGATGAAATTATCGGTAAAATATCCGATACCAAATCACCGCAGGGCATCTATATGATTGTAGAAATACCAAAAGAAGTCTGCAAAATTGATACAAAAAACAAGAGATATATTGCGCTTGAAAATGTGCAGGACCCGTCCAATCTCGGCGCTGTCACAAGAACTGCCGAAGCGCTTGGCTTTGGCGGTATTGTGCTTTCGGGAAACGGTTGTGACCCATTTTCTCCAAAAGCTCTTCGTGCCTCTATGGGTACGCTTATTCGTATGCCTTTATACTTTACGAACAGTATAATAGATTTTTGCAAAGAAAACGGTCTTAAAAGCGTTGCTATGGTTGTTGATAAAACTGCAACCGATATAAAGGATTATTCATTTTCCGATAATGATATTATTCTCATCGGAAATGAGGCAAACGGCTTAAAGGAAGAAACAATACGTGACGCTGACCAAAAAGTTACCATAAAGATGACCGGCAGCGCCGAATCGCTCAACGCCGCCGCTGCCGCCGCAATCGGTATGTGGGAGAGTATAAGATAAATGTTTTAAGGGGATGTTTTGTATGGATAGAAGTCTTACGCTTGAAGGCTTTATAAGACTGAAAATCGCTTACGGTATGAATACTGCAAGGGCTTTTTCTGTTTATACTAAACTTATTTCCGGCATTGAGATAGATAAAAAAGATAAGAATAAAATCGATAAAGTTTCCAAAAAAGAAATCAAAAGCATAATAGAAAAATGTGATAAAAGCGATATTAGAATTATCAAGTTTACCGATAGCGATTATCCGTATCCTTTAAGGTATATAAACGGTCCGCCGTTGCTTTTGTTTTGCAGAGGTACTTTGCCGGATTTTTTCAATTATCCGACAATTACTATAGTAGGGCCGAGAGAGGTCAGCGACTATGGTAAAAAAGCCGCATACTCACTTGGCTTGAAACTCGGTAAAGCAGGCTTTACTATTGTAAACGGTGCGGCAAAGGGTGCTGATAGTTATGCACTGAAGGGCGCTATAGAGTCGGGCGGGATACCGGTAGGCGTTCTCGCTTGCGGGCTTAATAGTGATTATTTGCCTTGCAGTAAAGACTTTATTGAAGAGATAGTTAAACACGGTTGTATTTTAAGCGAGGAGTTTCCCTCAAACGGCGTTATACGTGCTTCTTTTCCGCATAGAAATAGAATTATGGCAGGTTTATCACGTGCTACCGTTGTGGTTGAGGGTGGTGTAAGAAGCGGAGCCTTAATAACCGCAAAGCATGCGGCTAATCAAGGCAGTGACGTTCTTGTTATACCCGGCAATCCGTCGCTTAAAGAGTATAAAGGCTCAAATCAACTAATACGTGACGGCGCTATACCGCTGCTTGAACTTGATGATATTTTTGATTTGTATATGCATATGTATTCAGATCATATAGATAAAGAAAAGGCGTATGGCGATTTTGTTATAAAAAATGATAAAATAAATGAAAATAAATCGCTTGAAGGTCTTTCAAAAAATGCTATTATATTGTATAATAATATAAAAACTAATAAATTCACTGCCGACGATTTATTGTCGGATGAATATACAAATGATGATATTATGTCATCGCTAACAGAACTTGAATTACAAGGCTTTATCAAATCGCTTCCCGGCGGTTTGTTTGAAGTTTGTTAAAGGAGAAATTGCTTAATGTCAAAACTACTCATTGTTGAGTCACCTACAAAGGTTAAGAGCATACAAAAATATCTTGGAAAAGATTATAAAGTAATGGCTTCAATGGGACATGTTCGTGACCTGCCGAAATCAAAACTCGGTGTTGATGTTGATAATAACTTTAAGATTGAATATATCAATCTTGATGATAAAAAATCATTGATAAAATCACTAAAAGCCGCCGCTAATGAAAATGAAGAAATCTATCTCGCAACCGACCCTGATAGAGAGGGTGAGGCTATTTCCTGGCATTTAGCCAACATTTTAGGTTTGGACCTTAATAAGAAAAACAGGGTTACTTTTAATGAGATAACCGAGTCGGGTGTAAAAACAGGTATTGCAAACCCGAGAAAACTTGATATAAATCTTGTTGACGCTCAACAGGCACGCCGTGTTGTTGATAGAATTGTGGGTTATAAACTTAGCCCGTTCCTTTGGAGAAAGGTTAAAAGCGGTTTATCGGCAGGACGTGTTCAAACTGTTGCGCTTCGTCTTATTGTTGATAGAGAAAGAGAAATCGAAAAGTTTAAGGAAGAGGAATACTGGACCATTGATGCATCATTTTTGAAAGCCAGAAAAACCTTTACGGCAAAACTTGCTTCCTATGCCGACAACAAAAAACTTCCGACCATTTCTTCGAGTGATGATGCCCAAAAAATTGTTAATTCCTTGTCTTCGGCAACCTATACCGTTTCGGCGGTTAAAAAAGGCGTAAGACATAAACAACCTGCACCCCCGTTTAACACATCAACTTTGCAACAGGAAGCATCGAGAAAACTCGGCTTTACCGGTCAAAAAACTATGAGCGTTGCTCAACAACTTTATGAAGGTGTAGACATTACCGGTATGGGCTCTGTCGGTCTTATAACCTATATGCGTACCGACTCACTCCGTATTTCCGATGAGGCTCGTGCGGCGGGTAATAAGTATATTGTTTCATATTTCGGAAAAGAGTATTTACCTGCAAAACCGAGATTTTATAAGCAAAAGAAAAATGCTCAGGATGCTCACGAGGCGATAAGACCTACAATGGTTGATTTGTCACCCGATAAAGCAAAAGCATCACTTTCAAATGACCAATATAAACTTTATAAACTCATTTGGGAAAGATTTTTGGCTTCTTTAATGGAGGCCTGCGCCCAGTCAACAACCACCGTTACAATTACCGCTAATGAGTATCTTTTCAAGGCGAGCGGTTATATTGTTACATTTGACGGCTTTACAAAACTTTATGAAGAGGGTAAAGACGATATAGGTGATAGTGATGAAGCGCCTATTCCCGAAATAAATGAGGGCGACGTATTAAATCTAAAAGCGCTAACACCTAATCAGCATTTTACTCAACCGCCACCGAGATATACTGAGCCTACGCTTATTAAAGCCCTTGATGAAAACGGTATAGGCAGACCTTCTACCTATGCTCCTATTATTTCAAACATTTTGCAAAGGTCTTATATAGAGCGTGAAAAGAAGGCGCTTAAACCTACAAAACTCGGAATTGTTGTATCCGACCTTATAAGCGAACATTTCAAAAAAATAGTTGAAGTAAAGTTTACTGCTAATTTAGAAGATGAACTCGACAAAATCGGTGCAGGCGAACAAAACTATATCGATATGGTTGATTCATTTTACAAGGAGTTTGATATTTTGTATAAAAAAGCGGAAAGTTCACTAAACGGCAAAAGGGTTAAAGTACCGCTTGTTGAAACCGATGTCGTTTGTGAAAAATGCGGAAGAAAAATGGTTGTTCGTGACGGCAAGTTCGGAAAGTTTCTTGCTTGTCCCGGTTATCCTGAGTGTAAAAATACTAAACCTATGCCTGAAAATGAGATAAAAGAGGCTTGTCCTAAATGCGGCTCAAAACTTGTCAGAAAAATCTCTAAACAAGGCAAAAAGTTTGTTGGATGTTCAAATTATCCGAATTGTGACTTTGCTTCTCCCGGAGTTCCTACAGGAGAAAAATGTAAAGAATGCGGAAGTTACATTATAAAAGGCGCAAGAGGAAGAACTTACTGTATGAACAGCGAATGCCCTTCAAGAAAAAAGGCAGCCGATAAGAATAATGAAAAATAATATATCGGTTATCGGTGCCGGTCTTGCAGGATGTGAGGCGGCATATGTTGCGGCTAATATGGGTGTAAAGGTTAATCTTTACGAGATGAAACCTATTAAGTATTCACCTGCGCATAAGTCTCGACAGTTTGCCGAACTTGTTTGTTCTAATTCTCTAAAAGCTATGAGGATAGAATCGGCGGCAGGTCTTCTTAAAGAGGAAATGCGAAGACTCTCTTCCGTTTGTCTTAAAGCCGCCGATACCGCTTATGTAAACGCAGGCGGCGCTCTTGCGGTTGATAGAGATATTTTTTCAAAACAAATTACCGATACAATAAAAAATCATCCGAATATTACCGTTATAAATAAAGTTGTGGATAAAATACCCGACGGTATAACGGTTATTGCTACAGGACCGTTGACCGATAATTCTTTGATTGAAGAAATTAAGAAACTATGCATTAGCGATAATCTGTATTTTTATGATGCGGCAGCACCTATAATAACGGCTGAAAGTTTAGATTATTCTAAAGTTTTTAAGGCTTCAAGGTATTCCGATAGTGAGGGCGATTATATAAATTGTCCTATGAACAAAGAGGAATACGAAAGGTTTTATAACGCTCTTGTAACGGCAGAAACGGTGCCGCTTCACGATTTTGAGCAGGGGCTTAAAGTTTACGAGGGTTGTATGCCTATTGAGGTTTTAGCCAAAAGAGGAGTAGATTCTATCAGGTTTGGACCTATGAAACCCGTAGGACTAAGAGACCCGAAAACCGGTCACAGACCCTGGGCTGTTGTTCAACTCAGAAAAGAAAACAAAGAGGGAACACTTTATAACATTGTAGGTTTTCAAACTAATCTAAAGTTTCCGGAGCAAAAAAGAGTCTTTTCTATGATACCGGGACTTTCAAACGCTGAGTTTATGAGATATGGAGTTATGCATAGAAACTCTTTTATAAACTCACCGAAATTGCTTAATACCGATCTATCCCTAAAACACAATCGAGATATATTCTTTGCCGGACAATTGTCCGGTGTTGAGGGATATATGGAATCGGCGTCAAGCGGAATTATTGCAGGTATTAACGCCGCTAAAAGAGCATTAGGCGAAACTCCTGTCATTTTACCTCTATTTACAATGATAGGCGCCTTGCTTAATTATATTACAATGAGTGAAACTAAAGATTTTCAACCTATGGGAGCCAATTTCGGCATACTTCCGCCTTTAGATGAAAAGATAAAGGATAAAAAACAACGTTATGCCGCCTTGTCTTCCCGTTCACTTGAATATTTTGATAAGGGGACTTTAATATGAGAATAGTCGTAGACGCATTTGGCGGAGATAATGCACCTTTAGAGATAGTAAAAGGTGCGTCACTTGCTTCAAATGAGTATTCTGTTGAAATCACTCTTACCGGAGATAAAGATAAAATTATCAGTATTATTGATGAAAATAATCTTTCATTTTTCGGTGAACTTAAAATAGTTGATACAAAAGATGTTATCACTATGCATGACGACCCCACTACAATTTTGAAATCACACGCCGAGTCTTCTATGGGACTGGCTTTTATCGAACTTAAAAACGATAAGGCTGACGCTTTTGTTTCGGCAGGCTCTACCGGTGCCATAATTGTGGGCGGTACTCTTATCATCAAGAGAATAAAGGGTATTAAAAGACCTGCTCTTGGCGGTATGATACCCTCACCCGACGGCAGTTATATGCTTATGGATATGGGCGCCAATGCCGAATGCAGACCTGAAATGCTTGCACAATTCGGCGTTATGGCAAGTGTATATCTTGAAAAGGTTGAAAACAGAAAAAATCCCAAAATAGGTCTTCTCAATATCGGTACCGAAGATACAAAAGGCGACGAACTCAGAAAAGATGCTTATAAACTTTTAGAAAAGAGTAATATAAACTTTGTCGGCAATATTGAATCAAGAGAAATGCCTAAAGGCGTATGTGATGCAGTAATAACCGACGGTTTTACCGGAAATATTGCTCTAAAACTAATTGAAGGAACTTCAATAACCTTATTCAAACTGATAAAACAAGTTATGTATAAAAGTTTGCCTAACAAACTTGCCGCTTTGGTGCTTAAACGTGATCTTTATTCACTTAAACGCCTTATGGATAGTAACGAGGTAGGCGGAACACCGCTTTTGGGCGTTCAAAAACCGGTAATAAAAGCGCACGGCAGTTCTAATGCAACCGCTATAAAAAATGCAATAAGACAGGCAATTGCCTTTACAAACAGTAATGCAATTGAAATTATAAGTAACAATATATAAACGGGGAATAAAAGTGACAGAACTTGAAAAAAACATAAATTATTCTTTTAATGATAAACGACTTCTTAAATCTGCTTTAACACATACTTCGTATGCAAATGAAAATCGCACTAACTCTAATGAAAGATTAGAGTTTTTAGGCGATAGTATTTTGTCGTTTATTGTCTCCTCTCATATTTATAAGCATTTCAAGAATATGCCGGAAGGGGAACTTACCCGACTTCGCTCATCTTTGGTTTGCGAGGCGGCGCTTTGTGTTTTTTCAAGGGAGATTAACCTCGGAGAAAATCTTTTGCTCGGCAAAGGAGAAGATAAAAACGGCGGTAGAAACAGAGATTCCATTCTTGCCGACGCTTTTGAGTCGCTTCTTGCGGCAATATACTTGGACGGCGGATTAGATGCGGCTAAAGATTTCGTTAATAGATTTGTTTTAAGAGAACTAAACAGCACTACAAAAATGGCAACATCAGCCAAGGATTATAAAACCATACTTCAAGAGATTATTCAGCGTAATCCCGAAGAGGTTATATCATACGTTTTGACAAAGGAAACCGGCCCTGATCACGATAAACTTTTTGAGGTTGAAGTTCATCTTAACTCTAACGTTATCGGAAAAGGCGAAGGAAAAAGTAAAAAAGCGGCGGAAGAGGCGGCAGCCAAACAAGCTCTCTCTCTTATGGGTGAAAAGATATGAGTAGTTCTCATTCTAATATATCTATTTTTGTGCCGCATATAGGTTGCCCGAATATGTGCAGTTTTTGCAATCAGCGACATATAACGGGTGTTTATATAGCGCCTCATGCGGAAGATGTTGATAAAGCGGTAAAGATTGCCGTTTCCTCAAATAATTATAATCCTACTGATACGGAAATTGCTTTTTTCGGAGGTAGTTTTACCGCCATTAACCGCAATTATATGATAAGTCTTCTTGAATCGGCTTATAAATATGTTAAAGATAAAACCGTAAAAGGTATCAGAATATCTACCCGACCCGACGCTATAAATGAAGAGATACTGTCATTACTTAAATACTACGGTGTTACCGCTATTGAACTCGGCGCACAAAGTCTTAATGAAAAGGTGCTTAAAAGTAACAACCGTGGTCATTCGGCAAAAGACGTTTATAACGCTTCTAAACTGATTAAAGACTACGCTTTTTCGCTCGGTATTCAAATGATGACAGGTCTTTATCGTGATACTGACGAAAATGCAATAAAAACTGCAAAAGAGATTATTGCAATAGCGCCCGATACGGTAAGGATATATCCTACAATTGTATTAAAAGATACCGACCTTGCCGCCCTTTATGACGATAAAAAGTATATGCCTCAAACTTTAGATGAAGCAGTAAATCTTTGCTCTAAACTTTATTTGATGTTTGAAGAAAACAACATAAAAGTTATAAGACTCGGTCTTCATCATATTGATAAAGAGGCGTACATTGCAGGCCCGTGGCATCCTTCTTTCAGCGAACTTTGTCAATCAAAATTGTTTCTTGATAAAGTTCTCTCTATGCTTAAAAAACCGGGTAAATATAATATTTTTGTATCAAACGAAAATATTTCCAAAATGATAGGACAGTCAAAATCAAATATAGAAGTTCTAAAAGAAAAAGGATATGACTGTAAAATTATAAAAAATAACAACCTAACAGGTTTCCAAATACTGACAGAAAGGATTTAGAATATGCTTTTATCTTCAATTCAAATACAGGGCTTTAAGTCTTTTGCCGATAAAACTGTACTTAAATTCGGTAAAGGCATTACTGCTGTTGTTGGTCCTAACGGAAGCGGTAAAAGTAACATTTCCGATGCTGTGCGCTGGGTGCTTGGCGAACAGTCAATGAAAAATCTTCGTGGACAAGCAATGGAAAACGTTATTTTTGACGGCGCCGCCGATAGAAGACCTCACGGCTTTTGTGAAGTTACGTTAAATATCGATAACTCCGACAGAACCCTTAATTTTGATAATGATTTTGTTAGTATTACAAGAAAATACTATCGTTCACACGAAAGCGAATATCTTATAAACAACGTATCTGTACGACTGAAAGATATACACGAACTATTTATGGATACCGGCCTTGGCAGAGACGGTTATTCAATGATAGGTCAAGGTAAAATAGACGAGATTATCGGCTCTAAATCAAATGAGCGCAGGGATATATTTGAAGAGGCTTCGGGTATATCTAAATACCGTTACAGAAAAACTGAAGCGGAGAGAAAACTTGTTTCTGCTGAGGATAATCTTTCACGTCTTAAGGATATTTTAGGTGAACTTGAATCAAGAATAGGACCGCTTAAAAATCAATCGGAAAAGGCGGAAGAGTTTCTAAAATATGCAGAAGAAAAGAAAAACCTTGAAATAGGTATATGGCTTCATACTCTAAACAATTCAAAAGAACTCTTACGCAGTGAAGAAAGCAAAATTGATGCGGCTCAGATTGCTTACAAGGAAATTGAAGAATCACTCTCTTCGTTTGATGAACAAGCGGAAAATAATACACGTATGTTTACCGAAATAACCGCTAAAATTGAAGAAAAGCGAAATGAAATCGCCGCTCTTAATGAAGAAAGCCTTAAACTTGAGGGCGATATTTCGGTTATAAACAATGATATTTTACATAATGAAGAAACAATTAAAAGACTAAATGACGAAAAGAGAGAACTCGAATTATCGGATAAAAACGCTATTGACGAAATAGCCAAGAAGAGAGAACTTGCCGAAAAGAAAAGCGCTTTTATTGACACACTTAACAAAAATCTTTCAAATCTTGAAAACGAACTCTCAACCTTGCTTCTTGATAGCGAAAACATATCTAAACAAATAGAGGATAAGATTATAGAAATCAATAAAATCACCGGTGAACTTTCTGATTTTATGATTACTCTTACAACGGCAAAAACCTCTATTGAAGAGATATCGTCAAGACTTATTAACGTTGATTCGTTAATAGAAGAAAACAAAGCAAACACCTTAAAATGTGAAATTGACGTTAAAGAAACAAAATCTCTTTTAAGTAAAACCGAAGACAACATCAATTCGATTAACAATACTATAAAGGGATATGAAATGCGCCTTAAATCTCGTAGTGAGGAACTTGAAAAACTTACTGCCGAGAGCCAGGAAATGCACCTTGATATTGAGGCGAAAAAGAGAAGAGTTCAAATACTTACCGAACTTGAAAAAAATATGGAAGGCTTTTCAAAATCGGTAGTTACTTTAATGAACGAATCTTCAAAAGGCATACTTCGTGGTGTTCACGGTACAATTTCAAAAATAATATCGGTAGATAAAAAATATACCGTAGCCATTGAAACCGCACTCGGAAACAATATTCAAAATGTTGTTGTCGATACCGAGGCTGATGCTAAAAGGGCTATTGAATATCTCAAGAGCAACAATAAAGGCCGTGCAACCTTTATGCCTATTTCTTCAGTCAGGGCAAGAGAGTTTAAGGAAACGGGCTTAAACAAGAACTTCGGCTATGTTGCTATGGCAAGTGAACTTGTCAGATGTGACGAAAAATATAATGAGATTATCGAATATCTTCTTGGTGCAACTGTTGTAACCGAAGATATAGATACCGCCGTTACTCTTGCAAAAAAACACAACTATAGAGTAAAGGTTGTTTCTCTTGACGGTCAGGTTGTTAATCCGGGCGGTCTTTTAACCGGCGGTTCGCTTGTAAAACAAGCGGGTATTCTAAGCCGTTCGGTTGATATAGCAAACCTCGAAAAACAAATTAAAAATCTACAAAATGATTTGGAACTTATAAATAAAAAAGTTTTGGATAAACGCAACCAGGTTGATGAGATAAATGCCGATATCAAGGCTTCAAATGCTGACCTTATTACTGCTAATGAAGATAGGATTAGAATTATTGCTGAACTAAAACGACTTGAAGAAATCGAGCAAAACAATCTTAAAGAAAAAGAACTTTTAAGCGAGGAAAAAACTAACGGTTCGGCTAAAATTGATGAACTTAAACATAAGGTTAATATAGCCGAAAAATCTATTGAAACCCTAACAAACAATAAAGAAACCATACAGCGAGAAGTTGACGGTATGACCGGCGGCAGAGATTCAATCTCTGATAAGAGAGAAGAACTCGCCAATAAAATAACCGAACTCAAACTTTCAATTATTGAAAATGAAAAGGATATGCAGTCGCTTAAAATCAGCGCTGATGAACTTGAACTCTCTATGGGCGACAGGGCGCAAAAGGCGGTTGAATATACTAATCAGGTTTCGGTAATAAACTTTAAGTCGGAACAGTTAAAAAACGATATTATTAAACTTAAAACCGATATTGAAAACAACAAAATCAAGGTCGGAGATTTGAATAAAGAGATAGAAAAACTCTTTAACGATAGGAACGAAACCGAAAAAACCGGCGCCGCACTCAGACTTTCCGAGCGTGAAAAAACTCTTGAGCGTGAACGTATAGGCGGCGAACTCGCACGTCTTACCGAGCGAAAAGAAATGATTATTAAAGAATATGACGACGTAATTAGACAACTATACGATGAGTATTCTTTAACCAGGACCGAAGCGGAAAATATGGGTATTGTCATTGAAAAACCCGCTGAGGCCAAAAAACAACTCGCCGCTATCAGAGGTAAAATCCGTTCGCTTGGTAACGTCAACGTTTCCGCCATTGAGGAGTATAAAGAGGTTAAAGAGCGTTATGACTTTATGTCGGAACAAATTGCCGACGTTGAAAAATCAAAGTCAGAACTACATAAACTAATAAACGAACTGACTATTTCGATGAAGGAATTATTTATAACAGGCTTTAATAAAATCAACGAAAACTTCTCTAAAACCTTTAAGGATTTGTTTGGCGGCGGAACTGCAAGTTTGGTGCTTAGCGATCCTGAAAACGTTTTAGAGAGCGGAATTGATATTATTGCAAGACTGCCCGGCAAAAACGTTCCGAGTCTTGACGGACTTTCAGGCGGTGAAAAAGCGCTTGTAGCCTTGTCTATATACTTTGCTATAATGCAGGTCAGCGCGCCGCCGTTTTGCTTCCTTGACGAAGTTGATACGGCTCTTGACGATATCAATGTTGAGCGTTTTGCAAATTATATGAAAAACAGCAATTATAACACTCAGTTTATTTGCGTCACACATAGACGTGGCACTATGGAAGCCGCCGATATGTTATACGGTGTAACAATGCAGGAAAAGGGTGTTACAAAACTGCTTGAACTAAATGTTTCGGAACTTGAAAAGAAACTTAATCTTCAAACAAATTAGTTAGGTGGAAAATCTTTAATGGGTCTATTTGACAAAATCAAAAACGGTCTTTCAAAAACAAAAAATGCTATTGAAAGCGGAATAACAAATATTATTAACAGTTTTACCAAAATTGACGAAGAGTTATTTGAAGAACTTGAAGAACTGCTTGTTTCAGCTGACGTTGGTATTTCAACTTCGGTAGATATTTGTGACAAACTTCGTGAAATGGTAAAAAAGACAGGCGCTACCGACCCGTCCGTTATAAAAGAATATCTGAAAGAGATTATTGTCGAAATGCTTGGCGAAAACGACGGATTAAAGCTTGATACAAAACCTTCGATTATTCTTGTTATCGGAGTAAACGGCGTTGGAAAAACAACCACTATCGGCAAATTATCGCTTCTACTTAAAAATAGCGGTAAAAAGGTTGTGCTTGGCGCTGCCGATACTTTCAGAGCCGCCGCTATAGACCAACTCGGAGTTTGGGCGGAACGTGCCGGTGTTAATATGGTAAAAAGCGTTGAAGGATCTGATCCGGCTTCGGTTGTTTTTGATACTATTGCTTCCGCTAAAGCCCACAATGCCGACGTTATTATATGCGATACTGCAGGTAGACTTCACAACAAGAAAAACCTAATGGATGAACTTGCAAAAATCTATAAAGTAATAAATAGAGAATTACCCGACGCATCGCTTGAAACATTACTTGTGCTTGATGCGGCGACCGGACAAAACGCCGTAAATCAAGCAAAAGAGTTCAGTAAAGTTGCTCCCGTTACCGGTCTTATTCTTACAAAACTTGACGGAACGGCAAAGGGCGGAATTATTATATCAATTCATAACGAACTCGGAATAAAGGTTAAATATGTCGGCGTAGGCGAGGGGATAGACGATTTGATGCCCTTTGACGCCAAAAGTTTTGCAGACGGTATTTTTTACGAGGCATAATATGAAGTTTTTTATTGCAACAAAAAATCCTAAAAAACTAAAGGAACTTAAAAGAATACTTGAACCACTGGGTATTGATGCCGTTTGTGAAAGCGACCTTGATATTGTTTTGCCTGAAGTTGAGGAAACAGGTACAACCTTTAGTGAAAACGCAATGCTTAAAGCGGTATCGGGTATGAATGCTACCGGTCTTGTTTCCGTTGCTGATGATTCGGGGCTTTGCGTTGATGCACTCGGCGGTGAGCCGGGAGTTTATTCCGCAAGATATTCGGGACCTGATTCAAACGATAATAGAAATATCGAAAAACTCTTAGAATCTCTAAAAGATGTACCGTATGAAATAAGGACTGCACGATTTGTGACGGTTGTCGCTTGTGTTTTTCCCGACGGCAGAAGTTTTACCGCAGAGGGAGTTTGTGAAGGACATATAACTACCGAAAAACACGGTGATAACGGGTTTGGTTATGACCCGGTATTTGAAACCCATAAAGGTGTTTTCGGTGAACTTGACTCATCTGTTAAAGACGCTATTAGTCATAGAGGCAAGGCGTTAAAAAAGTTTAGCGAGATTATAAAAGATTATATTTAATAAGGTGAAAATATGTTAAACAGCAGACAAAGAGCACAACTTCGAGGTATGGCAAATAGTTTTGAACCTATTGTTCATATCGGTAAAGACGGAATAAAAGATGATCTTATAAAGCAGGTTGCTGACGCTCTTGAAGCGAGAGAACTAATTAAAGTTCGTGTTCTTGAAACAGCACCGCTTACCGTTCGTGAGGCGGCAAATAAAATCTCACAAATCGTATCATCAGACGTCGTTCAGGTTATAGGCTCGGTATTTATAATTTACAAAGAAAGCGAAAACAATAAAACTATTAAACTGGTGAAATAGTATGGAATATATTGCTGTTTTCGGCGGAACTTTTAATCCTTTTCATAAAGGACATTATGAGATTTTGGAAACTGTTTGCGCACAAAGTTTTATAAAAAAAGTTCTTCTGATCCCCGATAGAATACCTCCGCACAAAACTCCTTTGTATCTTGCGCCCGATAAAGACAGAATAGAAATGTGCAGGATTATTTGTGATAAGTTTCCAAAAGCGGAACTATCGACAATTGAGTTTGAGCGAAAAGGAAAGAGCTATACAATAGATACCGTCAAACTCTTAAAAAAGAAATATAAAGATGAAAATCTTGCCGTTATTTGCGGCGGAGATATGATTTCCTCGCTTCCTACCTGGAAACACTACAAAAAACTAAAAAAACTTGTTACTTTTATTGCGTTTAATCGTGATGAGGATAAGGATTTTTCACAATATGTTTCAGAGTATATAAGAGACGGCGCAAATATCATTGTTATAAATAAGGATATTACATCTGTATCATCAACCGAACTTAGAGAAAATATAGATAAAGACAAATTACCGCTTGAAATATATGAATATATAAAAAAGACAGGACTATATAATGGAAAATAAGATTAACGAATATAAAGACCTCTTAAAAGGCAGGCTGAAAGAAAAAAGGTATTATCATTCCTTATGTGTTGCCGACGAGGCAAAACGTTTGGCAAAAAAATATGGTGCAAATGAGGACAAAGCCTACCTTGCAGGACTTTTGCACGATATTACAAAAAATGATGATAAAGAAACTCATTTTAAGATTTTTAATAAATACAAATACAGCTTAAATGAAATAGAGGTTTCCTCTCAAAAACTATGGCACGCAATGTCTGGAAGTATTTATGTCAAAGAAGTTTTAGGTATAAAGGATGAAGAAATTATTTCTGCAATAAGATATCATACCACCGCAAAATCTTCTATGACGCTTCTTCAAAAGATTTTATATCTTGCTGATTTTACTTCGCTTGACCGTGATTATACCGACGTTGACGTTATGAGAATACTTGTTGACGTTTCTATGGAAAAGGCGATGAAATACGCTCTTTCATATACGATAAATGAACTTGTCGGAAAAGGAGCCGCCATACACCCCGATACTATATCGGCTTATAACGAAATAATGTTAAAGGAGAAAAGTGATGACATCTGAAAACATACTGAAAATTGCCGCAAAGGCTTTAGATGATAAAAAGGCTTCTGATATATCGGTTCTTAAAATTGATGAGATTTCAAGCCTTGCGGAGTATTTTTTAATAGCAACTGCTTCATCGTCCACCCACGTAAGAGCACTTAATGATGAGGTGGAAGAAAAATTAGCCGAAAATGATGTTTTACCGCTTCATAAAGAGGGAAAAAGTACCGGCTGGAATATTCTTGACTACGGTAGTGTTATAGTTCATATATTTACTGCTCACGATAGAGAATACTATGACCTCGACAGAATGTGGGCAGACGCCGAAATTATTGATTTAGATAGCATATTAGCATAAAGGGAAGATAGATTTATGAATTACGATTACAAACAAATTGAAAAGAAATGGCAAGACATTTGGGAAGAAAAACAAACTTTTGCCGCAAAGAACGATTATTCTTTGCCGAAGTTTTATGCCCTTGTTGAGTTTCCGTATCCTTCAGGTCAGGGACTTCACGTAGGACATCCCCGTTCTTATACCGCACTTGATATAGTTGCCCGTAAAAAGAGAATGCTGGGATATAACGTTTTGTATCCTATGGGATTTGACGCTTTTGGTTTACCTACCGAAAACTTTGCTATTAAAAACCATATACATCCTTCAATTGTAACTGAGAATAACATTAAAAACTTCAAAAGACAATTAAAGTCGCTTGGCTTTTCTTTTGACTGGAGCAGGGAAGTGAATACCACCGACCCCGATTATTATAAATGGACTCAATGGATTTTTATTGAACTTTATAAAAAAGGTCTTGCTTATAAAAAAGAGATGTCGGTTAACTGGTGTACTTCCTGTAAGTGTGTTCTTGCAAACGAAGAGGTTGTAAACGGTGTTTGCGAGCGTTGCGGAAGTGAGGTTATTCATAAAAACAAAAGCCAATGGATGCTTAAAATAACCGAATATGCCGATAAACTTCTTGAAGGATTAAACGAGGTCGATTATATCGACCGTGTAAAAACTCAACAAAGAAACTGGATTGGTAAATCTTACGGCGCTGAAGTAACCTTCAAAACTTCTAATAACGACAGTTTTGTGGTTTTCACTACCCGTTGTGATACTCTTTTCGGCGCAACCTATTGTGTTTTATCTCCGGAACATCCTTTAATTGAAAAATGGAAAAATGATATAAAGAATTATAATGAAGTTGAGGCTTATAAAGAGGCGGCGTCTAAAAAATCCGATTTTGAGCGCACTGAACTTCAAAAAGACAAAACCGGAGTAAAACTTGACGGCGTTTGCGCAATAAACCCTGTTAATAATAAAGAGATACCGATATTTATCTCCGATTATGTCCTTATTTCTTACGGAACAGGCGCAATAATGGCGGTTCCGGCTCACGATGACAGAGACTACGATTTTGCCAAAAAGTTTATGCTGCCGATAATTGAAGTTGTTTCCGGCGGCGACGTTTCAAAATGTGCATTTACCGATTGCGAAACCGGCACAATGGTTAATTCAGGATTTCTTAACGGATTATCGGTTGATGACGCCAAAAAGAAAATGGTTGAATATCTTACTGATAATAATCTCGGCAAACAAAAGGTAAACTTCAAACTTCGTGACTGGGTTTTCTCCCGTCAACGTTATTGGGGAGAGCCTATTCCTATGGTTTATTGTGATACTTGCGGTTGGGTACCGCTCCCGGAGAGTGAATTACCGCTTGTATTACCCGACGTAAAATCCTATGAGCCTACAGATAACGGTGAGTCACCCCTTGCAAAAATGACCGACTGGGTAAATACAACCTGTCCTCATTGCGGAAAACCCGCTAAACGAGAAACCGATACTATGCCTCAATGGGCGGGCTCATCCTGGTATTTCTTACGCTATTGCGATCCGCATAACAACAACGAACTTGCCTCTAAAGAAGCGCTTGAATATTGGTGCCCGGTTGACTGGTATAACGGTGGTATGGAACATACAACCTTACATTTGCTTTACAGTCGTTTTTGGTATAAGTTCTTATATGATATAGGTGTAGTACCTACAAGCGAGCCATACGCTAAAAGAACAAGTCACGGAATGATTTTAGGTGAGAACGGCGAAAAGATGTCAAAATCTCGTGGAAACGTCGTTAATCCTGATGAGATAATCCGTGATTACGGCGCCGATACAATGCGTATTTACGAAATGTTTATAGGCGATTTTGAAAAGGCGGCTCCGTGGAGTATGTCTTCCATTAAAGGAAGCAAAAGATTTCTTGATAAGATTTTTGCCTCAGCCGATAGTTTGACTGACGAAATGTCATACAGAAAAGAAAATGAATCAAAAATACACAGAACCATCAAAAAGGTTACTTCTGATATTGATGAGCTTAAAATGAATACCGCTATTGCGGCTTTGATGACCCTCTTTAATGATTTGACCGCAAAAGGTAATATGACTAAAGGCGAGTTCAAAACCTTTATAACTTTGCTAAATCCCTTTGCGCCGCATATCACTGAAGAACTTTGGCAAACAGCAGGTTTTGAGGGTATGTTAAACGAAACTGCGTGGCCTAAGTTTGATGAGTCTAAAACGGTTGATTCGGTAGTTGAAATACCCGTTCAGGTAAACGGCAAAATCAGGGCGAGAATATCCCTTCCTGTTGACGCTGATGATAAAACGGCACTCGATATTGCTAAATCAGAAAAAGCCGTCAGCGACGATTTATCGGGCAAAAACATCATAAAAGAGATTTACGTTAAAGGCAGAATAATCAATATTGTTGCAAAATAAAAAAAGCCTTTATTTTATGTAAATTTTTCTTGACAACGCACCTTCTAATTGATATAATATATGCGTTGTCAATTCGATCCATTAGCTCAGCCGGTAGAGCACTTGACTTTTAATCAAGGTGTCCGGGGTTCGATTCCCCGATGGGTCACCACTAAAGGCATTCGGGATTTCCCGGATGCCTTTAATTATTTTCTAAATATAACAGAAACGGAAAACAACATATCATAGAAACAAAAAAATCAGGGCGAATTACCGTCCTGATTTTTTATTTATTAAGGTGTTAATTGTTATGCGTTATCCGCCTAAATAGGCTTTCTTTACTTCTTCGCTTTGCATTAGTTCTTCGCCTGTACCCGAAAGGGCAATTCTGCCGTTTTCAAGAACGTATGCACGGTCGGAAATAGCAAGGGATTTGCCTGCATTTTGCTCAACAAGAAGAACAGTAGTTCCTTCTTTGTTAAAGGCTTTAATAATATCAAAAACCTCGTCAACAAGAAGGGGAGAGAGTCCCATTGAAGGCTCGTCAAGCATAAGCAGTTTAGGTTTACACATCATAGCTCTGCCCATAGCGAGCATTTGCTGTTCACCACCGGATAAAGTACCGGCAATTTGGTTTTTGCGTTCTTCAAGACGGTGGAAACGTTCATATATTCCTTTGATATCTTTTTTAATATCTCCGTCTTTGCGCATATAAGCGCCCATAAGCAAGTTTTCATAAACGGTTAGTTCCTGGAAAACGTGTCTGCCTTCGGGAACCTGCGTCATACCAAGATGAACAATTTTGTGGCAGGGCAGTTTAGTAATATCTTTTCCGTCATATATTATATGACCTGCCCTTGCGGGAATAAGACCAACAACGCTCTGCATAGTTGTTGTTTTGCCGGCGCCGTTTGCACCGATAAGGGTAACAATTTCACCCTCGTTAACTTCAAAACTTATACCTTTAAGGGCACGTATAACGCCATAGTAAACTTCCAGATCTTTAACTTCAAGCAATGCCATTATATTTACCCTCCAATATAAGCCCTGATAACTTCAGGATCATTAAGCGCTTTGTTAGTTTCACCCTGAACGAGAACAGTACCAAAGTTCAAAACGGTAATCTCATCGCAAAGACCTGATACAAACTTCATATCGTGTTCGATAAGTAAAATTGTCATATCAAACTTATCACGAATAAGTCTAATGGTTTTCATAAGATCTTCTGTTTCGTTGGGGTTCATACCTGCGGCAGGCTCATCCAAAAGCAACAATTTAGGATTTGTAGCAAGAGCACGGGCTATTTCAAGTTTTCTTTGTTTACCGTAGGGAAGATTACAAGACAGATTATTTCTTTCTTCCAAAAGGTCGAATATTTCAAGGATTTCCTTGGCTTTTTTTCTCATCTGTTTTTCAACTTTGAAATGTTTCGGCAAACGGAGAATTGAAGTGAAAAATCCGCATTTATATTCCGGCAAATTAGAAAGACCTACCATAACGTTTCTTATAACACTCATATTGTTGAATAGACGAATATTCTGAAACGTTCTCGCTATTCCTTTATGGTTGATTGTTTCTTGCGATTTACCCTTGAGTTCTTCACCGCAAAGATAAAAAGTGCCTGTTGTGGGCTGATATACGCCGGTCAGCATATTAAATATGGTTGTTTTTCCGGCACCGTTAGGACCCACAAGACCGTAGATTTGATTTTTCTTAATTTTGATATTAACATCTTGAGCAGCTTTTAGTCCGCCAAAGGAGATGCCTAAGTTATTTGTTTCAAGTACGTATTGAGACATTATTTATCCTCCTTTGATTTGTCGGGCTTTAAGGTGCTTTGATTAGGCTGAACGTCGGTAGAAAGGATTTCATCCATTGGTATTTTAGTGGGTATGCGAGCCCATTTTCCCTGATCATCACGAATAACCGACGGGTCGTTATGTTTTACAACTCTTGAGAACATCTTTTTAAGGTCGTATTTTTCACGGAAACCTTTAAGAGCAGGGGAGTTGTTGTAAATTACTATGATAATAAGTATTACAGCATAGAACAGGTTTTGCAATACCGCTTTATCGCCTGTGAGTATGGTAGCAAGTTTTGTATTAAGGAAGGTTATAAGCGCAGCGGAAATAATTGAACCGTTTATTGAACCTATACCGCCTAAAACTACCATAACAAGTATTTCTATAGAATAGTTATATCCAAAGGTATAACTGTTGACTTTGAAGTTGGAAAAACTATAAAGTACACCTGCAATTCCTGCAAAGAATGCAGAAACGGTAAATGCCATAAGTTTATATTTTGTAACGTTTATACCGGTGGCTCTTGCGGCAATTTCATTATCACGAATTGAAGTAATCGCTCTGCCGTGTTTTGAACGCATAAGGTTTTGAACAACGGCAAGGGTTAAAAGTACAAGCGCAAAACCGAATATAAACAAGGTGTACTTATCATATCTCGGAGTATCAAGACCGAGCGCACCGCCAAACGACTCTTTGCTTGTGTTTTGGAAAATTGATTTTACGATTTCGCCAAAACCGAGTGTAACAATAGCAAGATAGTCGCCTTTAAGTCTAAGCGCCGGCAAACCTATAATAACACCGCAAATAGCAGCGCATAGTCCGCCTACTGTGAGTGATATTATAAGAGATAATGGTCCTGTACCAAGTTTATCGGCAAGAATTAAAGAAATCTTACCGCCAAGATATGCGCCTACGCACATAAAACCTGCGTGACCGAGTGATAACTCACCGAGAAAACCTACAACAAGGTTTAGAGATACCGCAAGGATTATGGCTATAAGCATTTTTTCGAGAAGATATATTGTTGATTGTTCAAGTCCTACGGTAAATGACATAAGAGTCAGTATCAGACCTACAACAAATACAACAGCATAATTTATGTAATATTTCCATTTGAAACCTTTTAATTTACTCATTATACTTTCTCCCTCCGTTTTTTACCTAAAATACCGGTAGGACGAACAAGAAGAATAACTATAAGAATAAGGAATTCTATAGCATCGGTATAAGGAGCAATAACGGGTATACTGTATGAAATACATTCAACTATACCCAAAAGGAAACCACCGAGCATAGCGCCGGGAATTGAGCCGATACCACCGATAACTGCGGCAGTAAATGCTTTGATACCGGGCATTGAACCGAGAGTATTGGTAAGACTTGGTGATTTCATAAGATAAAATAATCCTGCAATAGCAGCAAGAGAAGAGCCAATGGCAAATGTAACGGTTATAACGCCGTTAACGTTTATTCCCATAAGCTGAGTTGCGTCTTTGTCTTCAGATGTAGCGATCATAGCACGTCCCATTTTAGTGAACTTTACAAATAGACTTAGCGCAATCATAACAATTATAGTCGCAATAAGAGTAACGATAGTGGAAATCTGAATACGGAGTCCTCCGATATTCTTAGTTCCGAAATTAAAAATAGTAACCATTTTGGGTGCAGAACCGAATATTATTTGCGCAAGACTTTGAAGCAGGTAACTAACACCGATAGCAGTTATAAGCACCGCAAGGGGAGAGGCACCACGCAAAGGCTTGTACGCAACCTTTTCGATAGTAACACCGAGTATCAGACAAAAAATAATTGCCGTAATTATGGCGATAGCCGGATGTCCGGTCATATTCAGGAAAACGTATATTGTATATCCGCCAACCATTATAATATCGCCATGAGCAAAGTTAAGCATTTTCGCTATACCGTAAACCATTGTATAACCAAGGGCTATCATAGCGTAAATACCGCCGATACTCAACCCGTTTATAAGAGTTGTTATAAAATCCATTTTAACACCTTAATTTTTCGTATTTACACATATAACTTGCCAAGGAAATCTTGGCAAGTTATATAAAATGATAAGTATTGATTTTTAATGGATTATTTATCCATTTCTTTGATTATGAACTTGATAGCTTTCTTGTTTACATAACCTGTTGATTCCCAAGTGATAGGTTCACCGCCACCGGTTACACCGTTTTCAAAAGCATATCCGCCGGTAAACTCTTTCTGAAGTATATCAGAAAGGTCAGAAGCGCTTATGGTAACGTCTTTAACGTCAGCCTTCTTCATAGCGCCGTAGAGAGCGTATACGCAGTCATAAGCGGAAGCTGCAAACTGGTTAAGAGTTTCAGTACCGAAAGCATCGGTGTACTTCTTGATGAAGTCAGCAGCAACGCCTTCAGTAGCGTTAGAATCGAAGTGTGAAAGCATAGATACTTCCTGAGGAATTGAAGTTATATCAAAACCTTCTGCCTTGTCGATACCGTCGAAACCGTCACAACCATAATATACTGCATCGTCAGCTATAATGCCTTTAGCCTGAGTCATAAAGATAGAAGCAGGTGTGTAGTAGATAGGCATAAAGATGAATTTGCAATCTTTAAGTTTGTTGATTTGCTCGTCAAAGCTGGTTTCGTTAGCAGCAGTAAATACTGTATCAATAGTCTTAACGTCTTTTGAAAGGCTATCTTTGAACTTGTTGTAGATACCTGCAGAATAGTTATCGTCTGATTTGTAGAAGATACCTATTGTCTGACCTTTGAAGTTGTCGTTAACATACTCAGCGGCAACGATACCCTGGTTACCGTCAGCAAAGCACATTTGATATCCGTTTTCATACTTCGGAATATCATCGTTAGATGCTGAAGGAGTGAGGAAAAATACGTTGTCCTCGTGTGAAAGGTCGGTCCATTCAGCACAGGGTGCGCTTGTTACACATCCGAGAGAAACCTGCATTCCTTTTTCGAGAAGGGAAGAGTAGTTGGTTGAAACTTTTTTTGTATCATGCATATCGTCGGTTGCTTCAAGCTTGAACTTGATGCCGTTAAGTCCGCCTTGTTCATTGATCTCGTCAACAGCAAGTTGAGCACCGTTTTTAACGCCGATTCCGTATATAGCAGCCGGACCGGTAAGCGGACCGGACATACCGATTACAAATTCGGTATTCTTAGCGGTGTAGTTGCCGGCTTTGGCGCCGCCGCATCCTGCAAAGCAAACGCAAACCATGGCGAGAGCAAGTGTTAAGCATAATACTTTTGAAAATTTGCTCATTTTTATTTACCTCTTTCTTTTAATAGATTTTTATTTATATATATTATATAAATAAAATACAATGTGATTTTATCATAATGTTTTTTTGTTGTCAAGAAAAATGAACAAATATATTTGTTAATTTTTTAACAAATACAGAGATTCCTATAATTGTTTTTCTTAAATACAAATATAACAAAAAACGTTCAACATTTGCATTAAGAGGGTAATGTATAAAAATTGCTTTTATAAAACTAATTTATTATAGTTTTAATTTTTTTATAAAAAAGTGTTTTTTATAAGTGATTTTTACTGAATATAACGTTTCATACAAAAAAACACATCGAATAGAAATTGTTTTAATGACCTGGGCTTAGTAAAAAATATTTCTATCGGCCAAGAAGCAAAGGTAGTTTTTGCAGTATTTGATAATAGAGCCCAAGACAAATAATTTTAACATAGTAAGGTATAACTAATGAAAAAATAAAAAACAAAAAGAATAAAAACTAAATGTAGAATAAATCGAAAACATTTTATCCGATAAATACTACTGTAATAATGAAAGGTAAAAATAGCGTAATAATGCTATATTAGGCAGAAATAGCCCAAAATCCTTGTTATATAATATAACTCCTTCCCTTAATTATACAAAATATTCATTTTGTATAATTAGATATATTTTTTTACTCCTCTACTCTAAACTTTACATATAAAAAAATAACAGTTCAAAGCAAAATATAAATGCTTAAAACTGTTATTTGGCAAGTGGATGAAATCTTTGATATGACGAAATATATTTTGATTTTATTATATCGGCATATATTTGTGTTGAAGAAATATCGCTGTGGCCTAACATTTCTTTTACGTCATTGAGGTTTGCGCCGTTTTGTAAAAGATGTGTTGCAAATGAGTGACGAAGAGTCTTTGGCGTAATGTCCCCTTCTATTCCTGCTTTGTCGGCATAATATTTGATAATCTTCCAACAACCTTGTCTTGAAAGAGGTGCGCCGGTTAAGTTGACGAACAGTTCCGGTGTGTTTTCATCACCTATTATCGCCGGTCTAACATACTTTATGTACTCGTTTATATGTTTTGAAGCTTCTTTATAAATAGGTACTATCCTCGATTTATTACCGTTGTGCAGGTTTACTATGCCTATTTGCGTGTTAATATCGCTTATTTTCAGTTCGATAAGTTCCGATACTCTCATACCCGTTGCATATAATAGCTCTAAAATAGCACGGTCTCTAATGCTTTTATAATCGTGTCCGGAAGGCTCTTTTAATAGCATCATTATGTCGTTGGGACTAATAACCTCAGGCAGCTTTTTTTCGTTTCTCGGGTTTTTTAGATTTGAAGCCGGGTCACTCTTGATATATTTATTAAGATACAAAAATCTGAAATAACATTTTATCGAGGCTATAACTCTTGTTTTTGTTGCGTCTGATTTACCTATTTTCTTTAGATAGGATAAATAGTTTTTAATAAAAGGCTCGTCTACTTTTTCTGCTGATTTTATACCGTTTATATGACAAAAATCTGTAAACTGATTTATATCTCTTATATATGCCATAAAAGTGTTTTTGGAACACTTTTTAATATCGGTTAAGTAATTTGTGAACTCGTTCTCATAATAAATCACGAAAAAGTACACCTCCCTTTTATTTCAGATTAAATATTTTTAAGAACACAGCCGATAAACCTGCGTCTAATAACGCATTAAAGATTAAAACAAAAGTAAGAATTAAAAACGTTTGGCAAAAGGATTTGAAACTTGTTTTATTGTTAACCGCAGTTCTAGTAACGACAACTTTTGACAAAAGATGTGAATACTCAAGAGATATCTTTGAAGCGATAAATACAACAAGTAACAATATAAACGACGGTAAAAGAATTAAAAGAGCATTAAAGGCAATTCCTTTTAGTGAATAATTGACGTAAAGGTATCCTGTGATACCGCCCATAAAATACCCTATAAAATATACAAAAAGCGGAACTAATCCAACTCCCATAACCGAAGTGCCTGAAATAAATATAACGGTCAAAACCGAAACTAAAACAAGAAATGACTTTAAGAACACTTTATAAAAGGAGATGTTTCCCCTACTTATATAAAAGGTTTTGAAAAAATACTCAAAGTTAATAATGCTTATATCATTTGAGTAAAGAATGATTGAAGAAATAACACCGATAAAATATAAAAAACACAGTATCAAAAGGTACCTGTTTTTTGAGAAAAAGTTTATGTTTTTAATACTTTTAACACTGATTACCTTACCTTTGTTTATCATAGATTAACATCACCTTTCTGATATAAATCTATGAAAGCTTTGGACAAGATATTACAGTTTTCAGTAATTCTATTTATACCCGAAATCTTGTTTTATGTCAAACATTTTTTAAGACGTTTTTTGTTTTATGTAAACGTTTTATGTAAACAATACTATATTTTGGAAGAAAACTGATATATAACCACAATAAATTGAAATTGAAAAATATTAAAATTTTGTAACCTATTACTTAAAAAGTATGTTATAATAGAAAAAAATATTTGGAGATATAATATGAGTAAAACAGTTATAGTTACCGGCGCATCAAAAGGTATAGGAGCCGCAACTGCAATTCTTTTTGCCGAAAAGGGATATAACGTTGTTATAAACTACAACAACTCTTTTAAGAGTGCGGAATTACTCGCCACTTCCCTATCTTCACGAGGATTAAGCGTTTTTCCTTTCAAAGCCGACGTTTCAAATATTCTTGAATGTGAACTTATTGTTAAAGAAACAATACATAAGTTTGGTTCTGTTGATATTCTTGTAAATAACGCCGGCGTTTCTTTTAGCGGGATAATAAACGAACTGTCCGATTATGACAAAGAAAAGATGTTTGATGTAAATCTAAACGGTTGTTATAATATGTGTAAAGCCGTTACTAATCAAATGGTTAATCAAAAACACGGTAAAATTGTAAATGTAACGTCAATTTGGGGTGAAACCGGCGCCTCTTGCGAGGTAGCATATTCGGCGAGTAAAGCCGGCGTAATAGGACTTACAAAAGCGCTTGCAAAAGAACTTGCACCCTCTAATATAAATGTAAATGCCGTTTCTCCCGGCATTATTGACACTTCTATGAATGCACATTTATCTAATGAAGAATTAGACGGTTTTTTAGAGGAAGTTCCTTTAGGTAGAATCGGAAAGACAGAAGATGTTGCTGAAGCAATATACTTTTTGTCAACCGAAAAATCCGACTATATCACCGGACAAATATTAGGTGTAAACGGCGGATATTTAATATAAAACTTTATTACATAATATTAAAAGCACCGAGGTAACTCCTCGGTGCTTTTGCTACTGATAATCAATTCTTTAACGGATATAATTCAGCGAAATAATAATGGAACAACAAATATATTGCATCCTGATCGGATAAAATACCGTCACCGTTAAAATCACAGGATTGAGATACGGGATATAAATCGGGGAAATAATAATGGAACAATGTATAAATTGCGTCCTGGTCGGTTATTTGATTATCTCCGTTTACATCACCTTTAATGTATTCTGCCTCAATTGTTACGGGTATAGATGTTTCAACACCTTTATAAAGTAAATAATAACGGTTTTCTTTTCCTACTTCCCAGTGTTCATCATACTGTCTGTCGAATATATCGATATCTTCAGCACTTAGTATATCGCCATTTTCCGATATTGCATATCCTTCATTTTTCTCTACGTCAAACTCTATTGTGTATTCTTCAACAGTATTATCAAAATAGGTTATAATAATTTTATCGCCTTGATCAGCATACTGAAAGAAATAATGAAAATATAACGTCATATTTTGATCATATCTATACTCGCCGTCGATATTTTCTTTTAATACTATAGGTTCTTTTTTGATATAATCAACATATTTTACATCGGTATCGATCATCATTACACTAATAGATGTTTTAAACCCGTATAGTTCAATGAAGTAATAATTATCCTTGTCGGTTCCCCACTCGTTTTTATTCTGTTCACTGTAACGGAATATTTCATATTCTTGTATTTTTTCATCACCGTTAATAAAATATCGTTCGCCGTCAAGTTCATTAAATGTCAGAGTATAGTCTTTACCATTACCGTTATTATCATAAACGGTTAAAACGTCACCCTCGCAAAAGCCGGGTATATCGTAGATTTTATGCTCATTTTGATCTTCGTCATATTCAATATGATAATTTGAAGAATAAAGCAAAGGCGTTTTAATAGGAGTAAAGGAAATTGAAGATATATTATTTTCTTTAATATTAACGGGAATATAGTCTTTTTTGCCATAATACTCAATTGTTGCATAGTGTTCACCTATGCCCCACGTATTATCAAATTGATCATCATATATATTAAGAAAACTATTGTTTCTTGTATAAATTATTTCGTTATTATCAGAAACAAAAATTGTACTGTTTGTTTCAAAATCATATCTTCCTATATAGTCTATGGTTGTATTATCAGTGTATGTAACTGATAATACGTCACCGTTTTCAAGTCGTGGCTTTTCATAAAAGTATCTGTTTTCCCACTCATCAAAATACATATTTGTATTTTCAAGATATTCTGTTTTATTTATCGGTGTATATGTAATTGAAACAACAGGATTAGGTAAAAGCGTGCAGTACAGTTTTACATTTTGTCCGAGATAAGATACGTAGTATTCGTTATTATCGCCTATTTCATACGGCTTTTCATGTTGATTTGAATAAATGCTTACTTCGTCCCTGTTTAGACTATCATATCCATCCGCCTCAAAAACCGGGTCAAAAAACTCATTTAACTTACAAATATACTCTATAACGTTATCATCTTTGTCGGTTATGATTAGTTTGTCTCCTTCATTAAAGCTCGGTTCTTTATAATAAGTTCTGTTATCAGAAGGATCATAATAACAGTTTACGCCTTCAAATAATTCCGGTTTGTTTTTAGGAATAAAGTCTATGGATTTAATAGGGCTTTCAATAATTGTTGCATATATAAAACATCTTTTACCGAAATATTCCACAATAATCTCGTTATCGCTTCCTATTGTCCATGGAGTGCGATTTTGTTCGTCGAATATATCAACATCACGTTCATCAATAATCTCGTTATCGCTGCTAATATAATACTGATTATGAGTTTCATTGTCTTCTGTGAATACGTATTCTTTTTTGTTATCGTTATTGTCGGTAATAATTAAAATATCGCCCGGCTCTTTTGAACGATAATTATAACGAACGTATTCATTGCCCTCAGAATAATCAATACTAGTATTAGAGTCCTTAAACATTTCAATGTTGGTTGCTTTTTTATACTCTATTGATTTGACCGGATTAACTTTTATTTCAACCTTTACGGGCGCTCTGAGACCGCTATATTCAACGTAGTATGTATAACTGTTATTTGCTTGCCATTTTTCCTGTTCTTGTTCGTGATAAATACTAACGTCACGCCAAGACATTAAACGATTATTGTTGTTTGAAACAAAAACAATTTCGTTGTTTTCAAAAACGGCAGTATATTCGATACTTGTTGTATCGGAATAATTGAGGGTAAGGATATCACCGATATGAAAATTTGTGTGATAAAAGAAATAATCGTTATTTTGATTATCTTTTGTCCACTCGCCGTCTGAATACTCGTAAAAAACAACGTCTTCTAACGGCTTGTATGATATAGATTCAAGGTCGGCTGCAAAAGTCATAATAGGAAATGCTGTTAAAATCAGTAATACAGAA
Source organism: Clostridia bacterium (assembly GCA_017431035.1). Taxonomy (GTDB): domain Bacteria; phylum Bacillota; class Clostridia; order Oscillospirales; family Acutalibacteraceae; genus UBA737. The sequence continues at coordinate 45,014 of JAFRLW010000019.1, forward strand.
ATAATTAGTGTGAGAACTTTCTTCATAGATATACCCCCTTATATATAAAAATATTAGCATATATATACAACTTTGTAAAGTATATATATGCTAATCATCATTTTAGTTCGGCAATAGTTACACCGCTCTCCCCTTCTCCGAAGGTTCCGAGCCTATAAGATTTTATCGCCTTATTGTGTTTTAGATGGTTTGCTACGGCTTTTCTGAGCGTACCCGTACCTTTTCCGTGAATAATTGTCACAACGTTAATACCGGTCAAAATTGCCTCGTCTAAATACCGTTCAAGTTCCATTATCGCTTCATCGGAAGCAAAACCTCTTAAATCAACTTCACCCGTAACAGTTCTGTCTTTTACGGATTTTATTCCGGTAACGGTTCTTTCACTTTGTTTTTTACGTTTTTTTTTGTTTTTAACTCTAAGGTCGTCAAAATCAATCCAAGTTTTTATGCTGCCTATTGCAACGTATACTTTTTTCTTTTCTTCGTTTACTGAAATAACTGTTGCTTCACTACCAAGGGATGCAATTAAAACAGTATCGCCTGATTTTGGTAAATCTTTTAATTTTTCGCCTGTTGCAAAGTCGCTTACAACGTCTGACTTATCTTCAAGTTCATTTAGTGAGTTTTTATATAAACTGCGTGCTTTGGCAATTTTATTATCGGCATTATCTTTTGAAAAAGACTTTTTAATAGTTTCAAGTTCGTTTAATATCTCGCCCGATTTATATCGAGCGTTTTCTATTATATCAAGCGCCTGTTTTTTGGTTTCTTCAAGTATTTTCAGTTTTTCTTTTTGAGCGTTTTCAAGCAAAGTATCACTTTTAATTTTTGCTTCTTTAATCTCTTTTTCAAGCAATAATGCTTTTTGTTCACGCTCTTCGGCGTTTTGACGTGCTTTTTCAAGTCCCGATACTACCCGTTCAAAACGTTTTTCATCTTCCGAAACCTGCTCATTTGCAAGTCTTACAATATCATCACCAAGGCCTAATCTTTTTGATATGGCAAAAGCGTTTGATCTACCTGGCGTACCGATTATAAGGCGATAGGTCGGTTTTAACGTATTTATATCAAACTCACAACTTGCATTTTTAACATAGGGTGTATCAAGGGCGTATATTTTAAGTTCGGGATAGTGGGTTGTAACTATAGTTTTAGCGCCATAGGTGTTAAGGTGAATAAGTATCGCTTTAGCAAGAGCCGCTCCCTCAACCGGATCAGTACCGGCGCAAAGTTCATCGAGTAAGACAAGCGAATTATTGTCGCACTCATTAAGTATTGATATAATATTGACCATATGAGATGAAAAGGTTGAAAGAGAGAGTTCTATGCTCTGTTCATCACCAATATCGGCAAATATTTTATCAAAAACCGCTATCTCGCTTCCTTCGGCGGCAGGTATCATAAGCCCGCACATTGTCATCAAACACATAATACCGACAGTTTTAAGCGATACGGTTTTACCGCCCGTATTAGGTCCTGTTATGACGAGAGTGTTATATTCTTTCCCTATATTTACATCAATGGGAACTACGGTTTTTTTATCAATTAAAGGGTGTCTGGCTTTTATTAGGTTAATATATCCGTTGCTGTTGATTTTAGGAACGTTGGCGTCCATTTTATAAGCAAGTTTTGCTTTCGCAAAAACAATATCAATTCCGCAAAGAGAAAGATAGGAGTTTCTTATTGTATCGGAGAACTCAGATACAATTGAAGAAAGTTCCGCAAGTAATCTTGATATTTCTTCAGCCTCTTTAGATTTTAATACCCTGATATCATTGTTGGCTTCAACAACACTCATAGGTTCTATGAATATAGTTTGACCGGTAGCGGATGTATCGTGAACAATACCCTTAATCTCTGACCGATATTCAATTTTTACAGGAACGACAAATCGACCGTCTCTTTGAGTTACAATGCTATCTTGAAGATATTTTGAAAGCGGTCCTTTTATCGTTTTATCAAGATTTTCACGCAGTTTAGATGATTTCGCTGATATTTGACGTCTTATATTATAGAGTTCTGCCGACGCCCTGTCGTATATCTCGTCCTCGCTTTTTATAACCGAGTCAATTTTTTCTTCTAAGTATTTATTTACGGTTAGTCCTTCGAAATAATAATCAATAACCGTTGTTTTTGAGCCGTCGCAGTTATCTCTCCAGGCTTTGACCTGACGTATTGTTTTAAGCAAAGAGTTAACGTCTATCAAATCTTTAATAGATAATGAAGCACCTATATCAGCCCTTTTAAGCGCTGATGATACATCCGGTGTATTACTTAAAGGCGGAGCCTTAAAGCGTGCAAGAAGATAAAACGCCGCCTCGGTTTCTTTAAGGGCGTTTTCTATCTTTTTAATATTCGTTTGAGGACTTATATTCAGCAATTCTTCTTTACTGCTTTTAAGAAAAGCCTCGTTTGAAAGAAGTGCCAAAACTTTATCAAGTTCAAGCGATTTTGAGTGTTTTTCCATTATGTAATTCATCATTTTACCTACTGTTTAATACTGTTATAAAAATCGAGCGTTTTGAAGTTTTTTTCAGCGTGATATAGTATGTAACGCTCGGTCACTTTTGATAATTTTTTCATATTATTTTCCGATAAAGAAAAGGAATATATTTTTGAAAAATCACTATATAGAATATGCCGCATAGCCTTTAGTATATCGGGGCTTAACTGTATCATACCCCCGTTATCAGCACAAGAAGAGCAGTATAAAGACCCGTCAGAAAAATTAAAAAACATACTGCTGTCTTCAAACTTTCCGCAACCGGAACATGAGATGAGATTTGGTTCGTATCCTGATATTGCGGCAATTTTCAGTTCGGTTATCGCTTTTATCATATTAAGCGATTTTTCTTTTGTTGTTATAAAATGAAGAGAATTGAGAATTAAACGCAAAAACTCTTTTGAGTATTCGTCAAGAGGGTAAAAATACTCCGACAGTTCACAAAAATATTGTGCGAGGGAAAGAGACTCAATATCGCTTCCTACATCAAAAAACACTCTTTTAATGGATGCTTCGCTTATTCTATAACTGTCTTTCTTTTTATCCAGTGTAAAATCAGAAAAAGATAAAAGTGAACTTGCGGCGCCCCGCCTGCTTTTAATACTCTTAGCGCCGACGGCAAAGGCGTTTATAATACCCATATTATCGGTCATAAGGGTGACAAGACGGTCGTTATCCCCTATACTCTTCTCTCGTATTACGAGAGCCTCTGTCTTTATCTTCACTTTGTTTCACTTCCCTCTCTTTTTCTTCAAGATAGGACAAATAATCTTTAACGCTTCCGCTTTTGATAAAAGATAACCATAACTCGTGTTCGTTCATAATATCACTCCTGATATTATTGTCACAAACAGACTATCAGTTTATAAATGGAAAATATATCTATTTATTAAGAAGTCCAAACGATTGTATTATATTTTGTTTATTTCTCCAGTCCTCTTTAACCTTTACCCAAAGTTTTACAGACGCTTTTATACCGTAAAAACGTTCTATATCTTTTCTGGCGTCAATTCCGATAGATTTAAGCGTGTTGCCGCCTTTTCCGATTATTATACCTTTATGTGAGTCTTTTTCGCAGTATATAACCGCTTCAACGTGAATTATAGGCTCACCTTCTTTAGTGTCGGTTTCGTATAATTTTTCTATCCGTACCGCAACACCGTGAGGAACTTCCCTATCAAGACGTCTTAGTATTTTTTCTCTTATAAACTCTGAAATTATAGTTTCATCCGCCTGGTCGGAAGAGTCTTTAGAAGAGAAATAGTGCACCGACTCTTTAGCATAGTTTTTAAGTTCATTTTTAAGTATTGCTATACCGTCCCCCGTTTTTGCGGAAAGCGGTATAACCGCCCTAAAATCATATAATTCACTATATGCCGAAATAAGTTCTAAAAGGGCGTCTTTTTCCTTTAGTAAATCAATTTTATTTATAACAAGAATGACAGGGATTTTCTTTTCTTTTAGTTTATCAATTAAAGATAGTTCCGCTTTTGGAATATTATCTTTATTTACAGTAAAATGAGGTACGGCGTCTACTGTCAGTATTGCGGCGTCTACGTTGCTCATACCGTCATAAACGGCTTTTATCATACTGTCGCCGAGTATATTATGAGGTTTATGAAAACCCGGCGTATCAATAAAAACAAACTGCGTTTCATTATCGGTCAAAACGCCCAGTATTTTTGTTCTGGTTGTCTGGGGTTTATTTGAGGTTATCGCAATTTTTTGACCTACAAGTTTGTTGACAAGGGTCGATTTGCCGACGTTGGCTCGTCCGAGTATAGCAATAAAGGCTGATTTTTGATTGCTCATTTTTTAATACCCTGCCCCATTTTTATTAGTATCTCTTCCTGCTTCTGAAACATTTCTTTTTCTTCCGCTTTATTATTCACGTGGTCATAACCTAAAAGATGAAGCATAGAGTGCACCGTTAAAAAAGCAAACTCACGAGAAACCGAGTGACCGTAGGTGTTTGCCTGTTCAACTGCTTTTTCAACCGAAATAACAATATCGCCAAGAAGATATGAACCGTTTGAATAGTCGGTTTCATAATCACCGCTTGAAGACAAAGGAAAGGATAAAACGTCGGTTTCTTTATCAATGTTTCTATTCTCTTTGTTAATTTCTTTAATTTCACTATTGTCAACTACTGTAATATCAACGGATGCATCGTGATTAAAGCCCTCAAAAGCAAGAGTTTGCCTACAGGCTTTTCGCATTAGTTTTTTTATATCGTTTGATATCTCGATTTTTGACTGATTGTTATATATTTTTACGTTTGTTTTCATTTTTTGCGCTCTTTTCGTATGCTTTAATAATTTCTTGAACGAGGCGGTGTCTAACAACGTCCTTTTCATTTAGTTTAATTATAGCAATATCATCAATGTTTTTCAGTATTCTTATAGCGTCTTTAACGCCGGAGGTTGTCCCGTGTGGCAGGTCGATTTGAGTAATATCACCGGTTACTATGGCTTTTGAATTGAAACCGAGCCTTGTTAAAAACATTTTCATTTGTTCTTTTGAAGTGTTTTGTGCTTCGTCAAGAATAATGAAACTGTTATCAAGTGTACGTCCTCTCATATAAGCGAGAGGTGCAACTTCAATATCTCCCCTCTCCTGACAACGCTGAAAGTTTTCAGGCCCCATCATTTCAAACAGTCCGTCATAAAGAGGTCTCAGATACGGATCGATTTTTTGTTGAAGGTCTCCGGGCAGGTATCCGAGTTTTTCACCCGCTTCAACTGCGGGACGTGTGAGTATTATTCTTGAAACAAGTTTTGCTCTGTATGCGGCAACTGCAGCGGCAACGGCTAAATATGTTTTGCCTGTTCCGGCAGGACCGATACCGAAAGTGATTGTGTTGTTTTTAATAGCGTCAACATACTTTTTTTGACCGAGAGTTTTCGGTTTTATCGGTTTTCCAGAAAATGAAACGCATATAAGGTCAGCGTCGGCGATATCACCGATTTTATCTTCATTTCCGTCGTCAATAAGCGAAAAAACATAGTTGATATTTTGGTCGTTAATGGTTTCGCCTTTGTTAATCATTTTTATTAAACATTCTATAGCTTTATAGGCGTTTTGAACGTTATTATCCTCACCGGTTATTTTTAATTCGCCGGCGTGTGATGTAATATGAACTGAAAACCTTTTTTCTATTCTTTTTGCGTTTTCGTCAAAATCTCCAAATAGGTTTAACAGTTGCTCAGCGTTATCGATATTTATAATCTTTTCCAAGCATAAATCTCCTTAAAATATTATATATTTATATTTTATACCTTACTAATTTATACTGTCAATAGTTATTTCTTCTTCATAGGATACAAGACGTTCCGTTTTATAGGTTTTTATGAGTTTTATTCCTTTGCTGTCTATTTCTTTTCTTTCGTCTATTTGTTCAACCGATATATATTTTTCCGTATTTAATTTGTTTTCTATATCTTTATTTAACATTTCGATAATATCTTTTTCTTTATACTCTGTTTCTCTCATTGTTTTTTCCTTATAATAGGTTTTAATTAAAGCTACAGGCAATTTTTCTTTGTTTATAGATAAATTACTCGTTTTAACTCTTAAAACGTCTATATCGCCGATTTTTCCGAAGTATAACGGAACGTTTATATTAAACAAACTGATGATTCGTCTTTCCATTATTTTCGGTTTTGAATAATATATTCTTTCCTTAAACGGTTTGTATGATGAATATTGTTCCACAGTGGTGGCATACACTTCACCGCTTGACCTTAAAAACAAGGTGCTTGATAGACTTTCTTTAACACCGGAAATCAATATATCGCCTTTTTTAACGGTGTCGCCTATCTGAACTAATACGTCTCCGCTTGAAGCGTTAATTTTAGTTATTATTCCGTCATAGTTTGATTTTATATTTGAAGGCATATTCCTGCCGTGTGAGTTCTTTGCTATTTCGCTTATATCAACCGTTAGTTTGCTTCCCTCAATATTAAATGACGCCCAAGCAAGTTTATTATTCAAAAGAACTAATTTTTGCGGCGTGTTTTTTGTATCTATATTTTTAATATACATTCCTTTATGAATACCCAAACTCTCACATTCGCTTATTACGGTTTCGGCTTTAACGTATTTTTGACCGTTTACTTCAATATTCCAAAGGAAAAGCGACATAACTTTTAAGATTATAAAGAAAAGAACGGCTCCTGCTAATATACCGCTTCGTTTTTTATATTTGTTTATAATAAATGGTAAACCGTGTTTGCTCTTTATATGTATTTTTATATTAAAGTCTTTTTTTATTGTTCTTATACGCTTAAAAGATGCAATATCTACCGACCCTTTTATATATCCGTTTTTATATATCATATTCCAGGATTTGATGTTGTTTTTTGCAAACAAATTGAGTAGTTTTTCAGCATTTTTGCCTGAAAAAACTATTGTCACGTATCCTATCAAAAATCTATAAATAAAAATCAAAAGAATAACCTCACATAAAATATTCAATACTTTTTATTGTTCCGCCGACTTTTATGTTTTTTTCTTCAAAATATAGAATATTCAGAGCTTTTCCGTAAATATCTATAAAACCTTTTTTTATTTTCAGTTTTATATAATCTTCTTTATAATCCTCAACACCAAGACAACCCTCAAGATATAAGTTGTTGTTGTCATAAAGTTCTATCATAGTGTTACTACTTAGTTCATTATCTTTTGAAAACATTTTAATTTTTTCTTTTTTCTTTTTTGAAATAAACTTAAACTCTTTCATATAACCACCATAAAATACTATGAAAAAATCATTTAGTTAATACTATAAATCATATATTTTATCGGTGATAAAATGGATAGAGTAAAAAGTTATATAATACTCACTTTATGTTTTTTGATTATTATATTTATGTGTGTTTTCCCAAGTGATATAATAATGTCGGTAAAGATCGGGATGAATCTATGTTTAGAAACTATAATCCCCTCTCTTTTCCCTTTTATGTTCTTTATAAATATAATCTTAAACAGTGATTTTTTTCATAAAGAAAAAAAGAAAATGTCAGTTGTGATAAAAATCTATATTTTATCTCTTCTCGGCGGATATCCTATAGGTTCTAAAGTTGCAGAAGAACTATACATAAAAAATGTTCTTGATAAAAGTAGTGCTAACACAATAAAGTGTTTTGCTACTAATGCAGGTCCCGGTTTTATAATTCTGGCAATCGGAGTAGCAAAATATAAAAGCATAAAAATAGGTCTTGTCCTATTTCTTTGTCATATATTAGGCTCTATGTTTTTAGTGTTTTTGATGTATAAAAAAATAAACGTTAAAACTAATATAAAAAGTAAAAGAATAAAGATATCAAACATAGTAAACCTAAGCATTGTTTCTTCATCTAAAAGTATGGCAATTATATGTGCAAACGTTTTAATTTTCTCGGTAATTCAAAAAGTTTTATCAAACATCAAATATTTTAATAAAATATCTGTATTTCTTGAAATAACAAACGGAATTAACAAATCAAACAACATCTATCTTATAGCGTTTTTGCTTGGCTTTTCATCCGTTTCCGTTTGGTTTCAAATATCCTCTATATCAACAAAAAGCGGAATAAACATAGTAAGTTTTATCCTCTCTCGTATAATACACGGAGCGCTATCGTCCGGCATTTTATATGCTGTAATTCATATTTTTAATGTTAGCATTACAACTAATGCTTTAATGTCAAATATGACTATTATTAAAAATCATAATAGGCTCGGTATAGCAGTTTCATTATTTATAATGATTATAGTTTTGCTATCAAATATAAGACAAAAAAATAGGGGTGGTAATTTGTTGAGCGATATAGTATAATAAGTTTTGGAGATGATAATATGGCTGCATTTTTTAACAAAAATACTATTAAATCATGCAAATGGTGTGTTCACGGAATAAACAGTGAATATACTGATGATATTTTTTGTAAAAAACGTGGCGTGGTGAACAATGATGTTTGCCGTAAATATAAGTACAATCCACTAAAACGCACACCTGAAAAAACGGAGATTTCTAAAAACTACAGTAAAGAAGATTTCTCCCTTTAGGTAGAGAACTAAAGGAGGGATAACGGTGGAAAACTTAAAGACAATTGAAAAAAACAAAAAAGCATATTATGAGTATTTTGTTTTAGAGAGTTTTGAAGCCGGCATTTCCCTTTCGGGTACAGAGGTTAAGTCGATAAGAGCCGGCGGTATCAGTCTGAAAGAGGCTTGGTGCAGTATTGACGGCGGCGAACTTTATGTAAAACAAATGCATATCGCCCCTTATGATCACGGAAATATATTCAATAAAGATCCAAAAAGAAACCGCAAACTTTTAATGCATAAAAAAGAGATTATGAAACTTATGGGTGAGGTTAAACAAAAAGGACTGACTCTAATCCCCCTTTCCGTATATTTCAAAGGCTCTCTTGTTAAAGTTCAGGTCGGTCTTTGCAGGGGTAAAAATATTCACGATAAAAGAGAAACTGCGGCTAAAAAATCGGCTAATCGTGAAATTGAAAGATATCTAAAAGAACAAAACAGATAATACGGGGTCGTAAAGGTTTCGACAGGGGTGTTGAACTCACGGCAGCGAGCAGAGGTAGTGTAGACCCTCTTAAAAATCCGCACACTTAAAAATAACTGACAACAATAAAGTTGCACTCGCAGCTTAATTTATAGCTGCTGTCCTCTATAAGATTACTGCGACTTATAGACGGGCATGACTTAGCAGTGAACGTGAATACGGTATTGTCCCCTACCGTATCATGAAGTAGGGACTATATTTTTAAGCAGTTCGTTATCAAACGGCTTAAAAACGAATACAAACTGATAACTGCGCTCGGAGATACCTTGAGGAATAGACTTTTGGACGGGAGTTCGACTCTCCCCGGCTCCACCAAAAAAAGTGTCTTTGTCCTATGACAAAAGACACTTTTTCCTTTTATTCGGCTTATGCAATTGATTATATACTTCAAATATTCGTCATCCTGTTCGATTCCCATCTTTTAATTAACTGAAAAAAGAGCAGACACCAAAGGTATCTGCTCTTTTTTGGAGCGGGTGATGGGAATCGAACCCACACAACCAGCTTGGAAGGCTGGGATTCTACCATTGAACTACACCCGCAATTTCGGAACGCAAATTATTTTAACACAACATACTAATAAAGTCAATATCTAAATAAATTCTTTTTTATTTATTATTATATTTATATTGACATTTATTTTTTTTTAAATTATTATATTTTTATTACGCTTTCTATTATGATAGGGTAATTATAACTATATATCTTTAGGAGGAAGAAATGAATCATAAAAATGTTATCTCTCTTGAAAATATATCTGTTGATTTTGGCAGTGAAAGAGTGTTAAATAATATCTCTTTAAATATAGAAGATAAAGAATTTATTACATTGCTCGGTCCGTCCGGTTGCGGTAAAACCACTACATTGCGCCTGATTGCGGGTTTTTTGGAACCGAGTGAAGGTAAAGTGCTGTTTGAGGGGAAAGATATGACAGGTGTTCCGCCGTACAAAAGGCAGGTAAACACCATTTTTCAGCGCTATGCTTTATTTCCGCACTTAAATGTGTATGAAAATGTGGCGTTCGGCTTGCGCGTAAAACGCTTTAAAGAAAAAGAAATTGATGAAAAAGTCACAAAAATGCTCAAAACCGTTAATTTAACCGGTTTTGAAAACAGAAATGTCGCCAATCTCTCCGGCGGGCAACAACAAAGGGTTGCTATCGCAAGAGCGCTCATCAATGAGCCTAAGGTGTTGCTTTTGGATGAACCGCTTTCCGCGTTAGATTTAAAACTACGCAAGGATATGCAGGTAGAATTAAAAAACATTCAGCGTGAAACCGGTATCACTTTTATTTTTGTCACACACGACCAGGAGGAAGCCCTTTCGATGTCCGACACGGTTGTGGTGATGGATAACGGTGTGATTCAACAAATCGGCACGCCCGAAGACATTTACAATGAACCGATTAATGCCTTTGTGGCAGATTTTATCGGTGAGAGTAATATTATAGACGGTGTAATGTTAGAGGATTACCGCGTGTTGCTTGACGGTGTGGAATTTGAATGTGTTGATAAAGGCTTTGAAAAAAATGAAAAAGTCGATGTTGTTATTCGCCCGGAAGATGTGGATGTCGTTTCACCCGATAAGGGTATGTTACAGGCAACCGTGACGGCTGTCACTTTTAAAGGTGTACATTTTGAAATCATTGCCGATGTAAACGGCTTTAAATGGATGATTCAATCTACCGATATTTCCTATGTTGGTGACCATATCGGTTTATTTATTGAGCCGGATGCTTTCCATATTATGAAAAAGAGTGAATATTCCGGTATGTTTGGCGATTACAGCACCTTTAGTGATGAAATGGAAGAGATTTCCGACATTAAGTTTGGGGATGATGAGGAAAGTGCCGATGAATAAAAAAAGAAATAATAAACTCTCACGCTTAACGGCTCCCTATATTGTATGGATGTTGATTTTCACCGTCATTCCGCTCGCACTGGTGGTCTACTTTTCTTTGACTACGACCGATGGGCATTTTACGCTTCAAAATTTAAAAAATATCGGCGAATATACACCCGTATTTTTATCATCCATTAAATTGGCGGCGATTTCAACCGCTCTTTGTTTATTGCTGGGTTATCCGTTTGCTTATATTATTTCAAAAGTGAAAGCAAGTAAACAAATGGTTTTTATGATATTTATTATGTTACCGATGTGGATTAACTTTTTGTTAAGAACCTATGCTTGGATGACTTTGTTGGAAAACAACGGTATTATCAATAAGTTTTTGGGGCTATTCGGTATCGGTCCTTTCCATATGATTAATACCCAGGGTGC
>JAFRLW010000020.1 GCA_017431035.1 Clostridia bacterium
TATAACAATAAAAGCAAACGGTCATACTCCGGGCGCTATCGTTAAAAGAAAACGAAGTTTCCGCTTCTTGTACTGTTGACGGCGGATATGATAATGTAGTTTATTGCACGGTATGTAATGCGGAACTTAGCCGTGAGCATATAACAATTGATAAGATACCTCATAATTATATTACTACGGTAACCGAGAGAACCTGTACCGAAGGCGGATACACAACCCATACCTGTTCGGTTTGCGGTGATAGTTATATTACCGACGAAGTACCTGCTTCGGGACATAACTGGGATAGCGGCGTAGTAACAAAGGCGGCTACTTGTACCGAAAGCGGTATCATAACTTATACTTGTCAAAATGACCCTACTCATACAAAAGAAGAAGTTATAAACCCCACCTCACACAACCTTAAAACGAGATGCGAAAATAAAATAGCCCCCACCTGTACTGCAAACGGAAGCGTGGTAAAGGTTACATATTGTACAGTATGTCAAACCGAAATCAGCCGCACAACCGAAGTTTTGACGGCACTCGGTCATAGCCCGTCCGGTACAATAAGTATATATAATAAAGGACACGGCTATAGATGTACCCGTTGCGGAGAGATAGAACTTTTTGACCATACCTATGGCGAGGGAACTTGTGTAAGAGAAGCCACCTACGCCTTAAAAGGTAAGTACGAAAGCGTATGTACCGTATGCGGTTATAAAGGCTATTATGAAACTAAAGCTTTAGAGATAGAGGGCGAAATAGTAGACGGCGTTTACTATGAAAACGGCGTTCCCACCCATAAAGGACTTATCCTTATGGAAGACGGATATTATTACTATATCGACGCTAATGGTAATCTTGTTAAAAACACTACAAGATTTGTCGGCAACAAGTGGGCAAATTCAGGCGTTAAAGCAGGCGAATATACCTTTGATGAAAACGGAAAAATGGTAGTAAATACTACTGTAGAGCCTACCGACAGAGAGGGCATAATTGACGGTATTTATTATGAGTTTAATGAGCCTGTACATAAGGGTGTCATCAAAGTAGACGAAGATTACTACTATGTAAAATCACTCGGTATTGTTGTTAAGAATACAACTAAATATATAAACAAACAGTATTCAAACGGAATAATTGAGCCGGGTACCTATGAGATAGATGAAAACGGCAAGATTATAAACCCGAAGGTAGTAGGCGAGGAGCCGGTAATTGATACATCCCTTAACGGAATAGTAGGCGACTACTACTATGTTGACGGAATACCGACCCACGTTGGCTTTATCAAGATAGGCGACTATTATTACTACATTGAGTCGGGCGGTAAGGTAGTAAAGAACAAAACAAGATTTGTTTATAACAATATGACAAACGGATTACTACCGCAAGGCTTCTACTCCTTCGACGCAGAAGGCCACGCAAATGTGAAATAAAAAAATCGCCCTTCGGGGCGATTTTTTTATCAGATATTATGTAGGGCAGGCGCTCTGCTCCTGCCGTTTATAATATAAAACGGGCTGTCGAGGGCGCCAGCCCCTACGGTAAGGAAAAACGGGCGGAAAACCGCCCGTTTTATATTATTTATTATTTACTCTCGGCAAGGTTGAGCCGCCGTATGGCATAGCGATAACTGTGGCGTTTTCGCCATATTTTTTTATAGCGTCGTCAAAGGCTGACTGAACACTCTTATACGGTTTCATAAAAATGCTTTTTACTAATTCTTCGTCAAGTTCGCTTACAAGATATATATCGGCGTTTTGAAGTACCATAGCGATAGCAGCCGCCTTATGTCCGCCGAGTTTGAACTCTTTTCTTATTCTCTTTATTAGGCTGTCGGGCGTTTTTGCGGTAGTTATCCACTCTTCAAAAGTCTTTTCGCCAAGTCCCTCTTTGCAGGAGCCGACAAGAATTACCGTTCCGCCTTTTTTGACGGCGTGTTTGGCATTATCAAGCGCTTTTTGGGTTTGATAAAGATTCAGGTCTTTCGGCGCTCCGCCTTGAGAAACTATAACGATATCCGCTCTTTCCTTTATGGGTTTTAAGTACATTTTATCAAGGTATGAACAAGCGGTACGGTGCGCCTTTACGGCGTCGCCTGCGGCGGCAAAGACAATGTTTTTCTTTTCGTCTAAAACAACATTAACAATAAAGTCAACGCCCACCATTTTTCCCGCTTCTTCAATGTCACGGCGAATAGGATTATCGATTATATTTCCGGCACAAGCCTTCTCGTCCACCATAAGCGAGTGGTTTTTTTGTATGGCGTCCCTTGTAGAAACACCCGGCATTATCGCCTTAACACCGCCTGAATAACCTGCAAAATAGTGGTATTCCACGTTGCCGAGACAAATCCTTATATCAGCGTTTGCCACCTTTTCGCAAATATCAACGGGGGTCCCGTTTTTTGTGTATCCAAAGTGCTTAAATCCAAAATCGGTAGAGTCGGCAAGAGCTATCTCTTTTGCGGCTTTTTCTCCGGCTAAATGCTCTTTTTCCTCTACTGTTTGTTTTCGGTGATTGCCAAGCGCAAAAATCAGCGTGATATCCTCTTTTTTCACACCGCCTTCATATAACTCTTCAAGCAAAGAGGGCATAATGTGGTAGGTGGGAAGAGGTCTTGTGATATCGCTTGTGACTATAGCAACGGTGTTGCCCGGCTTTACAATATCTTTAAGCCTTTTTGAGCCTATCGGGTTAAGTATGGCGTCTTTCACCGCTTCTTCGTTTAAGAGTTTATGCTCTATCTTTGTCGCTCTTAATACGTCTATAAGGTTATTATCATTAACCTCTACAGTCTCTACGGTTTTGCCAAATCCAAATTGAAGTTCCATTTTAATTCCCTTATTACTTAGTTTTAATGTCTTCTACAAGTTTTGCTACGACAATGTATCTAAGATCATCTGAATAGTTATCCGTGCAGGTTGAGAGCACAAGTAACTTGTCTCCCCATTTCGGTACGGCGCTTTGTTCAACAAATGCGGTGTAAATTGTCTTGGGGTTGACACAGTCGTTTACAAAACTGTTGAAATCCTCTTCTTTATTAAAATCAAAAGAGTTCAGTATATGTCTACTGTCATAGGTAAACGCCGAAAAAATCTCATACTTTAACACGTGACCCGGCGTGCATACCGTCAAATTGCGATTTGCATTAAAGAAATCGGCGTCACGGTATTTCCTGAGTTCCGAAAACATTTCCGAGCCTGCTCTGGTGTTATGGCCGTAAAGCACGGTACAGTTATCGCTGAAGTCTTCGGCATTTGCTTTTTGCATATAAATACTTCCGGCAAACTTCGGATTTCTGAGCCAGTCGTGGTCAAGATAAAAGTCGTCATCAGTTTCATCACCCGGACGAAGAACAGGGTTGTCAACTACTGTTCCGTCTATGGTTATATAGCCTACAACATCGCTGTTTTGCGCCTTTAGTTCGTCAAACTTTATCGGGTTTTCAGGCAGTTCGCCCGACGTGGTAGAACTGATAGAGTTTGTGTTTTTACTGTTTTTATAACTCTTGTCGGGAAAACCTTTTATTAAAAGAATAACAGCACAAACTAAAAATACAGCGCCGAAAACTATCATTAAAACAAGTGATATTCTTTTTTTCTTTTGATTATCCATAAAAATCAGCCCTTAAAAACTTTTTTAGCCTTAATAAACTCAGTTCCGCCCATATAGGGTTGTAATGCTTTCGGAATTTTTATACCGTAATATTCACCGTCAAAGGTGAGGTTGTTTTCAAGAAGTGCTATCAGCATACGAGGGGGAGCCACAACGGTGTTATTAAGGGTGTGAGCCAAATATTTTTGACCGTCCTCGCCTTTAACCTTTATGCCGAGTCTTCTCGCCTGAGCGTCACCGAGGTTAGAACAAGAGCAAACCTCAAAATATTTCTTTTGTTTCGGACTCCATGCCTCAACATCATAGGATTTAACCTTAAGGTCGGCAAGGTCGCCGGTGCAACATTCAAGTGTTCTGACAGGAATATCAAGACTGCGGAACAGTTCAACCGAATAACTCCACATTTTGTTAAACCAGTCCATACTTTCTTCCGGTTTGCAAATAACTATCATTTCCTGCTTTTCAAACTGGTGTATACGGTAAATACCTCTTTCTTCAATACCGTGCGCACCCTTTTCTTTTCTGAAACAGGGGGAATAACTTGTAAGTGTCAGGGGGAGTTTTTCTTCAGGTGTTATGGTGTCGATAAACTTACCTATCATAGAGTGTTCGCTTGTACCGATAAGATAAAGGTCTTCACCCTCTATTTTATACATCATGGCGTCCATTTCTTCAAAACTCATAACGCCGGTCACAACGTTGCTTCTGATCATAAAGGGCGGAATACAATAGCAAAAGCCCTTATTTATCATAAAATCTCTCGCATATGCCGTAACGGCGGAATGCATACGGGCAATATCGCCCATAAGATAATAAAATCCCTCGCCGGCGACTCTACCTGCCGACTCTTTGTCAATTCCGTCAAAAAGTGCCATAATATCGGTGTGGTAGGGAATTGGGAAATCGGGATTAGTCTGCTCGCCGAACTGCTCAACCTCAACGTTTTCGCTGTCGTCTTTTCCTACGGGAACGCTGCTGTCGACAATGTTCGGTATTTTCATTTGAACTTCTCTCACTTTTTGTGTGAGTTCGGTCTCCTTTTCGGCAAGTGCTTTTAATTCGTCAGCCTGGTCGGTGACAAGTTTTTTGATTTTTTCCGCTTCTTCTTTTTCGCCCTTTGCCATAAGCATACCTATTTGTTTGCTTATTTTGTTTCGGTTGGCTCTAAGGTCGTTTGCTCTGCTTTCACAAGCACGTTTTTCGTCATATAGTTTTATGACCTCGTCAACAAGCGGTATTTTTTCATCTTTGAACTTTTTTCTTATATTTTCCTTTACAAGTTCAGGATTTTCACAAATAAACTTAATATCTAACATTAGATTTTCCCCCAAAGGATAAATTATGGCTTACCGATGATAAGCCATTACTCATACATATTAATTATATCACAGTTAGAACTTTATGTCAAAATATTATATAAATATAGTTTACGGTAATAATATATAGGGGTGAA
This sequence comes from Clostridia bacterium, assembly GCA_017431035.1. GTDB lineage: Bacteria > Bacillota > Clostridia > Oscillospirales > Acutalibacteraceae > UBA737. Next base: position 5,054 of record JAFRLW010000020.1, read on the forward strand.
AATATGAAAAGACGAAAAAGAAGGCATATTATAGTTGTTTCAAGCGGAATTGAAAACTCGGAGTTTGAAAGAATAGACGAGGGTCACGCTATGAGCGAGTTTGATATTCAAAAAACGGCGGAAAGCGCAAATCTTTATCCCGCCATAGCGCAAGGTTACCCTGTAAACGGCTTCAAGGACGCTGTAAAAGAGGATAAGTTTGAGTAAAAAAAGAGGGCAAGGATATTTTTTCCTTGCTCTCTTTAATTATCTTTTTTCGATAAAATTAAAACTGCCGTCTTTGCTTATTCTTTTATGGACTAAACCCCTTAAAACTTTACTCTTTTTAAGTATTGCCATAAAAGAAAACTTTATATAACCGGGCAAAGCTATTATATAACTTGCAAAGGGAATATGAACATTGTTGCGCTTTGCCTCCGCTTTGCATTCTTTGAACCATTTCCCTTCCATTTTGGAATAGGGAATATATTCTATTATTTTAGCCACTCTGCCGGCTTTATGCTTTTTGAAATCATCTACGTCAAATACTTTTTTATATTCATCTAAAAGATTAAGGCTATATAGTTCAAGTTCGGTTCTCAAACATTTAAGACATTTGTTTCCGCAATTATGAAGACTTCCGCTATCGCATACGTTGAGGTAATCTTTTGTGATAGCGTATTTTGATATTTCTTTTAGTTTTTCAAGTCTAGTTGCCTCACTGCCCGTGGTAAAAAACGTAGTGTTTTCGGTAGAAAGAGCATAGCAGTTGAGCAAATCATACCCCTCGCTGACACTCAAATCTATCATAAAAGAGTCTAAACTACGGCTTGAGGAAAAATAATAGTTGCGGAATAATTTTTGCAAAACGAGTACCGCCGCAAAGCAACGGAAAGTAACCGAGACGTTAAAATCCATCATCAGTATTTCCGAAATATTAGAGTCAACGGGTAAAAAGGTGAGTCCTAGTTTCTCTGATAGTTCGCCGTAAACCTTGCATTTGTCGGTAAAGCGTTTTCTCGCTTCACTTCCACCATAGTAACCGAGCGCCCCAACGTTAAAAAATGTCAGGTGAGTAAGATTAAAACTTTTTGTGTTTTGATTACTTAAATTAGAAAAAATAGAGTAAAAAGAGTCAACCCCTGCGGAAATCGCCGTAGCGTTAGATGTCGGATTATAAAAGGTGTTAGTGCTTTTAGCCTCTATTTTAACATTTTCTGTGTGTTGTGCGTGGGAAAGAAGGGTTTTTAAGTATAAAGAGTTTATGTTATAAAGCAGTTTTTCCGATACCGGCGCCATACATTTTATAGGCTCGTTTTTGCTGATAGCAAGAGGAAGAAGTCCTATCAAAAACCCGTCGCACCTGTCTAGAGTTAGGTATTCTTCAAAGGCTTTCGGAACGGTGAAAAAAAGCGTATTTTTGGTCTTGTCCGAAAACTCAATATCAGCGCAGATTTTTGAAAATGTACCGTATTCGTTCGTTTCACTAGTTACGTAGGGCTTTGATATAATCAATATTTTCAGCTCCTTTATTTAGTCTTCTTTTTATCCTTGAAAAAGTTAAGCCTTAGTGCGTTTGTCACCACGCAGAAAGATGATAAACTCATCGCCGCAGCGCCAAACATCGGATTTAGTGACAAACCGAAAGCGGCGATAAATGCGCCTGCCGCAAGGGGAATACCGATAATATTATAAATAAATGCCCAAAATAGATTTTCGTGAATATTTCTAAGGGTCGCTTTACTCAAAGATATGGCGGTAACCACGTCCGAAAGTTTGCTGTTCACAAGCACAACGTCCGCCGCATCTATCGCAACGTCGTTTCCGGCGCCTATGGCGATACCTGTGTCGGCGGTAGTCAGCGCCGGAGCGTCGTTTATACCGTCGCCCACCATAGCAACCTTTCCGTTCTTTTTAAGGTCACGTATAACCGCTTCTTTGCCGTCGGGTTTTATACCGGCAATAACTTCGTCAACACCGGCTTCTTTTGCTATAGCCGCCGCAGTTTTTTCGTTGTCGCCCGTGAGCATAACAACCTTTATACCCATATTTTTAAGCCTGTTTATTGCTTCTTTTGAGTCTTCTTTTATAACGTCTGCAACGGCGATTATGCCGAGAAACTTGTTATCATAAGAGAAATAAAGCGGCGTTTCACCACTATCGGATATCTTTTCGGCCATTTTGAGAAACTCTTTATCAATAGAAACCTTTTTTGAAACAAGTTCAAAGTTTCCGCCGAGAAGTTCTGCGTCTTTCTCTTTTGCCGTAAGTCCATTACCCGAAAGAATTGTGAAATCGGTTACATCTTTTGCCTTCAAACCGTTTTCCTCGCAATATTCCACAATAGCCCTGGCAAGCGGGTGTTCGGATTTTTTTTCAAGCGAGTATGCGGTAGTAAGCAGGGTTTCTTTTAAATCCTCTGAAACGGGGTAAACGCCTTTTACTTTAGGTTCGCCCTTTGTTATAGTTCCCGTTTTGTCAAGGGCTACAACCTTGACCTTTCCTGTTTCTTCAAGAGAAACGGCGGTTTTGAACATTATGCCACGTCTGGCTCCTACTCCGTTGCCTACCATAATCGCAACAGGGGTTGCAAGACCCAAAGCGCAGGGGCAACTGATAACAAGTACCGAAATGGCTCTTTGTAGTGCGTAGCCGACACTTTGTCCGACAAGCAGCCAAATAACAAAAACAACAACGGAAATGTCTATAACTGTAGGCACAAAAACACCTGAAACTTTATCGGCTATTTTGGCGATAGGCGCCTTTGTCGCCGCCGCATCGCTTACCATTTTTATAATGCCGGCTATGGTGGTGTTTTCTCCCACCCTTGTTGCCTCGCATACCATATAGCCGTTTTCGTTTATGGTAGCGGCACTGACCGTGTCGCCTATATTCTTTTCAACAGGGATACTCTCTCCCGTAAGAGCCGATTCGTTTACGGCGCTCATACCTTCTACAACAACGCCGTCAACCGGAATACTGCTTCCCGGTCTTAAAACAAACTTATCGCCTATTTTAACCTTTTCAACCGGAACCTGTTTTTCCTCGCCGTCAATAAGCAAAACAGCCGTTTTCGGCGATAATTTCATCAGTTCTTTAAGGGCGTTGGTAGTTCTGCCTTTAGAGATTGACTCAAGCAGTTTACCTACGGTTATAAGGGTGAGTATCATAGCGGCGGACTCAAAATAAAACTCGTCCATAAGTGCAATTACTCTTTTACTGTCGCCGGTATGTTCGGCGGCGCTCATAGCAAAAAGGGCATATACGCTGTAAATAAATGATACGGCAGACCCCATAGCGACAAGAGTATCCATATTCGGCGCCCTGTGTATAAGACCTTTTGCTCCGCTTATAAAAAACTTTTGGTTAACAACCATAACCGCCGCCGCAAGTATCAGTTCATATATACCCATTGCGACGTGGTTTCCGTCCAAAAAAGGAGGTAGCGGCCAGTTCCACATCATATGTCCCATAGATACATACATAAGCGGGAGAAGAAGTAAAACTGAGGCTATAAGCCTTTTTATAAGCAGAGGTGTTTCGGTATCGGTTAAGGCGTCGTCATTATTTTCGGCGCTACTATTATTATCTTTTTCTAACGAGGCGCCGTATCCTGCGTCTTTTACCGCTTTTATAATAGCGGCAGGCTCGGCGGTTCCCTCAACACCCATAGAGTTTGTAAGCAGGCTGACAGCGCAACTATCAACGCCTTCTACCGCCATAACCGCCTTTTCAACACGTGCTTGACAGGCGGCGCAACTCATACCTTTTACTTTGTATTTTTGCATATTATACCTTCATTCTTAGCATAGATCCCGCTTTGATACTTCTGTCAAACGGGATTTTAACGGTCATCATAGGTCGGTTTGCGACTTCGATAGGCTCGTTAGTTTCGTCGAGTAGAATATCTGTGTTTATATTAAAGGGAACGCTTCCCGCCTCTAAGCAGTCAAGTATTTGTCCCTTTTCAAATCGGTTTTTAAGTGTTGCAATTATATATCCGTCGCTATAACCTGTGACCACTGCCGCAAGAGCATAATCCCTTATATATCCGGCGCTTTCATAGGTTTGTGCGTTTTTGGGCGTTCCGAAATAAAAACCGGTGGAGTAGGTGCGGTGGCTTATTTTATTCAGTTCATCCATAACCCACTGCGGCACTTTCCAGTTGTTTTCACCTTTTGCCAAAGAGTCAAGAGCGCCACGATAGGCGTTTGTGGTAACGGCGACATAATAATCGGTTTTGGCTCTGCCCTCTATTTTAAGGGAGTCAACGCCTGCCGCCGCCATTTTGTCAAGATATGGCGCCATACATAAATCGTTGGCGTTTAGTATATAGGTGCCTTTACTATCCTCGGTTATATCATAGTATTCACCGGGGCGTGTTGCCTCCATAAGTGAATAACTCCAGCGACACGGCTGGGCGCAGTCGCCACGGTTTGCATCTCGTCCTGTCATATAACTTGAAAGCAAACATCTCGCCGAAGAGGAAATACACATTGCGCCGTGCGCAAAGCACTCTATCTCCAAATCAGCGGGTATATTCTTTCTTATACTCTCTATCTCTTTAAGGGATAACTCTCTTGCAAGAACAACCCTTTTAGCCCCCATATTATAAAAGGCTTTTGCCGACTCGGAGTTTACAATACCCGACTGCACCGAAATATGCAAATCAACGTCCTTTGCATAACGGCTGACCATATTTATAACCCCTATGTCCGAAGCAATAACGGCGTCGGCGCCTATATCGTTTATAAAGGTTAAAAAGTCGGGTAGTCTCGGTATTTCGTCCTCACGGGGAAGTGTGTTGCAGGTTATATGAACTTTAACGCCGCATTTATGGGCGTATTCCACACCTTTTATAAGGTCGTCTCTCGAAAAATTAGCAGGGGAGGTGCGCATACCGAACTCTTCTCCCGCAATATAAACGGCGTCCGCCCCAAAATCAACGGCGGTTATAAGTCGCTCTAAATCCCCTGCGGGACAAAGCAGTTCAGGCACTTTTATATCAGTCGAAGTTTTCATAAATCCAGTTATCTTCCGCTTTCAGTTTTTCTATAATCGCATTGTGTTCATCAAGAGTTTTTCTATAGTAGAAGTTCATACTCTTGTCGGTCACAAAATAGTAGTAGTCAAAATCTTTTTCGGGATTTGCCGCCGCTTTAATAGAGCTGAAACTCGGGGAACATAGTGGTCCAGGGGGCAAACCTTGTGTTTTATAAGTATCGTATCTTCCGTTTCCGTACGGATATTTTATGGTCGGTGAAGAGCCAAGGGTTGAAAACTCATCGCTCTCAAGTCGGTTATAAAATACAGCCGCAACCTTTGACATCTCGTCAGGGCTTCCTCCCGCCTCAAGTTCAACAATAGAAGCCATAGTCATAATCTCGTGTAGAGAATAATCGCTGTTTTCTATATCTGCACTTATTTTTTTTAGTTTTGTATCAAGGTTAGATAGCATTGTGCTTATCGCTAAATGCGCACCCTCTTTTGAGTCGTCGCAAACGTATAGGTTGTAGGTATCGGGGAAGAGGTATCCCTCAAGCCTGTAGTGTACCGTCTCTACCGGTATGCCGCTAATAAACGAATACTCAAAGTTTCCGTTTTGCACCTCATCGATAAAATCTTCCTTTTCGCAAATGCCGTTTTTCTCAAGTATATTCGCAATATCGTCTACATTTGCCATTTCGGGTATGGTGACGGTCTTGCTCTTTGCGTGAGCGCCGCCCTCCATAAGCATATCGGCAATACCCTCGTAGCCGAGTTCGTTATTAAAGGTGAACACGCCGTAATTATATTTTGCGTCATATCCCTTTATTTTTGAATAAAGTCTGAACAAAATAGGCATTTTCACCGTTCCGTTTTCATATAAAGCGTCGGCAATATAAGCGGTGGAAGAGCCCTCGGGTATATCCATTATGCAAGCCTTTCCACGCCCGAACCCTACGCCTAAATAATCGGCGCCGCCGACAATGACAAAACCTGCTAAAACAAGCGCAACTAAAACAAGAATAATAGCCTTTATAAAGCCTTTTCCCGAGCCGCCCTTATTCTTTTTGTCGTTCTTATTCTTTTCCCTTTTAGGTTCCTCTTTTTTTGTAGGCAACACAGAAACATCAAAAGCCTCTAAGGGTTTTTGCTCAATTTCTTCATTATCCGTTTCGTTTGCAAACAAATCTTTATCTATATTAAATCCCTTATCTTCCATATTCATTCCTTTTCTTTAGAGATATTGCATATCCTTTTTTACTTTACTTGAAATACTTTCGCCCTTTATCGCTTTAAGAATACTAAACCCAAACTCCGATGCGGCGCCGGGTCCCTTTGCGGTAATAATATTCCCGTCGGTAACAACCGGTTGTTCGGTGATTTTAGCACCTTTTAGGTACTTTTCAAAGCCGGGGTAACAAATTGCTTTTTTACCCTTTAACAGTCCCATTTTGCCGATAACCGACGGTGCGGCGCAAATAGCGCAAATGAGTTTGCCGTTTTCCTTTGCGTATTCTATAGCGGATAAAACCGCTTTGCTTTTCCCCAAATTGGCAGTTCCCGGCATTCCGCCCGGAAGAACTACCGCCTCTAATTCTTTATAATCTATATCGGTTTCTCTTATATCGGTGTTAAAGGTTATATTATGGGCGCCTTTTACAGCAGAGTTTTGGGCGCCTACGGTTTTAACCTCGACACCGCCTCGCCTTAAAATATCGATAGGGGATATGGCTTCGATTTCCTCAAAGCCCTCGGCTAAAAACACGTATACCATATTAAAGCACCTCTTTAACAGTCTTAAATATCTCTTTGCTTATGTCTTCAATACTTCTTGCGTTCATATCAGAAGTGGCGCAGTTTATAACCTTGAAATTACCTATTTCGGCTGCAAACTTTGCCGCTTTTCTGCATTTGCCGAGATACTCTACGTCGCTTTCGTGAATATCTTTTTTGTTATCGTCACCGCCATAGCGATTTTTTAACAGTTTTTGAGAAACCTCAATCGGCATATCAAGGAATATAACAAGGTCAGGTTTTGGTATTCCGACCTTTTCATATTCAAGGTTATAAAGCCAGTCGGTGAAATGTCCCCAGTCTTTTTCATCCATTTTAGAGGTTTGGTGTATGGCGTTTGAGGTTGTGTACCTGCCGGAAATTATCACTCCGCCGTCATTATAAAACTTGCCCCAGTCGGTTTTATATGAGGCATAGCGGTCAACGGCATAAAATAGCGAAGCGGCAAAGGGATTAACGTCGCCGGGGGAAGAGCCGAACTTTCCGCCGAGATACATTTTGACAAGTGCGCTTGAGTCACTGTCATAATCGGGAAAAGATACACGGCGGATATTTACACCGTCATTTTTAAGCTTTTCACAAAGTATATCAAGTTGGGTGGACTTTCCGCTTCCGTCAAGCCCCTCAATAACTATAAGTTTACCCATTGTTTTTCAAGTCCTCATAAAACTTTTTCATTTCCTGCATTTTTCCGCAACTCATATTGCCCTCGCTGCATTTTCCTCTGACACAGGCAGGACCGGCTTTTGCAAATAGTTCGGGCGCAACTTTTGAAACAAGTTTTAACATCAGGTTTGCAACTTCTCTTATTTCCCATTGTGCACGGTTGCAGCAACGAAGGGAGAAGAAGTTCAGAAGCGATCTTGTATTCATTGTAACAACCATTTTTGTTTCACAAGCATTAGGCAAAACAAATCGTGCATCCTCAATGGCTTTTTTCTGCGCCATTCTTGCGGCGGTTTTTTCGTCTTTTCCTTCTTTAAGAAAAGTCTCTTTGTGCTTTTTGGCGAGTGTGTAAGATAACTCGTCATAAACCTTTTGAGCGTCCGCCATTGACTTTTTGTATATTTCAAGCGCTTCGGGTATTTCGGCGATTTCGGGCGGAGTAACAAACTCAAACCCACCCTCTGAAACGTAGCGCTGACTCTTTACCGAGAAAGAGGCTATACGGTGCCTTGTAATTTGTGCCAAAAGCGCACGGGAAACACCCTCAATACCAAAGGTGAAAGAGGCGTGTTCTATAGGACTTGCGTGACCGAGATCGGATAGCATTTCGACAAAAGATTTTACCTTTTCGTCGGTCAGCCCCTCTCGAAGATCGGCAATATTAGAAGAACTGTAGCATAGTTTTGCAGCACACGCCACCGTTTTGGCAGGTTCCGGCGTGTAGGCTAATAAAGTGACTGTAGGCATAGTTTCCTCCTCATAGACATAATAATTTATTTTATTATATCAAATAAATTATATAATATCAATATATAACTTTTGTGTGCAGAACGTAAAAAGACAAAAAAAGATAAAAAAATTGTAAAAAAAAGTCTTTTTTATGTTGCGCCTTTGTGTTATAATAATTTTACAAAATTAAATATAAAAGGGGTATATTATGTCTTCTGTTGAGTTTACACATACACCATACGGTGATTTAGCGCTTGTTAGTATGCGTGGTTGCGAGGAAATGGCTTCAAAGGTTGATTTCTATCTTAAGAATTGGAGAAATGCAAAAGAGGATGAAACCTTTGTTATCGACGCTAACTGTCCCCGCTTCGGAACAGGTGAGGCAAAAGCCGTCCTAAATCATACGGCGCGTGGACTTGATGCTTTTATTATTTGCGATTGTTTTAATTACAGCGTTGAGTATAAAATGTACGGCAGAAGCGTACCTATGAGCCCCGATGATCATTTTCAGGACCTCAAGCGTGTTATAGCCGCTTTCGGTGGTAAAGCGAGAAGAATTACCGTTATTATGCCTATGCTTTATGAGGGACGTCAACACCGCAGGACTACAAGAGAGTCTATGGACTGCGCTATGGCTCTTCAGGAACTTATCTCTATGGGCGTTAAGAACATAATCACTTTTGACGCTCACGACCCCCGTGTAAACAATGCTATCCCACTTGACGGTTTTGATAACGTACAAGCCGCTTATCAGATGATAAAGGCACTGCTTAAAGAAGTTGACGATATCAAACTTGACCGTGAGCATACTATTATCGTTTCTCCCGATGAGGGCGGTATGGGAAGATGTATCTACTATTCCTCCGTTTTGGGACTTGATCTCGGTATGTTCTATAAAAGAAGAGATTATTCAAAAATAGTAAATGGCAGAAACCCCATAGTAGCCCACGAGTTTTTAGGTTCGGATATTACCGGCAAAGACCTTATCCTTGTTGACGATATGATTTCAAGCGGCGACAGTATGCTTGATATCGCCAAAATACTTAAGAAAATGGGCGCCGGCAGAATATTCATTTTCTCGACCTTCGGACTTTTTGTCGAGGGACTCGAAAAATTTGATGAATACTATGAAAAAGGCCTTATTTCAAAGGTGTTTACAACTAACCTTATTTATCAAACACCGGAACTGCTCTCTCGTGAATGGTATTGCAGCGTAAATATGGCAAAATACATAGCGCTTCTTGTTGATACTCTTAATAAGGACAACTCCATAAGCAAACTTCTTGACCCGGCTGACCGTATCAGGAATAAACTTAAAGAGTATGAGCATAACTGGAAAACACAAATGGAAATTGATATATGATAATGCGAGTATAGAATTAACGCCCGATGGCAGATGCCATCGGGCTTTTTTTAACGCTATATTCATTCTTTAATTACAATATAAAGTTCGCTCAATGCACGCGTATAAGAAACATATTTTTCATTATTGTCTAAATTCTCATCAAATACAAAAACGGCGTCAAACTCCAATCCTTTGGATTCTTTAACATTTAATACAGTTGCCATTTTATCAATCGCTAATTCGTTGTAAACACAATAGGGCATTATTTCCTCGGGTAAAGTGTCATTCTGTATAATTACGGCTGTTCTCTTTTTAAGAACTAGACTTATTATCACTCTCCAAATGAATTCTTTTATAGAAATGACTTTTACAGGTCTTGTGTTCAATCCAAAAGACTTGTTATTCATAGATAGCTTTTTATTATAGTAATATATAATTTCCTCGCTATTTCTATAATTTTCGTTTAATGTATATTTTTTTGTCTCTAAAGTTCTTTCAAGCATTTCCCAATTTTTAAGATTGTAATTATCGGGAAGAGTTTGATTTATATCTCCGTAAACATTTAATATTACCTGATTGCCATTTACTCTTAACATAAGAACATATTCTAATAAAGGAATATCTTGTCCTTCATCTATACACAACATATAATCCTTGCTCGCAATTAATGGCTTTTCATAGTAATAATAAATTGCCAAAACTTTGCTATATAATACACATTCAATTGGCTCATCAACAGAAATATAAATTCCAAAATGCTTAAATGTTTCTTCAAGGGCTTTGTTTAATAAAGTTTCGGCACCACTGATTTCATTGGTTGATTGACTTTTGAAAATATCATTTTCTTCAAAAATAATTGTATTCTCTTTGCTCTGGTTTATTCTCTTTTGGTACTTTAATCCTTTTTGCGGTATATCATTTACTTTTCTTTTTAGTATCTTTGCAAAATCTGCTGAATATATAATTCCTTTTTCTTTTAACTGTGTATTATCGCTCTTATAAGTGATATTGGTGCGTTTATAAGGTTTCACACCGCTTTGAATACGATAACGATAAATAATATCTTCCCAATACTCGCTTAAGGGCATCTTCTCTATTTTGTCTAAACGAAGATCCTTGGTTAAATCATCAATAAACAAATTAAAATTACTGTTTGGGGTTATTATTTTTACTTTTGAATAATCGTAATCCGGATAATTATATTTCATATTTGCAAGCCTGTGAAGTAAAATCATAGTTTTACCACTACCGGCGCAACCTTGCACAATAATATTTTTTTGAAAATCATAATCTATAATTGTGTTTTGATTTTGTTGTATTGAACGAATAATATTTGTTATATTTTTTTCGTTTTTCTTCTCTTCAAGGATTTTCAAAAGATAAGTATCTGTAATCTGTTTTTTTGATGCTTTCGAGTTTATGCTATAAACATCATAAAGTTCTCGGATTTTTCCATCTTCTATATCTATATTTCTTCGTAGAATAACGTTATAGGAAACACCATCTTGATCCGCATAAGTATTCTGTCTCTTGTTTCTAAATGTTTTGCCGATTTCCGACCAAATGGATAATATAGAATAATTGCTGTTTTCGCAAATATATGGCGTTTCACCTATATAATAAGATTGGTCGCCTGACTTAGATTTTAAGTCTATCCTTGCAAAGTATGGGTTATCTTTTATTGATTGCAGAGATAATATCTGTTCGTTTTTCTTGTTGTTATAACGAATTCTTCTCAGGTTTTCGGTTTTTTGATCATAATCCATCCACCATGTTTCACTTTCAATAGGGTAAAGATCATCATTTTGACGTTCAATATCTTTATCTATATATGAAAAAGTTTGCTCAAGATGATTGCTTTCTTCACTGTAATTATCTTTACCTTTAGCCTTAAAATCATCTTCGGTAGGAGATTTATAAAACTTTTTACTTTTTCTTTTGTAAGTCCCTTCTGACAAGGATGATAATTCATCCCAACATACAAATTCTCTATTACGAGAGAAAAATTTGCTCATTTCTTTTGTTGCATCTTTATCGTTTTTATGATAAATCAGTTTTGCTAAACTGAGCATTTTTTCATTGTCATACATATCTAAATTATATGTGTATTTTTTTATAAATCTAAGCAGTTCTAAATCATTCTCGTTATTTATCATACCAACTCTCCCTCATATATATCTATATAAGTATATACTTATATAAGAGAATTGTCAAGTAAGGATATATTTATTAAAATGAAACGGGTGATATAATGGTTAGTATAATAATAAATAAAACCTTAAAAGAATTAAACATCACAAGGTATGAACTTGCAAAACGCACAGGGATACAATATCAAATAATAGACAATTATTACAAAAATAAAGTTGTGCGTTATGACTGTAATGTGCTTGATAAAATATGTCGCGCAATAAATTGTAACATTTCAGATATAATTGAATATAAAAAATAAAGCAACCGTGTTATATTAACGGTTGCTTTATTTTTATGGTTTTTATCTTCTCTTATTAAAAGGTCTTCTGGGTTTTCTCGGGCGGTCGTCTTCTTCGCCGTCATCCTCAACAACAGCGCCGTTTACTTCAACAAGAGCGTCACGGCGGGAGAGGTTAATTCTGCCCTGATCATCAATTTCGGTAACCTTTACAAGCACCTGATCGCCGACCGACACAACGTCCTCAACCTTGTTGACACGTTTAACGTCGAGTTTAGAAATATGAACAAGTCCCTCTTTACCGGGTGCAATTTCAACAAAAGCGCCAAAGTTCATAAGACGGGTAACTTTGCCGTTATAAATAGCGCCGATTTCGGGATCGTTGGCAATAAGGTTGATAATTTCAATGGCTTGTTTAGCCTTTTCAATATCAATACCTGCAACAAATACCTTTCCGTCTTCTTCAATATTGATAGTGCATTCGCACTGTTCCTGAATAGACTGGATAACTTTGCCCTGTTTACCGATAACGTCACCGATTTTATCGGGGTTAATGGTAGTGGTGAGCATTTTAGGCGCATATTTTGAAAGTTCTTTTCGAGGCTCAGGAATACACTTGAGCATTACTTCATCAAGAATATAATCTCTTGCAATATGTGTTTTTCTGAACGCCTCTTTGATTATTTCGGGGGTAAGACCGTGTACTTTAAGGTCCATTTGAATAGCGGTGATACCGTTTTTGGTACCTGCAACCTTAAAGTCCATATCGCCGTAGAAGTCTTCAAGACCCTGAATATCAACCATTGTCATAAAGTCGCCGTAAACACCCTCGTCGCCTGTGATAAGTCCGCAGGAAATACCGGCAACGGGAGCCTTAATCGGAACGCCTGCCGCCATAAGTGAAAGGGTAGAGCCGCAAACCGAGCCTTGACTTGTTGAACCGTTACTTGACAAAACTTCCGATACAACACGTATAGCGTAGGGGAACTCCTCAATAGAGGGGATAACCGGGAGCAAAGCCTTTTCAGCCAAAGCGCCGTGACCTATCTCACGTCTGCCTGGTCCACGGGAGGGCTTGGTTTCGCCTACCGAGTAGGACGGGAAGTTGTAGTGATGTATATAACGTTTTTGAGTATCTTCATCAAGACCGTCAAGTTTTTGAGCCTCGCTTACCGAAGCAAGAGTGGTAACCGAGAGTACCTGAGTTTGACCACGGGTAAACATAGCCGAGCCGTGAGCACGGGGGAGAAGGTCAATCCTTGCGTCAAGCGGACGTATCTCGTCAATGCCACGTCCGTCAACACGCTTATGCTCGTCCTTGAGCCAAGCACGAACAACGTGCTTTTGAACAAGATACATAATCTCGTCAAGTTTGGCTTCGTTTCCTTCAAACTCTGCGTCAAACTTCTCGTGAACAGCCGCATATATCGGAAGAAGCGCTGCGTCACGAACATTTTTATCATCGGTATCAAGAGCTTTCTTTACGTCCTCAATGCAAAACTCCTCAATCCTTGCCATAGTTTCGGGATCGGGGTTGCTTGATTCAAAAGTAAACTTCTTTTTACCTATCTCTTTAACTATACCGTTAATAAACTTAACAATTTCTTTGTTGACCTCGTGACCTGCCATAATGCAGTCAAACATAAGGTCATCGGGGATTTCGTTACCGCCAGCCTCTATCATGGCAACGAGGTCTTCGGTAGAAGAAACGGTAAGGGTCAAATCGGTTTTTTCCCTCTCGGCAAGTGTCGGGTTGATAACTATCTTGCCGTCAACAAGACCTACAAGGGTAGAGGCGATAGGTCCGTCCCACGGAATATCGGAGACTGCAATAGCAGCCGAAACACCGATAGCGGCGGTGATTTCGGGTGAACAGTCGGGGTCAACCGACATAACAGTAGCAACAACCGAGCAGTCGTTACGCATATCTTTTGGGAATAGCGGACGAATAGGACGGTCAATACAACGTGAAGCCAAAATAGCCTTTTCACTTGCTTTACCCTCACGGCGCTGGAAAGAGCCGGGGATACGGCCTACTGCATAAAGTTTTTCTTCATAGTCTACTGAAAGGGGGAAGAAATCAACCCCTTCACGTGGCTTATCGGAAGCCGTTACGGTACAGAGAACACTTGTCTCACCGTAGGACGCCATAAAGGCGGCGTTTGCGAGTCCCGCCATCATACCGGTTTCAAGCTTAAAGGGTCTGCCGGCAATGGTGGTTTCGTAAACCTTGTAGTTTTCAAACATAACAATTCTCCTTTATTTTTTTCGGGAACAGTCTGTTTTTAGCAATAAATTCAACTGCCGAACTTTCGGCAACTCAATTTACCGCTAAAACATAGAGTCCCCATTAAAATTGAAGGCAAGCCGAATAAAATATTCGGCTCGCCCCGTTTTATTAAATTACTTACGCAAACCGAGTTTCTTAACGATTGCACGATATCTTTCAATATCATTCTTCTGGAGGTATGCGAGAAGGTTTCTTCTGTGACCTACCATTTTAAGAAGTCCACGGCGTGAGTGATGGTCTTTCTTGTTGTTTTCAAGATGTGCGTTGAGGTCGTTAATGCGTTTGGTTAAAAGCGCAATCTGTACCTCGGGAGAACCGGTATCACCCTCGTGAGTAGCATAATCGGTAAGAACCTGTTTCTTTTCTTCTTTGGTCATTTCTTTCACTCCTTTTTTTATTTTTGTCCGCCGTATCCCGAGCCAAAGGCCGAAATATGAGTGTTCCGCTTTGCGGCAGATGCCAAAAGCACAGAAAACGGTAGCCTAAATACTATACCACCAAACATCTAAAATGTAAAGTCTTTTTTTGAAATAATTATAAATTATTTATATATACACTTGAAAATCACATAATATGTGATAGAATAAGGTTTATCAGGGTTTTGTCTTTTTAATGACAAACCATTATTAACATTTTTTTCACATTTTTTGCAAATAAAGGTAACAAATTGCGCTTATTATAACCTTATCAAACATCAAGGAGATAATTATGGACGATTATAATAACAACAATACAGACGGTTTTTATTCTAAATCCGAGGACGATATCGTGCAGGATAACGGCACAAACGGCGGATATGGATACTATCCTTATAATCCTCAACCCGTAAAACCCGCAAGACCTAAAAAATACGGACTTGGCGCCGTAGTTTTGGCTTCGGTACTCTCGGTTGTGATAGGACTCGGCTCCGCTTTTTCGGTTATGTTCGGTATGGGCGCTTTCAAAAACAGCGGCACCTCTTCCAAATCGGGCAATAATGCAAATGTCAGCATAAACATAGATGAACAGGCATCTTCAATAGCCGAGGCGGTTGCGAAAAAATGTTCCGATTCGGTTGTCGGAATAAGGACGGTTACTTCCGTTTCAAACTTTTTCGGCGGCAGTGAGGAAGAACAGGGCGAAGGCTCGGGCGTTGTTTATACAAAAGACGGATATATCATCACAAACTATCACGTTATAGAGGGTGTTGTTAAAGCGGGAAGCGGAAAAATAGATGTATACGTCGGCAATCTTGACGGCAAGTCATATAGTGCGACTGTTGTGGGATACCATATATCTTCAGACCTTGCCGTACTCAAAATAGATGCTGACGACCTTGTCCCCGTTGAGTTTGACGACTCCGATAAACTGACCGTCGGTCAATATGCCATTACTATAGGCGCCCCCGGCGGACTTGAGTTTATGGGAAGCGTGACCTACGGTGTTATAAGCGGACTAAACCGTGTTGTTTCCACTAACCAGAGCGTTCCGCTTATTCAAACCGATGCGGCTATTAACCCCGGTAACTCGGGCGGCGCACTGCTTAACTCGGAAGGAAAACTTATAGGTATTAACTCTTCAAAAATAGTATCCGAAGAGTTTGAGGGTATGGGTTTTGCCATTCCGTCAAATACCGTTAAAGAAAAAGTGGAAAAAATAATCAGTAAAAAGGATAGCGACGAGCCTTATATCGGCGTCAGCATAAGTGAAAAATACACTTCAAGCGTTCTTAATTTCTACGGTTATCCTGCCGGTGCGGTTGTCACCCGTGTTGAAAGCGGAAGTCCTGCCGAACAAGCGGGCATCAAGCGTGGCGATATTATCACCAAGTTTAACGGTAAAGATATTACTGATTATAATGTTTTAGGCGAAATTATAAACGATTGTGAAATAGGTCAGACGGTTGAAGTTGTAATATACAGAAACGGTTCAAATAAAACCGTGAAACTGACTATCGCTTCAAACTCAAAATAAAATAAACTTTACACAAAAAGCGGTGAGTAACACTACTCACCGCTTTTTTCTTGATATTTATTTTTACCGTCAATAAAATTACTTTAAGTCTAACATTTTTATAAGACCGGGAATTGCCTTTTCAAACTTAACGCCGTAGGTATGAGTCTCGTCATCAGCCGTCTTCTTCATACTTAAAACAGTATAATCAGCGGCGATTTTTGCAGCGTCATATTCTTTTTTTCCGCAAAGCAGGGCGCCCACAAAAGCTGAAGCGTAAACGTCGCCCGTTCCGTGACAACTGCGTGGCAGTTTTTCGTGGTTGTAGTAACTGTACTCTCCGTCCTTATAAACAACAACGCCGGTCTCGCCCTCTTTGTAGCCTACACCCGTGAGAATTACCGTTTTTGCACCGGCGTTTTCAAGGGCGCCGAGCAGTCCTTTAATATACTGTTCATCATAGATTTCTTTGTATTCATATCCTACAAGAAAAGCCGCTTCGGTTATGTTCGGCAAAATAATATCGGCGCTAAAACACAAACGTTTCATTTCATTTACGTAATCCATATCAAAAGCGGGATATAGCTTTCCGCCGTCTGCCATAGCAGGATCAACGATTTTTATTGCGTTTTCTCTTGCGTTTTTATTAAAAATATCAAGCACGTAATCTATTTGCTTTTTGCTTCCGAGATAACCGGTGTAAAATGCGTCAAAGGTCACCTTTTCTTTTACCCAATGTGCGCTGATAGAGGGCATATCGTCGGTAAGATCTCTAAAGGTAAAACCCGAAAAACCTGCGGTATGGGTAGAAAGCACCGCCGAGGGCAATATAGCCGTTTCGTGACCGCAAGCCGATATTATCGGCAAAGCAACCGTTAGTGAACATTGTCCGAAACAGGAAATATCCTGTATAGTCAAAACTCTTTTGTAACTCATTTTTTTCTCCTTTTTTGTTGAACTTTTGACAAAAGCATTATATAATGGATTTGATAATATTAAAATAATCAGAAAGAGAGTTTTTTATATAACCAGATGAAAACTGTGAACAGAGAAAAACCAAAGTATCTTTTTGTTTATGAAAAGATGAAAAAAAGCATAATAGAGGGGACTTTTAAGTACGGTGAAAAACTGCCGTCCAAAAGGGTGCTCGCCGACCGATACGGAGTCAGCGTCATCACAAGCGAGCGGGCATACGAATTGCTGATTTCGGAAGGGTATGTTACATCGGTTCAAAAAAGCGGTTATTTTTGCGAATATAAAGGGTCGGATAGGTTTATGGCGGCGGTTAATGAGGAAACTCCGTTTTTAATAAAAAATACCGAGAATCCTGCCGGTTTCCCTTTTCCTTTATACGCAAAAACGGTTAGAAAAGTATTGTCGCTTTACGACAGTTCAACCCTTTCTAAATGTTCGGGAACGGGTAGCGATTTTCTAAAAAGCGAGATTTGTTCCTATCTTTTGAGAAGTCGTGGTATAAAGACAACACCTCGAAATATAGTAATAGGCGCCGGCGCCGAATATCTGTACGGTCTGATACTTGAACTTTTAGGCAGGGATAAAATCTACGCCGCAGAAGACCCTTCTTATGAGAAAATAGAACAGGTCTATAAATCAAAGGGCGCCGTTTGCGAAATGTTGCCCCTTTCAAACAGCGGAATTAAAAGTGCGGCGCTAAAAAAATGCAAAGCGCAAATACTCCACATAACGCCATATAGAAGTTATCCGAGCGGTGTCACGGCTTCTGCTTCAAAAAGAAATGAATATATAGATTGGTCAAAAACGAATAATCGGTATATAATAGAAGATGATTTTGAGTCGGAGTTTACTCATACCGGTAAAATATACGATACGGTATATTCTCTTTCTCCATATAACAACGTTATATACTTAAACACCTTTTCACGCACTGTTTCACCGGCTATCAGAACGGCTTTTATGGTTTTGCCGGATAATTTATCAAAAAAGTTTCAAAAAAAACTCGGCTTTTACTCCTGTACGGTGCCAACCCTTGAACAGTTCGTTTTGGCGGAAATACTCAGAACCGGTGTCTTTGAACAACATATAAACAGACAAAGAAGAATAATAAGACAAGAAAGGAAATCAAAATGTACAGAATAGGCGTAGATTTAGGCGGAACGAACATAGCCGTCGGAATAGTAGACGAAAAGTATAAAATCATAGCCCAAAACAGCACAAAAACCAAAAGAGAAAGAGGGGCAAAGGCTATAGTAAAAGATATTGCCCTTTTGATAGAGGATTTACTTAGAAAAACAGGTATAAAGGTTGACGAGATTTGTTCCGCCGGAATAGGTGTGCCGGGTGCAGTTGATACAAAAAAGGGTGTAGTCACTTTTTCAAATAATTTTGATTTTAAAAGTACCGAACTTAAAAAAATGTTAAAAGACACTACGGGGTTTGATTTTTTTGTCGCCAATGACGCAAATGCAGCCGCTTTCGGAGAATATATAGCAGGCAGCGGAAAGGGAAGCGATAACTTTGTTTTAATGACTATAGGCACGGGTATCGGCGCAGGAATAGTAATAAACGGGAAAATATACACCGGTGTAAACGGTGCCGCCGCCGAGATAGGTCATACCGTAATTGTCAAGGACGGAATACCCTGTTCCTGCGGAAGAAAAGGTTGTTTTGAAAGATATGCTTCGGCTTCGGCGCTGACCTCTATGGCGCAAAACGCCGCAGAAGAAAATACAAATAGTGAATTATATAAACTTTGCGGTGGAGATATTAAAAAAATAGAGGGAAGAACCGTTTTTGCGGCAATAGAAAAAAATGATAAAACCGCAGGTGAGGTTTTAGATAAGTTTATAGAATATTTAGCCGTAGGCGTTACCAATATAGTAAATGCTTTGCAACCTGATGTTCTCGCCATAGGCGGAGGTGTTTCGGCGGCAGGGGATGTCCTTATAAATCCGCTGAAACAAAGGGTGCAAATTGAAGACTATGCAAGATTTTGTGAACTTAAAACAATAATCAAGGCGGCAGTCCTCTCAAATGATGCCGGAATAATCGGCGCCGCATATCTTGATTTGACATAAGATATATCGACAATAAGTTAAGTACAAGCAGGGAAACTCCCTGCTTTCTTTTTTGGCTGGACATTTAGAAGGTATAATGTTATTATATATAATAGACTTATAGTATCAAATAACTCAAAAAACGGAGCGTATAGTTTATGCAATTTACTTTTTCGGTGGCTGATTTAATAAACACTATTTTCATTTCGGGTGGTATAGGTATCAGTTTGTTATCACTTCTTCAAATTACGGCGTCTATCCACCTCAAAAAGCAAGTGAGATATTATTTCCAGGTTTTCTTTACTTTAATTCTTTCATATATTTCCTGTCACCTTGCAAGAGAAATAATGAACGGAATGCCGGGCGGTGCCGTCCGTACGGCGCTTTATATAGTTACTTTTGCCGAAATAACACTTGCAGGCTTTATGGCGCATATTATGTCGCTTCTTGTAATCGCCGTTTCAAAACTTGATAAAAAGGCGAATATAAAACTTGTCGTTTTACTTTATAGTTTTCTTATAGTTCACATAGCAATTCTCGTTCTTTGTGAACCGTTTGACCTTGTATATGGTTTTGACAAGGCAAATCTTTATTATCGCGGAAAATACTATTTGCTTTCAAACATTTGCCCTGTTTTGATGTTGATTTTTGACGTGGTGTTATTGCTTCAAAACCGCAAAAAAATCTCAAAACCGGTTAAAATTGCCTTTTGGAATTATATAATTGCACCGGTAATCGCTATTCTACTTCAGGCGTTTTCACCCAGAATACAGTATATTATTTTTGCAACCGTCGGCGCTTCGGTTTATATGTTTTCGGTTATAATAAACAATCAAAACGAAGAGTATAACAGGCAAAAGGTTGACAATATGAGAATAGATACCGAACTCACTATGGCGTCGGCAATTCAGGCGGATATGTTGCCTAATATATATCCCGCTTTTCCCGACAGACCGGAGTTTGATATTTATGCCACAATGAACCCCGCAAGAGAAGTAGGCGGAGATTTTTACGACTTTTTCCTTGTTGATAATGACCATCTTTGTATGGTTATGGCGGACGTATCCGGAAAAGGCGTTCCTGCGGCACTGTTTATGATGGCTTCAAAAATCATACTTGCCAATAACGCTATGATGGGTAAATCACCGGCTCAAATACTCACCGATACAAACAATTCAATATGCTCTAACAACCGTATGGAAATGTTTGTTACGGTATGGCTCGGTATTTTGGAAATATCTACGGGAAAACTTACCGCCGCAAATGCAGGTCACGAATATCCAGCTATTAAACATGCAAACGGGGATTTTGAACTATATAAAGATAAACACGGTTTTGTAATCGGCGGTATGAGCGGTATAAAGTATAAAGAATATGAAATAAACCTTGAACCGGGCTCTAAAATGTTTCTTTATACCGACGGTGTGCCTGAGGCTACCGACGCAGAGAATAAAATGTTCGGAACAGAGCGTATGCTTTCGGCACTCAATGCGGAAAGTTCGGCAGAGCCTAAAAAAATACTTGAAAATATAAAAACCACAGTAGACGGTTTTGTAAATGATGCAGAGCAGTTTGACGATTTGACAATGCTTTGTATGGAATATACGGGAAATAAGGGAGGAGAAAAAAATGGCAAATGATGTAAACACCGTAGTAGTAAATCTTGCAGGCAGAATAGACTCAAACAATGCGAACGATGTTGAAAAAGATATACTCTTAAAACTCGAACAAAAGGATAATTATGCGGTCATACTGAACGCTAAAAATCTTGAGTATATTTCAAGCGCAGGACTTCGTGTTATTCTTCGTGTAAAAAAATCCCACCCCGACCTTAAAATAACCGAGGTTAGTACCGAGGTTTACGATATTCTTGAAATGACCGGTTTCACCGAGATGATGACCGTTGAAAAGGCGTACCGTGTGGTATCGGTAGAGGGTTGTGAAGAGATAGGTCGCGGCGCAAACGGAACTATATACCGTATTGACCAGGATAACGTTGTTAAAGTGTATAACAATGCCGACGCTCTTGCCGATATTCAGCACGAGCGAGAGGTTGCCCGCCTTGCGCTTATACTCGGTATTCCCACCGCTATTTCTTATGATGTGGTGAAAGTAGGGGAGAGTTACGGTTCGGTATTCGAACTGCTTAACGCAAGATCTTTTTCAAAAATACTCTCTACCGAGCCTGAGCGTTTCGACTGGTGCGTTAAAGAATACGTAAATATGCTTAAAAAAATACATAGCACCATAGTTCCCGACGGCAAACTCCCTGATATGAGGGAAACTGTGCTTGAATGGGCAAACTTTATGCAAGACTATTTGCCCGAGGATAAGGCAAAAAAACTCCTTGCTTTAGTAAACGAGGTGCCCTACGATAATCATATGATACATGGCGATTATCATACAAAAAACCTTGAACTTCAAAACGGAGAGGTTTTACTTATTGATATGGATACCTTGGCTATAGGTCACCCGATTTTTGAACTTGCCTCTATGTATAACTCGTTTATCGGCTTTTCGGAGACCAACCACGAGATAATAAAGAAGTTTCAGGGCTTTGATTTTGAAACAGGCAAAGCGTTTTGGAGAGCATCTCTTTCAATGTATCTCGGTACTGATGATGAGAAAAAGATAGAAGAGGTAGAAAATAAAGCGAGAATAATCGGCTATATTCGTTTGATACGCCGTTCTATCCGCCGCAAAGGGCTTGAAACGGCTGAGAGTAGAAAAGAAATAGAATACTGGAAGAGTGAACTGTTAGAACTTTTGGACAGCACAGATACGCTGCTCTTTTCCACAAACGAACTGCAGGTTGAGGCGGTAAAAGAAAATCTCCCGACGGTGCTTTCCTTTATTGAAGAGCATTTAGAAGAAAACGGCTGTTATCCTAAAGACCGGATGCAAATAGCTATTGCCGCAGAGGAGATTTTTGTAAATATCGCTAATTATGCTTATGCCCCGAAGAGCGGAAAAGCAACGGTCAGAGTCGAGGTTTCAAAAGACCCTATAAGAGTAATTATAACCTTTATGGATAACGGAAAACCCTTTGACCCGACCAAAAAAAGCGACCCCGATATAACACTCTCCGCCGATGAGCGTGATATAGGGGGACTTGGCATATTTATGACCAAAAAAATGATGGATAACGTTGTTTACGAATATAAAGACGGCAAAAACATTTTAACTATCGAAAAAATCCTGAAGTAAAGGGTATAGACAATGATAAAAAAGGTTTTCAGACAAATGCTTGTTACACAAATCCTTTCCGCTATGACGGTTATGATTTGTATGCTTGTAGACAGTATTATCATAGGACGTTTTTTAGGTGTAAACGCAATGGCGGCATACGGTCTTTCAAACCCCGTGCTTCTCGTTTTTGCCGCAATAGGCAGTATGCTTTCAGCCGGTATTCAGGTTGTTTGCGGAAAATCATTGGGTTGCGGAGACAGAGAGGGAACAAACCGTTGTTTTTCAGCGGCGGTGCTATTAGTCACGGCAATATCCGTAATCGGACTAGTGCTTGTTTTCATGCTTTCTTCACCCCTTTGCGTATTGCTTGGCGCCGGAAAACCGGGACCTGATAATGAGGTTTTCAGCCTTACAAAAGATTACCTTAGAGGATTTATAATCGGTGCGCCGGCTTTTCTGTGTTCAATGATTATGGTGCCTTTTATGCAAATGTCGGGCAACCGCACAAGACTTGTTGTAGCCGTAGCGGCTATGACAGTATTTGATATAGTTTTTGACCTTTTAAACGTAAAGGTCTTTCATGGCGGCACCTTCGGTATGGGACTTGCCTCAAGCCTTAGTTACTATATTGCCTTTTTTATCGGCGGCGCATATTTTGTAAAGAAAAAATGTATGTTCCGCTTTAGCATTAAGGGAGTAAAAAAAGCCGTTTTCGGCTCAATTTTGAGAAACGGAATACCCACACTTGTAAATCAGATAAGTCTTGTATTCCTTGTTTTCTTATTTAACAAACTGTTACTGCTTATTCGTGACGGAGGAAACACGGCGGTAGCGTCCTATTCGGTTATTTCCACTATAGGAAATATATGCTATTGCTTTGGCGCCGGCATAGGCTCGGTTGCTTTAACACTTGCCGCCCTGTTCCATAGCGATGAGGACAGAAAAAATCTTCAAACTGTTGTGAAAACAATGAGTCACTATGCTATTTTGCTATCGTCTGTTGTGACCGTCACGGTTTTTGTTTTGGCTCCGTTTTTAGTAGACCTTTTTCTAAAAGGCAACGTAGAGGCAAGGTCAATGGCGGTGCTTGGAGTAAGGCTTTTTGTTCTTTCTTTGATACCGTGTTCCTTTAACACTTCTCTTAAAAACTATTATCAAGGGACAAACAGAGTGGGGTTCTCCGAGATTATTTCGGCGCTTCAAAGTTTTGTCTTTACGGCAATAGGCGCTCTTGTTTTAAGCCCCATACTCGGCACAACGGGCATTTGGCTTTCGTGGGTGTTCGGCGAGAGCATAACTCTTTTGTTTATTTCAATTATTGTTTGGAAAAAGAACAAAAAAATATCTCTTTCGGCAAATGCCTATGCTCTTATACCAAACGATTTCGGCGCCAAGGCGGAAGACTGCCTCGATTTGACCGTGCGCTCGGTAGAAGAAGCGGTTGCGGCGGCGGAAAAAGCCGAAGAGTTTTGTAAAAATCATAACGAAACCGAGCGAAACAGCAAGTTTATCTCGCTTTGTATTGAAGAAATGGCAAATAATATAGTTGATCACGGCTTCAAAAAAGATAAAAGAACCGACCACGTTATCGAAATACGTCTTATATTCAAGGAAGATAAGCGCCTTATACGTATCAGAGATAACTGCGTAAACTTTGACCCTGTGGCTTATATGGATCTTCATAAAAACGATGATCCTACAGTTCATATCGGTATTCGTCTTGTGATGAAAATGGTTAAAGAGGCAAACTATGTTTGTTCGCTGGGACTTAATAACCTTACACTTGTTATGTAATTTTTCAAAGGACTGTTGTTATGACCTATCCTAAAAAAATTGATCTTCATATGCATACGGTTATCTCTGACGGAACAGATACGCCAAGTGAGATAATAGAAAAGGTAAAGGAAAAAGGAATAGAACTTTTTTCGGTCACCGATCACGATGCGGTAAAAAGCAGCGCACTTGTAAAACAGTTGCTGAAAAAAGGCGACCCCGCTTTTGTACCCGGTGTTGAGTTTTCCTGCAAAGACAGTGAGGGAAGGTATCATATCTTAGGCTATAATTACGATATAGATGCAAAACCTATAACCCAACTTGTCAATACGGGACATAACTACCGTATTGAAAAACTAAGGAAAAGGCTTGATTTTTTAGAGAGTGAGTTTTCATTTACTTTTGGAAAACAGGATATAGACGCCCTTTTTTCGCTTGATAATCCCGGCAAACCGCATATAGGTAACATTATGGTAAAATACGGATATGCAAAGACAAAAGAGGACGCCATCAATAATTATATAAACCGTTTTCACTCAAAAAACGAATACGTAAAACCGGACGACGCCATAAAATCTATTCTTCTGTCAAACGGCATACCCGTTCTCGCCCACCCGGTCTACGGCAGGGGAGATGAACTCATTTTGGGAGAGGATTTGGTTTATAGAATTAAAAAACTCATTTCCTTTGGACTTATGGGCGTTGAGGCGTTTTATTCGGGATTTACCTCAAAACTTCAAAACGAGGTTTTATCACTCGCAGAGGAATACAATCTTCTTGTTACGGCAGGCAGTGACTATCACGGCAAAAATAAAATGGTAACCTTAGGCGATACAAATCTTAATAGTGAAGAAAACTATCCTCAAAGCCTAAAAAGGTTTATCGATATGGTTTATAATAAAAAATAATATTTCATATATACGGAGGAAAAACTATGCTTAACATTACTAAAACAGGCGAAAACGAAAACCTTATTATTACTCTCGAGGGCAGACTCGATACCACAACCGCACCCCGATTTGAAAGCGAACTCAGTTCGGCTTTAGAGGGGGTTAAATCCCTTACAATAGATATGGAGAAGTTAGACTACATATCTTCGGCAGGACTTCGTGTCATCCTCTCCGCCCAAAAACGTATGAATAAAGAGGGCGAAATGAAAATCAAAAACGTCGGCGACACTATTATGGAGATATTTGAGGTCACCGGTTTCTCGGAGATTTTGACTATAGAATAATTATTTGTGTTATATTAAAGGTAGGTCAAAAATCGACCTGCCTTTAGAAAATAACAAGTAAACATTAGGTAAGGGAAGTGAAATTGTGGCGGACAGGTTTATTCTGCATTCAAATTATAAGCCTACGGGCGATCAGCCTGAGGCAATAGATAAATTAGTTAAAGGTATCGAAAACGGCGATAAAGAGCAGGTGCTGCTCGGAGTTACCGGTTCGGGTAAGACCTTTACTATGGCAAACGTTATCGAGCGTGTAAACCGCCCGACGTTAGTTCTTGCCCATAACAAAACACTTGCCGCACAACTTTGCAGTGAGTTTCGAGAGTTTTTCCCCGAAAATGCGGTTGAGTATTTTGTTTCCTATTATGACTATTATCAGCCGGAAGCATACATTCCCGGCAGTGACACCTATATAGAAAAAGACTCCGCCATAAATGATGAGATAGACAAACTTCGCCACAGCGCCACCTGTGCGCTATCGGAACGCAGGGACGTGATAATCGTCGCCTCGGTATCCTGTATATACTCTCTCGGCGACCCGATAGATTATCGGAATATGGTTATATCTCTCCGTAACGGTATGGAAAAAAGCCGTGACGAACTAATCAGAAAACTTGTCGATTTGCAGTACGAAAGAAACGATATCAACTTTGTAAGAAACAAGTTCAGAGTTCGTGGAGATACGGTAGAAATCTATCCGGCTTATGCTTATGAAAACGCAATAAGGGTAGAGTTTTTCGGTGACGAAATCGACCGTATAAGTGAGATAAATCCGCTTACCGGTGAAACAAAACAAATCTTAAAGCACACCGCCATTTATCCTGCTTCGCATTATATTGTGCCGGGGGATAAGATGATGGAGGCAACAGAGGATCTGTTAAACGAAATGGAAGAGCGTGTCAAGTTTTTTGAAGAAAACGGAAAACTTATCGAGGCTCAGCGTATAAGACAACGCACGGAATATGATGTTGAGATGCTAAGAGAAATCGGCACCTGCAAGGGTATAGAAAACTATTCCCGTGTGCTTTCTCGCAGAAAACCCGGCAGTACGCCCTCAACCTTGCTTGATTATTTCCCCGATGATTTTTTGCTTTTTGTCGATGAGTCGCACGTGACCTTGCCGCAAGTCAGGGGTATGTACGGTGGAGACAGGGGAAGAAAAGAAAATCTTGTTGAGTACGGTTTTCGTCTGCCTTCGGCATTCGATAACCGCCCGCTTAATTTTGATGAGTTTTATTCCCATATAAACCAGGCGGTATTTGTTTCGGCAACACCCGGCGAGTTTGAAAAAGAACACGCCGCCGAGATTGTAGAGCAGGTTATAAGACCGACCGGACTTTTAGACCCTGAGGTTATAGTAAAACCGTCCGAAGGACAAATTGACGACCTTGTTTCCGAGATAAATGAGAGAAGCAGCAAGGGCGAACGTGTTCTTGTTACAACGCTTACCAAAAAAATGGCGGAAGACCTAACCGAATATCTTGAAAATCTTTCCATAAAAGTTCGCTATATGCACTACGATATAGACACTATGGAGAGAATGGAGATTATAAGGGATTTGCGTCTTGGCGAGTTTGACGTTCTCGTGGGTATAAATCTTTTAAGAGAGGGACTTGATATACCCGAAGTATCGCTTGTCGCCATACTTGACGCCGATAAAGAGGGCTTCCTTCGAAGCGAGACTTCGCTTATTCAAACTATCGGTCGAGCCGCAAGAAATGCCGGCGGACAGGTTATTATGTACGCCGACAGCGTGACAAGATCTATGGAAAACGCCATTCGTGAAACCGAGCGCCGCCGTGAAATACAAAAACGGTACAACGCCGAACACGGTATAGTGCCTAAAACCATTAAAAAAGATGTTTACGATATTATTGAAATAGGCAAAAAAGTGCCTAAAGATAAAAACGGCAAACGTCTCTCCCGTGCTGAAAGGGAGGAACTTATCAGCCAGCTTACAAGAGAGATGCAACAAGCGGCAAAAATACTTGAGTTTGAACACGCCGCCGCTTTGCGTGACCGTATAAATAAGTTAAGAAGCGGAAAGTAAATAAAAACAGACAGGTGTCAAAGCCTGTCTGTTTTTTTAAGTCTTATTTTGGAATATTTTTGTATAAATTGCTCTATATTTGAGTTTAGTAATGATTTTTTTTAAGAACTTTGTTAAAACTTTGCGACTTGACGTTAAAAATGCCTTTTACATAATTTACTATTTTGCAAACTCCTTTTAAGGATGTATAATTAAGTTGAGAAAAAATCCTTATATAAAATAACCTTTTATATATTGTTCTCTTAGCGAAAGGAGATTTCCATGAAAAAAATCATTTCTTTAGTTCTTTTGGTACTTATTGTCGCTTCGCTTGTGTCTTGTGCGGGCAGTACCGCTACCACAGATAACAGTGCGCCCGATAAAATCGGAACGCTTGAAAGCGATAAGTACAAAGGAGAGTTTCGTGTAGGCTATTCTATTTCAAGCATTACGCCTGCCGACCCGGCAGTTCCGCTAGCCGGATACGGCAACGAGCCTAATCGTATATGCCGTGGTTATCTTGATGAACTTTATACAAGAGCCACCGCAATATCCGATAAGGAAAACAATACGGTTATTGTTATGCAAATAGATATTATAAATATGGTGCGTGGAGATATCGCCGATAAGATTTTTGAGGGCGTGTCTGAGAATTGCAAAGTACCGGTTGATAATATCATATTCAACTGTTCACACACCCACTCCGGACCTGCGCTCAACCAAAATCAAATGCCTATCATAAAGGCGTATGAGCCGATATTTATTAACACCATTGTAGCAAATGCGGTAAAAGCTATGAACGACCGTGCCCCCGCTTCTATGGCGTATGGCGATACTCAGGTTCCCGATCATAACTTTGTTCGTCATTATTATGCTACCGACGGCAACGGAGACGATAGGGTAGTGGGCGATAACCACTGGGACGTTTGGTTTGCCGATTTGCCCGATAACAGCGGTAAAAAATATATCGATCACGCTGATAAAATCGACCAGACTTTCCATATTATAAAGTTTGACCGCAAAGACGCAGATGATGTTATGTGGATGAGTTTTAGAGCCCACAACACCATCACAGGCGACGCTCAACAGTATCTTATGAGTTCCGACTGGACAGGTAAACTTTGCGAGTATGTTGAGGAGCAAATGCCCGGCACAAAATGTATGTACCTACAGGGCGACGCAGGCAACGTAAATCCCTCAACAAGAATGAAAGATAGAGAAAAGAGTTACGTTACAGGCAACAAAGAAACAATAGATGACCTTGTAAACTACTCTTCGACTTTGGCACCCTATGCGGTTGACTTGGCTAAAAACTTAAAGGACGTTCCGACAGGACTTGTCGGCGGTAAACGTTTCAGCATAATGCTTAAGGTTAACCACGACCGTGACAATTTGAAATCTAAAGCGCTTTTAGTTCAGGATTATTGGAAAAAGACCTATGACTCCACCGCAACAAAACGATATGCCTATACTTTGGGACTCGTTTCGCAGTATGAGGCAAGTTCAATTATCTCTAACGCAAAACTCGGCTCCGAGATAGAGTTCAAAGCGTCGGCTATGGTTATTTGCGGAATAGGATTTACCTTCTCGCCGGGCGAACTGTTTAACCAACTTGGCGTAGATATAAAGAACAGGTCACCCTTTAAGACCACCGTTTCAATCAGTTATTCAGGCCAGACTTACGGTTACATACCCGACTCCGCCACCTATGATTACGGCAGTTATGAGGTTGATACCGCCCGTCAGGCAAAAGGCTCGGGCGAACAGCTTGTAGATAAGTTTATCGATGTGCTCGGTGAACTTAAAAATACAGTAAAGTAAAACAGTACAAAGAAAGGTGAATGGTTTATGAAAAACAAACTCTTAAAACTGCTCAAAAACAAATGGACCATTATTATAGCAAGTGTATTGCTTGTAGCCATACTCGGTACTGTATTTGCGCTTAACTTTAATAATTGGTTCGGCACAGAAGATACAAGCGGCGAACTGTCTTCCGATATATTCTGGAACGTAAACCGCTTTGATTATGCCTATCAAACGGGCAAAGCCTCCGACCTTGTACGTGAACGTGATAAGACAGACGGCACGTACCACATACTGTTTTGCGCCCTTTCTCAACAGGGACGTGCGGTTAACCGCCGTGCAAAAAACAGTACGGTTGTTGCAAAAATAGATATGAACACCGCTATGGGACTTAAGTTTGATGAGACTGGCGTTGTAGTTGACGTTGTACCTCTTGAAGAAATGGGATACAAAATCACCGCCGCCCGTGTATATGTAAACGGAACGCCCGAAAAGGGAAAACCCGTTATCATCAATACTTCTGACCGTGGCGACGGCGTTGAGAAAAAAATAGATATTCCGTCTTCAGTTCCCGTATATGATGTTTCGGGTACTACCGGTGAGCCGGGTACACGTCTTACAGAGGGCTTTATTGACGGCGACTGTATCTACGTTGTAAGCGATAAAAAAGACAATATAAAATATGTTGTTGTTACCGAGCGTAACGTTGTAGGTACTATATACTATAATAAAGACCGTAAATATGACTCAAGGTTCCAGAACACCACAAGAGAGCAAAGCGCCGACGGATACTATTATATTGATCTCGCTTATGAAGGCAAAGTTGAAACCTTCTATACAAAAGATTATACACTTGTAAACTATATGGATAGAACGGCAGGTAGGGCGTTCGGACTTGAACTTGACGAAAACGACCCCCACCTCATAACCGACTACTTCCGTACAAAAGAGGTTACAAAGGGTAACATCGTTGCCTCTTATTATAATGTAGTTAGTCTTGATAACGGCGTTTTGAAGGTTAGATATACCGGCAAACGCAACTCGCCTAAGTTCGGCGATGAACAAACCTATACCCTCGCCAAAAACTGTCGCGCTATGGACGTTACGGGTATTGAGGGTGTAAACTACGGCGAGTGGACCGATGTAAGACCCGGCGATAAGGTACAATGCTACCTCAACGGCAGAGGCAAGATTTGCTTTATTCACGTAATAGCAAGTCGTACGGTAGGTTGTGAACTCTACTGGAGTTTATCTCGCAAATGGAACACATCAACAAATACCTGGACCAGACAACCGGAGGCTGACGGAAAATACGTATTTAACGTTGTGGCAAAGAGCACACCCGGCGTTGTTAAACAGGTTTATACCTACAACCGTCAACTTGCCGAAGAGATAGACAGAAAATATGCGGCTCCCGTATTCGGACTTAAACTAAACGGCAACGAGATAGTCGCTCACTATACACCGCTTCAGACAGTGGGCGGAACAAGTATAGCATCCTATTATAAGATAAGTTCAATAGACGGAAAAACGCTCAACTTTACCTCACCTAAAACCGGAGATAAAACCTGGGCGGATATGGTGGAAAAACCGCTTATATTTAACACCCAAAACCTATGTAAAGTTGATAAAGTATCAGTAGGCGATAAAGTACATTCTCTCCTCAACTCTATGGGTGAAGTACAAATCATCTACATAATCGAAAAAGCCCCTGAGGTTGTAAAAACGGCATATTGCCCGCATTGTAACAGGACTGTTTCCTGGTATAGATTTAACGGCGGAAAAACAACCGAAGACGGCAGACACTATATAATGACCGAAGACTATGAGATCAGAAGCGACAAGGCGGCATTTATCGTAGGCGGCTCAAATACCGTATTTAGTTATAAAACTACAAATACCGTTCTTGACCTTAACGGTCATAGCATTACATCCGACTACCGCATACTTGATATAGACGATCATAACAGTCTTTACGTTATGGACTCTAAGGGCGGCGGAGTTATGCGCTCAACCAGTCAAAAATATACCGATAACGGTATAGCCGTTCGTATGGGCGACGCTTCCGAGTTTACACTTGCAGGCGGCACTATAGATATGTCGGCAGTTACCGAAGTCGGTTGTCAGGGAATGTGCGTTTACGTGGCGCCCGGTTCAACCTTCAATATGAAAGGCGGCACCATTAAGGGATGTAAGTCACTATACGGAACTGCATATACAATAAGCGGAAAATCGGCTACCGGCGGAGGTATGGGCGGCTCGGTACACGTTATGGGTCCTGCTACCCGTACAAACGACAACGGTCAGTCGGTTAGTCTAACGGGCGCTGTATTCAATATGTATGACGGCGTTATAACCGGCGGTCGTGCCGAGGGCACCAAAAACGGTGACGGCGGTAACATAAGCGTTCTAAGGGGCGGTACATTTAATATGTACGGCGGTACTGTTAAGGACGGTTACAGTTCGGGTCACGGCGGTAACATCAACGCCTTCAAAGGCTCTAACGTCAATATGTACGGCGGTTCGGTAATAAACGGTACTGCAAAAGGCAACGGCGGTAATATCAATGTTGCAACCGATAGTTTGCTTGATATGTCAGGCGGAAAAATCACCGGCGGTAAATCAAGCGCTAAGGGTAATAACGTTTACGTTGACGGAAAAATAAATCTTAAAGGCACATCAAAAATTACCGACGGCGATCTCTATATGGCGACAAGTTCAACCGTTACACCTAGCAATCTGAAAGACGGCGCTAAGTTTGAAGTAAGCCGTGTAAGAGCCGGTGTGTTTGCAAAGAATATAGAAAATGCAAAATCCTATGAAAAATACTTCAGTTCTTATCGTGACGGACTTGCGGTTGTCGGCAATAACAGTGAAAAGACCCTCTCGCTTGTAAACTCAGGTCACGTTCACGCAAAAGACGGTAAAGCAGCTTCTGAAGATGACGATAAGGTATATTATGAACCGCTCACTCAAAGCGATATTGACGATAGGTTCAGCGGTAAACTACCGACCCACGGCAGTTACTACCTTGAAGAAGACCTTGTAGTTACAGGTCAGACTTCCGATGACGGCGACCTTAACATTTGCTATAACGGTCATACCGTTGCAATATTCAGTAACGGTTCAAGTTCCGCAAGATTACTGCTTCTCGGCAACATAGAACCTGAGAAAATGTATGCAGCCGGAACAAGTAGTACCGAAATCAACCTTTGCGACTGTAAAGACGGCGGCGGAATGGTAAAAGCCGACGCTGAGAGCAAAGCAAAGGGCGGAATGATTTTGATAAATGGCACTCATAAAGTAACCCTTAATATTTATGACGGACTTTATGATGCTTCCGGTATAACTTCCACAGAAAACGGACCCTTTATGGTTGTGAACGGTCCTAAATCCAAAGTGGCTGATGATGCGGCGGAAGTTAATATCTACGGCGGTCAGATAATCGGCGGTGAAACCACCGGTAAGGGCGGCGCTATCTATGTTGACTCAAGCCTTGTTTCCTTTAATATCAAAGGCGGAACAATAGAGGGCGGTAAGGCGCTTAAAGGCGGTAATATCGGCGGATATATTAAACTAAGTGCTAAAGACTGCATTATCAAAGACGGTATTGCCGAAAGTGCCGACGGCTCGGCAGAGGGACTCGGCGGAAACATATTTGTTGAGGGCTCCGGAAAACTAAGCCTCAATAACGTAACTGTTACAAACGGCAGCGCAACAAACGGCGGAAACATCTATATCGGCGGAACAAACACAACCGCTTCGATAGAAGACTGCTATATAACAAACGGTTCGTCAATAGAACAAAACTCAAAAGGCGGAAAAGGCGATAATATCTATGTTAACGCCATAACCTTGAATCTAAAGGGCGATATGACCTTTGATGGAGTAGATACCGATAAAACCGATGTTTATTTGGCAAGTGAAAATGCTAATATTAAAGTAGCCGATTTGGGCGACGATACCAAGGTTTCGGTTGAGTTTAACTATAACGGTACCGTAGTAGTAGGCGGCGCTGAATACTTCGATAAGTTCAAGTTTATTTCAGAAACGCAGGTGGAAAAATCGGGCGACGATATAGTCACCAAGGTTGACACCACACATGAGCATTGTGTTTGCGGCGGTGACACAAATGTCGGCGACCATACTTCACACAAAAAGGTGGTTTATGAACCGCTGACACAGGAGATTATAACCGATACTTATTCGGGCAAATTACCTGTAAAAGGCAACTTCTACCTTGAAGAAGACATAACGCTTTCCGGTCAAACGTCGGTTAACAGCGGAAGTCTTAACATCTGCTATAACGGTCATACAATGTCCATTAAGTCAAGCGGCTCAAGTGCTGACAGAGTTTTGATGCTCGGAAGATCTTCTACCACCACCAAGCAAACCGTTAACCTTTGCGATTGTAAAGGCGGCGGCGGAATGAAGAAGACCGACGCAACAAGTACTGCAACAGGCGCTATGATATATGTCAATGCCCAGAGACCTACAACCGTTAATATATTCGGCGGTGTATATGATGCAAGTGGCATTAAGACTAACAACAACGGCGGTCTTATCCACGTTGCTGCGACCAACACACCTACGCTTAATATTTACGGCGGTAAGTTTATCGGCGCTATGGCAAGTAAGGCTTCAACCGGTACAATTGTAAACGTTGCCACCGGTGCGTTACTTAACCTCTATGGCGGTGAGTTCACCTGTAATGATGGAACAGCCGAAAATGTTTACGGTATAAACTATCCGACTGAGGACGAACTCACTATTTCAGGTAAAATCGTTATAAACGGTGAAAACGGTGCGGTGCTTCGCCTTGGCTCAAAAACCACACTTAAGGTCGGCGACCTTAAAGAAGGCTCAAAGATTTGCATACTGCCCTCAAGCGAAGGCGTGTTTGCAAAAGATGCTGCAAAATATAAGGATTTGTTTACTACAACATCCGACTATAAAATAACCGTTTCGGGTGATGACCTGAAAATAGAAAAGAAATAATATCTTATATGAAAACGGTTCTTAAAAAAAGAACCGTTTTCATTTGTGCAAAGTGTTCATTTTTTTAATAAAAAAATGAATTATTTGTAAATCTGGTTAATTGACCGAGAATTATATTGATGATATAATATTATTGTTAAATATTTAATAAAAAGGGGTTTTAACAAGTGAAAAAGTATTTTAATTTGAAAGACCAGGTTGCTATCGTAACCGGATGCTCAACAGGACTTGGCGTACAAATGGCAAAAGCGCTCGCTAACCAGGGTGCTAAAATAGTTGCCGTTGCCCGTCGTCAAAACCTTATTGACGAGGTTGCCGCTAAAATCAGCGAAGAGTACGGTGTTGAAACACTTGCAATTCGTTGCGATATCACCGACACCGCTGCTGTTGAGGAGATGGTAGATAAGGTGCTTGATAAGTTCGGCAGAGTTGATATTCTTATAAACAATGCCGGTACAGGTGCCGTTGCTCCTGCTGAAGATATTACCGATGAGCAGTTTAATAATGAAATGAACATTGACCTTTTCGGTTCGTTCAGAGTTGCTCGTGCCGTTGCTAAAAAGGCTATGATACCTGCAAAATACGGCAGAGTAATCAATATCGCTTCTATGTACGGTCTTGTAGGTAACAAAATTGCCGGCTCGGCTCCTTATCACGCAGCAAAGGGCGGCGTTGTAAACCTTACCCGTGCGCTCGCTTCCGAATGGGGTAAATACAATATAACCGTTAACTCAATTTGTCCCGGTTATTTCTACACCGACCTTACTCGTGACACTCTTAACAGTGACTTCTTCCAGGCAAATGCCAAAACAATGATTCCGGAAGAGCGTTACGGTGAAGAGGGCGAACTTGACACAGCCGCACTCTTCCTTGCAGCTAAAGAGTCAAGTTATGTTACCGGTGTTAATCTTGCCGTTGACGGCGGATATACCGCAATGTAAAAAAACAAAAAAGACGGTGGCAAACCCACCGTCTTTTTTTATGCCCTTTATTCAAATAGATTTATAAAGGCGTCCCATATATCGTTTGTAAAGTTCTTTATCTTTTTAAGAGAGCCTTCTACCGCTTCACGCACGGTGTCATAGTCGTCATCCGCCACGCCGTAATACTGTTTTACAAGGGCTTTGGCGTTCTTCGCAAGGTTTTTAAGCTCTTTTGAAGCGTCGGTTTCTCCACGCTCGGCTAACAGTTCGAGCTTGTGTGCATCTTTGTAAACCTTTTTGGCGGTTTCTTCGTTGCTGTCGGTAATACCGTTTTCAAGTTCCTTCATACCGCTTTCAATTTCGTTTACAAGGGTGTTTATTTCTTCTCTTGTAACCTTTTTGTTTTCGTCAATTTCACTCTTTGCTTCGGTTTCAAGTTTGGCGTAGTCATCCTTTACGCTATCCCACTTTTTGCCTATGGTACCGCTGAAACCTTTAACCGTGTTTTCAGGCTCGCTCATAGAACTTGTTTCACTGTTGTAATCCTGGTCTTCTTTATTGCCGCACGCCGCAAATGTGAAAATCAAGCCGAGTGCCAAAACAATACTTAATAGTTTTTTCATATACTTCTTCCTTTCAATTATGTGTGAATTATTCACCCATGTCTTATCAATGATAAGCCATATATTAAGGTTAACCCGTTTAGTGATTTTTATTCATAACTGTCAATTTTTCGGAACAAACTGTTCCAAATGAAACCATTTTTACAAAAATATTGAAAATAATATAAAATAATTAAAATATTTATAAAAAATATTAAAAAAACAGTTTGCAAAAACGTAAAAGTATGTTATTATATTTTTTGATAGAAAAATATCAATCTATAACTCTAGACTTATTGCCGATAAGTCATAAACTATTCATATTCATTATAGGAGGAACCGTTAATGAAAAAGAAAATAAGCAAATTACCTTTCAAAGGTACAAGAGAACAAGAAGAGCAACTTATGGCTGTTATCAATGAGAATAAACACGATAAGAGCAATCTTATGGTTGTTATGCAAAAGGCTCAGGATATTTATGGATATCTTCCTTTTGAAGTGCAGGAAATGATAGCAGAGGGAATGGATGTTCCGCTTGAAAAAGTATATGGCGTTGCTACCTTCTATGCTCAGTTCTCTCTTTCACCTAAGGGTGAATATAACATTTCGGTATGTCTTGGTACCGCCTGCTATGTTAAAGGCTCCGGCGATATTTTTGATAAACTTTCCGAAAAACTCGGAATCGGTGCCGATGAGTGCACCGCTGACGGTAAGTTTTCTCTTACTGCCTGCCGTTGCATAGGTGCTTGCGGTTTGGCACCGGTACTTACCGTAAACGAAGAAGTATACGGCCGTCTTACTGTTGACGATGTTGACAGTATACTTGCTAAATACGGTGCATAATCCGCTTTAGTTTAAGGGGTAATAATAAAGTATGAAAATCAGCAAGATTAAAGAATTACTTGATGCACAGGTTATCTGCTGCGAGGAAAACACCAATGAGGATGTTTTTTCCGCCTGCGGCAGCGATATGATGAGCGACGTACTCGCATACGTTAAAGATCAGGCCGTTCTTTTAACCGGTCTTGTAAACTCTCAGGTGGTAAGAACCGCCGAGATGATGGATATGCGTTGTATCGTTTTTGTCCGTTCCAAAATGCCTACTGCCGAAATGATTGAACTCGCTCGTGAAGCCGGTATTGTTATTATGGCTACCAAAAAGAGAATGTACGAGGCCTGCGGTAAACTTTACAGCAACGGTCTTGTAGGCAATAAGGTAAGAGATGTCTGAACTGTTAAAGTTTCATTTTGACGTTGACGGAACTGATTTTACTTCGGCAGGTCAGGCTTCCGTTCAGGTCAAAAAGAACTTAAGACAGCTTGGTATCCCGCCCGAAATTATCCGTCGTGTTTCAATTGCGATGTATGAGGGCGAGATAAATATGGTGATACACGCCGGCGGCGGTGAGGCGGACGTTATAGTTACCGAAACAGCTATAGAAATACGTCTTCACGACCACGGACCCGGTATCAAAAATATTGACCAGGCTATGCAGGAAGGCTTTTCAACCGCAACCGATACTATTCGTACACTCGGTTTCGGTGCGGGAATGGGACTTCCAAATATGAAACGCTATTCCGATGATATAGAAATACATTCGGAACTCGGCGTCGGCACCGATATTATAATGAGGGTAAATTTAACCTGATTTTAATTGTGCGCCGTATTAAATATAAGGTGTGACGGTTTACCGTCAACGTGGGGTAACAACCATGAATAATTATGAACACTCGGTTTATCTTGATGAACAAAAATGTAATGGCTGCACCACTTGTTTGAAACATTGTCCTACCGAGGCAATTCGTATAAGAAACGGACACGCCGTAATCAGTCAGGAACGTTGTATCGACTGCGGCGAGTGTATTCGTGCTTGTACGCACAATGCAAAAAAAGCCGCTTGCGGAAATCTCGGCGACATGGATAAGTTCAAGTGGAAAATCGCCCTGCCTGCACCTTCACTCTACGGACAATTTGAAAATCTTGATGATGTTGACTATGTCCTTGCCGGACTTAAAAATTTGGGCTTTGACGATGTTTTTGAGGTGTCAGCCGCCGCAGAAATAGTCAGCGCCTATACAAGAAAATATCTAAAGGTTGAAGGGGTAAAAAAACCGGCAATAAGTTCGGCTTGTCCCGTTATTATAAGACTTATTGCTCTGCGTTTCCCGTCTTTGACCGATAATATCATACATATGCTGCCTCCTATAGAGGTTGCCGCTCAAGCCGCTCGTAAAAAAGCGCAACAGGAACACCCAGAACTGAAACCTGAGGAGATAGGCGTTTGCTTTATTTCTCCCTGCCCGGCAAAAGTCAGTTATGTAAAAAACGGTTTTGCCGAGTATAAAAGTCAGGTTGACGTTGTCGTTTCAATGAGCGATATATATTTTCAACTCATAGCAAAAATGAAACCGGATGATAACGTTGAATCAATTTCCAATTCCGGTATGATAGGAATTGGTTGGGCGTCATCCGGCGGTGAAGCCACCGCAATTTTTAACGAGAGTTATCTTGCGGCGGACGGAATAGGGAACGTTATACGTGTTCTTGACCAGATAGAAAACGGCAATATTCCCCAACTTGAGTTTATTGAACTCAATGCTTGTACCGGCGGTTGCGTAGGCGGAGTTTTAACGGTTCAAAACCCGTTTATCGCAAAGGCAAGATTGCAGTCGCTAAGGAGATATCTGCCGGTTTCAAGAAACTTTATTACCGATGAAAACGAGTTTATCCCCGAAGATTATCTTTTTGATGAGATGCCTACCTATCATCCCATATCAAGACTATCCGACAGTATGGCTGAGTCAATGCGGATGATGGCGGAAATCCAAAATCTTAAAGACAGTTTGCCGGGTATAGATTGCGGCTCTTGCGGCGCTCCGTCTTGCAGAGCGTTTGCAGAAGACGTTATAAAAGGTACTGCGTCAATAGATAAGTGCCTGATTAGACTAAAAGAAAAAACGGAGTGATAGCGGTGACAGTATCCGAACTTATAGAAAAAGCCGGTTTCAAAGCCGCTACATTGCCTGAACCTGACAAAGAGATAACCGGCGTTTATATAGGCGATCTGCTTAGTTGGGTTATGGGCAGAGCAAACTCAGGCGACGTTTGGATAACCATTATGTCTAATATGAATATTTTGGCGGTTGCTTCTCTTGCCGATACTGCGTGTATTCTCGTGGCGGAGGATGTTGAACTGTCACAAGATTTGCTCACAACCGCAAAACAAAAAAATATCAATGTTCTTCTTACCGAACTCGGTGCTTACGAGGCTGCGGTTAAGATATCTAAACTTATATGAACCGTTATTATTACGATTTACATATTCATTCCTGCTTATCCCCGTGCGGTGACGATGAGTCAACGCCCGATAGCATAGCGGGAATGGGCGAGTTGAACGGGCTTGACGTTATGGCGCTGACCGACCATAACACCACAAAAAACTGTCCTGCCTTTTTTGCTGCGGCAAAAAGACACAATATTATACCTGTTGCCGGTATGGAACTGACCACCGCTGAGGAAATACATATAGTTTGTCTTTTTCCGACGCTTGACAGCGCCCTCTCGTTTGACAGTTTTGTCGATTCTCGCCGTATAAAAATACAAAACCGTACCGATATTTTCGGAAATCAGTATATTATGGACGAAAACGATAAAATAATCGGTACTGATGATAATCTGCTTTCAAATGCCACTACTATTTCTCTTGATGAGGTGCCGGACGCCGTTAAAAACCACGGCGGAATATGTTATCCTGCACACGTTGACAGAGAGGCAAACGGCATAATATCGGTTTTGGGCTTTTTCCCGAAAACACCTGTTTTTCCCACAATAGAAGTTCACGACGAGAATAAAAGGGAAGATTTAGCCCTGCTTTGTAAAAAAGATATAAAAAAAGTGGTTACAAGCAGCGACGCCCACTATCTTTGGGATATAAACGAAAAGACACAGTTCTTTGATCTTGACTGCAAAAAAGAGGACGTCGCACGTTGTCTTATAGAATATTTAGGTGGTGTATCAGGGTGAAAGAATTATCGCTTAATATACTTGATATAGCGGAAAACTCCGTTAAGGCAGGCGCCTCGCTCACCGAGATAAGAATAGAAGAGGATGAAACTCACTTAACCCTTGTAATTAAAGACGACGGATGCGGTATGAGTGAAGAGGTGGTAAAATCGGTCACCGACCCGTTTTACACCACAAGAACCACAAGAAACGTCGGTATGGGCATACCGCTTCTTAAAATGGAGGCGGAGATTACCGGCGGAAGCTTCAGTATAACCTCTAAAAGTCAGGATGAATACCCAAACGATCACGGAACAACCGTTACGGCGGTGTTTGATAAAACACATATTGATTTTACGCCGCTTGGCGACGTTTCGGCGAGTATTTTAACCCTTATACAAGGTCATCCCGACACAGACTTTCTATTCATACATAAACTTGCTGACAGGACCGTCACCCTTGATACAAGGGAAATAAGAGAAGTTCTTGAGGGCGTTCCGATCGGCAGTTATGAAATAATCAAATGGATCGAGGGTTTTCTCGATGAACAATACACAAATCAGGAGGAATAGCAATGAAGTCATTGGCTGAATTAAAGGCAATCAAAGAAAAAATGAAGGATAAAGTTATCCTTCGTGAAGGCGCTAACGATGTACGTGTTGTTGTAGGTATGGCTACCTGCGGTATTGCGGCAGGCGCCCGTCCTGTACTCAACACACTTGTTGAAGAGGTTAATGCCGGCGGTTTGTCCGACAAGGTAACGGTTTCTCAAACAGGATGCATCGGTATTTGCCAGTTTGAGCCGGTAGTAGAGGTTTTTGAGGCCGGTAAAGAAAAGGTAACCTATGTTAAAATGACACCCGAAAAAGCAAAACGTGTCGTTGAAGAACATTTAAAAGGTGGCAAGGTCATCGGTGAGTACACACTCGGTGGTCAAAACCTATAATTTGGAGGTAACAAAAATATGATTCGTTCACATGTACTTATCTGTGGCGGTACAGGTTGTACATCATCGGGCAGTAAAAAGGTTCAGGAAGAGTTTAGAAAAAACATTGAATCTTTAGGTCTTGCCGATGAGGTAAAACTTGTTCAGACAGGTTGTTTCGGCCTTTGTGCGCTGGGTCCGGTTGTTATTATTCATCCGGAAGGCACATTCTATAGCCGTGTTAAACCTGAAGACGTTAAAGAAATCGTTGAAGAGCACCTACTCAAAGGTCGTATCGTAGAACGCCTTGTTTATAATGATACCGGTGCTGAAGAAGTAGTAGGCAACGTTGCCCTTGGCGATACTGCTTTCTACAAATCACAAAACCGTGTTGTTTTGCGTAACTGCGGTGTTATAAACCCTGAGAGCATTGATGAATACATAGCAATGGACGGTTATGCCGCTCTCGGTAAAGTTCTTACCGAATGGAAACCTGAGGACGTTATAAAATGCGTGACCGATTCCGGACTTCGTGGTCGTGGCGGCGGCGGATTCCCCACCGGCTTTAAGTGGTCACTTTGTGCTCCTAACAAAGCACCTCAAAAATACGTTGTATGTAACGCCGACGAGGGCGACCCGGGTGCATTTATGGACCGTTCCGTACTTGAGGGCGATCCCCACTGCATTATCGAGGCTATGGCTATTGCCGGTTATGCTATCGGTGCTACTAAAGGTTACGTTTACGTTCGTGCCGAGTATCCTATAGCGGTTAGCCGTTTGCAAAAGGCTATCGACCAGGCTCGTGAATACGGTCTTCTCGGCAAAAATATCTTTGATTCAGGTTTTGATTTTGACCTTGAAATCAGACTCGGCGCAGGCGCATTTGTTTGCGGCGAGGAAACAGCGCTTATGACCTCTATCGAGGGTAACCGTGGTGAGCCGAGACCCCGTCCGCCTTATCCGGCAGTTAAAGGTCTTTATAATTCACCTACTGTTGAAAACAACGTTGAAACCTTTGCCAACATTCCGCAGATTATTCTTCGTGGACCTGAGTGGTTTGCCTCTATGGGTACCGAGAAGAGCAAGGGTACTAAAGTATTCGCTCTCGGCGGAAAGATTAAACATACCGGACTTGTTGAAATACCTATGGGTACTACACTTCGTACCATTATTGAGGATATCGGCGGCGGTATACCGAACGGCAAAAAGTTCAAAGCCGCTCAGACAGGCGGTCCTTCCGGCGGTTGTATCCCGGCTTCTCTTATGGATACCGAAGTTGACTATG
The DNA here is from genome assembly GCA_017431035.1 of Clostridia bacterium. GTDB lineage: Bacteria > Bacillota > Clostridia > Oscillospirales > Acutalibacteraceae > UBA737. Next base: position 47,002 of record JAFRLW010000020.1, read on the forward strand.
ATAACCTCACAGCCATCGGTTGTATGATGGGCTCAGGCGGTCTTATAGTAATGGATGAAGACAACTGTATGGTTGATATGGCTAAGTTCTTCCTTGAGTTCACCGTTGATGAGTCTTGCGGTAAGTGTACTCCTTGCCGTGTTGGTACAAGAAGACTTCTTGAAATTCTTGAAAAGATTACTAAGGGTAACGGTACTCTTGAAGATCTTGACAGACTTGAAGAGCTTTGTATGTACATTAAACAAAACTCTTTGTGCGGTCTCGGTCAGACAGCGCCTAACCCGGTACTTGCAACACTCCGTTTCTTCAGAGATGAGTATATTGCACACGTTACCGATAAAAAGTGCCCTGCCGGTGTATGTAAAGATTTGCTTACCTTCACAATTGATAAAGATAAATGTATCGGATGCGGACAGTGCGCAAGAAATTGCCCTGTTAATACCATCCACAAAACCGACTACGTTGCGGAAGGTCATAAACTTCCGTCTTATGAAATCGACCCCTCCGCTTGTGTTAAATGCGGCGCTTGTATGGCTAACTGTAAGTTCAAAGCCATCAGCAAACAATAAGAAAGGAGCCTGAGAATTATGGATATGTTAAATGTTAAGATTAACGGCATAGCCGTTTCTGTACCCCGTGGCTCCACTATTTTGGATGCTGCCCGTACTGCAGGTGTTGAAATCCCGACACTTTGCTTTATGAAAGAAAAGAACGAAATAGGCGCTTGCCGTATTTGCGTTGTTGAGGCTAATGAGGGAAGAGGTTTCCGTGTTGTTACCGCTTGTGTATATCCTGTTAGCGAGGGTATGGAAGTTCTCACCAATACCGAGAAAATCCAAAAGGCGAGAAGAACAACCCTTGAACTTATCCTTTCAACACACGATAAAAAGTGTCTTTCCTGCGAGCGTTCCACCAACTGCGAACTTCAAAAACTCTGTCTTGATTACGGTGTAGAGGATTCAACCTTTGAAGGCTTCAAGCCGCACTATGAGCTTGATTTCTCAACCGCACATCTTGTAAGAGATAATAACAAGTGTATTCTTTGTCGTCGTTGTGTTGCCGCTTGTCGTGAGCAGTATGTAAGCGTTATCGGTGCTAATGACCGTGGTATTGATACCAATATCGGTCAGGCGTTCAACCTTTCGCTTAATAATACTCCTTGTATTTCCTGCGGTCAGTGTACCGTTGTATGTCCTACCGGTGCATTAACCGTTAAAAATGATACCGATAAAGTTTGGGAAGCACTTAATGATCCCGAAAAGACCGTTGTTGTTCAGACCGCTCCGTCTGTTCGTGCCACACTCGGCGAATGCTTCGGTATGCCTATCGGTACTAACGTTGAGGGCAAAATGGTTGCTGCTCTCCGTCGTCTTGGTTTTGATAAGGTGTTTGATACCGACTTCTCTGCCGACCTTACTATTGTTGAAGAGGCTAACGAGCTTGTTGAGCGTATTAAGAACGGCGGCGTTCTCCCGATGATAACCTCCTGCTCACCCGGTTGGGTTAAGTTCTGCGAGTTCTATTATCCGGATATGCTTAAACACCTTTCAACCTGTAAATCTCCTCAGCAGATGGCAGGTGCGGTTATTAAGACCTATTGGGCACAAAAGGCGGGAATTGATCCTAAGAACATTGTTTCCGTATCGGTTATGCCTTGTACCGCTAAAAAGTTTGAAATCGGTCGTGCCGATCAGTCAGCTGCCGGCGTTCCCGACGTTGATATTTCTATCACCACAAGAGAACTCGGTAAGATGATTGAACGTGCAGGTCTTAAGTTCACCGCTCTTCCGGATGAACAGTTTGACAGTCCTCTCGGTGAAGATACCGGCGCAGCCGTTATCTTCGGCGCTACCGGCGGTGTTATGGAAGCGGCGCTTCGTACCGCTAACGACTGGCTCACCGGTAAAGACAACACCGACGTTGATTACCATGCTGTTCGTGGTACTGCCGGACTTAAAGAGGCTACCGTTAATATCAACGGTCAGGATATCAAAGTTGCCGTAGGCTCCAGCGGATCTGCCGCAAAGGTTATTATGGATAAACTTAAAGCCGGCAACCCTGACGGTTGGACCTTTATTGAGATAATGGGATGCCCCGGCGGTTGTGTAAACGGCGGCGGTCAACCTATCCAGCCTCAATATATCCGTGATACCGTTGATCTTAAAGCGGTTCGTGCTAAAGCGCTCTATGATCAGGACGCTTCAATGCCGCTTCGTAAGTCACACGAGTCACCGGTTATCAAAACTCTTTATTCAGAGTGGTATGACGGTTTTGGCGGCCATAAGGCTCACCACGACCTCCATACAAGCTACGTAGCAAGAAAGAAGTTCAATAAAGAGTAAACATATAAAAAAAGCACCCGTCATTTGACGGGTGTTTTTTTATATCTATTCTATATTTTAATATACTTTGCCTCAAGTTCACTGCCGGAGGGGAGAGCGTCTTCAAAAAACAGCCCGTAAATATCGGCGGCTTTGCACTCAAAGTCAAAAAGTTTTTTCGCTTCTTCGCCTAAATTGTTTATATCACTGACTTTAGAAAGCAGGGGATATAGTCTTGACTCGATTTTAACTCCCTTGCGACTCCCCAGCACCCTTGTATATGGCGGAACTTTCAGGAAAAACGAATTATCAAACCCAAGCGCCGCATTGAATACAAGGCGTCTTATTCGTGCTAAAGTGTATCGCTTGGTTTTAACATTTTCAAGCAGTTCGTCAATACTCTTTGCCGTTTTAATCGCTTTTATAAGCCTGTTTTCTATCCCTTCGCTAAGGTCGGGAAGCAGGGCAAAGTCTTCACCTGTTTTTTCTCTTAAAAGGGCAAGAAGCGCCTTTTCTCCGCATTTTAGGTCGGCAGCAGGTGTTAAGAGCAAAAACTCGGCTTCTTTTGGTATATACTCTTTTGCTGTTTTTATATTACCGCTATATATCAGTTCCCTTAAATAATTTGATGAGGCGTAGCCTTTAGATAGTGTGCCGGTGTGTTTTGCGCCCTCTCTTTTTACGGCTTCAAAAGATAGGTCAAGACCAAGTGTCTTTGCGGCGATAATGTATTCAATACCGAGATTATCGTTCGGGTTTTTAAGGGTTTGTTTATCAGCACCGCATATCACGGCGGCTTTTTCTCTTTTTACGGCAAAGGTTGAGTTGTCGTCTTTAAGCGTGACAAGTGTTTTTTTGAAAGACTCACTCATCAAAATATCGGCAGTCTTTTGCAGTGCTTTTATATCTCCCGTTTCACTGCCGAAAACAATGGTGTCTGCGCCGAGATTATAAAGGGTTGACACTCCGCAAAGGGCAAAGTTTCCCGCAACGGATAGGCTGTAAACCGCAGGTATTTCCGCTACAATATCTGCACCGCAAAGAAGTGCGGATTTCGCCCTGTCATATTTTTTATATATGGCGAGCGCCCCTCTTTGAACAAAGTTTCCGCTCATAGCGACTATGACCTTATCTCCATGCCGTTTTGCATAGTCGATAAGGTATTTGTGTCCCGTATGAATAGGGTTGAACTCCGCAATAATTCCGTAGGTCTTCAATATAGTTCTCCTGTAAAATAATTCTTGAAAAATGATGTAAAAAGTTGTATTATTGTAAGGTCAAGTATATATTATCACATTTATATGTGGTCTTCAATGATTTTTTAGGAGGATAATTATGAAAGTATTTGTAGTAAATGCGGGTAGTTCAACCCTCAAATATCAAGTGCTTGAGATGGACGATGAGTCGGTAATTTGTAAAGGTATTTGCGAGCGTATTGCCGCTAAAGACGGTAGTCTTGGAACTATTACCCATAAATTGCCCGACGGCAGAAAGGTTTACAGAGAAACCGCTATGCCTAATCACTCGGTTGCCTTTGCCGAAGTTATAAAAGAACTCACCGAGGGCGAACTCAAGGTTATGGATAGTTTTGATGAAATCGGCGCTATCGGTCACCGTATAGTACAGGGCGGCAGTATCTTCAAAGATTCCTGCATAGTTACCAAAAAAGTTCGTGACGATATTGCCGAACTCGGCGAACTCGCTCCGCTTCACAACCCGGCGCACGTTTTAGCTATTGATGCCTGCACCGAGATAGTAGGGGATAAAATCCCTCAGGTAGTTGTATTTGATACTTCTTTCCACCAGACCCTTGAACCTAAGGCATATATGTATGCTTTGCCTTATGAGTATTATGAAAAATATAAAGTTCGTAAATACGGCGCACACGGTACTTCACATAAATACGTTAGCGACCGCCTTTGCGAGATAACCGGCAGAAAGAAAGAGGATATGAAAATTATCACCTGCCATTTGGGTTCGGGTTGCTCCATTTCCGCCATTAAAGACGGCAAATGATATGATACATCTATGGGCTTTACTCCTCTTGACGGTTTTATGATGGGTACAAGGTGCGGTACTATGGATCCTTCCGCTCTTATTTATATCGCTAAAAAAGACAACATTTCACCTGATGAGATGAACGTTATCTGCAATAAAAAATCGGGTGTTCTCGGTATTTCAGGTATTACGGATGATAACCGCGACCTTGTTGATTTATCAGCCAAGGGCAACGAGAGAGCCAAACTCGCTCTTGATATGCAGACCTATCAGATAGTTAAGTTTATCGGCTCTTATATCGCCGCTATGGGCGGTGTTGACGCTATCGTGTTCACTGCGGGTATAGGTGAAAACAACCCCGAACTCCGTACAGATATTATTAAAAATTTCAAATTCCTCGGAATTGAACTTAATGAGGAAAAGAACGCTCTTCGTGGTAAAGACGTTAAAATCTCTACCGACGATTCAAAGGTTGAAGTTTACGTTATCCCGACTAACGAAGAACTCGCTATCGCCCGTGATACTTTAAGAATTATCGGTAAATAATATTTTTTAAGATAATAAAAATCCGAAATGCAGTTTGCATTTCGGATTTTTTTATTTGTTTTTATTTTCTGTCTTTTATTTGTTTTAAGAGTTTTTCCTTAAAGGCCAGTACACTCATAGAGGTTGTTTCGTCGGTATCTCTGTCTCTTACCGAGATAACGCCTTCTTCAATCTCTTTTGCGCCTACTATAATCATATACGGCACACGGTCAACCTGACGTGCCTCTCTTATTTTATAACCTATCTTTTCGTTGCGGTTGTCTAATACAACTCGAACGTCCTCTTTAAGAAGGTCGTTATAAATACTTTCGGCAAATGACTCGTCGGTACCGGGAAGTGTAAGAACTTTTACCTGTGTAGGCGCCAGCCATACGGGGAACTTGCCCTTTGTTTCCTCGATTAAGTATGCCATAAATCTGTCAAGACTGCCGAGTATCGCACGGTGGAGAACAACGGGCGTTTTTTCGCTGCCGTCTTTGTCAATATATTTAAGGTTAAACTTAGCAGGCAAACAGAAGTCAAGTTGGCAGGTAGAAAGGGTGTATTCTCCGCCTATTGCCGGTTTAACGTTAACGTCAAGTTTCGGTCCGTAGAACGCCGCCTCGCCGATTTCTTCGGTATAATCTATATGGAGGTCGTTAAGCACCTCTCTGAGTGCGTTTTCGGCGTGATTCCACATCTCGTCATCCTGGTGGTATTTAACCTTGTCCTCAGGGTCACGGAGAGAGAGAACGCAACGGTAATCGGTGATACCGAAATCTTTATATACGTCAAAAATAAGGTCTACTACCGCACTAACCTCGCTCTTTATTTGCTCGGGTGTTACAAAGAGGTGGGCGTCGTTTTGGCAAAAATGTCTGCCCCTCTCAATACCCTTTAGCGTTCCGCTTTGTTCAAAACGGAAATCGTGGGCGATTTCACCTATTCTAATCGGCAAATCACGATATGAGTGAGGACGGTTAGCATAAATCATCATATGGTGGGGGCAGTTCATCGGACGAAGTACAAAGCACTCATCCTCAACCTCCATAGCGGGGAACATATTCTCTTTGTAGTGATCCCAGTGACCGCTTGTCTTGTATAGGTCAACGGTGCCGACACAAGGCGTCATAACGTGTTTGTAGCCTAAGAAACGCTCTTTTTCCTTGATATAATTTTCAAGTTCTTGCCAAACCGTATATCCGTTCGGCAAGAACATCGGCAGACCTTTACCGATAAGGTCGTCGGTCATAAACAGCGACATATCTTTACCGATACGGCGGTGGTCACGGCGCTCTGCCTCTTCCATAAGTTTCAAATGTTCTTCTAGTTCTTCCTGCGACTTAAAGGCTATACCGTTAATACGGGTGAGCATTTTGTTCTTTTTGTCGTTTTTCCAATATGCGCCCGACTGTTGAGTTATCTTAAAGGCTTTTAGCGCCTTTGTGTAACAAAGGTGGGGACCTGTACACATATCAATATAATCGCCCTGTTTGTAAAAACTTATTTCCTCGTCGGGATCAAGGTCGCCTATATGCTCAACCTTGTATTTTTCGTGACGTTCTTCCATAAGTTTTATAGCCTCTTCACGTGGAAGAATAAAGGGCTTTATAGGCAGGTTTTCTTTTACTATCTTTTTCATTTCTTTCTCAATAGCGGCAAGATCCTCATCGGTGAGTTTTTTGTCGCCGAGATCAACGTCATAGTAAAAACCTTTTTCGGTAGCAGGACCGTAACCGAAATCGGCGTCGGGATAGAGGCGGGAAATCGCCTGCGCCATAATATGCGCCGCAGTGTGTCTTATAACCTGCGACTCCTGTTCAGCTGTAGCCTCCGCTACGGTGCCGTCTTTGTAAATGATTTTCATAAGTTTTTCCTCTCTGAACTTAAAAATAAAAAAACTTCGCCCCAAATCTATAATGGGACGAAGATAAAATACTCTCCGCGGTTCCACCCGCATTCCTGAACATTCAGGCACTCATAGGTTTTAACGCAACCAAAACGGCCGGGTTTTTTACCCCACGGCACTCAAAAGGCGGTTTCGTTTATAGTACGGTTTGCGCCACTCTCACCAAATATAGCGCTCTCTTAAAAACCAAATACAGAAAACTACTTGTCCTTTGTCTTCGATTTCATATACCTATTTTAAGCCCTTTTCCCCCTTTTGTCAAGAAAATAAAGTTGATAAAATATGTAAAATATGCTAAACTGAAATTGCCAAACAAAATTGCATAGAATATAAACCACCAAGCAATGTTTTTTTATTTCGGTAAAAATGCATGCTCTGATTTTGCATACCTTTGCTTGATGGTGAATTATGTAAAATTTTGTTTGGCGACAGTTGGAGCTGTGCATTTTTCAGTGCGTAGGCTCCGCCTGCGCACTTTTTTTATTTTAAGGAGGATGAAAACAATGCTTAGAGGAGCAAAAAAAACCAGCCGTATTACCGCGTCAATCACCAGAGAACAAGAGAATTGTGCAATAGAATATATAAAAGGGGCGGTACATGATCATTGCAACAATTTGCCGCATGAAGATTTTTCCGTGCGAATAATGTTTGGCAGTAATAATAACGACTGGAACGGAACAGCCATTCAGGTTATTTATGACGAATTGCTTAAACGTGGAAGGATGTGCGGCAGATATTCAACAAAAGACGAAATAGTAAAGTATGCCAAAAATCGTGCATCTATTGACGTAGGAAAACTGTTAAAAGAAGTACTTATAAACGATAGAAGAAACTTTTATGTATCGGGAAAAGATACGGGTAAAAAATACAAACTTATGCCTTAAGGGGAAAAAGAAATGTTTAAAACAAGAAAAATTTTAGCGATATTTTTATGCCTTACGGTTGTTGTTGAACTGAATTTGACCGCCTTAGGCGTTCAAAATGACGAAAGTATAAATGACTTTGTTACAACAACCGAGCCGGACAACAATCAGTATAATATAACTTCACCGGTAAAGTCATCTGTCACCTCGGCGGAACCAAAAAATGCCGCTACTTCGGGCACATGCGGTGATAATCTCACTTGGAAATATAACACATCTACATATACCCTCACCATATCCGGTACGGGCGTTATGTCTTCGTATTATCCTTCATACGATAATGTTACCACTGCGCCGTGGTGGGAGTATTATAACAAAATGAAAACTCTTGTTATAAACTCCGGCGTAACAAGTATAGGCTATTATGTGTTTTACAATTGCACCGGCCTTACAAGTGTCACAATACCCGATAGCGTAACAAGTATAGGTGAGGGTGCGTTTTACGGTTGCACCGGCCTTACAAGCATAACAATAGGTAACGGCGTAAGAAGTATAGGCAGTGAGGCGTTTGACGGTTGCACCTCTCTTAAAAAAGTCTATTACACAGGAACTGTAGCCGATTGGTGTAATATATCTTTTGGTAGTTCTTATGCCAACCCGTTAAATAATGCAGAAAATCTTTATATAAATGATAAACTTGTAACAGATTTGGTAATACCCGATAATGTAAAAGAGATAAAGAATTATGCGTTTTACCGTTGCACCGGTCTTACAAGCGTTACAATAGGCAATAGTGTAAAAAGTATAGGTGAGTATACATTTTATAATTGCAAAAGTCTTAAAAGCATAACAATACCCGATAGCGTGACGAGTATAGGTGAGGGTGCGTTTGAGTATTGCACAGGTCTTAAAAAATTAAAATATACAGGAACTATAGCCGACTGGTGCAATATATCTTTTGGTGATTATAGTGCCAACCCACTATACTACGCACATAATCTTTATATAAATGATAAACTTGTAACAGATTTGGTTATACCCGATACTGTTAAAAAGATAAATAATTGTGCGTTTGAATATTGTACCTCTCTTACAAACGTTACAATAGGTAA
>JAFRLW010000021.1 GCA_017431035.1 Clostridia bacterium
GATGTTTCGGTTGAGTTTTGCGGCGGAACACATATAGATAACACCGCAAAAATCGGGCTTATGAAAATCACTTCCGAAAACGGCGTTGCCGCAGGTGTTCGTCGTATAGAGGCGGTTACCGGCGAGGGAGTTCTTGACCTGCTTAACAGGTATAAAACCGCCGTTCTTGATACTGCCGCCGTGCTTAAATGCGGTAAAGTTGAAGAACTGCCCGAAAAAGCACAGGCTCAGAACAATCAAATAAAAGAACTTACTAAAAAAATAGAAAAAATAGAGGATAAACTCAATAGCGGAAAAGCAGGCGACGTTATGAAAAATGCGGTGAACGTCGGTGGACTTTTAGTTGCCACAGCAAGATTTGACGGCGTTTCCCCTGATGAACTCCGCAAAATGACCGATACCGTAAAGGCTGAACATCCAAACGGCGTGTGCGTATTCGCCGCTATTAACGGTGAAAAACTCACTTTCTGTGCAGGATGCGGAAAAGAAGCCATCAAAAAAGGCGCTAAAGCCGGTAATATTGTAAAAGCCGTTGCTATGATAGCCGGAGGAAACGGCGGCGGTAAAGAGGATAGCGCTATGGCAGGCGGTAAGGATATCGAAAAGGCTTATGAAGCGCTAAATAGCGTAGTAGATATTGTAAAACAGGCGATAGGAGAATAAATATGGAAGATTGTTTGTTTTGTAAAATAGTAAAAGGCGAGATAAACAGCACAAAGATATATGAGGATGACTTTGTATATGCTTTTGCCGATATTGCCCCCCAGGCACCTTTTCACGCCGTTATAGTTCCAAAAGAACACATAAAATCGGCTGATGAGATAAACGCCGAAAACTCTTTTCTTGTTGCAAAGATTTTTGAGGCGGTGGCAATTATCGCCAAAGAAAACAATTTAGAAAAAGGTTACCGTGTAGTAAACAACTGCGGTGAGGAGGGCGGTCAAACCGTCGGTCATTTGCATTTTCATCTTCTCGCCCGCAGAAATCTACAGTGGCCACCGGGCTGAACCTCACATTATATAATATATAAACCATCTTATCGGAGGAATAATTATGTCGGAATATTATGAAATGAAAATTGCAGGGCTAAAAAGAAAACTTGAAAAGTTTCCGGTCAGTGATAAACTTGACATCGCCGCTTTTATTATTTTCGGTGACGTTGAACTGACTATTGCCGGCTGCAAGGAACTGCTTAAAAAAGTGCCTGAGTTTGACGTTATCCTCACCCCTGAGGCAAAGTCAATTCCTATGGCTTATGAAATGTCAAGACAAACAGGCAAACCCTATGTTGTTGCACGAAAGGGATTAAAGGTTTATATGCGTAATCCGCTTAAGGTTACCGTTAATTCCATAACAACTCAAAAAGAGCAAACCCTTTATCTCGGCGAAACTGAGGTAAATATACTAAAAGGCAAAAGAGTTTTAATTCTTGATGACGTTATCAGCACAGGTGAATCACTTGATGCGGTTAGAAGTTTGTGTAAACTTGCAGGAGGTAAAGAGGTAGCCTCTGCGGCGTTTTTGGCTGAGGGCGACGCCGCCGACAGAGATGATATAATTTTCCTCGAGAAACTGCCTTTGTTTTTTAAGTGATGAATACTTTTGAACTTAAAATACTTGATTTTATCCACAGCATTTTAGGCTCGACATTTAGCGATAACTTTTTCGCTTTTATCACAAGACTTTCCGACGGGGGAATATTCTTTATAATTTTAGGACTTGTACTTCTGATTTTTAAGAAGACAAGAAAAGTGGGTATAACCGTTCTTTTGTCGATAATAATAGGTTTTATCACCGGAAATCTTATTATAAAGAACGTTGTTGCGAGAACAAGACCCTATGACGTGAACACGGCGCTTGAGATAATCACAAAAAGGCCTACCGATTATTCCTTCCCGTCAGGGCATACCCTTGTCGCATTTGAAAGCGCCTTTTCCATTTTCTTTTATAATAAAAAGTGGGGAAGCGCTGCTTTAGTACTCGCCGCACTAATCGGACTTTCAAGGATATATCTCTACGTTCATTATCCCACCGATGTTTTTGCGGGCGCCCTGCTCGGATTTTTCACCGCCCTTGCGGCAAAGAAAATTACCGACTTGATTTATAACAAGTTATCAAAAAACAACAAAGTATAAAAAAGAGCCTCAATAGAGGCTCTTTTTTATAATGTATACTATTTAATATTATAACTATTAACTATATAATAAACTGTTTCAGCAGAGAATATGCAGTAAAATATTCATATTTTTTGCATATAATTCACTTTTATGCAATAATAACATAGAAAAAAGGCTATTTTTATTAAAATTTGTTGTATATTTATGCAAAAAAGTCTTGACAATGCAAAAAAAGGGTGTTATACTCTTAACATCAAATAAATCAAACCTTTAGAAAAGAGGAAACAAAAATGAAAAACTTGAAGAAAATTTTAGCAATTGTTTTGGCGGCTGTTTTTGTATTTGCACTTGCAGCTTGCGGAAGCAAAGAGGAAGCCCAGTCACTCACCATTGAAGAGGGTAAGCTCATAATGGCAACAAACGCAACTTTCCCTCCCTATGAGTATTATGACGGTGACGACATAATCGGTATCGATGCCGAGATTGCAAAACTTATCGCCGATAAGTTAGGTCTTGAACTTGAAATCGAAGACGTTGAGTTTGATTCTATCATCCCCGGCGTTCAGTCAAACAAGTATGATATCGGTATGGCAGGTATGACCGTTACCGACGAGAGAAAAGAAATGGTTAGCTTCTCTGACTCTTATGCAAAGGGCGTTCAGGTTGTTATCGTAAAAGAAGATAGCGCTATCGCTTCTATTGATGATCTTGAGGGTAAGAAAATCGGCGTTCAACAGGCTACTACCGGTGACATCTACGCTTCTGATGACTACGGCGAAGAGAACGTTACAAAATATGCAAACGGTAACCTCGCTGTTGAAGGCTTGAAGAGCGGTAAGGTTGACTGCGTTATTATTGATAACGAGCCCGCTAAAGCATACGTTGCAGCAAACGAAGGACTCAAGATTCTTGATACCGCTTATGCTGAAGAAGATTACGCTATTTCTCTAAACAAGTCAAACACCGACCTTCAAAAGAAAGTAAATGACGCTCTTAAAGAACTCATTGCTGACGGCTCTGTTCAGAAGATAATCGATAAATACATTTCTGCTAAGTAATTTTACATTAAAAATTAGGGCGGTTTAACACCGCCCTGTTTTGTCTTTACATAAAAGACTAATTTGGAGTTAAAAAATGCAATACATAACTGATTTTTTCAAATCGTTTGCCCACGACTTTGAAACCAACTTTATCGTAAAAGATAGATATCTTGCGCTTCTTCGTGGTCTTGCAAACACACTAAAGATAACGCTTGGCGCTCTTATTGTCGGTGTTTTAATAGGTGTTATAGTTGCGGCGATACGTTCTTCCTATGATAAAAATGCCGAGAGCATAAAGGCTAAAGGTTCCTTTGGCGGTAAAATACTCGCATTTTTGAACGGTATTTGCAAAATATATCTCACCGTTATTCGTGGTACGCCGGTTGTCGTTCAACTTATGATTGCCTATTTCGTTATTTTTACATCTGCCAGAGACGGCGTTCCGATAGGCATTTTCGCCTTTGGTATAAACTCAGGCGCCTACGTTGCCGAGATATTCCGTGGCGGTATAATGTCTATTGATAACGGACAGTTTGAGGCAGGTAGAAGTCTTGGTTTTAACTATGTTCAAACTATGTGGCATATCGTTATTCCGCAGATGTTCAAAGCGGTGCTTCCGACCCTGCTTAATGAGTTTATAGCGCTTCTGAAAGAAACCTCGGTTGCAGGTTATGTCGGCGTTACCGATATAACAAAAGCCGGTAACAGTATTGCCGGTGTTACCTATAACTATTTTATGCCGCTTTTGGCTGTTGCCGCCATATATCTAATTATTGTTATGGTGCTGACATCCCTTGTTGCACGTCTTGAGAGGAGGTTGAGGAAGAGTGACCACTAATAACGAAATCGTAATAAAGGTAGAAAACCTCGAGAAATCCTTTGGTGAAATCGAAGTATTAAAAGGTATAACAACCGATATTAAAAAAGGTGAAGTTGTTGTCGTTATCGGTCCCTCAGGTTCCGGAAAATCAACCTTTTTAAGAACATTAAATCTTCTTGAAATGCCAACGGACGGTACTATCAATTTTGAGGGGACAAACATATCAGACCCCAAAATCAATATCAATTTGTATCGTCAAAGAATGGGAATGGTTTTCCAACAGTTTAACCTATTTCCCCATATGACAATACTTAAAAATATGACTATTGCTCCTATAAAACTTCAAGGCAAGAGTAAAGCCGATGCGGAAGCGGAAGCGATAGAACTTCTCAAAAAAGTAGGCCTTGCCGATAGGGCAGAAGCCTACCCCTCTCAACTTTCGGGCGGTCAAAAACAGCGTGTCGCTATTGTCAGAGCCCTTGCTATGAACCCGGAGGTTATGTTGTTTGACGAGCCGACAAGTGCGCTCGATCCCGAAATGGTAGGCGAGGTACTTTCGGTTATGAAGGAACTTGCCGCCAGCGGTATGACTATGGTAATAGTCACTCACGAAATGGGCTTTGCCCGTGAGGTTGCCGATAGAGTACTCTTTATTGATGAGGGTATTATTATGGAAGAGGGAACACCTAAAGAGGTTTTTGAAAACCCGAAATGTGATAGACTAAAAGATTTCCTCAGTAAAGTTTTATAAATATTAAAAATGCACTCGATATCGAGTGCATTTTTTATGTTTTTATGCATTTGCTATTTTGTCTAAATCGCTGTCGGTATAATTTTTATTTAGCACCGTAGACTCTACTATTACGGCTTTCGGCGCAGAGGGTTTTAACTCCTCTACCGCTTTTCCGAAACCGCTGCCGCCCGACGTTGCAAAAAGAACTATTTTTTTACCGCTAAAATCTAAACTTTCAAGAAAAGAGTTTATAATAGTCGGCGCTATATACCACCATATAGGAAAACCTATATAAACAGTATCATAAGCGGTTATATCTATATCGCCTTTTATAATTTCAGGGTGTATGCGTTTTCTCATCTCAACGCTTGAGCGGGAGAGGGGATTAAGCCAATTAAGGTCCTTTTTCTCGTATCTCACTGTGGGCTTAATTTCATACAAGTCACATCCTATATGATTTGCCAAATCTTCGGCTAAAGATTTTGTTGTTCCGCTTGCGGAAAAATATGCTACTAAAGATTTGCTCATAAACATCAACTCCTTATATGTATTATAATTGTTGAAATCTTTAATGTCAAATAGATAAGGCGTGGGATTTACCCACGCCTTGATTATTTATTCTAACGGATACAAATCAGGGAAATACACATAAAAGAGCAGGTAGATAGCATCCTGGTCATTAAGACTTCCGTCTTTGTTGACGTCTCCCGGTTGATTTATAGGATATAAATCAGAGAAATAAACGTGGAAAAGAAGATAAATTGCGTCCTGGTCATTTACATTACCGTTGTTATCCATATCGCCTAATATGTAGGTTTGCTTTTCTCTTTCTTTACCGCAAACATTACATATCATATCTTCGTCGCTATCATAGGTGTGCTGCTCCACTATTTCATACAGGTAGGTTACATCGTCAATGGTTTTATAGATGTTCTTGACGCCGATACAACCCTCGCCTAAATATTCGGTCGGGTCGTTGACGTACATTCCTCCATTTACGGTGAGTGCGCCTACCATAGCGTCTTTTTCCGGAAGTAATTGTACCTTTCCTCCGTTTACGGTTACCTTTCCTTTTGCGGCTTTAACCCTTATTTCTTTAATAGAACCGTCGTTTATTTCCGCTTCACCGTTGTGGGCATAAAGAATATTTATGCTTCCGCCGTTCATATTCATTTTGCTGCCTGCGGGAATTATCTGAACAATACCGCCGAGTTTCGTATCACCCGAAAGGTTAATTACTGATGTCTCGGTACTTGCGGTGACAGAGGCGGTGCCGCCGCTGCCGGTGCCTTTGCCCGAAACGGTACCACCGTAGAAATTAGCCGTACCCTCGTTGCAGATATTATAACCGTTGCAGTTTCCGCTTGTAGAGTCACCGGTGACAATACCGTCTTTTACGGTGCCGCCGTACATATTAAAGGTGCACATATCTCTTATATAGATATTGCCGCCAAGGTACGCCGCATTACCGTCTTTTATTGTACCGCCGTACATATTCATAGTTCCGCCGCCAAGCGTTGCCGTAGAGTTTAGGGCGATATTTCCTCCACGCTCTTGATAGGAGGCAGAACCTTTAATAACTTTGCCGCCCGAAATAATACCATTATAAAGGTTAAAGGTACATTTAGGTCCTACGTGTACAAGTCCGCCGCTGAACTGTGGAGCCTCATCTGTATTTCTCTTTACTACTGCGCCCCAGTTGTTCTTTGAACAGTCGGTGATAAAAAGGGAAGAGGAGATGTCCTTTGTTCCCGTATTTAGACCGAATGCCGCAGTTTTGTTTGTAAAAATAGTGTGGCCGTTAAGGCAGATATGAAGTTTAACATTATTTGTATTGAGGTTCATTCTCGCAGTCAGATAGATATCCGCCGTGAGATAGAGATAGTGTTCGCCCGTTTTTGTGGCGTAAGCTGTAAGTTCCGCCGCCGTGCTTACAGCCGTATAAGTATTGGTCGTGTGCTCGGTATGGTCGCCTATGTCGTTTCCGTCAATACAGTCGCAGTGTTCGTGACCGGGTATTGTGTCGCCGAGAGAGGCTTTTGCAAGCCAGGTGCCTACCGTTATAATATCCGAGTACTTGTAGTGAGAGTTATCGGTACCGCAGGGGACCGTCTCGCCGTCAACTATTCTGTTTAGCATAAAGCCTGCCGTGGGGATTACCGAGTAGTTTTCTATTACCCCTACCTGTGCTCGTTGCATCTGATTAAAAGCAACGTTCTTTGTAACTGTTGCCTCTTCAGCCGAAGCAAAGGAACTTGAAATCTCATTTGCTATAATAGGTAATGTTTTGTCTTTTTCATTTCCGGTATGTTCATAAAAACAGTTACGGAACTTAGTCATAAGATTATTGAACTGGGTCGCATACTCTGTGGGATTTCCGTTATCGCTTTCACCCTGCAACCAGGATAAACTTACAAGATTTATGTTGTCTTTTGTAAAACCTTTGCTTAAAAGGTCTGTATACATACGGTCAAAGGTGCTCATAAAACCTCTATAGAGGAAACCTGTTGCACGGTTTTCACTGCTGTCAAACTCTAAACCGTTTTCTCCGCAGTACCATGTTCCGTATTTAGGGGTGTTGGATGTCCAATGACTCCAGTATTTACTTGAGTTTATTTCTCCGTTTGGTCCTATATCTTTAAGATAACCGAGAATTGACGTGCCGCCTGCCGCATATTTGAAAATTATAGCCTCGCGGTCGTTCTTTTTGTATTTTTCTTCAAGATATTGCGCCATAGCAAGTTCAGGACCTATATGCGCCGAATCATAACCCATACCCTCAGTAACGGGGCGGTAGTCCTCTACAAGATTGTTGGGGAAGGAGCCGTCCGGGTTGGAACGGTAGTTGTAGTAATGGATATGGGGATAAATGCCGTCGTCACGCTCTGCTTCAGAACCGCTTCCAAGCGAGGTAGAGCCCGATGCATTTGACTGTCCTGCAATTATATAAATATCAACCTTTTTGTTTGCCGCCTCATCGGCTGAAAGAGATGTAAAATCGGTATATCCGTCAAGAGCAAAACGGTGAGATTTTGTGGTTTCGTTGTATGTGCAGTATACACCGCTCTCCTTTGTTCTGTTAAAGAAAGCGTTAGCCGCATTTATTTCGCCTTTTGCAAAATCCATAGTAACAGGCATACTGATACCGACTGTATCTTCACCTGCGGTGAGTTCGCCCTCTAAAACAATTTCTCTACCGGGGTCAAGTTTTATATCGTCACCGATGTTGTCTTTTACAGTTACGTTGCCTTTCATATAAAGAGTGCCGGTGAGCACCGCTATACCGGTATAGTTGCCGGTAATAGTTCCGCCGTAAATCTGAATAACGGGAGCGCCTGTGCCAAAACCGACAATACCGCCGGAAATGCCGGATGTATTTTTGCCGCCAGAAATTGTACCGCTAAGCATCTTGAAAGTACCGTTGTTGTTTATACTTACGTTACCGCCGTTGCTTCCCTCGGCAATACCACCGCTTATTGTGGTGTTTTCTATAGTGACTGTAGGCGCATCGGGAGAAGAAGTAGTACCGCTTATTTGAATATTACCGCCGTAGCCGCCCGGTTTGTTGCTTCCGTTTACTATGTTTTCGGAATAACCGTTTTCTATAATAGAATCAGTAAAGTTTAATTGTGTCGTACCCGAACAATGTATATTTCCGCCGCTGTTTGCCTTGCCGCCTTTAACAGTAGTGCCTATAAGGTTAAGAGTAGAAGTATCGGTCACGATAAAGTTTCCGCCGTAGCCTACTTTATCTCTGCCGTTTGCCGTTCCGTCTGATACAGTGCAGTTATACATTGTAACATTTGAGGCTTTTCTTAGACTTATATTACCGCCGTAGCAGTTTGCCGTCAGATTTACGGCTTTGCCGCCTGAAATAACGGCTTGATAGAAACGACCCGTGCCGTTGTTAAAGTAGATGTTTCCGCTTTCACTGGTAGCATAGCCGTCTTTAATTACAGCGCCATATACTTCTAATCTACCATTTGAGGTAACTGAGATATTACCGCCGTTTTTTCCCTTGCCGCCGGTTATAGAACCTTTTTGCTCGGCACAGTCAGTAATAGTTAAAACTTTTGTGGAAGAGTCAACAATAAATACCTGTAGGTTATCTCCGGCTGTTATTGTATTTCCGTTCAGGCAAAGATGTAAATGTTCATTTTTGCCTAAAGTGTAAGATACAGTGGTTGTAAATGAGGAAGTGAGATAAAGATATATATCAGTAGCGGTGTCGTAATCTTTGATATATGACAGCAACTCACTTTCATTATCAATAGCCGTCCATTCGGTATTATCAGCACAAATATGATTATCATAATTTGTTGCTTTGCCGCCGCATACACAATGTGAAGAATGACCGCCCGCCGCACTTATACTAATCGGCATACAGGGCAGAAGAAAAACCGTGGCGGTAAATAGAGCCAACATTTTAACAAACAACTTAATTTTTTTCATAAAATCTCTCCCAAAACGACATACAAATGGAAAATAATTACATCGTTGTAATTTACAATTATATAATATAATATTTATAATATAAAGTCAATAGTTTTCCAATATATATAAAAGAAAAGCGCCAAGGTTTTACCCTTGGCGCCTAAATCTTATAGTATATTATTTAACTTTTTTGCGATAAATCAAAGTGCTTGTAAGAACTGCAGTACTGATGAGGAGCAACATTGCAAGATAGAAGGAAACATCAGCAGTCTTAGGTGAAGTTTTATCTGATGCAGGTTTCTCAGCTTCAACTGTAATTTCAGCCGTTGCAAGTCCAACACCGTCACCAATTGTTACAGTATGTTTGCCGGCTTTAAGAGTTGCAAGATACTCGGGTTTAAGTTCAACCTCAACTTCGTCTTCACCGGAAACAGTGTAGTTTTCAGGATCAACTTCAACGCCGTCAACCTTAACTACAAGGGCTGCAAGTCCATCTTTAGGAATATTAGTACCAAACTTAATGGCTTTTCCGCCTGCTTTGAAGGTGGAATCAGCGCCCTCGGTTACTTTGTATTCAATAAGCTTATCAATGGGTTCTGAAACAAGTTCATATCCGCATACTGTACAAAGTTTGGCTCTTTCGCCTTCCTCTTTGGTAGTAGGCTCTTTAACTACTTCCCATTCGCCTGCTTCGTGATATCCAAAATCAGCTCTTTCTTTGCATCTGATACATTTGTGATAATGCTCTTCGGGATTTGTGGTCCACTCAGTGCTGAACTCGTGACCTAATGCTTTAATTGTTTTAGGCTCACGGCTGAGTTCATTTTTACACTCTGTGCAGTAAACAACCTCGTCATAAGAGCCGGCTTCTGTGCAGGTGGCAGCAACAAGGTTTTCCTGTTGAGCGGCACCCGGTGTATGATCTTTTTTGAGGATTATTTTAGGCTCACGGCTAAGCTCATTTTTACATACTGTGCAGTAAATAACCTCGTCATAAGAACCATCAGCTGTGCAGGTGGCAGGAATAAGGTTATCCTGTTTAGTAGCCGGTGTATGATCTTTTTTAAGTATTGTCTTTGTCTCACGTTTAAGCTCAGTATTACATACTGTGCAGTAAACAACTTCGTCATAAGAACCTTCAGCTGTGCAGGTAGAATCAGTCTTGTTTTCTACTACTGCGGTGCCGGGGTTATGACCGGCAGGTGTGCCTGACTTAAAGGTTTCATTTGAAATAAAATCACAACGTGAGCAATGTTTATAATAGGTAGCAGCTTCGGTACAACCGGCACCCTCTGCAAGATACTTACCGTCAACCTCTTCAATAAGGGCATGGCCTAATGCGTCAGTATAGGTATCTGTATAAGTATCATTACAACGTGAGCAAACGTGATTGGTGTAACCTTTCTCAGTGCAGGTCGGAGGAACGATAGTGTCCTTATAATCATGACCGAGAGCCTTGCCTGAAGTAAAGGTTTCAGTAGTAGAAGCCTCACCGCAAGAACAACTTTTATAGTATACAGCAGGCTCAGTGCAAGTAGCCGCACTCTTTAAGTACTTAGCGTCAACAGTCTCATTTGAATAGTTATGTTCATGGGGAATAGATATAATTCCGTTTACAACTTTTATATCAATAGTATCATCTGCAACATTGAAAAAGTCATCAGGATCATAGGTTAAAGAAATGTTTTGATTTTCAGTTGCATCAGCTGAGAGTGTGAAATTAAGTGTTGCAAAGGTAAAATCACCGATTTTGTCATCGAGCGCATCGCACCAGTTAAGAATTACAGGACTTTTTAGAGATTGGGGCATAATTCCACCGGTAACACCGTAAGTTACACTGTTTAATGTTAATCCTGAATCAAAAGCAACATTAAACTTTGCAGATGTTATGCCGGAATTATTTGTTACTTTAATGGTTGCATCAAATGTTTCACCAGGGGATACTGTTTTGCTTTCAACAGTAAATGTGGTTTTTTCGACCTCACCCGCAAATACAGATGTGGTGGCTACGGTTACGGTCATTGCTACAATCAATATCGCAACCAAAACGCTTATGATTTTTTTCATAGATAGACCTCCTAAAGGTAATTAATTAGTATAAATCAACATTCCAACCGGAAACACTTTGCATAAGACGGGCGTAATCTCTATTGTTGACTTTACCGTCGCCATTTGTGTCACGAGCTTCATCAACGTATTCAACATTCCAACCGGAAATACTTTGTATAAGACGGGCACAATCTCTATTGTTGACTTTACCGTCACCATTTACATCGCCCGGATCATATTGTTTAACTTTTATTGAACAATCTTCAGATATGGGTGTTTTAGTACTTGAAGGTGTTATGGTCGCTTCGACACTTTGTTCGCCAATATCCTCTTTAGCTCTAACAGTAATTGTGAGCAGGTCACCGTTCAAATCAGAACTAAGAAGTACAGCTGTTTGTTTTTCTACATCAAATTGCGTAAATTTGAACTCAAAGGTTGTATCGTCACTTTCATCTTTTAGTGTGGCGTCCTTTTCGGTTATGGGAGGCAAATTCTTGTTGGTTTCGCCTGAAACTAACTCAAGACCTTCAGAAAGAACCAAATTAATACCAACAGAACTTAAAGACTCTCCTTCCTCAACATTTATATCAGAGATTCCAATGGTAATTGTTTGCTCTGTTCCTTTTTTCATTGCTTTTTTTTCAGGCGTAATATTCACCTGAAAAGACAAAGCACTTGCAGGAATCGTAACACTTACAAGCAATACAACAGTTACAAGTAATGAAATTATTTTTTTCATGTTGTTTTCTTCCTTTCAAAAACTTCGGTTTTTGCATTTTTTGTTTTCGCAAAAAAGATTATACTCCAACATAAGTATAATTGTAATTGTATTCTATCACACACTTTATAAAAAGTAAAGATTTTTTTCAAAAAAATAATGGAAAATTATAAGAAAAAACAAATAAATTGTCAAAAATGGTAAAAAAATACCAAAAACCCTATAAAAACAAGGAGTTTTCCACCTTTGTTTTTTATATTTACAACATTGTAAAAAGACAAAAAACAAAGGCGGTTTTAAGAAAAATCAAAACCGCCTTTTTATCAGTTTGGTGTTTTCTCGGTGAGTACCGTAACAATGTTATCTTTCACCTCTAAAAAACCGCCTGAAAGTTTGTATTCTATTGCTTCATTTTCGGTTTTTATTTTTAGAGTTCCCGGGTCGCTTATCACCGAAATCATATTTGTATGCCCGGGTTTTATGCCGACGCCGCCGCCGTTTTCACCGTTCTCATTATCTTTTGCCGTAAAAAACACCGACGTACAGTCGCACTCCTTAAACAAACCGCTTGGCAATACTAATCTGAAATGAAGTATGTGTTCCATAATTATACCTCACCCTTATGCTTTTTGAAGACCTCTTCAATACTGCCCGACATCATAAAGTCCTGCTCGGAAATGTCGTCACAGTCGCCGCCGAGTATCGCTTCAAAGCCTTTTATGGTGTCTTCGATTTTTACGTATTTTCCGTTTATACCCGTAAAGTTTTCGGCAACAAAGAAAGGCTGGCTCATAAATCGCTGAGCTTTTCTCGCCCTTGAAACTATAAGTTTATCCTCGCTTGACAGTTCGTCAAGCCCCAAAATTGCAATAATGTCTTGTAATTCATTATAACGCTGGAGTATTCTTGTAACTTCACGAGCGGTATTATAGTGGCGTTCACCCACCGCTTCGGGACTGAGCATTCTGGAACTCGACTCAAGTGGTGACACCGCAGGATAAATACCCTGTTCAACAATAGAACGGGAGAGTACCGTTGTGGCGTCTAAGTGAGAAAAGGTTGTTGCGGGGGCAGGGTCGGTCAGGTCGTCCGCCGGCACGTAAATTGCCTGAACGGAGGTTATAGAGCCCTGTTTGGTTGAAACGATACGCTCTTGCAGTTTGCCCATTTCGGAGGCAAGGGTAGGCTGATAGCCAACCGCCGACGGCATTCTGCCAAGCAGTGCCGAAACCTCGCTTCCCGCCTGTGTAAAACGAAAAATATTGTCTATAAAGAGCAAAACGTCTTTATGAGAGTTTTCTCTGAAATATTCCGCCAAAGTCAGTCCTGCAAGGGGGACACGGAGTCTGGCTCCCGCAGGCTCGTTCATCTGACCGAAAACAAGGGCGGTTTTATCTATAACGCCCGACTGTTTCATCTCTTGCCACAGGTCGCTGCCCTCTCTTGAACGCTCGCCTACGCCGGCAAAAACCGAGTAGCCGTCATGCTCAAAGGCAATATTTCTTATAAGTTCCATAATAAGAACTGTTTTTCCTATTCCCGCACCGCCGAAAAGTCCGATTTTTCCGCCCTTGGCATAGGGGGTCATAAGGTCGATTACCTTTATTCCGGTTTCGAGTATTTCTCCTGCGGGAACAACGTCGGTAAAGGGTGGCGCATCGTGGTGAATAGGCCATTTTTCCGCCGATTTTATCTCTCCGCCGTTATCTATCGGAACGCCGCCTACGTTTATCATTCTGCCAAGTGTTTCATTTCCTACCGGTACTGAAATAGGCGCACCGGTATCAATGGCTTCAATTCCACGGGAGAGTCCGTCGGTCGCATTCATTGAAATACATCTGACAGCGCCGTCGCCGAGTTGTTGCAAAGTTTCAAGCAGTATTTCGCCCTTGTCGGTTTTGACCTTTATGGCGTTAAATATTTCGGGAGAGTAAGCGGAGGGGAACTTTATATCCACGACCGGTCCTATTATTCTGGTGATTAAACCTTTTGTTCCTTTACTCATAGAACGTCTCCATTTCCTCAAATCTTGTTTCAAGCACGCCTGATGTCACTTCCGACTGGCGTTTGCGGTTTATCTCGGTTAAAAGATTTTGCGCCGCATCATACGCCGTATCATACGCCGAGCGCATAGCGGTAAGGGTTGCCGCCTGAACTCCTGCGGCGGTATTTAGCAGTATTGAATATATTTTCGAGTTATGGTAAAAGGGCAGTATGCTGTCAACCACCGTCTTTTTATCGGGTAAAAACAAAAATGAGTCGCTGCTGTCTTCTTTTTGGTTTTCGCCATTAAGACTGACCATTAAGGTTGTAGGCTCTCTTTTTAACAGGTTTTTATGTTTTTGGTATACAAAACAAACGATAAAGCCGTCCTTTGCCGCTTCTTCCAAAAACTTAACAAGTAACTGTGCATTTTCGTAGTCGGGGATATCCGGCATATCAAAATGGCGAATTGTTTGTATTTTTTTAATCTCACAATGTTCCTTCGCCTTTTTTCCGCAGGTTATAACAATCGGGTCCTTTTCACCCTTAATTACATTGTCGAAAAATGAAAAAAGTTCGGTGTTATAACCGCCGCAAAGCCCTCTGTTGCCGGAAAGGAGAACAAATATCTTTTTTTCGTCCTTTGAAACGGTATCATTTTGATGAAAAACCGGCTCGAATAACTCCGTCTCGGTGGTTGTGAACTGTTCGTAGCAAGCGAGCATTTTATTTATTCGGCTGTATTTAACCGAAGAAACGGTTTTCATAGCGGAAGAGAGTTGCAAAGTGGCGTTGACACTGTTCAGTCTGCGCCTTAAAGCCTTGAGAGAGGGCATTATTCTCCCTCCTTAAAGCGAGTTAACTCCGTTTTAAGCCTTTCCTTAAACTCATCTGACATACGGTTTCCCGTCATCAGAGTTGCTTTAATTTCGGGGCAAAACTCATTAAAGTAGACGTATAGGTCCTGTTCAAACTTTTCCATTTCGGAAACATTTATATCATCGGCAAACCCTTCTAAAACCGCAAAGAGCAAAAGGGCTTGTTGCCAGTCGGGCAGGGGAGCATATCTCTTTTGTCTGAGGGCCGCCATTATCCTGTCGCCGATATTCAGAGCGGCTTTGGTTTTATCGTCTAAATCAGAGCCTATTTGGGCAAAGTTAGACAGTTCTCTATACTGGGCAAGGCGCATACGAAGATTGCTTGACACCTGTTTAAGCAGTGGCGTTTGCGCCTTTGAGCCGACACGGGAAACAGAAAGTCCTACGTTTACCGCAGGGCGTTGTCCCTCGTTAAAGAGTTCGCTTTCAAGGAATATTTGTCCGTCGGTTATGGAAATAACGTTTGTAGGTATATATGAAGAAATGTCGCCTGCAAGTGTTTCAATAACCGGCATAGCGGTGACACTTCCTCCGCCGGCTGCTTCCGAAAGACAAGCGGCACGTTCAAGCAAACGTGAATGCAAATAGAAAACGTCGCCGGGGTATGCCTCTCTGCCGGACGGGCGATGAAGCAAAAGGGAAAGTTCCCTGTATGCTACGGCGTGTTTTGAGAGGTCATCATAAATAACCAGACAGTCTTTGCCGCTATACATAAAATACTCGCTCATAGCCGCACCTGCAAAAGGCGCTATATATTGCATAGAAGCCGAACTTGAAGCGGTGGCGCAAACTATGGTCGTATAAGAGAGAGCGCCGTTTTCTTCAAGTTTGTTTTTAAGTTCGGTGACAAAAGACTCTTTTTGACCTATTGCAACATAGATACAATAAACGCCTTTGTCTTTTTGGTTGATAATTGTGTCGGTGATAATGGCCGATTTACCTGTTTGTCGGTCACCGATAATCAGTTCTCTTTGACCTCTGCCTATCGGCACTAAAGCGTCAACAACTTTAAGACCCGTATGAAGCGGAACCGAAACCGATTTTCTACAGGGTATTGAGGGAGCCTCGTTTTCGATAGGTCTTGTCTTGTTTGTGGGCACAACGCCCTTTCCGTCTATCGGGTTGCCTAACGGGTCAACTATTCTTCCGAGCAGTTCTTCACCTACGGGTACCCTCGCTATTCTGCCTATTCTTCGCACCCTGCTGCCCGTTTCTATGTTCTCGTATTTACCGAATACAACGCAGCCTATTTTGTCTTTTTCTATATCAAGGATCATTCCTCTTTCGCCGCATTCAAACTCTACAACCTCGCCATAGGTTATATCGGCAACGCCGTTTATCCAGCAAATACCGTCTGATACACTAAGCACGGTACCTTTTTGGAAAACGTCAATTTGAGGGACGGAAAGTTCTATACCCTCCTCAATATCTTTAATAACATCCTCGGCGGTCAGCGCCCCGATAAGCGAGCGGCGTTTGAGGTCACGCTTCAGGTGATACAGGCGGTTAAATACCGTTCCGTCATAAATAGAGTCACCTATACGGAGTCTTAGTCCTCCTATCAGTTCGGGACTTATCTGAACACGAAAAGATATTTCGCCCTCGGTTTTATTTATCATTTCTTCGGCAGCTTTTTGCACCTTTTCTATTATATCGGAAGAAAGGGTATGTGCTGAAGCCAAGGTCACGTATAAAACTTTGTGACTCATAAGATAACACATATCGCCCGGAGTCAGCGCAATTCTATCAATTAACTTTTGCGCAATGATAGGCTCTCTCTCTCTGATTTTTGAGGCGATAGGCTCCTTTGCCAGATGCTTTTTAAGTCTTTCACAAAGATTATCCACCGCTTCATCTCTTAAACGAGCCATTTCCTCGTGGGTGATGTTATTTAGTTCTTCATCTTCGGTTTTTGCAAGATTTTTTATTTTTTCGTCATAACTTTTGCGCAACAAATCAAGCCCGCCGTCAAACTGCACGGTAGGCTCTTCTTTGGTGTCTATTGGCGTCGCATTTTCCGCTTTTGATAACTCTTCTTCGGTTTTATAAGCGTTATCGAGGTCACGATTTATCTTTTCACGGCGCTCTTTGAACTTTTTTACAATAACTTTTCTGCCGACAATAAAAACTATTAAGGCAAGAATACAAAAGTTTATAAACGAATATAAAATACGCATAATATTACCTGTATGTTACTAACTTTTCGGTAAAAGCGGCAACAAAATCGTCCATTTTACCGTTGATTATTTCGGCGTTTTCTAAAGAGTGGGATTTTAACTCATTTATTTTAGAGTTTAGCTTGTCCTCGTTCTCTTTTCGCATTTCAGCAAGTTTTTGCTCTGCGGCGGCTTTTAGTTCCTGTCTTTTCTTTGCCGCTTCATACTTGGCGTTTTCTCTGCTAATTGCGGCTTCTTCCGCCTTTTTGGCTTTTCTTTCCGCCGCTTCCGTTTCCATGAGATTTGCCTTTTTGTTCCATTTGTCTATTTTCTTTTGTCGCTCGTCCATAACCTTAAGTATAGGACGGAACAAAAGATTATTTATAACAAGAGCAAAAGCGCAAAAGCAAATCACGGTCCAGATAAGAACCGATGGCTCAATGTTCATAAACTCTCACTCCGAAATTATATTTTACCGACAAGCATAAAGGCTATAAGCAAACCGTAAATGGTTAGCGCCTCCATAAGAGCAAGAGATAAAAGCAGGGTAGAACGGATATCTTTTGCAGCGTCGGGTTGACGGGCTATACCGTCCATAGCGGCTTTAGCGGCCTTTCCCTGACCGAGTGCCGGGAAAATGGTAGATGCCGCAACGGCTAAAGCGGCGGCAAATGCGATAAGTGCTTTTTCTGTCATATTGATAATCTCCTTTAAGGTTATTCTTCTATAAACTCATTAAGATACGAGGCGGTAAGCATTGTGTAAACCATCGCCTGTATAAGACAAAACAGTAAAGATAGCGCCATCATTATAATAGGTGCGCCAATAGGCAACAGTTCATATAGATTTTCAATAACGTTTTCCTCGCCGAAAATATTACCGAATAATCTAAGTGCCAAAGAGGCGGGTTTTATAAGTTCATCAAGTAGTAGTAGCGGCACAATAGGCGTTAAAAAGTGTTTTATATAGTGTTTAGCACCGCTTTTTATTCCTGCAACCTGCAAAAAAACAAAGGTCACTACGCCAAGTCCCAAAGTCACCGATAAAGATGAGGTGGGGGCTTTCACGTATTTTGTAACACCCACGCCCGGCAGTAGTCCGGAATAGTTCGCAAACATAATAAAGGTAAAAAGAGAAGCCAAAAAGAAAAAGTATTTCCTGGCGTTTTCTTTTCCCAAAATATCGGTAAGAAAGTTATCAAGATACTCAACGCCCGACTCTACTATGTTTTGAAGTTTTCCCGGTCGCTCTTTTAAGTTTCTTGTAAAGATAAAAGACAAAACGGCAGTGATAGCGATAATCACCCACATAGCAATTACCTCGCCGGTCACGTCAAGCAGACCGAAAACACGAAATAAAGGCTCGCTTTTTTCCAAACCGACTCACTCCTTATTTTCAGTATTGTCATTATTATCTTTTTGTCCTTTAAGCAGTAATCTTGTAAAGACAAAAAGTGAAAAGGTCAGTCCTATTGCTCCGCCTATCAGCAGTCCGGCGGCGCTTACATTTGTTTTTTCGGCAAAAAAGTAGAGAGCAAACAAATATGCCGCTGCAAGTAACGAACGCAGAGGCGATATATAAAAGGCGCGCTTGTCCGAAGCGCCTTTAAGCGCCGACTTTAATACTTGATAGTTGATAAAAGATATAACTACTCCGCCTAAAGCGGATATGATGACTAAAAAACTATACTTCAAGATAATCCTCCTGTTTTTATAACTATAGTTTTAACACTTTAATATCTTTTTGTCAATTTTTTATTTTTAATAAAAATAAAAGCAACCGCATTTTCACGGTTGCTTTTTTATAACTTAAATATTATTCGGAAAAACTGTTACATTTATCAAAAAGTTCTTCTATATCTTTTGACGGTTTAGGCCCTATAAGCGAAACCGAAGCGGCGGCTATTAGTCCCGCAATAAAACCTGGTACTATTTCATAAACACCGGTTTTGCTTAAGAATACAAGCCACAAAATATCAACTGCGGCACCGGTGACAATTCCCGAAACCGCACCGCCAAAGGTAAAGCGTTTCCAAAACAGAGAGAGCAGTATTACCGGTCCAAACGCCGCACCGAATACGCCCCAGGCGTTAGATACCATATCCATAATTGTTCCGGCACCGGGGTTAGAGGCAATAATTGTAGCGGCTATAGTTATAACAAGAACTACAATACGTCCTACCCAAAGCATCTCTTTGTCGCCGGCTTTGTTTTTGCGGATAATCGGCTTATAAACGTCACTCGCAAAAGCGGAAGCCGAAGTCAAAAGTTGAGAATCGGCAGTACTCATAGCCGAAGCCAAAATCGCAGAAAGCAAAACGCCTGAAATAATGCCTAAAACAGGTCCGCTGAATATACGGCGCACCATAGTGATAAATACAAGCGATTTATCGGCAGTCACCTGATCAAAACCTAAATGTATTCTGCCTATCACACCTGCCGCCACCGAGAAAATGAGTATAAGCGTTGTCCACGCAATACCGATACGAGCCGATTTTTTAACGTCTTTTTGAGAGCGTATCGACATAAAGCGGATAATTATATGAGGCATACCGAAATATCCGAGTCCCCAACCCAGTCCCGAAACAACGTCTTTCCAGTTTGTAAAGACGTCAAAATAATTATCGGGCAAAGCGGCGTTTGCCGTGGCGGGAGCGTCAAGCATAAAGTTTGCAAAAATCGGGGCGGCGAGCAGGGCGCCAAGCATCAAAAGCCCTTGGAAAAAGTCGGTCCAACATACAGCGGAAAAACCGCCTAAGAAGGTATAGCCGAGTATTATCGCCGTTGCAATATACATAGCGGTTGACTCTTTTATACCCATAACGGTGTTGAACAAAGTGCCGCACGCCTTAATACTTGAAGCGGCATAAAGGGTGTACGCCAAAAGGAAAATTACGGCGCATATAACCTGCAAAGCACGACTTTTGCTCAAAAAACGGTTTGTGAGATATTGCGGTATGGTGATGGAATCACCTGCAACTATGGAAAACTTGCGGAGTTTACCTGCCATAAATATCCAGCTAAGCGCATATCCTATCGCAAGTCCGACCGCTATCCATATCTGACCGAGTCCGCTGGCATATACTGCCGCAGGCAGACCCATAAGCACCCAGGCACTCATATCCGAAGCGCCTGCCGACAAAGCGGAAACCCACGGTCCCATTTGTCTTCCGCCTAAAAAATAGTCCTTTTCATTACCTTCTTTGGTTTTAAGGAAAAACCAAACGCCAATAAAAAGCATAAAAACAAGGTACAAAACAAAGACTATCATTTCACTAAGATTTATTGTTTTCATAATTATTCCCCAGTCTTTTTACTGTTTTATAAAAATTGATTTTGCGTTTTCTTTATATTCACTCATAAAAATATGCATAAGAAAATCCTCTAAGGTGGATAAAACCCCTATAACGCATACCGTAAAACAAAAGACGGTGGCGTATGGCGTCACCAAAAAATAGGGTATCGCAAAAACAAAAGCCCCCGTTATTTTATTTAAGTATGTATGATGTGAAGCGAAGCGGTGAAACCGCACAGCCGCAATAATATAAGATATAGTTCTGACAGTTAAAATAAGCGCTACAATTATCCAAATAAATCCCGGCAATTCTTTTATCAGCACAGGCAACAGTTTTATGAGTGTAAGTGAGTAAAAAAGCAGGTCGGCGACACTGTCAAGTATTGCGCCGAAACGACTTGTTACATTTAGTTTTCTCGCTATAAAACCGTCAAAAATATCGGTTATACCGGTCAAAGTATAGACCGCAAAAAACACTTTACCAAGCGGGGTTAAAAAGGGGACTAAAAGCGCGCCTATAATTCGAATAACAGTAATTGTATTCGGAATATACTTCTTCATTATTGCACCGCCCCCTCCTAAAAAATACAGCAAATATTATAACATATATAAAAAGTATTGTCAAATTAACTCTTTCGAAGTGATTTCCTGATGGCTTCTGTCGGGTAATGTAATATAAAGGATAGTATAGCCACGCCGCCTATAACGGCAAGAGTGTATACTAAATCGTTTTCTATCATTACCGTTTCGCTGAAAAGTTTTAAGAACAAACCTTGCGTCAGGTATATAAGAAGAGAGTTTTTGCCTATAAACGACAATGCTTTAAGTTTTAGGTTTATGTTTTTTGTTATTACGATAATAAGGCAAACAAATATAAGCGACGAAAGGATTTTAAGGCTGATACGCAGAGCCTCCGGCAGTATTTTCGCATTACCGAAATAAAGGGTGAAAAGAAACAGAACAAGGACAGGCAAAGCAAACAAAGTATTTACTTTTTTATCCTTTCCGAAAAAAGCATAGGCACATCCCGCACTAAAACACAACGCCGTTTCATACCAGGTGGTAGATAGTTTAAGCAGGGCGCACAAGAGTATATAAATAAAAGTAAGTATTGTCAAAACGGCAGTACCTTTCTTTTTATCCTTAAAAAACTTATAAGAAAGATAGAAAAGAAGATATAAAAGGCACTGCACCTCGATATACCAACCTTTGTCGATAACCGTTCCGCCTATAAAGAAAGATTTTATCAAAAGCGGCAGAGAAAAGGCTTTATAAATCACTATGTCACGCACGGAGTATATGACTATAAACATAATATTTACAGTATACAAAAAGAGCAGTTTCGACCTTAGAAAATTATCAAAATAAGACTCGCCTTTTTTATTGTATGAAAAGGAGAGTCCATATCCCGAGAGAAAGAAAAATCCGCCTACCGAAAGATAGCCGAGTGATTGCACGGCAGTGCCTAAGAGTCCGAAGTTCAGCATACCGTTTACGGCGTTTATATGACAAATTAGAATTGCAACTGTAAAAATGCCTTTAAGGGTTTCGGAGGAAGCAAGACTTAAAGATTTATTACCACTCATATATCGCCCCTTTTACTTTCCGTCCGAAAAACTTGTGAAGGTGCCGGTTTCAAGTTTCGGCGCGCCGTATTTATCTTTGGCGTCTTTAATGGCTTTTATCATAAACGCCATATTTTTGCCTAGATTGCGCATAGTCTGAAGTCCCTCAAGGTCACGCTCAACATCCATAGCGCTAAACCCGTGCACCTGGTTCCAATAGGTAGAAGAAACAACCGGCATTCCGCTTATTGTAAAGTATTTATTAAGCACGTCAAAGGTTGCGGTGTTTCCGCCCCTTCTGCAACTGACAACGGCGGCGCCTACTTTAAGGTGCTTTGAAAACGGGGTGCTGTAAAAGAGCCTGTCAAGAAAAGAAAGCATAGTTCCGGCAGGGGAGCCATAGTAAACGGGACTGCCTATTATAAGGCCGTCGGCAGAACGGAACTTAACTGCTACCTCGTTTACCTCGTCCGAGAAAACACAATGTCCTGCCTCTTTGCATTTGCCGCAGGCGATACAACCTCTTATGTTTTTGTTACCTATATGTATAATTTCGGCTTCAACTCCGTTTTGATTTAGTGTATCCGCAACTTCTTTGAGCGCGCGGGCGGTACAACCGTTTTGCTTAGGGCTTCCGTTTAGCAGTATTACTTTTGCCATTTTTCTTTCCTCCGTTTTTGGCTTTAATTTTAATGTTTGTAACACGGTAACTTTCATCTATCAGGGTCCTTATATTCTCTATCTGAACGGTGCCGTCAAGCAGTACCGTTATCCATTTTCCACGACTCATATGATAACCGGGGAATATTCCTGCTTGACTTTTTAAAAAGTCCACAGTCATTTCGTCGTTCATTTTAAGGTTTAGAATATCGACCGTTCTATCCTCGTCTACACCGAGTTTTCTTATACTTAAACTTCCCGTAAAAGCAAACCATTTACGGTTGCTTTTGTGTCTGAACACGGCATAATCGGGGAACCGCATCCAAAGATATTCTGGATCAGCGCCATATTGATTTTTTATGTAATCAAATACTTCATCCTTAAAAGTCAAGCACAAAACCTCACTTTCTTTTGTTATTATATCACAAGAAAGATTTTAAGTCCATAGGGTTATAACGCAAAAGATATAATAATTATACTTGACCGAAATTGATTACCATAATATAATGAGTTAAATACGATATAGCAAAAACGGAGGATAAATAAGGTGAAAATCATTGTTTGCGTAAAACAGGTTCCCGGCACTTCAAATGTTGAGGTTGACCCGGTAACCGGAGTATTAAAGCGTGACGGACTTTGTGCCAAACTTAATCCATATGATTTGTTTGCTCTTGAAACCGGCTTTCGCCTAAAGGAAAAGTCAGGTGGGGAGATAACAACAATTTCAATGGGACCGCCTCAGGCTAAAGAGTCTTTGCTTGAAACTGTATATATGGGTGCCGATAACGGTGTGCTTTTAAGCGACCGTGCTTTTGCCGGCGCCGACGTTCAGGCTACAAGTTACGCCCTTAAAACCGGCGTGGAAAAAATAGGAAAATATGATCTTATCATTTGCGGAAAACAAACCACCGACGGCGATACCGCCCAGGTAGGACCGGAACTTGCCGAGCAGCTCGGTATTGAACACGCCGCAAACGTTATCTCGGTTGATGAAATAGACGGGGAATATATTACAGTCACCGTCAACCTTGACAGTGTTTATCAAACGCAAAAAATGAAACTTCCGTGCCTTATTACAATAGAAAAAGACGCCTGCACGCCACGTTTGCCCTCTTTCAAGAGAAAGTTTGCTACAAGTCCCGATGCGGTAGTAGTTTATACTGCAAAAGACCTTGATAACCTCGATGCCGAAAGATGCGGACTTAAAGGCTCACCGACCCAGGTTGAGCGCATTTTCCCGCCTGAAGCCGGCGGCGACAGAGTTATCTTCAATAGCGGCGATGAACTTTCCGACAAACTTTTTGATATCTTGTCGGAAAAGAAGTTTTTGTGAGGTGCGGTATGGGACTGATAATACATAAAGAAAAAATAAATGAAGAAACAGCAGGAAAACTTATAGATATTTGCCCCTTTTCCGCTATCGGCTATAAAGACGGCGAACTGTCTATCGGTCAGTCTTGCAAAATGTGTAAACTGTGCGTCAAAAAAGGACCTGAGGGCGCTATAACCTTTGAAGAAGAGGAAAAACCCGTTTGCGACAAATCTTTGTGGCAAGGCGTTGCCGTTTTTGCCGAGCAAAGAGGCGGCAAAATACACCCCGTTTCTCTTGAACTTGTAGGAAAGGCAAGAGAACTCGCAAAGGTTACGGGTCATCCCGTTTTGGTAGTTCTTATAGGTTATAAACTCGAAACGGCGGCAAAGGAACTTCTTGAATATGGCGTAGATAAGGTTTACGTTTATGATGATGAAGCGTTCAGCGACTTTGTTATCTCTCCTTATGCTAATGCGTTTACCGATTTTATTGAAAAGATAAAGCCCTCAAGCATTCTTGTAGGAGCCACAAGTCTCGGCAGGTCTATAGCGCCTAAGGTTGCCGCTCGTGTTCACGCCGGACTCACTGCCGACTGCACAATGCTTGAGATGAAAAAGAATACCGACCTTGTTCAAATCCGTCCTGCATTCGGCGGAAATATTATGGCGCAAATCATTACCCCAAACACAAGGCCGCAGTTTTGCACCGTTCGTTATAAGATTTTCTCCGCTCCTAAAAAAAGCGAGGCAACAGGCGAGATAATTGATATGCCGGTTGATGAGAATATGATAAAAGGCTATACCACCGTTCTTAAAACGGTCAACAAACCTGAGGAAATAGATATTTCCGACGCCGAGATTATCGTAGCAGTAGGCAGAGGTATCAGAACAAAAGATGATTTGGCTCTCGCCGAACAACTTGCCGATACTCTCCACGCTCAACTTGCTTGTACAAGACCGCTTGTTGAAAACGGCTGGTTTGATGCAAAACGACAAATCGGGCTTTCCGGCAGAACGGTAAAACCGAAACTTATAATCACTCTCGGTATTTCCGGCTCGGTACAGTTTGCCGCCGGTATGCGCAACTCGGATTTGATAATCGCAGTGAATAAAGACCGCAAAGCACCTATATTTGAGTTTGCGAATTATGGATTTGTGGGCGATTTGTATGAGATAGTACCTGCATTACTAAAGAAAGTGGAGGAACTGTACAATGTATAATAAGATAAACAGTGCCGATATTTCATATCTCAAAAGCATAATAGATGACGAGAGAGTTCTGTCGGGTGTGCAAATTACCGAAGATTACTCTCACGATGAACTCGGAGATATAAAATCATATCCGGATGTTCTTATAAAGGTTAAAAGCGAAGATGAAATCGCCCTTGTTATGAAGTATGCAAATGAGCATAATATTCCGGTTGTTGTTCGTGGCAGCGGAACGGGACTTGTAGGCGCCGCAGTTGCCATAAACGGCGGAATAATGCTTGAAACCACTTCTATGAACAGGATACTTGAACTTGATGAGGAAAATCTAACCGTTACGGTCGAGCCGGGTGTTTTGCTTATGGACCTTGCCGAGTTTGCCGAAAGCCACGATTTTCTTTATCCGCCCGATCCCGGTGAAAAATCGGCGACTATAGGCGGAAATATAAGCACAAACGCCGGCGGTATGCGTGCCGTTAAATACGGTGTTACAAGAGATTACGTAAGGGGACTTCGTGTTGTTTTGCCAAACGGTGAGATAGAAGAACTCGGCGGTAAAATAGTTAAAAATAGTACCGGATACAGTCTTCTCAATCTAATGATAGGGTCTGAGGGTACGCTTGGTATTATAACAAAAGCGATATTAAAACTTATCCCGCTTCCAAAAATCACCGAGAGCCTTTTGGTGCCTTTCCCTTCAGTTACAAAGGGAATAAGAGCCGTGCCGGAAATTATAAAGAGCAAAGCGTCCCTTACCGCCATTGAGTTTTTTGAAAGGGAAGCGATACTCTTTTCCGAGAGTTATCTCGGCAAAAAGTTTCCCGATACTTCTTCGCCGGCATATTTGCTTTTGACGGTGGATGGCAACGACCGTGAGGTTGTTGATAATGAATTGACAAGCGTTGCAAAACTCTGTATGGAACTTGGCGCCGCCGACGCATTTATCGTTGATACCGATGAGCGCAAAGACTCGGTTTGGAAAGCACGTGGCGCTTTTCTTGAGGCTATTAAAGCCTCTACCACCGAAATGGATGAGTGCGACGTTGTAGTTCCTCGCAACAAGGTTGCCGAGTTTATCGAGTATACACACGGACTTGCAGAAGAACTCGGTATACGTATTCCGTCCTTTGGTCACGCAGGTGACGGAAACCTGCACGTGTATGTCTGCCGTGATGAACTCGGTAGTGAAAAATGGCAGGAGTTACTCGCTTTGGCATTTAGTAAAATGTATAAAAAGGCTGAGGAATTATCCGGTCTTGTTTCTGGTGAACACGGTATAGGTTTTGCAAAGAAACAGTATATGCACGATTTATACGGCGATACTCAAATTGAACTTATGCGTGGCATAAAAAAAGTATTTGACCCGAATAATATACTTAATCCCGGAAAACTCTTTTAGTGTTTTATAAGGTAATAACAAACACCCCGAAAGTTTTGAACTTTCGGGGTGTTATCTTTTAGTTGTTATTTTTTCTTGGTCAGTATATATCTTGCTATATCGCTGTTTTTGTCCCACGAGCCGGAGGCAACGTTTGTACAAGCAGGATCGGTATATACGGTATAACTGTAAGCCGGGTCTATTTTATAACTTATGCTATATCCTGCATTGACCTTGAACTCTATCCTTATTTCAGGTGTGGCGCCGGGAGTTGTGCTGGTAGCGGGATTAAGAACTAAAAGTCCGTTATACTGTGCGCCGTCGGAGTCTTCAAAGTCTTTGCGCATTTCTTCTACCTCCGCCTTAGGTTCGACGTCGTATTCCGCCTCAACCGAATAAACGGTCTTTTCTTCCTTTTCGGCGGTGTTTATATAGGATATTTTCTTTATTTCATAGGTCTTGGCGTCGGTTATGATTTCTTTTTTTATCATCTCGTTATCATAGTCGCAGTGCAAAGTGTCCTCAATGAAATATTTGCTTTCTATTTCGTCCATTTCTATAAGAATATGGAGTTCGCCGTCTTTTTCGTAGTATTCTTTAATAGTTTCGTGCACCTTATCAAACCAGTCGGTATCATAGGCGGGAACTATACTGAAAGAACAGTAGGCGTAATCGCTGCCGAACATACCGTAATAGGATTTCTTTGCGATTTGACCCTCGTCATCGTAGTTGTAGAAATAAAGAAGGCGGTTTGCCATACGGTATTCCGTTGAGCCGTTCTTTTTGATATATGCAAAATCGTTTGTTTCATAAGCATAGGATTTATATGCGGCGGCGTCACCTAAAGTTGAAGCAAGTGTTTCGCCGACTTCAAGTGCGGCAATTTTCTCCTCGATATAAGGGTTTTTTATATCGTAGGATAAAGATTTGTGATTAGTAAGCAGCAAAGCAGTTTTGTTTGCTTCATATATGCTTTGCATACCGCTTATTGCTTCTTCTTCGCTAATGTCCATTTTACCGCAACCGGCAAAACAAAAAAGACAAAGTACGGCTACAAGTAATAATGATATTATTTTTTTCATAAAAACAGACCTTCTTTTTATTCAATGGGCTTCATAGTCGGGAAAAGGAGTACGTCACGGATAGAGGGGGAGTCGGTAAGAAGCATTACAAGGCGGTCAATACCAAATCCGAGACCGCCTGTTGGCGGCATACCGTATTCAAGAGCGGTGATGTAGTCATAATCAACCTCCGACTTGCAATCGGGGTCGGCGGCACGTTTTGCCGCAACCTGTTTTTCAAAGCGCTCTTTTTGGTCTATCGGGTCGTTAAGTTCCGAGAAAGCATTACCAAACTCGGTAGCGTTTATAAAGTATTCAAAACGCTCGGTAAAGTTCGGGTCTTCAGGTTTCCTTTTTGCAAGGGGACTGTTCTCAACCGGGTAGTCGTATATAAAGGTAGGCTGTATAAGTTTTTCTTCAACAAAGGCGTCAAAAAGTTCCGCAAGAACGGTGCCTTTTGTGGCGTCGGGCGCTACTTCAACGTGTTTTTCTTTTGCTGCTGCCCTTGCGTCCTCATCGGTCTTCCAGGCGTAGTAATCGCAACCCGAATACTTTTTAACCGCTTCAGCCATTGTCAGTCTTTCCCAGTGTCCCATATCTATTTCGGTGCCCTGGTAGGTGATTTTTGTGCTGCCGCAAATCTTTTCGGCAAGTGTTTTGTTCAGTTCTTCAACAAGGTCCATCATACCGTGATAATCGGTATAAGCCTCATAAAGTTCTATAGTTGTAAACTCGGGGTTGTGCTTGGTGTCCATACCCTCGTTTCTGAATATTCTGCCAACCTCATACACCTTGTTCATTCCGCCGACAATAAGGCGCTTTAAGTAGAGTTCGGTTTCAATACGCAAATACATATCCATATCAAGAGTGTTGTGGTGGGTCTTAAAAGGTCTGGCGGAAGCGCCTATCTCGATAGGAACGAGAATAGGTGTATCAACCTCTAAATAACCTTTGTTGTCAAGGAAAGAGCGTATTTCTCTTAGTATTTCAGAACGCTTGAGAAAAGTATCTCTGACTTCCGGATTTACAATAAGGTCAACGTAACGCTGACGGTATCTTGTGTCGGTGTCCTTTAGTCCGTGGAACTTTTCAGGCAACGGCAAAAGGGATTTAGCGAGAAGTTCAATATGATTTGCGTGTATTGAAATCTCTCCCGTTTGAGTTTTGAAAACAAAACCTTTAACGCCTATAACGTCGCCTATATCCCACTTTTTGAATGCGGCATAGTCTTCTTCACCTACGTCATCACGGCGAACGTATAACTGAATATCTCCCTCGCCGTCACGAAGGCCTACAAAACTTGCTTTACCCATAATACGACGGCTGATTATTCTGCCGGCAACCGAAACGGTTTTACCCTCAAAAGCCTCATAATCCGCCTTTATATCTTTTGAGTAGGAGTCAAGGTCGTACTTTGTTTTGACAAAGGGGTCGTTACCCGCCTCGCAAAGCGCCGCAAGTTTATCACGGCGGACCTTGAGTATTTCGCTTAAATCTTCGTTGTTTATTTGTACGTTCTCATTGTTTTGAGCCATTTTTTACTCCTTCTTAACATAGCAATAGGGCAGATAGTATCCTGCCCTAAAGTAAACTTTTACTTTGAAATGCCGAGTATTTTGAGTTTTACCTCTCCGCTTGGTGTTTCAACCAAAACCTCATCTCCGACCTTTTTGCCGATAAGGGCTTTGCCCACCGGTGACTCATCGGAAATCTTGTTGTTGAGCGGATCTGCCTCGGTAGAGCCGACTATTTTATATTCGCATTCTTCATCAAAATCGGTATCAAAAACTTTAACTTTAACACCAACTCTGACCTTTTTTGCGGCACCCTTTATATCGGGAATAATCTCAACGTTTTTGAGCATTATTTCAAGGTCGTTTATACGAGCTTCCATTTTTGCCTGCTCGTTTTTAGCCTCGTCATATTCGCTGTTTTCGGAGAGGTCTCCGTATCCGCGCGCGATTTTGATCTTTTCTGCTATCTCGGCGCGTCCGACAGTCTTTAACTGCTCAAGTTCTTCCTGTAACTTTTTAAGACCGTCATTTGTAACTTTAATAACTTTTGCCAAGAGAAAAACCACCTTTTAATTAGTTTTGTTTATTATTTTTTGAGATAAAACTTCGGCATCCGTGGAATTAACTACCTTGCTTTTATCTATATCAGCCATAACTTTTTCTATAAAGTCAAGCGAATTTGATTTTGAACCGGTGACTATTTTAACACAGTCAGCCATATCTATAACCCCGTCCATATTAACGTCTCCATAGTAAAAGTCGGGGATAAGGTCAATCGCCAAATCGGTAAAAACGTCAAACATATCGGCGTCGTATTTATAATAGATATAACCCGAACCGTACCTGTAGTAGTAAAAATCGGTCATTTCGCCCGTTTTCGGGTGAGTAAAAAACAGTTCGGTGTGTATATTATCAGGGTTTGAATCGTTGTCGTCGTTTGTAACGTCCATATGATAGGCAATACCGTTTCTTATAACTGTGTTCCACATATGACCGCCACGGTTTCTGTTGTCTTGATACAAATCGCCCATAACTATAAGACAGTCGGTTTTTGTTTCAAACTCGGTATGGTCGCATAGATATTTCAGGGCTTTTGCATATCCTTCACAAACGGTGTTGGTAGAGGGGTCGCCGTCAAAGACATAAATCATCTGCCAAGGGTTGCCGTATTTTCCGGGATTAGTCGCCGACTCGGTATCATAGGTGACAAGATTACAAATAGTATCGTGATAATACTTTATTTTCCCGATATCGTCAAGCCCCATATTACCGGCCTCTTCAATAATACCGTTTGCAGTGCTTTCCGCCGCACGCATTTTTGATATAGCTTCAGCCGAAACATTTTGAACATAAATATCATTCGAAATTTCTTCCAATACTTGTGTCAAGGGATTTTCGGTATCTAAAAACTCATCGCTGACGGCAAAGGTTACGCAGTAGTATATTCCCGTTATATTAGCTGTCGTAAGTCCATATTCAAGGCTAAAATAAACGATAGAAGACATTCCGCCTGTTTTATTTCCGTATTCGTCCGTATGGGTCGTTTTATCAAACCAGAATAGCTCATTTGCCATTTCGCATAACAGTTTTGAAAGGATAAGGCTTGTGTCTGAGCCGCTTCCGCCCTCGTGAGAGGCCATGGCGGCGTCAAGCAGATCAAAACCTATGGCATTCATTTTACTCCAGTCAATAGCGTTGTATAGGGTTACTTCTAACTCATCTCTAGACAACCCCGCAACATCACGTTCGGTCAGTTCTTTGCCCTCAAGATAATGAGTCTGGAAAGAGAGAGTTGCCATCTCCTCTTCTGTAAAACCGGATGCAATATTTATAAAATCGGTTACGGCATAAGTACAATTGCCGTTATATACATCCTCTATAACCGGCACCGCCGCATTGTATATCATATCGGCAAAGCCGGCAAGCGGTTTATGATACTCGGCGTCGGGCCCTATATCATAACTTGTCTCGCCGGTCGCATTGTCCGCCATAAGAGGATCAACAGAGGTAACGGTCTTTTTTATGCTTGAAGAAGCGGTGAAAGGTCTTTCTTCGTTCTTATTGACGCTTTTTGCGGCGGCAGGCGACGGGGTGCATACAACCGTTTGTGTTTCTTTTCTTTCGGGAACGGTTGTTTCCTTCACGTTACTTTTTGTAGAAAAAGAAACGCTGTTTTTAACGGGTGACAGGCAAAAAAGAACCGTAGTAACTACCGCCATTACAATGCATAATATTCTTTTAGTTGTTTTTTTCATACCTATCACCTCTTTAATAGAAAATATTATACTACAAGAGTTAAATAATATCAACAAGATTTTTAATTTCTTGACAACCCGAGCATTTTCAATATATACTATGAGTTGTAAAAATAAAAAGTAATTCGTGAGGTGAGAGAAAACTTGAGTCTGCTTCTTAAATTCAAAAAGACAATAATGCTTTTTGTAAAAGTGTTGATAGTTTTGTCGGTCACCGCCGGATTTATCGAAATATGGACTTCAAATTACGTTGAATCTATATTCAGCAACAAGGGTAACTATGTTGTTATACTCTCATACGTTTTGCTTTTCATAGTTTTTTCTTCTCTTTACGGAGCCTTTAAGATAGGCATTTACCGCATACACGAGATAATATACAGTTTTTCTCTGGCGGTTTTGTTTACCAATATCATTATGTATCTTGAACTATCCCTTATTGCAAGAGAGATTGTTTCGCCGTTTCCTATGATTTACGGCACGTTTTATCAGGTGGTGGTGGTTGCCGTTTGTTCATATTGCGCAAATGTTATCTACTTCAAAATCCACCCTGCAAGAAGAGTTTTGTCTATATTCAACCGCAAAACAGCAGGTTTTGATTTGGTGCTTAAAATGAGCCATATCGCCGAGCGCTTTGTTATAGAAGCGGGCGTAAATGTTGACGATACCGGTATGGAAGAGATTAAACACCTCATAGATAAGTACGAGGCGGTTGTAATTTGCGGTATTGATAAAAATCTTCAAAAGGAAATTATTTCCTATTGTTATACAAAAAGCAAAAGAAGTTATCTTTTGCCCGATATTACCGACATTATAATCAACAACAGTTATAACGTTCAAATGGGTGATACACCTGTGCTTATGAGTAGAAACAGGGGAATGACCGTTGAGCAAATGGCGACCAAAAGACTTTTTGATATTATCTTTTCACTGCTCTTTATAATAATCACTTTGCCGTTTAGTATCGCCTGCGCTATTGCCATAAAACTTGATGACGGCGGCCCCGTTTTCTATAAGCAAAACCGTGTCACCAAAGACGGAAAAATCTTTAATATCATAAAGTTCCGCTCTATGATAGTTGAGGCGGAGGCAAAGGGTGCGCAAAAGGCGGTCAATGATGATGACC
This sequence comes from Clostridia bacterium, assembly GCA_017431035.1. Lineage (GTDB taxonomy): Bacteria > Bacillota > Clostridia > Oscillospirales > Acutalibacteraceae > UBA737. Next base: position 32,296 of record JAFRLW010000021.1, read on the forward strand.
GTATCACCAAAGTAGGCAAAGTCATACGTGCTTGCAGACTTGATGAATTGCCGCAACTGCTTAATATCCTAAAGGGAGATATGACCTTTGTCGGTCCTCGCCCTGAGAGAATAGAAAACGTTTATGAGTATTCAAATATTTATCCTGAGTTTGAACTCAGACATAAGGTAAAAGCCGGACTGACCGGTTTTGCTCAGATATACGGCAAGTACAACACCTCTCCTGAGGACAAGTTGCATATGGACCTTATTTATATTGAAACCTATTCAACCCTCCTCGATTTGAAACTGATAGTACTTACCTTTAAGATACTCTTTATGAAAGAGAGTACAGAAGGCTTTAGCGAAAAAGCAAATGAAAAAACAACAGATAAAGAGGGAACGGATAATGAGTTTTGATGCAACGCTCGTTGTAATGGCGGCAGGAATGGGCAGTAGATTTGGCGGACTAAAACAACTTGAACCTATGGGACCTCGTGGCGAAGTTTTGCTTGATTTTACTGTTTATGACGCCAAAGAGGCAGGTTTTAACAAGGTTGTATTTGTTATAAAACACGAGATAGAAAAGCCGTTTCGTGAACTTGTAGGCAGCAGAATTGAAAAAATGATAGAGGTTGATTATGCCTTCCAGGAAACCGATATTTTGCCCGGTTCTTTTACCTGTCCCTCTACCCGTATTAAACCTTGGGGAACGGGTCACGCAGTTTATTGCGCAAAGGACAAAGTGAACACTCCTTTTGCCGTTGTAAATGCTGATGACTACTACGGCAAAGACGCCTTTGTTAAAATGTATAATTTCCTATCGGATAATAGTGAAGATTATTGTATGGTGGGCTTCCGCCTGGCTAATACTCTAACCGAAAACGGAACCGTATCACGTGGCGTTTGCGAAATAGAAAACGGATATTTGAAATCTGTCACCGAGCGCACCGAGATTAAAGACTGCGCTTATAAAGACGAGAACGGCAACTTTATAAAAATGCCTGAAAATACTATAGTTTCAATGAATATGTGGGGCTTTACCGCTGACTTTTTCTCTTTTGCCGAAAAGGGACTTGTAAAGTTTTTGGAAAAGAATATCAACGAGCCTAAAGCAGAATATTACCTGCCGAGCATAGTTTCCTCCCTTATAGAAAAAGGACAAAAAAAGGTCAGGGTTTTAAGCAGCGAGGATAAATGGTACGGCGTAACCTATAAAGAGGATAAAGAGTTAGTTGTAAAGGCTATGAAACAAAAGGTTGAAAACGGCGAATATAAAGATTTTTGATTAGATAATAGCCAATAAGGCGTGGTCTTTTGACCACGCCTCATTTTTTTTGAGTTTAGTGCATATAATCTACCATATAGAAAGAAAGGTAGATTAAAAATGAAAGACTTTTACCCCGAAGGAACACTCGCAAACACCCCAGAAAACAAAGCAATAATCTATTCTAGCGAAAAACTCAAAAACTTTGTCGGCACCGATAAAATACTTGAAAGCAGGGTTACGCTTTGCGACACCGCTCATAATCTCATAGTCGATTTGGGGGATATGAGGGGTGTAATACCGAGAGCAGAGGGCGCAATGGGTATTATAGAGGGTACAACCCGTGATATCGCCCTTATATCAAGGGTGGGCAAATACGTCAGTTTTACCGTCACCGATATAAAAACCGAAAAGGGCGGCAAACCATACGCCTTGCTTTCAAGAAGAAAAGCGGCGGAACTTTGTATAAAAAACTATTTGTCACACCTTGTGCCCGGTGATGTTATAAAGGCAAAAATCACCCATCTTGAAACCTTTGGTGCTTTTTGCGATATCGGGTGCGGAGTGGCGGCGCTGCTGCCCATAGATTCTATTTCCGTTTCAAGAATATCTCACCCGAGGGATCGCTTTTGTGTCGGGGACGAGATTTTTTGCGCTGTAAAACAGGTTGAAAACGGAAAGATAACCCTGACCCTTAAAGAACTGCTCGGCACGTGGGAAGAAAACGCTGATATGTTCAGCCCCGGTCAAACGGTCACCGGCGTTATCAGAAGTATTGAGGAATACGGCATTTTCGTTGAACTGTCTCCAAATCTCGCCGGCCTTGCGGAGCCGAGATTTGACGTATCAATAGGCGAAAAGGCAAGTGTTTACATAAAAAGTATAAATCCCGATAAAATGAAAATAAAACTTGTCATAATAGACACCTTTATAAGCGATGATAAAATGCCCATTAAATATTTTAACAAGGGAAATTGCTTAAAAGAGTTTTGTTATTCCCCTCCACACGCCGTAAAACAAATAAAAACTTTGTTCTAAAGATTGATTTTATATAAAAGCCGAGATATAATATCATCGGGTGATATATATGTCAGAATGTAATGGAAATTGTTCTTCTTGCAGTCAAAACTGTCAAAGCAAAGAACAAAATCTAAAAGAAAACGCAAACATAAACAGCAACATTAAAAACGTAATCGCCGTTATAAGCGGCAAGGGAGGCGTAGGCAAAAGCACCGTTTCCTCTCTGGTGGCTTCGGCGCTTAATAAAAAAGGTTACTCTGTCGGTATTCTCGACGCCGATATAACAGGACCCTCAATACCTAAATCATTTGGTATAAAGGCAAGGGCTATGCAAACCGAACTCGGCATAATGCCTGCTGTTACCGATAGCGGTATAAAGATTATGTCGGTTAATATGATGCTTCAAAATGCTGATGATCCGGTCATTTGGCGAGGACCGGTTATCGCCGGTGCGGTAAAACAGTTTTGGACCGACGTCTGCTGGGGCGACCTTGATTATCTTATTATCGACTGTCCTCCGGGTACGGGCGACGTTCCGCTGACTGTTTTTCAGTCTATCCCCGTTGACAGCGCAATAATTGTTACCTCCCCGCAGGACCTTGTTTCCCTTATAGTAAAAAAGGCGTACAATATGGCAAAACTTATGAATATAAAGGTTCTCGGCATTGTTGAGAATATGAGTTATTTCGTTTGTCCTGACTGTGGCAAACGCCACCGTATTTTCGGCGGCGGAAGTGAGAGTATTGCCGATGAACTCGGTATTCCTCTGCTTTGCTCTTTGCCTATTGACCCGTCGTTTACCGCTATGGTTGACAGCGGAATGGTATATCGCTATGACTCGCCCGATATGGAAAAGGTCGTTTCGGCGCTTGAGGGCAAATAAAGTATGCGAGTAAGGAAGAAAAAGCATTTAGACGAGCGCCTTTTGTCAGTCGGCGATATAATGATAAACGCCGAAAATCCCGAGCGTAATTATCTTATTGCCAACGAGAATAAAGACTATATCGACCTTAAAAAGATTTTCAGGGTAGATAACCCTTTATATCTTGAAATCGGTTGCGGAAAAGGCAGGTTTTGCATTGAGTATGCAAAGCGGAATAGGGATATAAATATCCTCGCAGTTGAGGTAGAACCTAATGTTATAGTATCCGCTTGTGAAAATGCAAAATCGGAAAACTTAGATAACCTGTTTTTTCTGAGAACTTCGGCGGAGTTTTTGCCGAGATTTTTAAGAGATAATTCGGTCTCCCGCATTTTTCTCAATTTCTCTTGTCCCTATCCTAAAAAGCGCTATGCTTCACACAGACTGACCTCCGAAAAGTTTTTGAAGATTTATAAAAATCTTCTTAAAAGCGGCGGCGAAATCCACCAAAAAACCGATAACAAAGCCTTTTTTGAGTATTCTATAGAGAGTTTCAGTCAAAACGGTTTTTTGCTTAAAGATATTTCTCTTGATTTACATAACAGCGATTTTGAGGGCAATATCGTCACCGAATATGAAAAGCGTTTTACCGATGAGGGATTGCCTATTATGAGACTTGTAGCGGTTAATAAAAAATAAAAAACAGACGGTGTATTGTCGTTTTACACCGTCTGTTTTATTGCCCCTAAACGTTTTTACGGAGGGCAGGATTTATTCGGTTTTGCTTAAAAGTTCTAAAATAGATATGCTTTCATCCTCTAAAATAGCGTCGATATGAATATGCGAGGGGTCGGCTATTTCGGACGGCACAACTCCCACAAAGGCGATTTGTTCGCCTGCCTTTACTGTGGCGCCTTTGGTTACGGCTATATTATCAAGTCCGCAGTATCTCACCGATATACCGTTTCCGTGGTTTATAACTACCGTTTTTCCGTATAGTTTGTCGTCTAAAACATCCGTAACGGTTCCGTCATAAGCCGCTTTTACAACGCTGCCTTTTTCACACTTTATATCCACGCCTTCGTGCAATCTCATATCGGCATAGGTCTTAGAATACTGTAGTTCGCTATTGCTGTACGGTTTTATAACTTCTCCCTCAACCGGCATAACAAATCCCTGCTTTTTTTCGGTTTCGGTTTTCTCGCTATCGCTTTCATACGGCTCGTCGGTCACTTCTTTCTCGGCGGCTTTGGCTTCATCACTTGTTTGTTCATTGTCGTTTGTATTAGTATATGACCCGGCAATACTGTGATATTCTTCCTCTTTTTTTTCATTGCTTTTGCCTATATTATCGGTCTTTGTGGCGGCAAACCACGATACCGAACCTATAATCGCCAAAGAAAAAGCCACCACTGAATAATAGCCTATAAGAGATCTTTTCTTTGATTTGTTTTCCTTTTTTTCTTTGTTTTCCATATCTTTTCTCCTTTTATGTTAAATGCACCGGTTTTACGTGATTATTATTGACCTTTATCAGAAAAATATTCTTTCATTATTTATAAATTGTTCACGATTTGTTAAAAACCTTAATGTATCATATAGATAACACAAAGGAAGCCGCAAACCTTTGTGAAGGACATTAGATGTCCTATTATTCTCCTCAAACCCCTAAAAAAAGGAAACAGGTTCATTTTTGAGCCTGTTTTCTTTTTGTTGTATCTTTATTAAAAAAATGATATTATATAAGTGTATAATAATTGTGAGGTGCTATATGAGTAGAATATACAGCGCTTGTGTGATAGGCGGCGGTGCGGCAGGTATGACCTGCGCCAACGTTCTGAAAATGAACGATAAAAACCTTTCGGTTTGCGTTATCGAGCAAATGCCACGTGTGCTAAAAAAGGTTATTGTCACCGGCAACGGCAGATGCAATATCACAAACAGGGATATTTCTCTTTCGCATTATCACGGCGAAAATCCGCTTTTTGCCGCCTATGCGCTAAAAAACTTTGATAATTTTATCGTTGAGGTTTTCTTTAACAAACTCGGCGTCATATTCCACTATGACGAAAGGGGAAGAGCCTATCCCTATTCTTTGCAGGCTTCTTCGGTTGTTGACGCATTAAGGCTATACGCTGCGGATAACGGCGTTGATATTTTTACCGAAACCGAAGTTTATAATATTGAAAAAACCAAAAGCGGATATTTAATTACTACAAATAAAGAAAGCTTTAAGGCGGAGAATATAGTTATAGCGACGGGGCTTTTATCGGGTGGAGATAGTTTAGGCTCTAACGGAAAAATGCTGTCTATCCTTAAAAATATGGGATATAAAACCGTAAAAGTGACCCCGTCTCTTGTGCAAATAAAGACCGAAAACACTCTTACAAAATCGCTTAAAGGAATAAAAATAACGGCAAAAGCGACCCTATTTTCAGGCGATAGGGCTATTTCGCAAAATACCGACGAGGTGCTTTTTTGCGACTACGGACTTTCAGGACCTGCTATACTTTACATTTCAAGAGAGGTTGAAAGAGAAACGGGCGATACGACAGTTTCTCTTGACCTTATGCCCGAATATCCTCACCAAAAGGTTTACGATATGATAAGATACCGTGCAGGTGTGCTAAGCACGAGAAAACTTGAGGATTTGTTCCTTGGTATGCTAAATAAAAGGGTAGGTCAGGCGGTTATAAAACTCGCAGGACTGAAACTTGGCGACAGCGTGTCCACACTTACCGAAAACGATTATAAAAAACTAACTTCCATTATCAAAGACCTTCGTTTCAAAACGCTTGGCACTACGGGCTTTAATAATTCTCAAGTCACCGCCGGCGGACTTGACACCGCCGCCTTTGATGATGAAACAATGATGTCGCAAACACATGGCGGGCTATACGCCATAGGTGAAATACTTGATATAGACGGCGACTGCGGAGGCTATAATTTACAATGGGCGTTCAGCAGTGCGATGTGCGCTGCGGAGTCGATAATGGATAGACTAAACGAAGATGAAAATATTTAGGTTAAACAATATAAAACTTCCGCTTGATACCGATTTTGGCAATTTGATACCCTTTGCCTCAAAACAACTGAAAATATCAAAAGAGGAAATAGAAAAGGTATCTCTTTTCAGAAAATCGGTGGATGCAAGGAAAAAATCAGACGTCCATTTTGTCGTCACCCTTTTGGTGTTTTGCAAAAACGACAAAGTGAAGATAAAGAACAAAAATGCCGTTTTGTATAAC
>JAFRLW010000022.1 GCA_017431035.1 Clostridia bacterium
TGCTGAAAGACTTTGCAAAAAATTATCAGAAAGTGTACGTTATAGAGGAACTTGACCCCTTTATAGAAGAGGCTTGTCGTGCGGCAGGTATTGAGGTTATCGGCAAAGACGCATTTACTATGCTCGGCGAATACACACCCGGTATGATAAAGAGGGTCGTTTTGGGTGAAGAGAACAACGATTATGCAAGAATTACCGAGAATATCCCTGCTCGCCCGCCTGTGCTCTGCCCCGGTTGTCCGCATAGAGCCACCTTCTTTGTGCTTAAAAAACTCGGTCTTACCGTTTCGGGTGATATAGGTTGCTATACGCTCGGCGCCGTTGCTCCCCTTTCAAGCGTTGATACAACTATATGTATGGGCGCCTCTATCAGTGCGGCTCACGGTATGGCAAAGGTCAGGGGAAGCGAGTTCAACAAGAAACTTGTTTCGGTTATCGGTGATTCAACCTTTATGCACTCAGGTATAACGGGACTTTCCGATATTGTATATAACAAGGGTGCCAACACGATAATTATTCTTGATAACTCGATAACCGGTATGACCGGTCACCAGGATAACCCGACAACCGGAAAAACTATCAGAGGCGAGGCGACAAAACAGGTTAACCTTGTAAAACTCTGTCTTGCGCTTGGTGTTGAAAAGGTAAGCGTTGCCGACCCGTTTGACGTAAAGAACTTTGAAGAGGTTATCAAAGACCATATAAACACAAACGATGTTTCGGTTGTTATAGCAAGTCGCCCCTGCGCCTTGCTTAAAACCGTCAAATATGAGGGCTTTTGTGAAGTAAACACCGAAAAATGTAAAAAATGTAAACTTTGTATGAGGCTTGGTTGTCCGGCAATAAATGCCGATAACTCGACCGGCGGCGTTACAATAGACAGAACACAATGCAACGGATGTTCTCTTTGCACAAACGTATGTCCCTTTGGCGCAATAGAAAAGAAGAATTGAGGTGACGCCTTATGAAGAGTAAAAATATTATGATAGTAGGCGTCGGCGGTCAGGGTACGCTGCTTGCAAGTCGTATACTCGGCGACGCCGTTATAAAAGCAGGTTTTGACGTTAAAATCTCCGAAGTTCACGGTATGAGCCAAAGAGGCGGCAGCGTTGTAACCTATGTTAAATACGGAGAAAAAATATATTCCCCCATTATTGATAAGGGCGAGGCGGATATTATTCTTGCCTTTGAGCAGTTAGAGGCTTATCGTGCGCTGCCTTTCTTAAAACGTGGCGGAATAATAATAGTAAACGACCAAAAAATTAACCCTATGCCCGTTATAACCGGCGCCGCAAGTTATCCTGAAAACATTTATGATAAATTAAGAAAAACGGCAGATATTGAGGTTATTGACGCACTCTCTCTTGCCGAAAAAGCGGGAAATATAAAGGCGGTCAACGTTGTGCTTATCGGCGTTATGGCAAAAATGACCGATATAAAATATGAGGACTGGGTGGAAACGATAAAAGCAACCGTTCCAAAAAAGTTCCTTGATGTAAACCTTAAAGCATTTGACTTTGGATATAACCTTGATAAAACGGAGAAGATATGAACAATTACGATATAGACCATATTCCACGTGAAGAACTGAAAAAACTGCAAAGCGAACGACTAGCAGCGCAGGTTAAACGTTCATACGAGAGGGTTGAATGTTTTAGAAACCGTATGGATGAAATAGGCCTTAAGCCCGACGATATAAAGGGTGTTGAAGACCTTTCAAAACTTCCCTTTTCCTATAAAAGCGACCTTAGAGATTACTATCCTTTCGGACTTTTTGCCGAGCCTATGGAGAACGTTGTCCGTACACACGCCTCTTCCGGTACTACAGGCAAAAGAATAGTTGTGGGATATACAAAGCGTGACCTTGATATGTGGGCGGAGTGTATTGCCCGTATGCTAAAAGAGATAGGCGTAGGCAAAGGCGATATAGCACAGATATCTTTTGGATACGGTCTTTTCACCGGCGGTTTCGGCGCCCACGCAGGAGCCGAAATGGTGGGCGCTACGGTTGTGCCTATGTCATCGGGAAACACAAAACTGCAAATACAAACTATGATAGATTTCGGCGTTACACTTCTCTTTTGCACCCCGTCTTACGCCCTGTATCTTGCCGAAGAGGCTGAAAAAATGGGCGTTAAAGACAAACTGAAACTCAAATACGGTATCTTCGGTGCAGAGCCTTGGACCGAAAAGATGCGGAAAGATATAGAAAAAGAACTATCAATTAAAGCCTATGATATATACGGTTTGTCGGAAGTTTTGGGACCGGGCGTTGCCTGTGAGTGCAAAGAGCAGGCAGGTATGCACATAAGGGAAGATAACTTTATAGCCGAGATTATCGACCCCGATACAGGCGAAGTTCTACCCGAAGGTTCCACCGGTGAACTTGTTTTCACCTCGCTTACTAAAGAGGCTTTCCCTGTTATCAGATACCGCACAAGAGATATTTGCTCACTAATCTATGAGCCCTGCAAGTGCGGTTGTACCCATATACGTATGAACAAACCGACCGGCAGAAGCGACGATATGCTTATCATAAGGGGCGTCAACGTCTTCCCCTCTCAAATTGAAGAGGTACTCCTCACAAACGGATATAAAGCCAATTATCAAATTATCGTTGACCGTGTCGGAAACACCGATGATTTTGAGGTCAGAGTTGAAATGAACAGCGATAACTTCTCCGATTCTTTGGGTGAGATTTCCCGTATGGAAAAAGAACTTGTGTCGTCGCTTAAATCAATGTTAGGCATACAGGCACGTGTTCGTCTTGTAACACCCAAGTCCATTGTCAGAAGCGAGGGCAAAGCGGTGAGGGTTATTGACAAAAGAAAACTATAATTTGAACGGAGGAAGCCTTATGTTAAAACAATTATCCGTATTTTTGGAAAACCGCTCGGGACAACTGGTACAAATTACCGAAATACTCACTAAAAGCAGCGTGAACATCAGGGCTATAAATATAGCCGAAACAAACGACTACGGTGTTTTACGCCTTGTTGTCGATGATAACGAAAAAGCGCTTTCGGTGCTTAAAGACGAGGGCTTTATCGTAAAAACGGCAAATATAGTTGCTGCCGCCGTTCCCGATAGCGTTGGCGGACTTAATAAACTGCTTTTATCAATTTCAAAACACGATATAGATATTGATTATATGTATTCTATATTCGGAAAGTCGGACGGTCTGGCTTATATGATTTTTAAGGTTAAAAACCCCGATCAACTTATAAACGTCCTCCAAGAAGACGGATATAATATAGCCGGTCCCGACGCACTCGGAATAAACTAATTAAGGAAGGAAAAATACTATGCAGGAAATGAGCCGTAAAAACCGGTTTTTTACCGATTCAATTATTCGTCGTATGACACGCATTTCCTATGATTGCGGAGCCATAAACTTGGCGCAGGGATTTCCCGATTTCCCGCCGCCGAAAGCCATAACCGACCGTTTGGCTGAAGTCAGCGCAACCGGACCCCACCAATACCCCATAACTATGGGTGCGCCAAACTTCAGAGAGGCGCTTTCAAGAAAGTTCGAACATTTTTCGGGAATAAAAACCGACCCTAATGAAAATATGGTAATAACCATAGGTTCTACTGAGGCTATGGTTGATACTATTTTTGCCCTGACTAATCCGGGCGATAGAATTATCATCTTTTCACCCTATTTTGAAAACTACAAGGCGCAGACCATACTTGCCGGTTGCGAGGCGGTATTTGTGCCGCTTGTTCCGCCAAAGTTCAACTTTGACCCTGCCGTGCTTGAAGACGCCTTTAAGCAGGGCGCCAAAGCCATACTTATTTGCAACCCCTCAAACCCGAGCGGAAAAGTTTTTACAAAAGAAGAACTTGAGTTTATTGCAAGTCTTTGTATAAAATATGACGTCTATGCCATTATGGACGAGGTTTATGAACATATAGTTTATGAGGGACATAAACATACTTATATGGCTTCTCTTCCCGGTATGTGGGAAAGAACGGTTAGTTGTTCAAGCCTTTCAAAAACCTATTCCATCACCGGTTGGCGTATAGGCTACGCAATAGCCGACAAGCCGATTATGGACCGTATAAAACAGTATCACGATTTTAATACCGTTGGGTGCGCCTCTCCGCTTATGGAGGCGGCGGTTGTCGGTCTTAATATGCCTGACAGTTATTATAAAGAATTCGGCGACCATTACGCCCATATGAAAAAGATATTTACAGACGGTCTAACAAGAATAGGTATCCCCTATACCGACCCTGAGGGCGCATATTTTGTACTTGCCGATATTTCCCCTTATATAAAGAAAGGCGAGTCAGATGTTAAGTTTTGCGAGGATATGGCGCACAAAATCGGCGTTGCCGTTGTTCCCGGCAGTTCTTTCTTCAATGAGGATATAAACCATATCGTTCGTTTGCATTTTGCTAAAAACGACGATACGCTTTATGAAGCGCTCAACCGCCTTGAAAAAATCGGCGATATGTGTAAATAATTATTTTTCACAATATATGGCTTATCATTGATAAGCCATTACGGACGAAACCAATCGGTTTTCGTCCGTTTTATTTTAGGGGTTGATTTTTGGTTACAAATGTGTTACAATATTGTTACCAATTTGAAACTATGAAAGGAAGTGTATTAAAGATGAAGGAAACACTATCGTTGTTTTTAGCAACGGTTATTATTCTCACGCTTTCAATACGCTCTTTCAAAACGGTCAAGGCTCTGCAGCCGGAAACTAAAACGACAACTGCAACTGAGAGCCACGCCACCTCTTCAAAAGAGAATAAGATAAAAGAAAAAAACGCCTCTTCAAAAGAAGAGACTGCGGATAATAATACCGAGTCAAAAGCGGAGGAAACAACAAGCGAGACTTCAAGCGAGAGCGAGGTTTCAGAAACACAATCCTCTGAGGCTCAGCCTCAAAATCAGGCTACGCAAACCGCACCGGCTCAAACCGCAACGCAAAGCCCCTCTATCCCCTCTTTTAACTCTTATGCAAATAATATGACTTCAGCAGAGAGGCTTAATTCCTTTACCTTAAATCCGCAGTACACACCCTATACGGAACTAAACAACAAAATAAATGAGATATTAAACTCTATCATAACGCCGGGTATGTCAAACTATCAAAAGATAAAGGCGTGTTATGCTTATATAATCAACACCTGTTCAGACGGATATATAACCGGTCAATACTCCTACCGTTTCGGCGGCTGGAATATCTATGCTCAGGCTATGGCGCTTTTTACCGAGCATAGAGGTATGTGCGACTGTTATTCGGCAGGATTTACTGTTCTTGCACGTGCGGTCGGACTTAATTGCTCTCAGCATACAGGAAAACTAATCTATGCGTCAGGATATGTTGATGATCACGACTGGGTGGAAGCCAATATAAACGGAAATATCTACGTATTTGACCCGGACGTTGAGGAAGACCTGACCCACTCCGCTACTGAGCAAAGATTTTGCAAAACCTACTCGGAACTCTATCCCGAGTACACAAGATAATAATAAACATAGGAAAACGCCCCGTCTTTTGACGGGGCGTTTATTCATAGACCTATTGATTCAAACATTTGGTCGGTCTTGTTTTTTTCGTTATGTTTTTTCGCCTTTTTCCTTTTCAAAAGAAGTTTGGGCGCCGTGACAAAAGCGAGATTAAAAAGTCTCACCACGCTAAAGACGGGATATAAAGCCTTATGTTTCGCTAACGGTTTGTAGATGTATTTCAGTTCATTATAGGGCAGTATTATTCTTTTGGCTGTGTCTTTGTTAAGTGCAATTTCACGGTATTTCAGGCTATTTATATCAACGCCGTAAGCGCCGCCCCTTATGATAAACATAGCAAACGGAATTATTTCTTTGTCAATCGGTTTGTCACCAAACCATGAAAGAGAGAGGTTTTCGGAAGAATCGGCAAAGGTGAGTAGTTTATACTTTTCTAAAAGTTTTTCATCCCGTTTAATACCGCTTTTTATGAGCAAATAAAGGTCAAGAAACGGTCTTATTCCGCAACCGCCAAGTTTTATGTGTTTTGCCATATGGGCGATATGGTGCAGATAAAAAAGTTCATCAGGCATTTTGAGCCTGTTGCCCTTTTCATCCACTCTTATAAAGGTTTCTAAAGTGTCATCAAAGGCGTCGCCACAAGTATCATTAAGGTCAACAAATGAAAAATGCAATTCTATATGAGTGTCATTATCAAAATGTATCGGAACGTCGTGATTTCCAAGCCAGGAAAACTCTCCGCCTAATTTATCGGTGATAAGTTCTACTGCTTTATCAACATCTTTTTTTCTGACAAAAATATCGGCGTCACAACTTGTTCTCATCCATTTTTCAGGGTATAACTCTCTTACCACTTCACCTTTTAGCGGTAGATACGGGATGTTATTTTCCTCAAGAAGCGCATAAACTTCCCGTGTTATATAATCGAGTTGTTCATATCGGTATATTGCGAGCATAACATTATTATTAGCGGTGTTATAAAACTCGGTGTCTTTTTCGTTAATTATGTTGTTATCAAGGAGTGCTTTTGAAACAAGGTGTGAAAGGTCGTGAAAAGTGGCGAGTTTCAAGGTTTTTTTGAGAATATCGTCGTCTTTTAGAGCCTTGATATCTTCCTCGCTTAAAGCCCTGTTGTCTATAACGTTTGCTATAAGTTCAAAAAGCAAAGCAATCGGTTTTTTCATCTTCTCACTCCTTTTTTTAATATTATCATAATAAAATATTATTGTCAACAAAGCCATATTATAGTGTTTTAATTACTTATTGATATTTTTGCTGATTAGGGTTATAATTAAATAACTAAAAAGATAAAGGTGAAAGTTATGAATAAAAACGGCGCCATAGGTTTTATGGACTCGGGCGTAGGCGGCCTTACCGTACTTGCCGAAGCGATAAAACAAATGCCCGATGAAAACTTCATATATTTAGGTGACAGTAAAAACTGCCCGTTTGGTAATAAAAGCGCCGAGGAACTTGTAAACTTGGGCGGCGATATGTTGCGCTTTTTAGAGTCTAAAAAGGTCAAGTGCGTTATGCTCGCCTGCAACACTATGTCCTCGCTCGGCGAGGTGCTCTACCGTGATTTCCCTTTCCCCGTTTACAGAATTATAACCTCCGTTGCCGATAGTATAGAGGATAAAAACCTTTCCGCTGTCGGTGTAATAGCGACCGAGTTTACGGTGCGCTCGGGAGTATATAAAGAAATAATCAACAAATCTTTGCCCGACTGCAAGGTCGTTGCCGTCGGCAGCAAAAACCTTGCCCGCCTTGTTGAAGACGGCGACCTTAAAAGCCCTCTCATAAAAGAGGAAATTAAACTTTCGGTTGATAAAATACTAACAGAATATCCGGTAAAAGATATAATGCTCGGGTGTACTCATTTTCCTTTTGTAATGGATGTTTTTCGTAGCCTTTACCCCGATATCAATTTTATCGACCCTGCGGCAGCTCAGTGCCGTTATCTCTCTAAAATGCTCAAACAAGAGGATATGGTAAACCAAAACGGCGGAAGCCTTGAGATTTACACGTCGGGAGATATAAACGCATTTCTTAACACGGCTAATCTACTCGGTATAAAGCAGGCGGATAAATCCGCTACTATAAATATAAATGAGGTGCAGTTATGAAAATTCTTGTCACCGGAGGAGCCGGTTATATCGGAAGCCACACCTGTGTAGAACTGTTAAATGCAGGGTATGAGGTAGTAGTGGTTGATAACCTTTCAAACTCAAGCGAAAAGTCACTGGAGAGAGTGAAACAAATCACCGGCAAAGAAGTTATATTCTATAATGCCGACGTCAGAAACAAAGAAAAACTTGATTCCATTTTTGATAGCCACGATATTTCGGCGGTTATCCATTTTGCAGGATATAAAGCGGTCGGTGAGTCGGTGGCAAAGCCTGTTATGTACTATGAAAATAATATTGACAGCACTATATCTCTTATAAAATCAATGGGTGAACACGGAGTAAAAAAGATTGTTTTCTCCTCCTCTGCCACCGTCTACGGAAACCCCTCAAAAATCCCCGTGAACGAAACTTTCCCGACAACAGGCGTTTCTCCCTACGGAAAGACAAAACTCTTTATAGAACATATTTTAAGCGACCTTTATAACTCGGACAAGACCTGGTGCGTGGCGCTTCTTCGCTACTTTAACCCGATAGGCGCCCACAAAAGCGGTCTTATCGGCGAGGACCCTAAGGGTATTCCGAATAACCTTATGCCATATGTTTCAAAGGTTGCGGTGGGTGCGCTTAAGGAACTCCATATTTTCGGCAACGATTATAACACTCCCGACGGCACCGGCGTCAGAGATTATATCCACGTGTGCGACCTCGCCGCCGGCCACGTTGATGCAGTGGGTTGGGTGCTTAAAAATACCGGTTGCGAGGCGGTAAATCTCGGCACCGGCAAAGGCACCAGCGTTCTTGAGATAGTAAACGCTTTCAAAAAAGCAAACGGTATTGACGTTCCCTACGTTATAGAGGCACGTCGTCCCGGTGATGTTGACGCCATATATGCCGAGACCGAAAAAGCGGCTAAACTCTTCGGATTTAAGGCAAAATATGATATAGTCGATATGTGCGAAGATACTTGGCGTTGGCAAAAGAATAACCCTAACGGCTATAATGACTAAATAATTAAAAAAAGCAGGGGCTCTCCCCTGCTTATATCTGCCCGTGGCGCAACCGGATAACGCAGCAGATTCCGATTCTGAAGAATGGGGGTTCAAATCCCTTCGGGCAGACCAAAAAAGCAAATCGAAGCATAACACTTTTTTGTGTTGTGTTTCGATTTTTTTATATTCTTGCACGAAGAGATTTGAAGCCTAAGAGGGCTGAGTGCGTTAAGAAAAACAGTCCGGTGGACTGTTTTTTAGTACTCAGGTGCGAAGACGGGTACTGAACGCAACTGCGTTCGGTCGTCAAGCAGGGCATATTTGCATAGCAAAGACGCATCCCTTCGGGCAGACCAAAAAAGCAAATCGATAGCGGAGTTCGCGACGATGATTCCGTTCTCGTAGTAGTCGCACTCTTCATATTCGCCGTCTTCGTTCTTCTTGAGGACGCAGCAGTGTGCATAGGGAA
>JAFRLW010000023.1 GCA_017431035.1 Clostridia bacterium
TCTCCATCCCGGCAAAGATCTCCGCCTCCTGACGGTTGCATTTCACCATCGTGAGCCGGGGCAGGAACTGCTTGAGCCAACCGGCGTAAGTGGTCGAGATGGGGTCTGCAGCCGGCTTTCTTGATAGCCTCAACAAGAGCCTTAGAAGCGGCAGAGTTTTTAGCGCCGTCATTAAGTGTATCGAGATAGGTCTCGGCAGCGGCTTTAACGTCAGCAGATTTAGTTTGCTCGGCAATAGCCTTAACCTCATCTATCAAACGTCCACGAATAGCCTGTTGACCTAAATACATACCGTAACCGTGCTCAGCATTGTCCTCAAAGAGTGAGTTAGCCCAAGCGGGACCGTGACCGTTAAAGTCGGTGGTATAAGGTGAAGTAGCGGCAGGACCGCCCCAAATTGAAGAACAACCTGTTGCGTTAGAAATATACATTCTATCGCCGAAAAGTTGTGTTACAAGACGAGCATAGGAAGTTTCAGCACATCCTGCGCAAGAGCCTGAGAACTCGAGAAGCGGTTTCTTGTACTGTGAAGAGATAACGTTAGCATCGGAAGCAATTCCTGCTTTTTCGGTAACGTTTGCTACGCAGTAATCAAATACCTTTTGCTCATCAAGTTGTGTGCTTTGACCAACCATAGTGAGTGACTTAGTCGGGCAAACACCAACGCACACGCCGCATCCCATACAGTCAAGCGGAGAAACGGTGAGAGCAAACTGATAACCTGCATTTTGTACAAGTTTAGCCTTGTCGGCATAACGGATGTTCTCGGGAGCGTTCTTCTGCTCTTCCTCACTTAAAGCATAAGGACGAATTGTAGCGTGAGGACAAACAAATGCGCACTTGTTACAAGCAACGCAGGTTTCGTTGTTCCAAGCAGGAACCATAACGGCAACGCCACGTTTTTCAAATGCGGAAGCGCCCTGCTCAAATGTACCGTCAGCATGAGGTACGAAAGCAGAAACGGGAACTTCATAGCCGTTCATAAGACCAACCGGTTTCATGATGTTATCAACCATAACCTCAAGAGCGGTTGTGTCCTCTGCTTTAGCGGCAGCAGCCTCATCAGCGGCGTTAGCCCAGTCAGCAGGAACGTCTACCTTAACAAATGCGGTAGCGCCGATATCAATAGCCTTGAAGTTCATTTGAACAACGTCGGCGCCCTTCTTAGAATAGGAGATTTCAGCCTTTTCTTTCATATACTTAATCGCATCATCAACGGGAAGAACCTTTGAGAGAGCGAAGAAAGCGGACTGCAAGATAGTATTTGTACGTTTACCCATACCGATTTGTGCGGCAAGGTCAATAGCGTTAACGGTATAAAGCTGGATATTGTTTTTGGCAATATAGCGTTTAGCCTCAGCCGGCATATTCTCACTGAGTTCTTTAGCGTCCCACTGGCAGTTGATAAGGAATACACCGCCGGGTTTAACGTCGTTAACCATTTTATAACCCTTTATAACGTATGAGGGGTTATGACAAGCAACGAAGTCGGCTTTGTTTATGTAGTAAGGACTCTTAATGGGCTTATCGCCGAAACGGAGGTGAGAAATAGTGATACCGCCGGTCTTTTTAGAGTCATACTGGAAGTAAGCCTGAACATATTTATCGGTGTGGTCACCTATAATCTTGATAGAGTTCTTGTTAGCGCCAACGGTACCGTCACCGCCGAGACCCCAGAACTTGCACTCGATAGTACCCTCAGCAGCGGTGTTGGGCGCATGCTCTTCGGGAAGTGAAAGATGAGTAACGTCATCGTTGATACCAAGTGTGAACTGAGTCTTAGGAGCGTCTTTGCCGAGTTCTTTATATACGGCAAAAATGCTTGAAGGCGGAGTATCTTTTGAGCCAAGACCGTATCTACCGCCGATAACGGTATCAATTTTTCTGCCGGTCTGAGCAAGGGCGCTGATAACGTCCATATAAAGCGGCTCACCAAGAGCGCCCGGCTCTTTTGTACGGTCAAGAACTGCAACCTTTTTAGCGGTGGCAGGAATAGCCTCAACAAGTCTTTCCGCACTGAAAGGACGATAAAGGCGAACTTTTACAAGACCAACCTTTTCACCCTGAGCGGTGAGATAATCAATAACCTCTTCTGCAACGTCGCAGATAGAGCCCATAGCGATGATAACCTTTTCGGCATCGGGTGCGCCATAGTAGTTAAAGAGTTTATAATCGGTGCCGAGTTTGGCGTTTACTTTATTCATATATTCTTCAACGATAGCCGGCAAAGCAGTATAGTACTCGTTGCAAGCCTCTCTGTGCTGGAAGAATATATCGTCGTGTTCGTGGCTTCCACGCATTACCGGGCGCTCAGGATTGAGAGCACGTTTGCGGAAAGCGGCAACGGCATCCATATCACACATTTCTTTGAGGTCTTCATAATCCCAAACCTGGATTTTCTGTATCTCGTGAGAGGTACGGAAACCATCAAAGAAGTTGATGAAAGGAACACGTCCTTTAATAGCGGAAAGATGCGCTACTGCGCCAAGGTCCATAACTTCCTGAGTGTTAGTCTCGGCAAGCATGGCAAAACCTGTTTGACGACAAGCATATACGTCCGAATGGTCGCCGAAGATGTTAAGCGCATGGCTTGCAACACAACGAGCGGAAACGTGGAATACTGCAGGTAAAAGTTCACCGGCAATTTTATACATATTGGGTATCATCAAAAGAAGACCCTGTGAAGCGGTGAAGGTGGTGGTTAAAGCACCTGCCGCAAGTGAGCCGTGAACAGTACCGGCGGCACCTGCCTCGGACTGCATTTCAACTACGTTGACCTCAGTTCCGAAAATGTTTTTCAACCCTTGTGCAGACCATTGGTCAACATAGTCAGCCATAGGGCTGGACGGAGTTATCGGATAAATACCGGCAACTTCGGTAAACGCATAGGCAACATGGGCCGCAGCGTTGTTACCGTCCATAGTTTTGAACTTTCTTGACATTTGTTTTCCTCCTATATTTTAAAAAGCATTATATCGCACGGTATAATTATATACCTTTTTTCGCAAATTGTAAAGATAAAAAAATATATAATATAAATAATTATAATATACATTAAAAAAGCGACTTGAAAAAATATTTCAAGTCGCTTTTTTTAAGAATTATCTCACGAAAGAAGTTACGGATGGATCAAAACCCCATCCCTACAAACACACTTCAAATATATACTATCCGACATCAGTTATCTGACATCTGTGCAGACATAGAACCGTCCCCTGTCTTACTCTGTCTTATGTCTTATTACCCTGTCTTACAAAGGATTCACTGCAATATTTAAGGATAAACACAATTCGTACAATTCAATTGCTTTTTCTCTGTTTATTTTTCTATTATAATCTGACAATTTGACAGGAACAATTGAGCCGCTACCATATTTTGAAATTATTAGTTTTTGATAGTTTTCTTTTTGAATAGTGGAATACTGTTCCCAATTATCTTTTAAATCTTCAATCAATTTAGCCATTTTTTCATCTTTAATACCAGTGTAATAATTTGAAATTATATCAAAGAACACAGTAATTTTATTTTCATAAAGTCTTGCATATTCATCATTTAAAGATGTCAATTCGGCATTGCTTGAAATTCGTTTTGCTTTATGAAGATATGTTCTATCAATTTCATATTCATGATTAAGAGAATATGAGCTTGACCGTTTATAATATTTTGAAGAAAAACAACCTTGATAAGCAAAAAATACAACCATTAAAAAAGCAACTATTATCAATGCTTTCATAAGTAAAGAGTTGTTTATTTTCATCACCATACCTCCGAAACATCAAAGTTTGCAAATAAGCTCATGTACTCTGAAGCGGCAACACCTATGCCAAATGCATCGTCTGCCATAATAACAACAGTTGCAAGTCCAGTACCTATCACAATTACTCCACCTACTATTACATTTGAAAATTATTACTTTGATAAATTGACTTATGTGTTCTAACGTGACCATATGGATATCGGTGTTCATGTCTTCCTCCGGGAAATTGAACCGTCCCCCTGTCTTACTTTGTTTAACTGTCACTCATCCAAACGATAAAAAGTAATTGTTTCGCCTTTTTTGAAGTAGGTGCTTTCATCAACTGAAACTGTTAGCGAATTCTTTTTTACTTTCTTAGCAGTCCACATTTCCAACAACTTACCTTCATAATTATCCCCATCAATCACGAAACCTTCTCGCTGATATACTTCAATCAAAGGAACTTGAACTCCCATATCAATAATAATAGCTATTCTTTCAGTGTCTAATTGTATATATCCATATATTGGAAAATCGTTTTTTCCCTCAATAAAAAAACATACTTTTTTGTCTTTGGAAGTCCATGTTGTCTTAGACTGTTCTGTTGGATAATTCTTCATTAATGGACTAACGCAACCTGTATAAGAAAAAATCATGAGAACAATTATTAATATAACAGAATATATTTTTTTCATAGTTGTTCACCTCAAATAATATCCGCAAATATATATATTTTTTTCACACTCTTTTTTTAGTTAAATCCCCGATAATTTTGCAAAGCAAGATATTATCGGGGATTTATTTTATCTTAACATTTTTTGTTATGTTGTGTCAACTACGACTTTAGTAGTTTTGTTTAGAGTTTTATGTGAATTATTAAAAGCTGCCTTTACCTTTCACGTTGTTTTTATAATCTTTATATCCTTTAAGCATAGCGGATAATTTTGCCTTTTTTTCTTTTTCAAAAAGAATGATTTTAAGCACTTCTTTTTTTGTGCTTTTGTTTTCCGCTTTACAAAAATCGGGATAGATAGCACTGTACATATCATTAAGATACAGTCTGTTTCTCGTAATATAATATCTTCTTGCCGCCGAATGCTCGGTTATTTGACGCTTTAGTTTGCCTATTCCCTTTTCGCTTTTTGTACCAAGCGAGTGGTTTAGAAGCACTGAGTTTAGCCGCAAGATATCAAAGCCGTTTTCACGAAGATTAAGGCAATATTCAAAATCGACCGAGTCGATAAAAAGCCACTCCTTAAAACCGCCGATTTTCTCAAACGCCAAAAGATTTATTATATTGCCCGACGTCATACAAACAAGAGGACTGTCTATTTCTTTATTATCGGGGTTATTCTCCCCTGTCTTGTGATAAGGGGTTATAAGTCCTATTTTGTCATTATCTTTTCGACTTTCTAAATAGGCGGTCATTTTTTCCACACCGCCCACATCAAAACGGCTATCCTGGTCCATAGTAAGAATCCATAGATATCCCTCTTTTATCGCTCTTTTTGCGGCAATATTAAGCGCCGCAGCGATACCTTTGTTTTCCATATTGGCGATATAAACTATTTTTTCATCACAAAATAAATCTCTATTATTGCAGGACGAATTATCAACGGCGAAAAGCACGTCCACGCCGTCTAAATAGGTTTTTATATTGTCTTGCACCCTGCTATCAGGATTATAAAGGACGACAACTCCTGCAATTTTCATAATATCACCAAAGAATATAATATCATTATTTTAATCAAAAATCAATTATAGGAAAAACAGGGTTATTTCACCCTCGCCCTTATCGGGAACACGATACTCTTTTGCGAGCATAGGTCCACAACTGTTTGAGCCTATACCGGACATAAAGTAATCTATATTCAAATACACCTTTGAACTTTTCGGCAGTTCGAAACCGTGTCTTGTATTTGAAAGAAGTTTAGCGCTATATGGAGATACCGAAAAACTGAAATCACCCTGAGCCTTTATCTTATCGGCGCCACCCTTAAGGGTCAAAGATTTTGTGCCGTAGTGAGAGCCGTTTTCCTGCGGCTTAATATAGTCGTTAAAATTACCTTTAACGGTGGTTTTATACTCTCCGAATGCGGACGCTAAACGTTTATCAATATAACTCTCATTTGGTCCGAAACCTATATACTCCACGTCCTTAAAAACAGGCGGCAATTCCGCCGAAAAGCCTATTCTCGGGAGGAAGGAGTATTTATCGGATTTTTCATATTTTAGCGATATTTTTACTCCTGTTTTGTGGAAGGTATAAAGAAGTGTGTAATGCACCGCCGGTATATGCAAAGAGGGTGACAAATAGCCCGTGATTTTAAGGTTGTCGCCTAAAAACGAGACATCTTTTGCATAAGGTTTTAATTTTGTCAGTCGCTCATTTTCCCATTTGACAAACATAAACCTGTCATTACTTATGGGGGCTCTGAAAACATCAAGAACAAGCGGAGATAAAAGATAATCTTTTTTACCCTTTATACTGTTTATCATACCGCTTATTTTATCTATATTATAAGTAATACCCCCTGCGGTAACCTTTATAAACCGACCGTTATCATCTATATTTATACGGCAAGATTTTATAGGTGTAGGCTTTATTTCTTTTTCATAATATCTATCGCTATCTATAAGTTGTCTGCCCTTATAGACTAAAACTTTTATATCGTCGCCGCCTGCTATTATTTCACCGCTTTCCTTAGGCTTTAAGTTCAGTTTATGCTTTTTGCCGTTTATATCTACGGTGAGCGGCATATCGGCGAAATAGTTTCTCGAGGTTATTTTAACGCCCTTTTCGGTTCTTTCTATAAGTACCGGCGAATAGGCTTTTTTCATTTCAAGCATGCCGCTTTTTATCTTGCGGTCGGGGTCGACAATACCGTCTATACAAAAATTGTCAAAACTGGGGTCTTCCCCGAAATCGCCGCCATATAAATAGCCTTTTTCACTTTTTATTCCGTGATCCGCCCACTCCCAGATAAATCCGCCGGCGGCTTTATCGTTTGAGTTTATTATATCAAGATAGTCTTTAAGGTCGCCCGGTCCGTTACCCATAGCGTGAGAGTACTCGATTAGAAGATAGGGCTTATTTATAGTGGCTAATTCGTTTTTCATATCCTCAATTTCAGGATACATACGAGAGTAAAAATCAAGCGGAGATTTTGCGGCGGTGTCTTGCGGCATACTCGTTTTATCAAAGTTATAAACACCCTCATAACTTATTGGGCGAGGGTCGTTTTGTCTGATATAACTGACGGCGTCTATAAGCGCATTTCCCCAGCCCGACTCATTACCTATTGACCATATAACAATAGAGGGGCGGTTTCTATCTCTTATTACGTTGCACTCCTGCCTTAGAATTATATTATCGTAAAAGCAGTCATTATTAACAACGGCAGAATAACGTTTTCCATATTCTTCCTTATATAGTTTTTGGTTTGTTTTGGGATAACACTCAAGACTTCCGTGCGACTCTAAATCACTTTCGCTAAGAACATACAGTCCGTATTTATCGCAAAGTTTCAAAAACTCGGGCGGATTAGGATAGTGTGAAGTACGAACGGCGTTTATATTAAGGCATTTCATAAGTTTAATATCGTTTTCCATTTCCGTATAGGTCACGGCAGCGCCGTTTTCGGATGAAAAGTCGTGTCTGTTGACGCCGTATAATTTTATAAGCCTGTTATTAAAGTAAAAATGACCGTTTTTTACCTCGCTTTTGCAAATACCGACATTTTCATATATTGTTTCGGTGGATTTTATCACAAGCGGATACAAATAGGGGTCTTCCGCTGACCAAAGATGAGGATTTTTTAGGGTAAACTTGACCGTTTCCCCCTCTTTCACCTCTTTTGTTTCTTTATTAAAGCGAATACTTGCAGGACAGCCTTTTATAAGGGTGAAACTGACTTCATCTATAATATCGGTTGTAATTTTATAGTCTATTATATGCTCAAGCGGTCTATGAAGCAGATAAACGTCACGGAAAATACCCGTAAAACGCCATTTGTCCTGGTCTTCAAGATAACTGCCGAAAGAGTATTTCAGCACCAAAACATCTATCTTATTCTCGCCTTTTTTAACATATTTTGTTATATCAAACTCACTTAGTCTATGAGAGATAAAGGAATAACCTGCAAACTTATCGTTTACATAAAGATAAAAGGCGCTGTCAACCCCCTCAAATACAAGATATTCTTTTTTTATATCACTTAGTCTGAACTTTTTTCTGTAATGAAAGCAAGGATTATATGGAGTTACTGCCGGCGGGTCAAAAGGAAACGGATAACCGTAGTTGTTGTAGCGCATATCGTCAAATCCCGACATTTGAAGAGAAGACGGCACCGTTACGGTCTGTTTTAATTTTCCGAGATAAAAATCATCACCGACATCTAAAAACGTATCATATTTTTTTATTTGCCAAATACCGTTAAGCGAAGAAAAAGCCCTTGATTTTGTTCTGTCCCCTTTTGCTTCGGGGATATAATAACATCTTGTGGGCAAAACATTTATACATCTATCACTTTCAAAATATCTTTCCATTTTCCCTCACCTCTTTAGTTATTATATATATATTATTTTGTTTTGTAAAGTAAAAACGGACGTCCAAAGGGCGTCCGTTTTTTATTTATCTTTCTTCTCTGAAGTATGAAAGTCCTAAATGCGCCGGCGGTTGATTTTCTCTCTTTTTCCTCATACTGATAATTACGAGAACGAGAATAGTTACAACGTAGGGCAACATATTTATAAGTTCTTTTGTGCTTCCCGAAAGTCCCGGAATATAGATAGAAAGGATATACAGTCCGCCGAAAAGGAAAGAACTGAGTATCGCCATAGCCGGTCTCCAAATAGCGAAGATAACTATAGCAACGGCAAGCCAACCTCTATCGCCAAATCCGTTGTTTGTCCAAGCGCCGCCCGTGTAGTCCATAACGAAATATAAACCGCCTAGACCTGCGATAGCGCCGCCTATAAGGGTTGAAAGATATTTGTATTTTGTAACGTTTATGCCTGCGGCGTCAGCAGTAGCAGGATTTTCACCCACAGCACGAAGATTTAGTCCGGCACGGGTTTTATTAAGGAAAATCGACGCAACAACGGCAATTATTATAGCAAGGTATGCGAGGAAACCGAAAGAAAGAAAAGTATCGCCTATAATACCTAATTTATGTGCAAAAGGCAAACTCTTCTTAAAGGCTTTACCCGTTTCAATAAGGGATATGGAACCGGTTTCACCGAAGAACTTAAGCAAACTTCCGCCGAAGAAGTTTCCTATACCTATACCGAAAGTTGTGAGGGCAAGGCCCGTTACGTTTTGGTTAACACGAAGCGTAATGGTGAGGAAACTGTAGATAAGGGCAAGGAAGGTAGAGCCTAAAAGCGAGGCGCAAAGCGGAATTAAAACACAGAGTATCGCCGAGGGGTTTGCTACCGAGTGTTCATAAAGATATCCGCCGATAATGCCCGAAATACCGCCCATATACATAATACCGGGTATGCCGAGATTCAGGTTTCCGCTTTTTTCGGTAATTATTTCACCCGTAGCACCATAAAGAAGCGGAATAGCCTGAATAATAGCCGCATTGATAAAAGCAAATATTGTTTTAACCATTATTCTGCCTCCTTCTGTGCCGAGCGGAAATTGATTTTATAGTTTATGAAGAACTCGCTGCCGATAATGAAGAAGATGAGTATGCCGGTCAAGATGTCGGACACGCTCTCATTTAGTCCGAGCGTCATTGCAATTTCGCCGGCGCCCTTTTGCAAGAAAACGATAAACATAGATGTGAATATCATCATTATAGGTTCAAACTTGGCAAGCCAGGATACCATAATTGCGGTAAAGCCCATACCGCCGGCAAGTTCTTTTGAAACGGTGTGGTTTGTACCTGAAACAAGCAAAAATCCCGTAAGGCCGCAAATTGCGCCGGAGATAACCATTGTCCTGATTATAACCTTTTTAACGTTGATACCTACATATCTTGCGGTGTTTTCACTCTCGCCGACAACCGAGATTTCATAGCCCTGTTTACTGTAATGTAAATATATATACATTACTACGGTGAGTATTGCAACGATAAGAATATTCAGTCCGTATTTTTGACCGAAAACGGGGGGCAACCAACCGTTTTCGCTCTTTTGGTTTATAACACCCATAACGCTTGAGCCGTTAGGCACCCAAACCATTATGAAGAAGGATACAAGTTGTATGGCAACATAGTTCATCATAAGGGTGAAAAGGCTCTCATTTGTACGCCAAACGGCTTTGAATACCGCCGGAAGAACGCCCCAAATAATACCGCTTAAAACACTTGCAAAAAGCATTATAAGTATTAAAAGCCATGAGGGTAAACTGTCTTTGGCGTAGAACATACAAGCCGCACTCGCAAGACCGCCTACAAGCACCTGTCCCTCTGCACCGAGGTTCCAAAACTTCATTTTGAAAGCGGGTGTTACGGCAAGTGATACGCAAAGAAGCATTGCTGTATTTTGAAGCATAATAAAGAACTTACGCTCTGAGCCGAAATTGCCCTCTATCATTTTGAGATACACTTCAAACGGATTGTAATCGGTAATTGAAACTATTACTAAAGCGCTGACAATAAGCGCCGCCACAATGGCTATAAGTCTTATAAGCCACGCTATATAGGGCTTTATATCGGTGCGCTTTGTAATATGCATAAAAGGTTCTTTTATATGTTTTTCATTATTTGTCACTACTGTCCCCTCCATTTGCACCGGTCATCATAAGTCCTATTTCAGCCTTATCGGCTTTTCGTCCGTCTACTATGCCGGTGACTTTGCCGGAACTTATAACAAGTATCCTGTCGCAAAGTTCTATAAGAACGTCAAGGTCCTCACCGACAAACACAACGGCAACGCCGTTTTCTTTTTGTTGGTTAAGAAGATTATATATAGCGTAAGAAGAGTTGATGTCAAGTCCTCTTACGGGGTAAGCCGCCATAAGTACGGTAGGCGATGCGGCGATTTCACGTCCGACAAGCACCTTTTGAACGTTACCGCCCGAAAGTTTACGAACGGGGGTTTGTGCCGAAGGTGTTACAACCTCTAAGTCACGGATAATACGTTCAGCAAGGTCTTTTGGCGATTTTTTTTCAAGGAATATTGTTTTGCCCTTGCGATAACTTCTGAGCATCATATTGTCTATAATATCCATATTGCCCACAAGTCCCATACCGAGTCTGTCTTCGGGAACGAAAGAAAGACGAACGCCGAGTTCCCTGATTTGAAGCGGTGACCTGCCTTTCAGCTCGTCGGCAGTACCGGTTTTGGGATTGTGATAAATGATATTTCCGCTTGAAATGGGCTGTAATCCGGCTATTGACTCAAGAAGTTCTTTTTGTCCGCTTCCGGCAATTCCGGCTATACCGAGTATCTCACCCGAACGGGCGGTGAAAGATATATTGTCAAGAAGTTTAATACCCTCTGCGCTTACACAGTTAAGATTTTTAACCTCAAGCCTATTGGTCGGGTCTTTAGGCTCGGTGCGGTTGATGTTAAGGCTGATTTTTTTGCCTACCATCATTTCGGTCAGTTCAGACTCGCTTGTTTCGGCGGTGTTGACTGTACCTATGTACTCACCTTTTCTAAGAACGGCAACTTTATCGGAAAGAGATAGAACCTCGTGGAGTTTATGGGTGATAATGATTATCGCCTTTCCGCTATCTCTCATACGGCGAAGAACGGCAAAAAGTTTTTGCGTCTCCTGAGGGGTCAAAACGGCGGTAGGCTCATCGAGTATCAAAATATCGGCGCCGCGATAAAGAACTTTTATGATTTCAACGGTCTGTTTTTCCGAAACGGACATCTCATATATCTTTTTATCGGGGTCTATATCAAAGCCATACTGCGCACTTATTTCCTTTACCCTGTTGCTTACCGATTTAATATCAAACTTTTCTTCTTCTTTCAGTCCGAGCACAACGTTTTGTGCGGCGGAGAAAACGTCTATAAGTTTGAAATGCTGGTGTATCATTCCGATTTTATAACGGAAAGCGTCCTTAGGAGAACGGATGACAACCTCTTCCCCGTTTATGAAGATTTGACCTTCATCCGGGAAATATATTCCCGAAATCATATTCATAAGTGTTGTTTTACCGCTTCCGTTTTCACCAAGCAGAGAAAGTATTTCTCCCTTATAAACGCTTAGTGAAACATTATGGTTAGCAACAACTTTACTGCCGAAACGTTTTGTGATATTTTTTAGTTCAATTGCGGCGGTTGCCATTATTTCACTTTCCTTTCATAGTAACTGTATTCGGTAAAGTACGCAAAACTACCCTTGTGCGCTTTACCGAGTATAGCATTTTATTAAACAAAAATAACAGATACAGGCGGAGTTATTACCCCGCCCAATCTGTTAAATGAATATTAGAGATCGCTTACACCGTCGATGTATTTAATATCGAAGTAAGGAGCGGATCTCTTTTGTGACTCAGCAAACTCGCCGTTCTCGATAACGTTGGTCTCGGGCTTGAAGTCGCCTTCATCAATAACGTCAGCAAGATACTCGGTGAGTTCAGCACCTTTATAGGTAAAGGTCTTGGTGTCGAATACTTTGAGTTCGCCGCTTTCGAGTTTAGCCTGAACTTCTTCAAGTTTCTCTTTTGTGCCGGCAGCAGCAACCTTATCGTTGAGTTCGGTAAGTTTTACAGCGCCGTCTTTAAGTGAACCGCAGAAGTCGGTATCAAACTCTTTACCATCCTGAACAGCGGTGATAGCGAGTTTGAAATATACGCTCCAGTCAATCTTTGAAGAAATAAGAGCGGTGTTCGGACCCATTGAAATGGTGCTTATGTTGTAAGCAACGTTCGGAACGCCTTTCTCTTCACAAGCTTTAGGTGCGCCTTCAGAGTCAGCGTGCTGGCTGATGAGTACGCAACCTGAGTTGATGAGGTTAAGAGCGGACTCTTTCTCTTTTGCTATATCGAACCAAGAGTTTGTGTAGGTAACTTTCATTGTAGCGCTCGGGCAGATAGAACGTGCGCCGAGGAAGAATGAAGTCATACCGGAAACAACTTCAGCATAGTTAAATGCGCCAACGTAACCGATAACAGCCTCTTCGGGTTTGATTGTGCCTTTTTCGATCATCTCGTTGAGTTTCATACCGGCAGCAACACCTGCGAGGTAACGACCCTCATAGATAGAAGCGAAAGCGTTGTGATAGTTCTTAACGCCCTCGGTGAGTGATTTGGTACCTGTAGCGTGGCAGAACTGAACATCGGGGAACTCTTTTGCAGCCTGGATCATAAATGACTCGTGGCCGAAAGAGTCAGCGAAAATAATGTCGCAACCTGCGTCAACAAGTTCAGCAGCGGCATTGTAGCAAGCGTCGCTTTCGTCAATGTTTGTTTTGATAAGAACCTGATCATCTTTAAGGCCAAGTTCTTCCTGAACCTGTTTTAGAGCCTGGATGAAGTTGTTATCATAGGTTGAGTTTTCGTCATGAAGACAGATAAGACCAACCTTGATACCGTCTTCAGCTTTTTTGCCTGAAGATTTGCTACCGCAAGCAGCAAGGCCTAAAAGCATTACTACCGCAAGTACGAGCGCAAAAATCTTTTTCATTTTTGTTTTCCCCCTGATTTGTTTTTGTTTTTTTATGTAAATGTTATTTACACCAAAGTTATTTGCGGAACTTAATTTCGGCAGGTGACATTTTGTCGATAATGGCAAGGGAATGTACCCTGATACCTTTGCTCCTCAATTTATCTCCGCCGCCTTGATACCCTTTTTCAATGGCAACGGCGCATCCGACAACCTCGCACCCCGCTTGACCGGCTATATCAATAAGTCCCTCAAAGGCTTTTCCGTTTGCGAGAAAATCATCCACTATAAGCACCTTATCGGAAGAAGAAAGATAATCCTTCGGAACTATAAACTGGTTATCGTTTCCGTGTGTATAGGAGTGAACTTTTGCCGAGTACAACTCACCGTGAACATTTATCGTCATACTCTTTTTTGCGAAAACAACGGGAACTCCTATACAGTGAGCAACGGCAACCGCAACTGCAATACCCGAAGCCTCAACGGTTAAAACCTTTGTTATTTTATCCTCTTTATAATAGTTGGCGATTTCCTCGCCCATACTAAAGAGAAAATCGGTATCAATTTGCTGATTTAAAAAAGAGCCGACTTTCAGAACATCACCGTCAAGAACAACACCTTCACGCAGTATTTTTTCTTCAAGTGATTTCAAAAAATCGCCTCCCTTGTAATTAAAAAAGAAAACAGACCGATAAAAAATCAGTCTGTTTGCCGATAAACCCAAATTACACCGTTTATATATAAACAGTGAATAGAGAATATGTTACCGATAGTCGTAACTTTTGGCGTTACGGTAGAAACATTCAAGCCATATTTTGAACCTATATCGGCAAACAATTAAGTTGTTATGTTCATATTATCATAAGGGCTTTTCTTTGTCAACAAAAATAACCCCTATTTTTACAAATTTGGACAAGTTGCCCTTTTATATCAAAAATTGAAAATTCAGTTTGTAAAAATTGTACAATACGAAATATGAAAATCTGCAAAATGACACAAATTGTTGTGCTATCCGTTGATACAGTCCGCTACATATATACCCATAGCGCCCGACTGTGAAAGTCCACGACAAATGCCGCTGCCGTCGCCTACGATATATACGCCGTCGGTTATTTCAAACTTTTCGTTAAACTCGGGACGTATAGAATAATACTTACTCTCACACCCGTAAAGAAGAGTGTCATCATTTGCAGTACCGGGCGCCACTTTATCAAGCGCATATATGGTTTCAATAATATTAGTGAGTATTCTATGCGGCAAGACAAGCGATATATCCCCCGCAGTCGCTTTAAGTGTAGGGGTAACGGTGTTTTGTGCAAGGCGGTGGTCGTTGGTTCTTCTGCCTCTTATAAGGTCGCCGAAGCGCTGTACCAGAACGTTGCCGTTGCCTATCATATTTGCAAGTCTTGAAATATTCTCGGCATATTCGGTAGGCTGGTTAAAAGGCTCGGTAAAGCGAATGCTTGAAAGTATCGCAAAGTTGCAGTTGTCGGTCTTTTTATCCGCCTGAGCAAAAGAGTGACCGTTTGCGGTTATAATACCACGGTTATTCTCCGCCGAAACAAGTCCGCCCTGGTTAAAGCAGAACATACGGCACCTATCCTCAAAGGTCTTGGTTTTATAAAGTATTTTCGGCTCGTAGATTTTAGAAGAAAACTCTCGCCAAATAATATCTTTCATCTCAACACGAACGCCAATATCTATATGATTTGAACGCACTTTCACGCCGAAATCTTTGCAAAAATCGGCGACAAAACCTGCACCACCTCGTCCGGTGGCGATTATGATATGACGGGCTTTAAGGGTTATCCCGTTATCATAATTCAGGTTGTATACATCCCCTTCTTTATCAACCGATTTACAGTTGTAAAAATGGAAAAGGTCAGTGCCGCTTTTACCTATCGCTTCGATAAGGTTTTGCATGGTAAGATAGTTGTTATCGGTACCGAGGTGCTTAACGTTCATATCAAGAAGTCTTAGGTTGTTTTGCAAACATTTAAGACGTAGTTCGTCGTTAGACTTATAAACAACCGGCTCGCCTGAGGTGCAATATTCGTTAAGTATTTTATCAACCTCGTTAATAAACTTGTTGGCTTTGTCCTCTCCGAGTTCCTCGCCAAGTGTTCCGCCGTAGGCGGTGCCGAGGTTAAACTTACCGTCCGAAAAAGCGCCTGCGCCGGCAAAACCGCTTGTGATATGACAAATCTTACAATGGGCGCAACTTTTCTCTTTTCCGGCTATACATATTCTTTTTTCGAGAACATCTCCCCGTTCGGTTATGGCTATTTTGCAGTCGGGATTATTTTTTCTGAGCCTGTATGCCGCCATAAGTCCGCCGATACCTCCGCCGATTATGACAACGTCATATATTTGCTCACTCATCTGATCATCTCCAAAAATAATAACAACTGTCTCCCCGTCTGCCTATCGGCGAGATCATCGGCGAGGCCGTGCGGGAGCATAACATCGTCTCCCCCGAGGAGTTCGACGATTATATCACCCGCGTCATGGACGTGTGTGGCCTGCCCGAGTACTACA
>JAFRLW010000024.1 GCA_017431035.1 Clostridia bacterium
ATCCTTTGACTCTCAAATGCTAGCGCATTTCTTTGTCCTGTGATTTAATGATTTCTCATAAGAATCTTTGGGTCCTTATTAAGTCGTCGTTGTTTAATTTTCAAGGTCCGTCTTATACCAAAACACTTCCCCGTTTCGGCATATTTTTTTGCACCCTCCTCGAGGGCGCCCGATTATAATAACACATCTACAATCGTTTTGTCAATAGGTTTTTTCAAAAAATATGAAAAATTTTTCAGGTTATAAGATGTGTTGTCGGAAAGTTATATTTTTTGGCGAAAAAATCAATTAAAGTTATCGTTTTTGTACTGATTTTATACTCCGAGTAACGATAAAGAGATTATTCCGACAAATATAACGGCGATAAACAAATACTGCATCAGGGTTAATTTTTCTTTCAACATTATTCTTGACAGAATAAAAGATATTATTACCGTTCCTGCGCCGAGAATAACTGCGGCAACGCCTGTGCCTTCAGAGAGGGCAAACAGATAGGTCGCCTGACCGCCGGTTTCAAAAAGGGCGGCGAGTATTTTATTGCGCTGACCAAGCATTTTTTGAAGCCCGGTCTTTTTTACACCGCTTTCTTCGTTTACGGAAAGGGGGTCCTCATTGACGCCGAAGAACTTTACGCCCTTGGCTTTAAGATAAATAAGGATACCTACGGCAACAAAGAAAAAGGTGAACTCATAGCAACAATTTGCAGTATGTTCTAAGTTGCTGTCGGTCACGCCGACAAGCACGGAGGTTGCGGCGTCCTCAGTATAATAGATATCAAGGAAAGTTCCGATAGCGTCAAGAAGCATATAACAAAAAGGCATAGCGATAGATATAAGCGCCAGTTTTTTGCCGAGTTCTTTTTTTCTTTTTTCCTTTCCCTCTGTATCGAAAAAGCCGACGCCGAGAATACCTATAACAACAACTATTATGGCAATAACGGTTTTTAGGCTTAAATGTTCCTTTAGAAATATAGCGCATAGGATAGGCACAAAGGCGCAAGAGGTGTTTTCTATCGGGTCGGAAATTGACTCCTCAATATAGCGTACACCATAGTAAGAACACATCATTGAAACTATGTAACACGCCGCAACGGGAAGATAGAGAATAAAGTTTTTAGGCAAAAGTTTTATATTTACGTCCTGCGTCAATAGGATAAAAAGTGAATATATGCCGAAGAAAAAGCCGACCAAAACGGTTGTTTTAAGATGAGCATACGGCTCGTGGGCGACATTTCCTTTTTTATAGAATATCTCCGCAAGGCCCCAGCAAACTGTTGAAAAAATCAAGAAAAACCAAAGCACGAAAAGAAACTCCTTAAGAAAAAATATTTACTATATATTTTATTTTGTCAATTTTTTAACAATCTCATCAAGTTCGTCTTTATTATAGAACTCAAGCGTAATTGTTCCGCCGGTTTTGCCGACGGGCTTTATATTAACCTTTCTGCCGAACTCTTCTTTTAGGGCGAGTTCAACCTCCTTAAAGTATGTAGGTTTTAAGGCGGCGACTTTCGGCGCACGTTTTGACGCCTTTGAAAGCGCCTCTATTTCACGCACGGATTTGCCGGAAACGGCTAGAGCGAGTGCGGTTTTTCTCAACTCCTCATCTTCAATAGCCAGAAGCGCTCTTGCGTGACCAGGTGAGATTATGCCTTTTATAAGGGCGTCGCTTTCATTTTCTTTTAACGACAAAAGGCGAAGCGAGTTGGTCACGGCGCTGCGTGATTTGCCGACCCTTTCGGCAACGCTTTCCTGCGTCAGCCCGTAAGTTTCTATAAGGGTTTTATACCCCTTTGCCTCTTCTATGGCGTTCAGGTCCTCTCTTTGAAGATTTTCAATGAGGGCAAGTTCCATAACTTCCTTTTCGGAAATATCTTTTATAACAACGGGTACGCTGTCAAGTCCCGCCATACGACAGGCTCTCCAGCGGCGTTCTCCGGCAATAATCTGATAACTGCCCGAAGACATAGGGCGGACAACGATAGGCTGGATTAGTCCGTGTTCAGCGATACTGTTTGCAAGTTCGCTAAGTGCGTTTTCGTCAAAATCCTTACGAGGTTGGTCACGATTAGGCTCAATTTCGGTGAGTTTTAAGGTCACCGTTTGTTGTGTTTCGGTTGCGTTCTCGTTAAAGAGGGCGTCTAAACCCCTGCCGAGACCTCCTTTTTTTATTGCCATTTGTTATATCCCCCTTTTTATTCTTTTATTAAACTCTTTTGCAAGGTCATTGTAAGCGGTGGCTCCCTTTGACCTTTTATCATAATACTGTATCGGCATACCGTAACTTGGCGCCTCGCTGAGCCTTACAGCACGGGGAATTGCCGTTTTGTACAGTTTACCTGCAAAATACTTCTTTATTTCTCCCACAACTTGTCCGGTGAGGTTTAGCCTGCCGTCATACATTGTGAGAACTATTCCCTCAATATCAAGCAGGGGATTATAGTTTCTTTTTACGGTGCGAAGTGTTGCCATAAGTTGAGAAAGTCCCTCAAGGGCATAATATTCACACTGTATCGGAACAAGCACAGTATCGCAGGCGGCGAGAGCGTTTATGGTGACAAGTCCTAAAGAGGGGGGACAGTCAATAAATATGTAGTCGTATTTTTCTCTGACAACAGAGAGCGCACGTTTCAGCTGGGCGTGGCGGTCGTTTATCTCGATAAGGTCAACCTCCGCTGCGGCAAGATCCATAGAAGAGGGGACTATATCAACGTTTTTGAACTTTGTCTTTATCGCCGCCTTGTCGGCAGTCGATTTTCCTATAAGCAGGTCATAAGACGTGAGAGCGACCTCACGCTTGTTTATACCGTAACCGCTGGTTGAGTTTCCTTGCGGGTCGGCGTCAACAAGAAGCGTCTTTTTACCGAGAAGCCCCACTCCTGCGGTCAGGTTTACGGCGGTGGTTGTTTTTCCGACGCCGCCTTTTTGATTTACTATAGCGATTATCTTTCCCATTTAAGCCTCCAAAAGTTATGTTTTTGAAAGAGAGCACAGTATTCTGTTATAATATAAATGATGATATTATATAATATATATTTATTATA
>JAFRLW010000025.1 GCA_017431035.1 Clostridia bacterium
GTTTGGCATATCCTCGAATATCAGAAACGTAAAAGCGCCTTTATCAAAATCCTTCAGCAGTTCATTCTGACCGATAACCGTTTCCATATCCGACGGCAGATACGTCAGCATATCGTAGTTTACTCGGGTATTAATCATGCCGATAACCGATGGTATCATAAGAATAACCGTCAGTATCAGTATCGGGATGCGGTGCTTTACTACCGCTTTTGAAAAATGCATAATCTTCATCTATCCTTTTCGAAAAAATCAAATGTATCTGTCTCAACAAAATCGGGCACTTGGTTTTTGACAATTAAAACCGTTCTGATGACGGTATAGAGATTAAGTATCCCTTCGGAAAGAAATGAAACGCCCATTAGAATTGTCAGTACCCCTGCGCCGAATGCAGAATCAAAAATAAGGGCAACACCTATGATTCCTGCGATAATTGCCAAAGAAAGAATAAGCCACCAATCTTTGATACCAAAACGTTTGGAATCCAGTGCAATCCGAATTTTGAACAGCCCGTCAAACAGAATGGCAATACCGAAAGCAGCGGCAATAAAAGCCATCGCGTTTTTGGGATGAAAAAGAACGATCGTCCCCAATACCACCATCAATATTCCGAATTCCAAATCAAATTGAAACGCCAACCGATACAGATCTTTGGAAAAATAACCAATCAATTTTACGATACCGAATACGATTGCTGAGATTCCTATTTCGATTCCGACGATCTTCGTTGAAATTTCCGGCAGTGCGATAAATAAAATCCCTGCTATGCAAAACAGTACCGATATCACAATGTATCCGATTTTGGCTATTCTCATCGGTGCGACAGAACGCATTTTCATAAACTGCGAACCTCCTTTGATGATTCTGTTGTCAGTATAGTACTTTGTCGACGCTTTGTATACGGACAAAAAATACCCAATGCCTGATTTTTAGGCATTGGGTATTGATTAGGCTGATTTTCAGACATCTTACGGCTGTTTGTCTGATTTTATGTTTCTTCACAACGTTCGATCATTTCCTTAAGCATACCTTTTTTGATATCCATAAGTCGTGTAAGTGAAGAACGAATATCCTCGCTCATATCGTTTCTTAACCAGTTTGAAATAATTCCAAAGCCCAAACTGGAAAGATAATTTTTTATGATTTCCAAATCGTTTTTTTTAATTTTATGTCCTCTCAGTACGGTTGACAAGTACGCTTCGATGGCATAATCACAGACCTTCCAAAGATACATCTCATAAATATCACGATTTGTCGAATGATAGATGTGCAAAACGGCACGTTTTTTGGACAAAGCCGTATCAATAACTGCATCCAGACAATCTCCGAAGTTATCAACGGTAGGATATGTTTGGATGATTGTGGCTGCATCTTCCTCAACGACGGTTTCAATTAAATTCGGAATACTTTCGAAATGATAATAGAAAGTATTGCGATTGATTCCGCAATCAGTCACAATATCCTTGACTGTAATTTGTGAAAGCGGTCGTTCTGTCAAAAGTTTTATAAAAGAGTCTACAATTGCTTTTTTTGTGAAATTTGCCATTTTATTGTTTCTCCCATCTGATTTCTACGATATCCGAAATCCCATTTAGAGATTTACACTAACTTTAAGCCGCACGGATAAAATCGGAGGGGTTTTTTTACATATCTTTTAACTTGTTAAGCATTTCGATTATCTTATCCCGTACCTGTTCTGCGGTGCCCCTTACATAGCGTGTGGTGTCCACCTCATAGCATCCGTATTCAAAGGATTCATCGGTAGGAAGATAATAGTAATTTGCGTCGGTATAACCCTGACTGAAAGTAAAGGGGAAAGGTGAAGCCTCTCTTATTTCTTTACCCGTTTTGCCAAACATTTCAAAAGGCGCTGCAGAAAAGGCAACATCTCCCGCCTTATATACCCTCAGCGGTATTTCGATATAGTCTTCTTCTATCTTACTTCTCGCAACAATTCCCGCTGCGTGAGCAGGACTGTGAAAGCCCATATCAACCGCCATTTGTTTAAGTTCCGGGGTGGTTCCGTGTTTTGTGCGGTAGTCTTTAATCATTTGAGCGTCGGCCAGGCGGTCAAGACCGTCTCGGTTGACCTTGGCTTTTATTGTTTCTTTTATGGAAACAACCTTGCCTGAAGGTATTTTTTTCAGTTTTTCGTTATCGTATATTTCATTTATATATTCCGAAATCAGTCTGCCGTATTCAAGATAATTTGTGGTGCGGTTTTCTCTTGTTATACGGCTTTTTTCGTTCAGGTTTCCGGCGCAACCTTGGAAAAAAGCAACAAAACAGTTATGCTCAGACTCAAGCCAACTTCTTATCGCGCCCGAATAATCGGCAGAGAGGTCGGTTTTCTTTTGACCGCCGGTCAGGTGGTTGTGCGCCTGCCAGTTGACAAGTACGATATCCTTTGCCTCACTGTTGTCATCTTGAGTTCTTACAAACTTTATTATACGAAGTGAATTGTCCGCCTCTGTCATATGCTTAAAACTCTTGGCTTTGCTTATATAACCGTAGTTATCACCGGTGATGGTTCCGTCTTCTCGCATATAGTGACGGACAAAGTTCAGTCCCTCCACCTTGGTTTCACCGACGTATATTTCGGCCGGTTTTTGGTCGGACATAGCCGCTTTACATGCCATAACGCCTTTTTCTATAAGACTTTCTCTATAGGCTTTTACTTCGGGCAAATCAACGTAAACCGCTATTGAAGAATGGGTATGTGTACCGCTTAAATGGAAATAATCGGGGTCGATACCGCACTCATCCTGTAGCCTTTTTGCTATTTCTTCTCTTATATCAACACGGCATTGTGTGATATCATAGGTGGTAAGCAGAAGTGTTTTGTCGTTTTCGTCGGTTATGGCGACGGCGGTATAGTATATTTCGCTTAAAACCCTGTCGTGTATTCTAAGCAAAGGATTACCGAAACTATCAAGCGGAGCAGGAAAATCTGGTGTTATATTTACCCTTCCGAAGCCTACCTTAAAGTCTGACATACAATTACCTCACATTTTAACTATTATATTTGCTATCGTATTATACCATATATAATACAAAAAGTCATTATAATTTGCAGATTTTTGTAAAAAAGTTTTAGGATAAAATGTTGACAAATGGCATAAAGGGGTTTATAATTTATCATCATAAAGATTAAATGCTATGAAGGAATTATGCTCTTTAGTCTAACTTTAAGAGAGTCGGCGGACGGTGTGAGCCGATAGCGAAACTAAAAGGCAGTCTCGTTCCGGAGCAGGCGGGGTAAAGGCTACGGCTTGTAATCTCGCACGGGCGCCCCGTTATAGGCTTACGGCTTAGTAGAGTCGGAAAGCGATTACACCCCTTGCGGCGTAGTAATCGGGGTGGTACCGCGAAAAAATGTTTTTTCGTCCCCGAAGTCCTTTGTGGATTTCGGGGATTTATTTTTTGTCAGTTTTGGAGGAAGTATGAAAAACCTTAAATTATGTGACACAACAATTAAAAATGCAAACGGCGAGTGCGGATATTCTCTCTCTTTCAGAGAAAAAATCGAACTTGCCAAAATGCTTGACAAATTAGGCGTTGACGTTATTGAAATGGGTGTTCCGCAATCTTTAAGAACCGATGGGCTTCTTATAAAATCAATAGCGGCGGCAGTAGAAAACGCCACCGTTTCGGTTGCAATTCCGATAGAAAGCGAGAAGGACGCCGAGTATATATGGGAATGCCTTAAAGATGCAAAGAATAAAAGGCTTCAGGTATCTCTTCCGGTTTCCACCGTTCAAATGGAATATCTTTATCATAAAAAGAGCGATGGTATGATAGAACTTGTTAAAGAAAAAGTTTCCCTTGCAAAACGTTTTACCGATAACGTAGAGTTTTGCGCCGAAGACGCCACAAGGGCTGATTTTGACTTTTTGCTGGATGTGATTAGCGCCGCAAAGGATAGCGGAGCCACCGTATTCACCCTTTGTGATGCGGCGGGGGAGATGCTGCCCGAAGAGTTTTCTTCTCTTGTAAAAAATGTAAAGGAAAAACTCGGCGAGGTCAATATAGGCGTTCTTGTCAGCGATAATCTCTATATGGCACAGTCGTGCGCCGTAAATGCCATTTCCGCAGGCGCTGACGAAATTAAGGTTTGTGCGGTAAAAGGCAATACCGCCGCTTTAGAGCAGGTGGCCTTTGCCGTTAATGCCGTATCGGATAAACTGTCGGTTAAGACCGGTGTTAAAATCACCGAACTCCACCGCACAGCCGCTAAAATAGAAAGGCTTTGCCGTACTGACAGACCGAAATCTTCCCCCTTTGATAACGGAGTCAGGGAAGAGGAGGATTTTACCCTCAGCGTTCACGACGAAAAGTCGCAAATAGCGGCGGCGGCAAGTAAACTCGGCTATGATTTGAGCGGTGAAGATATTGATATAGTATATGAGGCGTTTTTGAGTGTCGCCGATAAAAAGGAACAAATAACCGCCAAAGAACTTGATGTGCTTATAGCTACAAGCGCCTTGCAGGTTCCGCCTACATATAAACTTGAGGGATATGTCATAAACTCAGGCGATATAATAACTTCTACAAGCCAAATCAGACTTTCAAAAGACGAAAAGACCCTTGAAGGTTTTGCCGCAGGCGACGGTCCGGTTGACTCTTCTTTCCTTGCCATAGAGCAAATAACCGGTATGCATTATGAACTTGACGATTTCCAAATCCGTGCCGTTACAGAGGGCAGAGAGGCTATGGGCGAGTCGGTTGTAAGGCTTCGCAGTAACGGAAAGCTCTATTCCGGCAGGGGTATTTGCACAAATATCGTAGGATCTAGTATTATGGCGTATATAAATGCACTTAATAAAATCGTTTATGAGGAGAACTGAAATGAAACTTTCTTTTTCCACAAGGGGACTTCACGATATTTCTTTTGAAGTTCTTACTGATTTGGCGGTTGAAAACGAGTTTTCCGGAATAGAAATATACGACGCTTTCAAAGAGCCGTCACTTATCGGTGCGGGGGCTCCTTTACATAAGTACAACGCCGCCGCAACCGCTCGCTATTTAAGAGAGAAAAATATAGAACTGCCGTTGTTTGACAGTTCTTGCAACATAGGTATGGGTGATAGCAAAGAGATAAAAAACGCCCTTTTCCTTATATCAACCGCCGCTTCTATGAAAAGTGAGTATGTCAGTATCAGGTCGGATTCTACTGATGAGTCGCTTATACAAAAAGATATAAAAACGCTCTTGTCTGCCGCAAAAGAAAAGGGAATAACTCTGCTTATCAAGACAAACGGCGCTTTTTCCGACACTGAAAAACTTAGAAATATGCTTGAAGTGTTTGCAAGTGACAATTTGGGTGTATTATGGGACGTTCATCATCCCTACAGAGATAAAAACGAAACCCCCGAGCAGACTATAAAAAATCTCGGCGCTTATATAAAACACGTTCATTTGCGTGATTCGGTTGACAAAGATACCTACCGCCTTGCAGGTGAGGGAGATATGCCGATAGACGAGGTTATGCGCGCGCTTTATTCGGTTGACTATGACGGCTTTATTTCACTCGAGTGGAAAATAGAGTGGATGCCCGACCTGCCTTATCTTGACGTCATACTTCCGCACTTTGTAAATTATATGCACCGTTTCTCATCAACCAGGGGCAAGAAAAAGAGTCTTTACCCTAACTTTGACGGAACGGGTCAGTACGTTTGGAAACAGGATGAACTAATCGACCTCACCTTTTCAGAGGTGCTTGACCGTATGGCTAAAGAGTTTCCCGACCAGTATTGTTTTAAGTACACTACCCTTGATTATACAAGGACCTATGAACAGTTCAGAGACGACGTTGACGAGTGTTCAAGAGCGTTGGTCTCCCTTGGTGTTAAACCCGGCAGTAAGGTTGCCGTTTGGGCGACAAACGTTCCCGAGTGGTTTATAACCTTTTGGGCGACTGTTCGTATAGGTGCGGTGCTTGTCACGGTTAATACCGCCTATAAAATACACGAGGTGGAGTATCTGCTTCGCCAGTCGGATACACATACCCTTGTGCTTATAGAGTCCTGCCTTGACTCTAACTATAAAGAGATAATAAAAGAACTGTGTCCGGAACTTGACAGTATAAAACCGGGTGAGCATTTACACGCAAAAAAACTTCCGTTTTTGAGAAATGTTATAACCGTAGGCTTTAAGATGAAAGGTTGTCTTGAGTTTCGTGAAATGCTTTCCCGTGCCGAAATGGTATCGCCTAAAGAAACGGCGAGAATGGCAAAACAGGTCCGCCCTGATGACGTTTGCAATATGCAGTACACTTCCGGCACAACAGGTTTCCCGAAAGGCGTTATGCTAACCCACTATAATGTTATCAACAACGGCAAATGTATAGGCGACCGTATGGGACTTTCCACTGCCGACAGAATGATGATACAAGTGCCGATGTTCCACTGTTTCGGTATGGTGCTTTCAATGACCTCTTCCATAACGCACGGCGCAACCCTTTGTCCAATACCTTATTTTTCGGCAAAGAGCGCCCTTGCTTGTATAAATCAGGAAAAGATAACCTGCTTTAACGGCGTTCCCACAATGTTTATTGCCATGTTCAACCACAAGGATTATAAAACCACCGATTTTTCCCATATCAGAACGGGAATAATGGCGGGTTCGGGTTGTCCGCCCGAGCTTATGAAAAGGGCCGCAGAAAAAGACGGTATGAATATGAGGGGAATTGTCAGCGTTTACGGTCAGACCGAGTCATCCCCCGGCAGTACAATGTCGGCGTGGACCGACCCTATTGACGTACGCACCGAAACGGTGGGATATGCTTTTCCGCACATTTTGTGTAAGGTTATCGACCCCGAAACCGGCAAAGAACTTCCCGCAGGACAAAACGGCGAGTTTTGTTCAAAGGGCTATAACACTATGAAAGGCTATTATAAAATGCCCGGCGCCACTAAAGAGGCGGTGGATAGCGAGGGTTGGCTCCACTCAGGCGACCTTGCCTGTAGGGATGAAAACGGCAACTATCGTATAACGGGAAGACTGAAAGATATGATTATCAGGGGCGGTGAAAACCTCTATCCTAAAGAGATAGAAGAGTTCATTTATACCCACCCTGCCGTAAAAGATGTTCAGGTTGTCGGCGTTCCCGATAAGCGCTACGGCGAGGAGGCTATGGCCTTTATAATTCTTAAGAACGGCGAAAAGGTGACCGAGCCTGAAATGCGTGCTTTTATAACAGCATCCCTTGCCCGTCATAAAATACCTAAATATATAGAGTTTGTAGACTCTTTCCCGATGAACGCCGCAGGAAAAATACTCAAATACAAAATGCGTGAAGATGCGGCAAAGAGGCTTGGACTTGTTTAAGCGTAGGGCTAAATGTTTTAAGGAAAGGAATTGAAAATGTATCTAAAAAAACTTTTTTCTTTTTTGGCGGCGGCAGCAATTATTGTAAATATCTTTTGCATAATACCGATTAAGGCAAAAGCGGAAAACGGAAGTGACGTTGTAAGCACGATTCCGGGTGATACAAACGGAGATTATGTATTTGACGACCAGGACGCCATACATCTTCTTTTCTGCGTTTATTTCCCTGAAACATATATGGTTTCAGGTCAGTGTTCTGATTTTAACGGTGACGGTGAGCTTACAGACCAGGACGCCGTATATCTGCTGTTCAGCTTATACTTCCCTGAAACATATCTTCTTCCGAAAACGTATTTTAACAGTTATAACGGCCTTGAAAAAATCAACGAGGATAATACCTACATCACCGTTAATATTACCGATAATCTCACCCTTGATATGAGGGGGATATACGGTATACCGCAAAAAGAGATATATAATGGTATAATTTCGCTTGACTGGGGCGACAGCGAAACAATAGAAGATGTCGCAAAGGCTTACGAAGAGTCACAAAATAACCTTAAACATACCTATTCCTCTCCGGGAGAATATGTTATTACCCTTACGGGTATGACGCAGTTTATGGGACTTTGGGTGAGGGCAAACTCATCGATTATAAACCGAGTGGAACTATCTTCTAAAATAACAAAAATACAGCAAATGGCTATGGATGGACTTGATACGCTTGTTGTAAACAACCCTGAGCCGTTTGATATTTACAACCAGTATGATGAAAAAATAACCGTTATAAATAATATAGGAAAAATAAACCGTATTGAAATCCCC
This sequence comes from Clostridia bacterium, assembly GCA_017431035.1. Classification (GTDB taxonomy): domain Bacteria; phylum Bacillota; class Clostridia; order Oscillospirales; family Acutalibacteraceae; genus UBA737. The sequence continues at coordinate 8,152 of JAFRLW010000025.1, forward strand.
GAAAACAGTTTTCTTTCCTTTTATGACTCGGATAAATATGATGCGATATTAAAAAATGCACTTGTAAAGCCTGATGACAACTTACTCTACGATAACATCACCGTAACGGTCGGCGAAAATGGAGATTTTACTTCTATAAACGAGGCTATGCGTTATTTGTCGGTATATTTCCCGACCTATCGTTCGGGTGGAATACACGCCTATATAAAGATTTTAAGCGGCACGGTAATAAAAGACCAGATTTTTGTTGACGGATATGATTGTTCGTGGATGGTCATTACATATGAGGACTATTTGCCGTCAGTTATACAATACTCAACTGTTTGTCAGGATATAGCAGAGGGGAAAATTATCTTTGATGACACCGAAAACTTTAACACTGTTAAGGTTGATGCAACCGATTTCAGCGGCATTTCCCATGACACAAGGGGTGATGTTTGCTTTTTAAGAGCTGAAAACGGCGGAAAACTTCCGCAGATAAACTGTGTGTTTAAGCTTGTAAACAATCAAAAAAATAATATTCCTGTTGCCGGAATGGTTTGTAATAAGGGGAGTATCGGTGTGGTAAATCCTCTTTGCGGATTTATAGGCTTTTATGACGGAGTAATAGCAAATAATGAATCTTCCGTAACTATTCGTGAGGGAATAACTATGGACTGCACTCGTTGGGGATGCCATGCTCGTCATAACGGAGAAATATCTGCCCGCTCGATAATCGCTACAGGTTGTGCAAAAGAGAACTCTTTTGAATCGGCGGCTGTTTCAGCCGATAGAATTGCCGACCTGGATTCGAGAGGGGCATATATAAGCAATAAAGGTGTACAAATAAGATGTAATAATACAAGCCGAATGAATTGTAACGGAATGAACATTGTCGGTGATGGTGAAAACACAGTAGAAATTGTAAATGAAAACGTTTCTACATTAAACGCAATATCAATGCTTGTAAGCGGAACTGTCAAAATAACAAACGCATCAGGAAGCACCATGCTTGTAGGAAATTATAATTTTGATAAAGAATACATATTTAACACCTTAACGGCAAATGGTGTGATTTATAAACAATAAGTAAAAAAAGCAAAAAAACGCTTGACAAACGGGATATTCGGTGTTATCATATCAAAAAATAACAAAGGCTTTGACGAAGACGGTCTTGATTTCTTTTTGTTAGAGAGTCGGTGGTTGGTGAAAACCGATAAAAAGGCTTCAAAAGTACCTATCACTTCCGAGCCGAAGTCCGAAAGATTTTTAATTTAGTAGGCGCTTCCGTAGTTGCTGCGTAAAGGCAAAGGGGTTGTTTGACCCTATTAAGAGGCAGTCTTTTGATTGCAATTTGAGTGGTACCGCGAGTGTTGATTGATTACACCCGTCTCAAAGATTTGAGACGGGTGTTTTTATTTTTCCGGGAGGGATGAAAAATGTTGACTGTAGAACAGGAAAAAATGCTGGAGGTTGCGGCACGTATTCGTGAAATGCGTGAGATTTCGGGGCTGACAGTAGAGGAAATGGCAAACAAGGTAGAAGTCACGGTTGATGACTATCTTCGTTATGAGGGCGGAAAGGAAGATTTCCCCTTTACCTTTATACATAAATGCTCAAAAGTTTTTAATATCGGTATTACCGATTTGCTTGAGGGTAAAAGCGCCCATTTGTCTTCGTATACGGTTACAAGAAAAGGTCACGGTCAGACAACGGCTAAAGAGGACGGCATAGAAATAAAAGATTTGGCGCCTATGTTCCTTAAAAAGATAGCCGAGCCGTATTGGGTTAAGTATGAATACAGTGAACAACTTCAGGATAAACCGATACACCTTATAAAGCACTCGGGACAGGAGTTTGACCTTATTATTTCAGGCAGACTTAAAATCCAGGTCGGCGATAATATCGAGTATTTAAGCGAGGGCGACAGCATCTATTACAACAGTTCCACCCCTCACGGTATGATAGCCGTAGACGGCAGAGATTGTATCTTTTTGGCGGTGGTACTCTCCGGCACAAACGATACCGAAAACGTTGTACGTGACACTTTGATACCAAACCGTGTTGAGTCAAGGAAAACGGTTGCCGAAAAGTTTATCACCTGTACCGAAAACGAAAACGGATATCCGCTTTCTATCAACTTCAAAAATGAGGATAGTTTCAATTTCGGTTTTGATGTTGTTGACAGAATTGCAAAAAAATCCCCCGAAAAACTCGCTATGCTTCATATTGCAAACGACGGAACCGAGCGCCGTTTCACCTTCCGTGATATCAAGCGTGGCTCCAACCAGTGCGCTAACTATTTTAAGAGTATAGGTATCAAAAAAGGCGATAGGGTAATGCTGGTGCTTAAAAGGCATTATGAGTTCTGGTTTTCTATTATTGCGCTTCACAAAATAGGCGCTATCGCAATACCTGCTACCAACCAACTCCAGTCTCACGATTTTGAATATCGTTTTAACGCCGCAGGTATTAGCGCAATAGTTTGTACCGCCGACGGCGTGACCGCTGATATGGTGGACGAGGCGCAAAAGACCTCTCCGACACTAAAGCACAAATTACTTGTCGGCGGAAGTAAAGAGGGCTGGCGCACCTTTGACGAGGAGTTCAAAAGTTACAGCGCCCACTACTATAGAGATGACGATACCGCTTGCGGTGATGATACTATGCTTATGTTCTTCACATCAGGCACTACCGGTTATCCTAAAATTGCGGCGCATAGTTATAAATATCCGCTTGGTCACTACCTCACCGCAAAATACTGGCACGGTGTTGATACTGACGGACTCCACTTCACTATTTCTGAAACAGGCTGGGGTAAAGCCCTTTGGGGCAAACTATACGGACAGTGGCTGTGCGAGGGTGCGGTCTTCACCTACGACTTTGACCGCTTTGACGCCGCAAAGATTTTGCCTATGTTCAAAAAATACAATATCACAAGTTTTTGCGCTCCGCCTACTATGCTTCGTATGATGATAAGGCAGGATATTTCAAAATATGACTTTTCTTCGGTTAAGCATATGACCACCGCCGGCGAGGCGCTAAACCCCGAAGTTTATAAACTCTTCAAACAGGCGACAAACCTTAAAATTATGGAAGGATTCGGTCAAACCGAGACCACCCTTTCTATCGCCAACTTTAACGGCGGCACACACAAACTCGGCTCAATGGGAAGACCCTCTCCGCTCTTTGACGTTGAACTTATGGATGAACAGGGTAACCCGGTACCCGACGGTGAAGTAGGCGAGATAGTCATTAAAGCCGGTGATAAGGTGCCCTGCGGACTTTTCAAAGGCTACTATAACGAACCTGAAAAGACAAAAGAAGTTTGGCACGATGGTTATTACCATACCGGCGATACCGCTTGGCGTGATGAGGACGGTTTCTTCTGGTATGTAGGACGTGTAGACGACGTTATCAAATCGTCGGGCTACCGCATAGGACCGTTTGAGATAGAAAGCGTAATTATGGAACTGCCTTATATTCTTGAGTGCGGTGTTTCCGCCGCACCCGATGAGGTCAGAGGTCAGGTTGTTAAAGCGTCAATAGTCCTTGTTGACGGTGTAGAGCCGACTGAAGAACTTAAAAAACAAATACAGGATTACGTTAAAACTCATACGGCTCCCTATAAATATCCCCGTATAGTTGAGTTCCGTGACAGTTTGCCTAAAACAATAAGCGGAAAAATCCAACGAAATCTTTTATAAAAAATCCCATAAAAACATTGACAACAATTAAAAGTAATGGTATAATAGCGGAAAATAAAAAGGCTTTGACGAAGAGGTCATAAAGTCACGGTATGCGTAGAGAACCGGCGTTTTGGTGAAAGTTCGGTGATATCGCCTTTGTGATGTAACTTCTGAGCCGGAAGGAAGAACGGTTTTTATGACCTATTAGACCCTTCCCGAGAAGGCTGCGTAAGTGCATAGGAGTTATTAGACTCTGAAGTGGCGGTTTTTTTACCGTAATTTGAGTGGTACCGCGAGTGTTGATATTTACACCCGTCTCAAAGATCATTACTTTGGGACGGGGTTTTTTCGTTCCAGCAAGAAGGGATGTTTTATGGAAAAAATAACAGGTCTTGATTTCAAAATCAAAGAAATGGCGCTTCGTATCAGGGAACTGAGAGAAGTCACCCGTTTCACCCCTGCCGAAATGGCGGAAAAAACCGGTGTAACGCAGGAGGAGTACCTCAAGTGCGAAAACGGCGAGAGTGACTTAAACTTTGCTTTTATCTACCGTTGCGCTTTGGCTTTCGGTGTTGACGTTACCGATATTATCGAGGGTGTCAGCCCTACTCTTACATCTTATACTTTAACCCGTGCCGGCAAAGGACAAATTATAGATAAGGCTCACGGTATGGAGTATTATAACCTTGCTTCCTCTTTCCAAAACAGGATAGCCGAGCCGCTTTTTGTCCACAGTGCATACAGCGAAGAGGCGCAGCATAAAGATATTCAACTCACAACCCACTCGGGTCAAGAGTGCGATATTGTTATAAAAGGTCACCTTATGGTGCAGGTAGGTCATCATAAAGAGGTTTTAGGACCGGGCGACAGCATCTATTACGATAGTTCCACGCCCCACGGTATGATAGCGGTGCAAAACGAGGACTGTCTGTTCTATGCTATCGTATTAAACCCCACCGGAGAGCCTATCCCCGAACTCACACCGGCACGACTTGTGCCTGAGGCGGACCGCAAGATAAGGCGTGACGATAAACCCCGTGTTTATAAAGACTTTATCGACGTTACAGAGGATGAAAACGGAATACCCACCTCAATCCGCTTCAAAAATGAGGATAAGTTCAATTTCGGTTTTGACGTTGTTGATAAAATCGCCGAAAAAGACCCTGAAAAACTTGCTATGCTTCATATTTCGGCAAACAAGACCGAGCGCCGCTTTACCTTCCGTGATATGATGCGAGCCTCAAACCGTTGCGCAAACTATTTTAAGAGCCTCGGTATAAAAAAAGGCGATAGGGTGCTTTTGTCCCTTAAACGCCACTACCAGTTCTGGTTTGCTATTTTGGGTCTTAACAAACTCGGCGCTATCGCTATTCCGGCTGTAAGCCAACTTCAGTCCCACGATTTTGAATACCGCTTTAAGATGGCGGGGGTTTCGACCGTTATTTGCACTGCTGATGAGGACACCGCCAATCAAATAGATATTGCGCTTAAAGAGTATGACGGAATGAAGAATAAACTTATTGTCAACGGCTCAAAGCCCGGCTGGCGCAGTTTTGATAAAGAATATCCGCTATACAGCACCCATTTTGAAAGAGATGAGAATACCGCTTGCGGAGATGACCTTATGCTTATGTACTTTACATCAGGTACAAGCGGTTATCCCAAAATTGCGGCTCATAACTATAAATATCCGCTCGGTCATTTTCATACTGCTAAATACTGGCACTCGGTTGACAGTGACGGACTTCACTTCACAATTTCCGATACCGGTTGGGCAAAGGCTATGTGGGGTAAACTCTACGGACAGTGGCTTTGCGAGGCGGCAACCTTTGTATATGACTTTGACCGCTTTGACGCCGCAGATATTTTGCCTATGTTCGCAAAATACCATATAACCACATTTTGCGCTCCGCCTACTATGCTTCGTATGATGGTTAAAAAAGATATCAGTAAATACGACCTTTCTTCCGTAACCCATATGACCACCGCCGGCGAGGCGCTGAACCCCGAAGTTTATCGCCAGTTTGAAAAGGCGACCGGACTTCAGATAATGGAGGGCTTCGGTCAGTCGGAGAGTACAATGATTTTAGGCAACCTTGCAGGCGCTCCGCATAAAATCGGCTCAATGGGCAAACCCGTTCCGATTTATGACGTTGACCTCTTTGATATGGAGGGTAACTCAGTACCCGTAGGTGAGGTTGGCGAGATAGTTGTAAACCTCAAAAACGGCTCGCCCTGCGGACTTTTTACCGGATATTATAACGATGAAGAAAAAACCAAAGAAGCCATACACGACGGCTACTATCACACCGGCGATACCGCCTGGCGTGATGAGGACGGTTTCTTCTGGTATGTAGGACGTGTAGACGACGTTATCAAATCGTCGGGCTACCGCATAGGACCTTTCGAGATAGAAAGTGTTATTATGGAACTGCCATACGTGCTTGAGTGCGGTGTTTCCGCCGCTCCCGACGAGGTCAGGGGTCAGGTTGTTAAAGCTTCGATAGTTTTAATAGACGGGGTAACGCCAAGCGACGAACTCGCCAAAGAGATACAAGAGTACGTCAAAACCCATACGGCACCATATAAATATCCACGTATAGTAGTCTTCCGTGACAGTTTGCCGAAAACGGTCAGCGGAAAGATACAAAGAAATCAACTGTGAGGAAAAATATGAGAGTATCGGTTATACAAATGGATATGGAGTTTTTAAGCCCTGATAAAAACTTCAAAAAAGCCGCTTTATTGATAGAAAAAGCGGCAAAAGAGGGTATAGATACCGTAGTATTGCCTGAAACCTGGAACACCGGATTTTTCCCGAGGGAGAATATAGAAACCCTCGCCGATAATAACGGTGAACGGGTAAAAATGGAAATAGGAACACTTGCAAAAAAGTATGGCATAAATATTGTTGCCGGCAGTGTTACAAATAAAAAGCAAGACGGTATTTATAATACGGCATACGTCTTCAATAAAAAGGGCGAAACGGTTGCCGAGTATGATAAAACCCACCTTTTCACCCCTATGGATGAGCATAAGTTTTATAACAAAGGCGACCATTTATCCTTTTTTACATTAGACGGTATTAAATGCGGCATTATAATTTGCTATGATATTCGTTTTCCTGAACTTATAAGAAGTTATACCACAAAAGGTATTGATTTGTTGTTTGTCGTGTCCGAGTGGCCGAGTGTCAGGATACCCCACCTTATAGCGCTTAATAAAGCGAGGGCAATAGAAAACCAGATGTTCACCGTTTGCGCAAACTCTTGCGGAAGGGCGGGAGAAACGGTCTACGGCGGAAACTCGGTTGTGTTTGACCCGTGGGGCGAAGAGATAGCAAAAGCCGGAGAAAAAGAGGAAATTATAACCGTCTCTCTCGATTTTTCGGTAGTTAAAGATATCAGAGAAAGTATAAACGTATTTCGTGACCGCAGGCCCGAAATATATGATATATAAAATAAACTGTTAAGGAGATATAATTATGAAGTATGACATCAAGTATCCTGTAACCAGGACCACACATCCGAAAGCAAGACCCGCCGATGAACACAATTTGGGCTTTGCAAATTATTTTACCGACCATATGTTTATGATGGACTATGACGAGGGTATAGGTTGGCATGACGGTAGAGTAGTACCGAACGAGCCTATTCCGATAGACCCTGCTTCCTGCGTGCTTCACTATGCGCAAATGATGTTTGAGGGTATGAAAGCCTATCTTCGTCCCGACGGCAAATTGCAGATTTTCCGTCCTGATATGAACGCCAAGAGAATGGCTCGCACCGCTGAACGTATGGCTATGCCGGCAGTACCCGAAGAGATACTTATTTCCGGTATTGAGGCGGTACTTAAAGAGGACGCCGACTGGATGCCTAAAGCGGAGGGAACCTCAATGTATATCCGTCCTTTCGTTTTCGGAAACGAGATTTCTTTCTCGGCTCAGGCGGCTAAACACTATACTTTCATAATTTTGCTTGCTCCGTCAGGCTCTTACTATGCTTCAAACGAGGGCAAACTCGGCACCGCAAGAATATTTGTTCAGGATAAATATATCCGTGCGGCAAAGGGCGGTACAGGTTTTGCCAAAGTAGGCGGTAACTACGGCGGCGCTATGAAAGCCAGTCTTGACGCAAGAGAGTATAACTGTAAAGACGTTTTGTGGCTTGACGCCGCTGAACATAAATATGTTGAGGAGATAGGAACTTCAAACGCCTTCTTCCGTATAAATGATGAAGTTATCACCGCTCCCCTTGACTCAGGCACAATTCTTCCCGGTGTAACTCGTGATTCTGTTATACAGCTTCTTAAAAAATGGGGTATAAAAGTAAGCGAGAGAAAACTCGCTATCGACGAGGTGCTTTCCGCTGCAAAAGACGGCTCACTTAAAGAGATTTTTGCAAGTGGCACCGCCGCCGTTATATCTCCTATCGGTTGCCTTAATGTTAAAGGTGTTGATTACCAGGTTGCCGATGGTGAAGCAGGCGAGGTAGCAAACCGCCTTTATAAAGACCTTTACGGTATGCAAACCGGTAAAGTTGAGGACTATATGGGCTGGACCTATCCTCTTGATATAACCGTTAAATAATGAAACGAATAACACTTTTTTGCGGCCATTACGGCAGCGGTAAAAGTAACATAGCGGTAAACTATGCGCTTTCTCTTAAAAATAAAGGACTGCCGGTAGCCCTTGCCGATATTGATATAGTAAACCCCTACTTTCGCTCGGCTGACAGCAGAGAAGAACTTGAAAGCGCCGGTGTAAAGGTGATAACCCTGCCTTTTGCCAATTCAAACGTTGACCTGCCGGCTATTCCGTCTGAGGTTTACGGACTTGTGCAGAACAAAAACACCTATGCCGTTATGGATATAGGCGGTGATGACCGTGGCGCCTTGGCGCTCGGCCGGTTTACGCCATATATAAAAGAAGAAAACGACTACGAAATGATTTTTGTGGTCAACTTCTACCGACCGCTGACTAAAACGGCTATAGATGCGCTTTCGGTTATGAAAGAGATAGAGGCGGCGGCAAATCTTCGCTTTACGGGTATTGTCAACAACTCTAATCTCGGGGAAGAAACCACCTTTAGTGATGTTTTTCGCTCGGTGGATTTGGCGGAAGAACTTTCCCGCCTTTCATCATTGCCGGTGCTTTTTACCGTAATGGACGAAAGAATTAAAGAGGAAGAAAAAATAGAAAACCTCATAAAAATTAAACTTCAAAAGAAAATATTTTGATAAAGGAGTTGCAAAAATGCCAAAGGTAACCTTCAAAACCGATTTGTGCAAGGGATGCGGACTGTGTGTAAACGCTTGTCCCAAAGGCATTATTGAACTTGCAAAAGACCAAATAAACAAAAAGGGACATAGTCCCGCTCGTATAACCGACAGTGAAAAATGCATAGGTTGCGCTTTTTGCGCTACTATGTGTCCTGACTGCGTTATCAAGGTAGAAAGGTGAGGTGTTTTATATGAGTAAAGTCCTTATGAAAGGTAACGAGGCTATAGCCGAGTCGGCTATCAGGTCGGGTTGCCGCCACTATTTCGGCTATCCTATAACACCCCAGACCGAACTTGCCGCCTATATGGCGAAAAGAATGCCTAAAATAAACGGAACTTTTTTACAGGCGGAGAGTGAAATTGCCGCTATAAATATGGTTTACGGCGTTGCCGGAACGGGTAAGAGGGTTATGACATCCTCTTCTTCACCCGGAATATCCCTAAAACAAGAGGGTATTTCCTATATAGCCGGAAGCGATCTGCCCTGCCTTATAGTAAACGTTCAGCGTGGCGGTCCGGGACTTGGCGGTATTCAACCCTCCCAGTCGGACTATTTTCAGGCTACAAAGGGCGGCGGACACGGTGACTATCACCTAATCGTTTTAGCCCCGTCGTCAGTACAGGAAATGGCTGATCTTACTGCGCTAGGCTTTGACCTTGCCGATAAATATCTTATGCCTGCCATGCTTTTAGCTGACGGCACAATAGGTCAGATGATGGAGCCGGTAGAACTAGGCGAAGAAAAGGCTGTTTCCACCGAAAAAAAACCTTGGGCAGTAACCGGCACCGAGATGAAGAGAAAACACAATATCGTAAACTCTTTATACTTGGCGCCCGATGAACTCGAAAAGAAAAACTTTGAGAGATATGAAAAATATAAAACAGTTGAGGAAAACGAGGCAAGATACGAAAGCTTTATGATGGAAGACGCCGAGTATTGCGTTGTCGCTTTCGGTATAGCCGCCCGTGTTTCCAAAAACGCTGTCGTTGCTGCGAGAAAAGAGGGCATAAAGGTCGGACTTATAAGACCTATAACCTTGTGGCCTTTCCCGAAAAAAGCCATAGCCGAAGCGGCAGGAAAAGTAAAAGGTATGCTCTCGGTTGAACTTTCAACCGGACAAATGATAGAGGATATCAAACTCGCCGCAAATTGCGCCGTTCCGGTGGAACTTTGTTGCCGTGTCGGCGGTATGATAATGTCGCCCGACGAGGTGCTTAACAGTATTAAAAAATTAGTCGGAGGTGCCGGAAAATGATAGTATTTGACAAACCGAAAAGCCTTACAGATGCGGAACTTCACTATTGTCCCGGTTGTACTCACGGTATAATTCATCGCCTCGTTGCCGAAGCGATAGATAACCTCGGTATAGAGGGAAAAGCCATAGGCGTAGCGCCGGTAGGTTGCGCCGTTATGGCATATAATTATTTTGCCTGCGATATGGTAGAGGCGGCTCACGGCAGAGCCCCCGCCGTTGCAACAGGTATAAAACGCAGTCTGCCCGATAATATTGTCTTTACATATCAGGGCGACGGCGACCTCGCTTCCATAGGTATGGCGGAAACGGTACACGCCGCCACAAGAAATGAAAACATCACCGTTATTTTCGTAAACAATGCAATTTACGGTATGACAGGCGGACAAATGGCGCCGACCTCACTACCCGGTCAAATAACCCAAACTTCACCCTACGGCAGAGATGTAAAAACCGCAGGATATCCCGTCAAAATAGCCGAACTTCTATCAGCCCTTGACGGTCCTGAGTTTATTGCTCGTGTTGCGGTCAATAATGTTAAAAACGTAAACACCGCAAAACGCACAATACAAAAAGCCTTTGAAAATCAGATAAACAATAAAGGTTTCTCTCTTGTAGAGGTTATATCCTCCTGCCCGACAAACTGGGGTATGACTCCAAGCGACGCTCTTAAATGGATAGATGACAATATGATACCCTACTATCCGCTTGGCGTCTTCAAAGACAAAAGCGCAAAGGAGGAAACAAAATGACTACCGAAATACTCATAGCGGGATTTGGCGGACAGGGAATACTCTTTGCCGGCAAGTTTCTCGCAAACAAGGGACTTTTTGAAGGTAGATCTTTAAGTTGGCTTCCTTCCTACGGACCCGAAATGCGTGGCGGCACCGCAAACTGCAGTGTTGTTTTGTCGGATGAGCCGATAGGTTCGCCTATCGTAACAAACCCCGACGTTCTTGTGGTTATGAACCTGCCTTCTCTTGATAAATATGAAAACGCCGTAAAACCGGGCGGTACGATATTTGTTGACTCAAGCCTTATTAAAAGAGAGGTTAAAAGGGAGGACGTAACCGCTTATTATATACCGGCTACCCGTCTTGCAAACGAGAACAATATGCCCACCCTTGCCAATATGATTATGATAGGCAAGGTGATTAAAGAGTGCGGTGTTGTAAGTACGGACGGTATGGAAGAAGCGGTCAATAAAATTGTTTCCGCTCGCCACCAAAATCTTAAAGAAATAAACCTTAAAGCCCTTAAAATAGGCGAGGAATATTAAAGAAAAAAATCACAGGGTAAATACCCTGTGATTTTTTTATGCTTTATTTTCTCCTTGTTTTGTGCTAATATGATATAAAGGCAAAAAAGGGGGGCGTAAAAATGCCAAAATGGACTGCAAAAATAGCGGATTTTATAAGAGAAACCGATAAGATACTGCTTTTTGTTTGTGTTGCCGCCAGTCTTTTCGGCAGCGTTGCGGTGCTTTCCGCCACAAGATACCTCGAAACCTATCGTCCGTTTGCGGTGCAACTGATAGGAACGGCGCTTGGCGTTTTTATTGCCGTTATAATAGCCGGTTTTGACTTTGACTTTTTCACAAGACATTATATACTTGCCGCCATAGTAGGCGTGGTGCCGGTGATACTGACCTTTTTTATCGGCTTTGCCCCTGCGGGTACCGACGATAAAGCGTGGCTTGATTTAGGCATTACTACCTTTCAACCCTCCGAACTTATGAAAATATGCTTTATAGTAACCTTTGCGGCTCATTTGTCTAAAGTTAAAGAGAATATCAACAAACCTAAAACACTTATTCCCGTTCTTCTTCACGGTGCTTTTCCTGTGCTTCTTATTCACTTTCAAGGCGACGACGGCACGGCGCTCGTTTTCGCCATAATGGTGGTATTTATGCTCCTTGCCGCAGGACTTTCGTGGAAATATTTTGTAGCGGCGATAGGGGTGGCGCTTGTAGCCTCTCCGCTTGTGTATTTTCTTGTTATGAACGAGGACCAGCGTGCGAGAATTGTAAGCGTTTTTGATATAGAGGCGGATATCAGCGGCTCTACCTATCAACAGTACCGTGGGCGTGCCGCCCTTGCTAACGGCGGATTTTTCGGACAAGGACTATTTAGAGGCTCACTCACACAAAACGGTGGAGTGCCCGAAGGACAAAACGACTTTATATTCGTAAGTATAGGCGAGGAACTCGGAATAGTAGGTTGCCTTGCGGTAATAATACTGCTTTGCATAATTTGTATCAGGTGTCTTAAAGCGGCAAGACTTTGCCGAAAGGAGAGCGGAAAAATAATCGCCGTAGGTTTCTTTGCTATGATGTTTGCGCAGATGTTTATAAATCTCGGTATGTGCTTGGCGCTTCTTCCCGTTATCGGCGTAACATTGCCGTTTTTCAGCGCAGGCGGTACAAGCCTTGTTTGCGTATATATGGGCGTAGGGCTGGTGCTTAGCGTATATATGCACAGGAACACGAGAACAATTCATCTTCACGATTAAAAGATATTTTTCGGGTCAAAACCAAAGCGGTTTTGACCCTTTTTTCTTTTACTTGTATTTTAATGTTTATTAGTATATAATATAGATATAGATTGGAGTGGTATATCTTGTTGCTTAGTATCATAAGAGGAAGCGGGGTTTCCTGGTATAATGTAATCGCTGCCGTTTTATCCAGCCTTGCGGTTATTTTTCTTACCCTCCCGATACACGAGTTTTCCCACGCTTTTGTGGCGACAAAACTCGGCGACCCCACTCCTAAGTTTCAGGGAAGACTGACATTAAACCCCTTTGCGCATATTGACTATATCGGCGCTTTGTGTATTATTCTTTTCGGCTTTGGCTGGGCAAAACCCGTTCAGATAAATGCGAGGTATTTTAAGAGTCCTAAATGGGGTATGGCGCTATCATCCCTTGCAGGACCGCTCTCTAATATTGTGGTTGCTTTTATTTCTCTTATAATTTATAACGCCGTAAGGTTTTTACCTGTTTCGAATATAACCTTTGCCTTGCGTTATTTCTTTTATTATTTAGCGCAGATAAACGTTTATCTCGCTGTTTTCAACCTGATACCCATACCTCCGCTTGACGGCTCGAGAATACTGTTTTCCGTTTTGCCGCAAAAATATTATTTTGCCGTTATGCGCTATGAAAGATATATCTATATCGCTCTATTGGCGCTTTTGTGGTTGGGTGTTTTGACCGTTCCGCTTAACATCCTGTCAAATCTTATATTAGGCGGTTTATCAAACGTTGCCGCCCTGCCTTTTAATCTAATATGAAAGGATAAAAACATTGGAAACTTCCATATCCTACAAAATTGAGGGCTTTGAAGGTCCGCTTGATTTATTGCTTTCACTTATAGCGAAAAACAAACTTAATATTTATGATATAAAACTCTCGGTTTTAATTGACCAGTATTTAGAGCAGATAGAGGCTTTTAAGAGGGAAGAACTTGAGATAAAGAGTGAGTTTCTCGAAATGGCGGCAAGGCTCATCTATATGAAAACCGTGAGTTTGCTTCCACGCAAAGAAGAGATAGAAAGACTGACTGAGGAATTGACCGGAGAACTTATCGAGTATAGTATTTGTCGTGAAATGGCGGGAAAACTCGGAACCATGACCGAGGGCTTTGATAAGTTTGTAAGGCGCCCCGGCGAATATGATTTTCCGAAGAGTTATGAACTTGTTCACACGCCGGATATTCTACTTTCCGCATATTTAGAGGCGGTCGGCAGAGGCAGAAAAAGGCTTCCGCCTATTGACGCCCCGTTTAGAAAAATAGTTGCAAAGAAGATAGTTTCGGTTTCCGAAAAGATAGTTTTTGTTCTTAGAAATCTTGTAAAACGGGGAAATAATAAAATTATGGGGCTTTATAAATCGGCAAAAAGCCGTTCCGAACTTGTTGCAACATTTTTGGCTGTGCTTGAACTTTGCAAAGCCAACCGTGTTGAGATAACGGGAGACACGGCGGAAACGGCGGAAATTAAACTTGTGGGAGGACACCGCAGATGAATGATAAAGAAATAGTATCGGCGCTTGAAGCGGTGCTCTTTGCTTCGGGTGAGCCGATAAGCAAAAAAAGAATAGCCGAAGCGCTATCGGTAGATGAAAAAAACATAGATAAATACGCAAAAATGCTAAGCGACTCTTTAGCGCTCAGGAACAGCGGACTTTGTCTTTTGAAACTTGAAAACACCTATCAAATGTCGACTAAAACAGAATATGCCGAGTATATTAAAAAAGCCTTTGATATAAAACGCAAAACTCCGCTTTCTCCGGCGGCTCTTGAAGTTTTGGCGGTTATATCCTATAACCAACCGGTGACCCGTGCTTTTGTTGAACAGGTGAGGGGTGTTGACTGTTCGGGCGTTATAGCAACCCTGCTCGAAAAAGAACTGATAGAGGAAAGAGGCAGACTTGAACTGCCGGGAAGACCCCTTCTCTACGGTACAACCAAAAACTTTTTGAGATGTTTCTCAATAGGCGATTTATCAGAACTGCCTCCGCTTCCGAAAGAGGAAGTGCCGGGCGACCTCGGTGAGCAACTGAAAATTGACGACAGTCAAATCTCCGAAGAGGAAGGTAGCGAGTCTTGACGGCTTTGATAATTATACTGTCCGTTCTGCTTTTCTTTGCGTTACTATTCTTTTTGCCGGTTTCGGTAAGACTTTCCTACAACAAAAAAATAGGCTTAAAAGTTTACTATGCCGGAATAAAGGTCTATGATATAAACAAACCTAAAAAAGAAAATGAACAAGGGGAAGAAGAGCGGGAAAAAGAAACAAGCGGACATAAAGTAGGCGAAAAAGAGAAAAAAGAACTTTTCCTAAAAAGAGATTTTGAAAAAATGGAAAAGATAGAGTTTATAAAGTATTATTCTCACGTCTTAAAGGATGTTCTTGTTCGCTTTAAGAGCCTGATTAAAAGATTTACCTTTACCGTTTTTGATATAACCGTATCGGTAGCATCTGATGACGCTATGACCACCGCTGTTGAGTTTGGTGCGGTTAGCGCTGCGATAAGCCCCGTTGTCACCCTTATATTGCAGTTTGCAAAGGTAAAAAGAAAAAGCATAAATATCTATGCCGATTTTGTTGGCGACTCGATGTATGTTAAAACCGATATAAAACTCAGCGTGAAACTGTTGTTTTTGGCTATCTTTGCAAAAAGATTATTCTCTTTGTACAAAGCGCTTGACAACGGCACCTATATGATAAAAGAACAGAATAAAACTACAGATAGTGAAAAGAGTGAAGAAAATGAGTGAAGAAAACAAAGCAAAAGGAATAATGGACGTCACACTTGATAAACTTCGTGCTTTAGTAGACGCCGACGTAATTATCGGAACACCCGTAACAGCGGGAAAAATAACCCTTATTCCCGTATCCCGTGCCTCGTTTGGCGTTGCAACGGGCGGCAGCGATATACCTGCCAAAGGCGGCGTCGGCTTTGGCGGAGGCGGCGGAGCCGGAGTGACTATCACCCCTATGGCTTTTGTTTGCGTATGCGGAGAGAGTGTGCGTATGCTTCCCGTTTACAGTAATATGAACAGTTTTGATAAGGCTGTAAGTATGGCTCCCGATTTGCTTGAAAAGGTTAAGGGACTTTTTAAGAAAAGCGACCCCGATACTTTTATAGAGAAATAGAATAAATAAACCTTTTCACCCATAAATATTTATGGGTGAAAAGTATGAAAAAAATAATATGCGTCATTTTAGCAACGCTTATTTTACCTTGCTTTAGTATTTGCGCCACTACGGACAGTGCCGTGTCCTCAGTTGTGATAAACGCCGATACCGGCGAGGTTTTGTATTCAAAAAACGAAAACAGCCGACTTGCCATGGCGTCCACCACTAAAATTATGACCGCCCTGCTGCTGATTGAAAACACCGACCTTAATAAAAACTACAGGGTAGAAAAAGAAGCGGTAACGGTAGAGGGGACGAGTATGGGATTAAAGGCGGGGGATATAGTTTCGGGCTATGACCTGCTTTACGGTATGATGCTCTCTTCCGGAAACGACGCCGCAAATATGGCGGCTATAGCGGTGGCGGGGAGTATAAAAGATTTTGTAAAACTTATGAACAAACGGGCAAAAGAACTCGGTCTTCTTGACACCTCTTTTGCCACACCGTCAGGACTTGACAGCGACACCCATTATACAACGGCAACAGACCTTGCAAGGCTCACTATGTATGCTATTAAAAACCCTGATTTTGCCGCCGCCTGCCGTGAAAAATACAAAACCCTTAATTTCGGCGTGCCTGCCACCGACCATACGCTTAAAAATCACAACAAACTTCTGTTTTTGTATGATGATATAATCGGCGTAAAAACAGGCTTTACCAAAAAGGCGGGCAGGTGTCTTGTTTCCTCAGCAAAAAGAGGGGATAAAACAGTGATAGCCGTCACGTTAAAAGATAAAAACGACTGGGCGGACCATAGGGCTCTTCTTGATTTGGGGTTTAGCCTAATAGACAGCGGAAAAAGAGAAATAACTCCGCCCGATTTAGAACTTAAAACCTCTGACGGAAAAAGTGTGAAAATCTCGCTTCCGGGATATAAATATTATGAAAAAAACAAACTTAACGTTTCTTATAAAACCGCCTCTTTGCCCTTTATCCATTTACCGCTTGAAAAGGGTGAATACGTAGGATATATAGAATATTACGTGGATCTGAAAAAGATAAAAAGACAAAACGTATATACAAAGGAAAAGGTCGGTTATGCCTTTACAAACTTTAATAAATATATAACCATTGTAAAAATCATACTTTCACAACCGGGAAAATAATTTTATGAAAAATGAAAAAATAAGACTACAAAAGTTCTTGTCCCAAAACGGAGTTTGCTCACGTCGCAAGGCGGAGGAATATATCCTTTCGGGAAAAGTGAAAATCAACGGTAGAAAAGCCGAAATAGGTCAAAGCGTTGACCCCAAAAGAGATAAAGTCACTCTTCACGGAAAGCTTGTTGCGGTTAAAGATACAAAAGTGTATATTATGCTTAACAAACCACGTGGCTATGTCACAACCCTTAGCGATGAGTTTGGAAGAAAAACCGTTCTCACCCTTGTAAAAGGCGTGGGTGAGCGTGTTTTTCCGGTCGGAAGACTTGATAAGGACTCAGAAGGACTTCTCATTATGACTAACGACGGGGAACTGTCAAATCTATTGACCCACCCGAAAAGCAACGTCAACAAGGTTTACAAAGTGACGGTAGGCGGCGAGGTTACCGACCAAATGATAGAAACCCTTTCATCAGGCGTTGTGATAGACGGCAGAAAAACCAAACCCTGCGACGTATACATAATGGAGAAAAAGACCGATAGAACAGTTCTCGGCTTTATTATCCACGAAGGGAGAAACCGTCAAATCAGGAAAATGTGCGATAGCGTCGGGCTTAAAGTTTTAAGGCTCAAGAGGGTAGAGATAGCCGGAGTTAAACTCGGCGGACTGAAACTCGGCGACTGGCGCCCCTTAAATGAACGGGAACTTACAAGACTGCAAAATATTTCAAAATCGGAGAACTGATATGATAGAGATTAAAATACCGGAAGATAAAACAATTACCGAAAAATTATATAAAGACTATGGTATAACGCAAAAAGGCGACTCGGTTATTGCAAAGAGCGCTGAGGATATGCTCGGTTTTTGTCTTTTTACCGTCGGCGAAAACGAGGTCACTATTCATGAATTAGAGCCTAAAGACGATGCTTTAATGGCGGACGGAATACTAAGAAGCGCTCTCCACGTTGCGAGCGAGCGCTTTGCCTTTAAGGCGTATTATGATAACGAAAAGTTAGAGGATATAATAACAAAACTCGGCTTTTTGAAAGAAAAAGAAACAAAACAAATTGATATAGATAAACTTTTTCGTGGTTGTCACAAAGGAGAATAAATGGAAGAAGTAAAAAAAGAGGAAAAGAAACCGGCAAAGGATAAAAAACGGGGCAAAAAGATTTTTATAATCGTTTTGTCTGTTGTTTTGGCGCTTATAATTTTGCTTGTCGGAACCTTTTTTTGCCTTAGATACTTAGGGTTTAGAGGTTTTCACAAAAACGATAAAAATATAAAACACGATGACGTTATAGTTGATGATGAGGATAATATCACCTATAAGGGTGAAAAGTACAGACTTAATAAAGATATAATTTCTATCCTCATAATAGGTGTAGACAGAAGAGATATAAACGAAAATAAAGGTATCGGCAAAAACGGTCAGGCGGACTGCATCTTTCTAGCGGCGATAGACACCGCAAAAAAGAATTATACTTTTATCCCTATTTCCCGTGAGTCTATGGTAGATGTTGAAGTTCATACCGCTTCAGGCGCATATGCCGGAATACAAAAGGAGCAAATATGCCTTGCCTATGCCTACGGTTCAACACCGAAAGAGTGTAGTAAAAATGTGTTAAAATCGGTAAGCCGTATGTTCTATGGGCTTAATATCAATTCTTATGTTACAATAGACCTTGAGGGGCTTTCAAAACTTTCCGAAATGGTCGGCGGTGTGGAGGTCACTTCTCCGGAAACACTCAGCGCTTCGGGACATAGAATTACAGAGGGACAAACCGTTACCCTTTCGGGTGAAGACGCACTCTTTTTTATCAGGGATAGGGAAAGTGATATAGACGCCAACAATCGCCGTATGGTAAGGCAAAAAATCTTTCTATCGGCGCTTCTGTCAAAAACGGGCAACGTGATTTTAGATGATTTTACAAAACTCGGCGAGATTTATAATTCGCTCATACCCTACACCTCTACAAATATAGGGCTATCTAAGATAACCTATTTTGCCACTTCGTCGCTCAGCCGTGATATAGGTTCGAGCATAGTATATAAATCCATTGAGGGTACAATGACCGAGACCGAGTATTCCGAGTTTAATATAAACGAGGAACAACTGCTTGATTTGATAGTTGAAACATTCTATATTAAAGCATAAATAAAAAACGGCTTGTTTTACAAGCCGTTTTCCTTTTATCTTATAAATATCTGAACGTGGTATTTTATGCCGTTTTCTATATATTCGCCGACCGCCATACCGGTGAAATCGGGGCTTAGAATATTTCTTCTGTGTCCTTCTGAGTTCATCCACCCGTTCATAACACTTGTGGCTGTTCTGTATCCGTAGGCTATGTTTTCGCCTACTGCCATATAGGTTATGCCGTCATCACTAACCGCCGTAAAACAGGATCTGCCGTCCGGTCTTGTGTGGGAAAAATAACGGCTTATCTCCTTTGCCCTTTTATCCGCCGCAGCCTCTAAATCATTTCGGTAAACAAGGGGTGATACTCCCGCTTCCGCACGGCGTATATTGACTATTTGGAATATTTCCGTTTTATCGCTAATTGACGGCTCTTTTTCCTCCTCTTTTGGAGCACTGCTTGCAGGCGGCTCACTAATGATATTTGCTCTATTATCATCATAAGTAACCACTGCGCTTTGAGAGGTTTCCTCTTTAGGAAGTTCCGAAATAACGGGAGTTTCTTCCGCTTTTTCTGTAGTTTCGTTTTCTATATTGCTGCTGCTGTCAGTAGCGGTTTCGCTCTCCCAAAAACTTGACGTTTCGCTTTCTGTGTTTAATGTAATGTTATCATCAGACGATAGGTTTCCGCCACCCTCTAAGTTAGTACACCCTGTAAGTAATAAAGCTAAAAGACAAGGCAAAAATGCCTTTAATAACAGTTTCATATTTCTTTCTCCTTTCTATTCTATGATAGATTGAAAAAGCACTTTTTTCAATGCAAAAATAATGGAAAAAATCCCTTGTTTTAGGTATTTTTTTAATTTTTGCATATTTTAGTTTGCCTTGCAAATAATAGAGTTTAGAGGTGATAAAATATGACACTTACACAAAAAGAACAGTCATTACTAAAGGATATGAAAGACTCCGAAAAACTCTGTATCGAAAAGTACAGAAAAGCGTCGGAATGCGCCCGTGACCCGCAACTGAAAAACCTTTTCAGTTCGCTTTCCGCCGCCGAGCAAAAACATCTTGCCATTTTTGAAAAAATGGAAAAAGGCACGGTAGAGCAACCGCAAACCGGAAACTCAAACACCGAAACTTTTACCGCAACCTACGGCAAAGAAGACTCGCCCGATAAACAAAACGACAGTTATCTTTGCACCGACTCTCTGACTGCCGAAAAACACGCTTCTCATCTTTATGATACCTGCGTTTTTGAGTTTACCGACCCCGCCGCCCGTCAGGCGATAAACACTATTCAAACCCAAGAGCAAAATCACGGCAAATCAATTTATGACTATATGAAAGTCAATAATATGTACGGATAAAAAGAAACGGAGTTTAAGTAGATTAAACTCCGTTTTTATTTACATTATTTACCCTTTACAAACAAAAAAATCTATGTTAAAATAAGAACAAATGTTCGGGGAAAATTATTAAAACCGGGAAAGGAGAGGGTAATATGGAGAGGACATATATAGCGATAGACTTAAAATCTTTCTACGCTTCGGCGGAGTGCGTGGCAAGAGGACTTGACCCGCTTGATACCAATTTAGTTGTTGCCGACCCGTCACGTACCGAAAAAACCATTTGCCTTGCTGTTTCACCCTCTCTTAAAGCCTACGGCATTTCGGGCAGAGCCCGTCTTTTTGAGGCGGTAGAGCGCATAAACGAGGTCAACCGGGCGAGAAAAATAAAACTAAAGGGCAAAGAGTTTTCGGCAAAATCATACTCAGACCACGAACTTAAAGCCGACAAAAGTTTAGAACTTGATTATATAATAGCGCCGCCGAGGATGAACTATTATAAAAAGGTAAGCACCGATATATATGGCATATATCTTAAATATTTTGACGAGCAAAGTATACACGTTTATTCAATAGACGAGGTTTTTATAGACGTCACACACTACCTTTCCACCTACAAAATGGACGCAAGAAAACTCGCTACAAAAATAATAAAAGAGGTTTTAAGGAAAACGGGTATTACCGCAACGGTCGGAATAGGGAGTAATTTATACCTTTGCAAAATTGCTATGGATATAGGGGCAAAACACGTAAAACCCGACCGTGACGGCGCAAGAATTGCCGAACTTGACGAGATGTCCTACCGCCGTCTTTTGTGGGACCATACGCCTATAACTGATTTTTGGCGAATAGGAAGCGGTTACGCCCGTCGCCTTGCGGAACACGGTATGTATACAATGGGGGACGTTGCCGCCTGCGCCGTTTATAACGAGGACCTTTTGTATAAAATATTCGGCATAAACGCCGAACTGCTTATCGACCACGCTTTCGGTTATGAGCCGGTAACACTAAAAGAGATTAAAGCCTACCGTCCCGAAAACAACAGCCTTAGTTCCGGTCAGGTACTCGCCACGCCATATAACTATAAAATGGCACGGCTTATAATAAGGGAGATGACCGACCTTTTGGTGTTGGATATGGTGGAAAAAGGGCTTGTCTGCGAACAAATGGTTTTGCATATAGGATATGATATCAGTAGCACCGCCACGCACAAAGGCGAAATAGTCGCCGATCGCTACGGCAGATTCACGCCAAAACCCTCTCACGCTTCTGTTAACCTGCCTTATGCTACGGCGTCTACCAAAATAATTATGGACGCCGTGACAAAACTATATGAAAAAACTGCCGATAAAGAACTTCTTATCCGCCGTATGTTTGTCACCGCAAACAAGGTAAAACCGCAAGACGTAGCGGCAAAAGAGAAAACAGGCGAGCAGTTAAACCTCTTTGAAGATAGGGCGGCGATAGATGATATGCTTGAAAAAGAAAAAAAGATACAAAAAGCCACCATATCCATTAGAAAAAAATACGGCAAAAACGCCGTGCTAAAGGGTATGAACCTGCAAGAAGGCGCCACCGCCAAAGAGCGAAATCTTCAGGTCGGCGGACATAAGGGGTGAGGGTATTATGAATAAAAAATATGAAGATATAATAAATATTTCCTATCCCATACCCACCCTTCGCCACAGGATGAGTATGAACGACCGTGCGGCGCAGTTTAGTCCCTTTGCGGCGCTCACGGGGTATTCTGATGATATTGAGGAAAAAGGAAGATATGTTGAAAAAAGACCCACACTAACAGAGGACGATATAATTCTTCTTAATAAAAGGTTTGGTATTTTGGAAGAAAAAGCAGGGGATAGACCGAGAGTATTTATAACAAGGTTTATAAAAGACAAGAAAAAAAGCGGCGGAACGCTTGAAACAAAGGAATACACCGTTAGAAAAGTGGACACTATAGAGCGTATTTTAACGACCGATAAAAACGAGCGAATACCCATAGACGACGTGATTTTTCTTGACGGCGAAATCTACAAATAAAAGCGGATATAAGTTTATCTTATATCCGCCGTTTATTATATTAACAAAGGTTTTATTTGTTTACCGCAAAGCGCTTCTTCTACAGTGTCTTTTATAAGAGTAAAATCGCATATCATAGAGGTTTCTTTTTTGTCCGGGTCATCTTGACCAAAGGGCACAAAATAAATGTTTTTTGTATTAAGGAGTGCGCCTATATTTTTAGCCGAAGCGCTAAGGGCGTCGTTTGTCGCAAGTCCTAAAACAACGGGTCTGCGGTTTCTAAGGTGCGCCTTGACCGCCATTGTAACGGGGGTATCGGTAATGCCGAGTGCGATTTTTGCAAGGGTGTTTCCCGTACAGGGGGATACAACCAAGATATCAAACAGTCCTTTCGGACCTATCGGCTCAGCACCCGTTATATCGTGAATAATCTCTTTGCCCGTGGCCTTTTTTACCGCCTCTTTTAAGTCGTCGGCCTTTATAAATCTTGTGTCGGTATTATATACAATTTGCGACATTATTGCCGTAACGTCATAGTTTTCTTTACATAGTTTTTCAAGTTCGCAAAGCGAGTCTTTTATAGTGCAAAACGAGCCGCAAAAAGCGTAACCTAATCTTATCGTTTCCAAAAAAATCACCTTTAACAGTAGTATTTGACTTGTTGCCGCTTAGGACAAAAAGTCTATTTCTTTTGGCTTATTATTTTTTCTATAGTTGTTGCAATTATCCTACCTGCGCTAAGCGGTGCCGTTTTACCCGGAATACCCGGTAGTTTAATATAGTTTTTGTGCTCGCCCTTTGCACAACCCTTTGTCGACAGGTCAAATATAACGGGTGATTTTGGCACTTCGCTGCCGAAAATATCAAGGTCTAAGGTGTTGAAAATTATATCAAAAGAGTTGGCTGTTTTGGCTATTTCCTTTGAGTTTATGTGTTTTATGCACATACTGTCAAGTTCGGCAAAATGCGACTCTCTTCTTGCGCTCACTGTGATATCGGCACCAAAAGATAATAGTCTTAAAAGCAAAACTTTACCTACTCTGCCATAGCCCGTTATCAGCACTTTACTGCCAAAAAGGGTTGTATCGGTGTTTTCTACCGCTGCGGCGATAGCACCCTCAGCGGTGGAAATTGCGTTGTTTATACAAAACTCGTCAAGGGCGGCATAGTCCGTTTGAGGATAGCGATTTGCGTCATAACCGGCTGTTAGTATCAGGGCGCCTCGCTTGGCATCTTTTAAGATATCAAGGGGCAATTTAATCCGTGTTAGCGGTGCGTTTATATTTTCGCCGTCTCTCGTTGAGGGTATCGGTAAAATAATAGCGTCCGCATTTTTTATATCACCGAAATCGTTATCAAAAAGCCCGTATGAACTGCACTCGTACTTTTTGCTTAAAATATCAAATGCTACTGTCATTCGGCGGTCTCCGCCTAAAAATAAAAGTTTCATATAAACTCCTTTTTTGAAAAAATAAAAACGCCGTAAAATGTACTTTACAATACATTTTATGGCGTATTTCAAAATAGGTTAATCGATATTTAATATTTGAAGCAGTGTTTTTTTATTGTTGTCGTTTTTATTCTTTATAACAACCGCTTGCGCTCTTCTTAATACTTTGCCTATCTCCTCACCTTTAAGTCCCATATTTTTAAGGTCCTCTCCCGTGAGGGCAAGGTCGCTTATTCTATAAGGCTCGTTACTATTAGTTATCTCATAATAGAGTTTTTTTGTTTTGTCGGTGTTCTCTTTTACTGTGTTTTTATAAAGTAGATAATCGGGAAAAACCTCACTGTAGTCAATAAGCAGTCTTTTTATCTGTTCTTTGTTTTCAGGTGGAGAAACAGCGTTTAGTTTGTGCATACTAAAAAGATAGTTTTCTTCTTTTGAAGATAATTTAAGCCCCTTTACCGCCTTTTCATAATCGGTTGTGCAGTTCTCCAAAAAGTCAAACAACCTGATAATACCGGGGCTTAGTTTTGTAAGATTATCTGTGTTTCCGTCTTTTATTGATAAAAACTCAAGACAGTTTGTTTTAAGCAGCGGGGATAAAGCAGAGGGGTTTTTGCCGTTTATCGCTTTCTTTATTTCTTCTCTTATTCGCTCTACACTAATGTTTTTAAGGTTGTTTGAAAGGGATAGCGCCGCAAGGTTTGTATTTTCTTCTATAGCAAAAGATAGGGTGGAAGCAAACCTGTAAAGCCTTAAAATGCGAAGGGCGTCTTCGGAAAACCTTTTTTTCGGGTCGCCCACCGCTTTTAGCGTTTTGCGTTTTAGGTCATCCGTTCCGCCAAAAAGGTCGACAACGCCCGCCTTTTCGTTATAGGCTATGGCATTTACGGTAAAATCACGCCTTGAAAGGTCGGTTTTAAGGTCGGATACGTATTCTACGTTTTTCGGATGTCTGAAATCGCTGTAATCATCCTCTTTTCTATAGGTGGTAATCTCTACGTTTCCACCCGCAGTCACTACTGTGACCGTGCCGTGTTTTATACCGGTATCAACGGTTTTAGTGAAAAGTTGTTTTATAATATCGGGCGTTGCGTTTGTGGTGATATCATAGTCCTTAGGGGCAAGACCTAAAAGCATATCCCTGACCGGTCCGCCGACTAAATATGCGTCGTATCCCGCAGTGTTCAGAGTGTCTAATATTTCACTCACAAAAAGGGGTATTTTGAGCATAACCAAACCTCCTTCAAAAAAGGGTTTATTTTTTTATATAAAAGATATATAATATATTATGGATTATCATTTATTTCAAGATTTTGAGGCAAAAAGGAACGAAAGTTTTGACCTTTAAAACCATTTTGTTCTTACCGATGATAAGCCATCATTGATAAAATATATTGCCAAAGAAAAGGTGTAAATATGAAACCCGTAAAAGAATATGATAAATTGTTACACGGAATTAAACACGTTCATATGATAGGGATAGGCGGCAGCGGTATGTATCCTCTTGCCGAAATCCTTCATACAAAGGGCTATACGGTTTCCGGCTCGGATAATAACGAGAACGAGGCAACCTCCCGCCTTAAAACGCTTGGTGTCAAAGTGTATAAAGGGCAGTCAAAAGAGAACGTAGAGGGGGCGGAACTTGTAGTATATTCCGCCGCCGTTCACGAAGATAACGCAGAGAGGGTAAGAGCAAAAGAACTGAATATTCCTCAAATCGAGAGAAGTATGTTGCTCGGCGCCCTGACCCGTAAATATAATAACGTCATAGCGGTTGCCGGTACACACGGAAAAACTACCGCCACCTCTATGATAACACAAACTTTGCTTCTTAACAAGATGGATCCTACATCTGTTATAGGCGGCAAGTTGCCGCTTGTGAACTCATATTGTACAGTGGGAAAAAGCGAAAACTTTGTATGTGAGTCTTGTGAGTTTGTTGATAGTTTTCTTGAGTTTTCGCCCGATATATCGGTGCTTCTTAACGTTGATAATGACCACCTTGATTATTTTGGCACAATGGAAAACCTCGAAAAATCTTTTTCTAAGTTTGTTTCTTTTTCAAAGAAATGCTATGTCTTTGGGGAAGATGAAAGAGCGCTCAGGGTTGTTAAAGAGTCGGGCGTTCCTTACACTACCTTTGGTTTTAGCGGTTGCGATTATACGGCAAGGGATTTGACCCCTGGACAAAAAGGACTAAAGTTCAGCGTTTATAAAAAAGACGAGTTTTTAACAAATGCAGAACTTTCCGTTCCCGGCAAACATAATGTATTGAACGCCCTTTCGGCTTTTGCCGTTTGCGTTGATTTGGGTGTAGAGCCTAAATGTGTTGCAAGTGCGCTCCTTTCCTTTTCGGGTGCGGGAAGAAGATTTGAGGTCTATGGCGAGGTAAATGGTATTAAGGTTGTTGATGACTACGGTCACCACCCGACCGAAATAGCCG
Organism: Clostridia bacterium; assembly: GCA_017431035.1. Classification (GTDB taxonomy): domain Bacteria; phylum Bacillota; class Clostridia; order Oscillospirales; family Acutalibacteraceae; genus UBA737. Next base: position 34,554 of record JAFRLW010000025.1, read on the forward strand.
CCACAATAAACGCCGCAAGGGAACAGGGTGCAAAGAATATAATTATCGCTTTTCAACCCTTTACCTATTCGAGAGTTGCAAACCTGAAAGACGGGATGATAAAATCACTCTCTCTTGCCGATCGGGTGTATCTTACCCCTATTGTCGCTTCAAGAGAGGAAAATGTTTGGGGCGTTTCTTCAGAGCAAATAGCAAAACCGCTTTCGGGCGAGGTTGTAGATGATTATAATATCCTTGCCGACAAAATGATAAAAGACGCAAAAAGCGGAGATTATATCATAACCATGGGCGCCGGAGATATCTATAAAGCGGCAGGTATAATAATGGAGAAATTGAAAAATGAAAACCGTTAAACTATATGACCAAAACGCCTATATAAAAGACTTTAGCGCGACGGTTTTGCTTTGTGAAAAGTGTGAAAACGGATATAAAATACAACTTGATAAAACCGCTTTTTTCCCCGAAGAAGGCGGACAACCCTCCGATACGGGCAGTATAAACGGCGTAAAAGTCACATATGTAATTGAGGAAAACGGCATTATTTATCATTACACCGAAAAACCTTTTCAAAAAGATGAAAAGATAGAGGGCCATATTGATTTTAACAGGCGCTTTGTTTTTATGCAAAACCATTCGGGAGAGCATATAGTTTCGGGCGTTGTTTATAAAAACTTTGGCTTTAATAACGTCGGTTTTCACTTAAACGAGCAGTTTGCCACTGTTGATTTTGACGGCATATTAAGTCGTGAAATGCTTGATTATGTAGAAAATGCGGCAAATGACTTTGTATATAAAAACCTGCCGGTTAAAGCGTATTATCCGACAGCTGAGGAACTAAAAAGAATAAACTACCGCAGTAAAAAAGAAATAGACGGCGATATACGTATAGTTGATATAAAAGGCGCCGATATTTGCGCTTGTTGTGCGCCGCACGTAAACTCCACCGGTGAAATCGGTATTATAAAAATACTTGACGCTTCTAAAATGCGGGGCGGCACAAGGGTTGTTCTAAAGTGCGGAAGTTTGGCTCTTTTGGATTATAGGGATAAGTTTTTGAATATCAGCGAGATTTCGGCTATGCTTTCCGCAAAACAAAATGAGAGCGCAAAAGCGGTAAATAGTCTTATTTCACAAAACGAAGCGCTTAATCAAAAGGTTAATGAACTGACAAGAAAAATAACCGAAATCAGAGTTCTTTTGGCTAAAGATGAGCCGTTTTGTTTTGTAGAAGACAATAATATGAAAGAAATGCAACTGCTTGCCGACGGCTTACATAAATCTAGCGGCAAAACCCACGCCGTTTTTTCGGGAAAGGATACTTATAACTTTGTCATTTGCGGAGACGAAGCGGAAACGGAAAAAATCTTTTCCGAGTTCAAAGATATTTTCTCTGTGCGTGGCGGCGGACGAAACGGAATGGTGCAGGGCAGTGTTAATGCAGATATTGAAAAAATAAAATCATTTTTTTATGAAAGGCTTAAATAATGCAATTTACCGAAATTAAAATATCAGTTGACATAAAACATATAGAAACCGCTTCGGCCATAGCAAATATGACCGTCCCTTACGGAATATATATAGAGGATTATTCCGATCTTGAAGACGGGGTGCAAAAAATAGCGCATATAGACCTTATTGATGACGATTTGCGCAGCAAAGATAAAACCAAGGCGATAATCCACATTTATCTCAATGAGTGTGACCACCCTCTTGAAACCATAACCTATTTAAGCGAGCGCTTTGCCGCACTGGGCATAAAAGCGGACGTTAAAAAGGCAGAGGTGGAAGATACCGACTGGAACGAAAACTGGAAAAAATATTTCAAACCCTTTGAGGTGGGGGATAAACTTGCCGTTTGTCCCTCTTGGGAAAAATATGATAATAAGGATAACAGGTTTGTTATAAAACTTGACCCCGGCGCCGCTTTCGGCACCGGCACCCACGCCACCACGGCGCTTTGTATGGAACTTTTGCAAAAGTACGTAAATAACGATACAACCGTTCTCGATATAGGAACGGGAAGCGGAATACTTTGCATTTCGGCGCTGTTGCTTGGCGCTAAAAGTGCCTTTGGCGTTGATATTGACGAACTTTCGGTCAAAACGGCTAAAGAAAACGCCAAACGAAACGGCGTAAATAAAAAATGCGATTTTATTGTAGGCGACCTTGCAAAAACAGTAGAGGGCAGATATAATATTGTTTGCGCAAATATAGTTGCGGACGTTGTTATACGACTGCTCCAAAGTGTCAAAAACTATATGGAAAAAGACGGAATACTTATAGTTTCGGGCATTATAGACGTCAGAAAAGATGACCTTCTCGCCGCCATACCGAAGTATGGATTTAGGATAGAGGAACACCTTGTCCGTGAAGAGTGGCACGCCTATGTTTTGCGTTCGCTATAAGATTTTTGGAGGAAAAAATGTTAGAGTTTGGACAACTGAAATTGCGCCTTACCGCAAACAAAGATGAAGTTATAGGGCTAAAAGACGCTATCGGTTATGAGACGCTTAAAAGAGAAATAGAGGAACTTGAACTAAAAGCGGCGCAACCGGGCTTTTGGGATGATGCCGATAAATCAAGAGAGATATTAAAACAAACGGGAACACTTAAGAATAAAGTGGAGGCCTATGACAAAATTGTTTCCTCTTATGATGATATTTTAGTCCTTATAGATATGGGGAACGAGGAGGAAGATTTATCCCTTGTTGAAGAGATAACTGTTGAGATTGAAACCCTTGAGAAAGAACTAACTGCGCTTAGACTTTCAACCCTGCTCACAGGAGAATATGACCGAAACAACGCCATACTCACCTTTCACTCGGGCGCCGGCGGTACAGAGGCTATGGACTGGGTATCAATGCTTACAAGAATGTTCACCCGCTGGGGCGAACGGCACGATTTTTCAGTAAAAGTTCTGGACTTTTTAGAGGGTGACGAGGCAGGACTAAAGAGCGCAACCCTTTTAATCGAGGGCGAAAATGCCTACGGCTACTTAAAAAGCGAGTCAGGCGTACACCGCCTTGTCAGAGTATCCCCTTTTGACGCTTCGGGCAGACGCCATACCTCTTTTGCGGCGGTTGAGGTTATGCCTGAAATAAGCGACGATATAGAGATAGAGATACGGGATGAGGATATAAAAATGGATGTTTTCCGTTCCTCAGGAGCCGGCGGTCAGCATATCAACAAGACCTCTTCGGCGGTCAGGCTCACCCATATACCTACCGGTATTGTCGTTGCCTGTCAAAATGAACGCAGTCAGTTCCAAAACAAAGAAACTGCGCTTAAAATGCTAAAATCAAAACTTTTGGAAATAAAAGAGAGAGAACATCTTGATAAAATTGAGGATATAAAGGGTGTTCAAATGGAAAACGCCTGGGGATCGCAAATCAGGTCGTATGTCTTTATGCCGTATACAATGGTAAAAGACCACCGCACCGATTATGAAACAGGCAATATAGGCGCCGTTATGGACGGAGATCTTGACGGTTTTATCAATGCATATCTAAAAGCCCTTTCAAAAGGCGAATTGAAATAAAAAGGTGAAAATTATGAAAAAAATTATTTTGTCTATTGTTGCAGTGACGCTCTCGGTACTCTTGTTATCCTCTTGCGGCAGTGCAAACAAAACCGTTCTTTTAGGCTCAAAAAGTGCTAAAAGTTACGTAGAACTCGGCAACTATGAAAAGATAGAGGTTGACTCATCTTCCGATGATTACAAAGTGTATTATGATGCGCTTTATAACTCCGATGTTGCTCAAAACGGACTGTATGACCAGGTTGACGAGGGCGAAGTTCAGTCGGGCGATTACGTAAATATTGACTTTGAGGGAAAACTTGACGGCGTCGCTTTTGAGGGCGGCACAAGTACGGGATATGATTTGCTTATAGGCTCAGGCTCGTTTATAGACGGCTTTGAGGAAGGACTTATAGGAAAAAAAGTAGGGGAAACTGTAGACCTTAATCTCACTTTTCCTGCAAACTATCAGTCGACCGAACTTGCGGGAAAAGACGTTGTTTTCACCGTTAAAATAAACTATAGAAGAGTACCGCAGGATATTGAAAAGGTTTATAAGGCTCTGGGCTTTGAAAGCGTGAAAAAATACGAGGAAGACCTGAATAACAGGTGCAAAGGTTTTTTTGCCGTTAAGACTTTTATAGAAAGTTGCAAGATTAAAAGTTCACCGAAAACCGATGAGTTTAACGGTCTTGTTTTGCTTGTGTTCTATGATAATTATTTAAGACAGTCACAGGGCGTTTCTTTGGCTTCTTATCTTAAAAACAACGGACAATCCGTCAACGATTTTGCAACAAATATTCTCGCTCACCTTAATGATAGCCAAATTGAAACCCTTCCAGAGTTCAAAGAGGTTAAAAATACCGTCCTTGTGACCTATGCGCTCAGTGAAGAAAAAGGTTTTTCAGCCGACGCCAAAGCCACCAATAATAAGACGGAGTATGAAAAATGTTTGGCTGAATATAACAGTCTAAAGAGTAAATGTTCCGAGTTTCTCATAAAAAATACAACCATTAAAACCGGCAAGAAAAAATGATAAATCTTTATAAGATTTTGCTTTTAGACGATAATATAAGTGAGATAGAAGCCTTTTATGACCTTTTGCCCGAAAAGTTAAAGAGAAGAATAAAGGATAAAAACAAAGAGGAAAAAATCAGGTCGACAGCCTGTTATTATCTTCTTAATGATGCGCTTCAAACCACCGGTCATTCGCTTCTTGATTTGTATTATTCCGATAGCGGAAAACCGCTTATTGACGGCATTTTTTTAAGTTTTTCCCATAAAGACAAAATGTGCGTTTTGGCTCTGTCCGATACCCCTTGCGGTGTTGACACCGAAAAGATAGAAAAAAAGGATTATAAAGCGCTGTCCCGCTTTTCAAAAAAAGAGCAGGAGATAGCCCGTAACAGCCCCTACGGTTTTATGGAACTTTGGACTAAAAAAGAGGCTCTCATTAAACTGACGGGAGAGGGGATAAAGGGACTTATAAGCGCCGATATTTTTGATGAGAATATAAACTTTTTTATGGAGGAAGCAAGCGGTTATCTTATAACTGCGGCAACTCTGAAAAAATAAAATACTTGAAAACCGATTACAAAAGACGTAATCGGTTTTATTTTTTTTGTAATATTTTTGTAACTTTTTCGCTCTTTGCTATTGCAAAATAAAGGAAAAAGGTGTACAATGAGTGATGTATATTATATATAAATATATTTTAATTATAGATTTAGGAGTTGAAGTAATGGCTAAGCGATTGTTTCAGGGTGTTATTCACCAAATGAAAGAACATGTTGACAGAGTGTTCGGTGTGGTTGACAGCGATATGGCTGTTGTTGCCTGCAGCGACCTCGGAAGAATAGGTGAACAACTTTCCGTTTCCACTGCAATAGATCAGGAACTTGTCAGCGTAGGCGGTTATTCGTTTAAGTCGATACCGGCGTCACAAGGCATAGAGTATTTTGTCTTTGTTGAGGGTGACGATATCGTTTCGGGTAAATATGCCGAAATACTTGCCGTATCTTTTGCAAATATTAAAAATTACTATGATGAGAAGTATGACAAAAGCAATTTTGTTAAAAACATAATACTCGATAATATCCTCCCCGGTGACATCTATATCAAAGCGAGGGAACTTCATTTTAATAACGATGTTTCAAGAACGGTTATTTTGGTAAGAAGTATCGGTGAGTCAGACGCCTCGGTTTACAATGCGCTTCAAAACCTTTTCCCCGATAAAACAAAAGATTTTATCATCAATATCAACGAGAGCGATATCGCTCTTGTCAAAGAAACGGCAAAGGATATTGAGCCTGCCGATATTGAAAATCTTGCAAAATCGATATATGATACCTTGCTTGGTGAGTTCTACGTTCACTCGGTTGTAGGTATAGGCACCACCGTTTCAAACCTCAAAGACCTTGCCCGCTCTTTCAAGGAGGCGCAGACCGCACTTGAAGTCGGAAAGGTTTTCGACACCCAAAGAAATATAATCCCTTATGAAAATCTCGGTATCGCAAGACTTATCTATCAACTCCCGACCACCCTTTGCGAAACCTTTTTGCGTGAGGTATTCAAAAGAGGAACAATAGATTCGCTTGATAGAGAAACCCTCACAACAATTCAGGCGTTCTTTGAAAACAACTTCAACGTTTCCGAAACCTCAAGCCGCCTTTTTATCCACCGAAACACGCTGGTTTACCGTCTTGAAAAAATCAAGAAGATAACGGGGCTTGACCTTAGAGAGTTTGATGATGCGATAGTATTCAAAATCGCCCTTATGGTTAATCAGTATCTAAAGAATAATCCAACTAAGTTTTAATAAACTTTTCCACTACGTTTAAGAAAGCAGGGAAGTGTAACTATGGCAGAAAATGTAATAAACGATAATCTTTCGTTTTCGGCTGAACCTATTATAGAGTTTCGTGGCGTATCAAAAACCTATCCTACGGGTACCCACGCTCTTGAAGACGTAAACTTGCGTATCAATAAAGGCGAGTTTGTTTTTGTGGTGGGTTCTTCAGGCGCCGGAAAAAGTACCTTTATGAAACTTATAATGCGTGAGGAAAAACCCAATACCGGCGTTATCAAGGTCAACGGTTTCAACCTTACCAAAATGGCTTCAAAACAGGTTCCGAAACTCAGAAGAACAATGGGTATGGTTTTCCAGGATTTCCGCCTTATAAATACTATGAACGTCTTTAATAACGTCGCTTTCGCTATGCACGTTATAGGTGCGGGGGATGCCGAAATCAGAAGAGAAGTTCCGAAAGCCCTTTCGGCTGTCGGACTCGGTGAGAAAGCCCGTTCAATGCCGATGCAACTTTCCGGCGGTGAACAACAGCGTGTAGGTCTTGCCCGTGCGCTTGTAAATGCTCCCGACCTTATTATTGCGGACGAGCCTACCGGTAACGTTGACCCCAATATGTCCTATGATATAGTTACAATGCTTACCGAAATCAATAAAAGAGGAACAACCGTTATAATGGTTACCCATGACCACGGTCTAGTGCATGATTTCAACCACCGTGTTATTATGCTTGACCACGGCAAAATAATTGCCGATATTCCTGCAGGAGGTGACAACGTATGAAGATGAGAAGTGTCAAATATCTTGTAGGCGAGGGCTTTAAGTCCACTTGGGCAAACCGCCTTATGTCACTCGCTTCCATAGGCGTGCTTGTCGCTTGTATGGTGCTTATAGGTCTTGCTATTCTCATTACCGAGAACGTCAATTTGGCTCTTGGCCGTCTGGAACAAGAGAATACAATTATGGTTTATATGAAAGACTATAGTTGGGCGCTCTACGGCAGAACAGAGGAAACTGAGGTAAAAGAGGATGCCGATGAAAACGGTATCAGCGAGTCGGACTACGTTATTCATAATGAGGAAGAGGCAAAAGCCCTCTGTCAAAAAATAGCCGACCTGCCGAATGTTGAGGCTGCCGATTACGTTTCCGGCGAAGAGGGACTTGACTCGGTTAAAAAGAATATGTTTGAGGGTCAGGCACAGTATTTTGACTTCCTAAACAGTGAACACGGAAACCCCCTCTCCGACGCCGCTCGTGTTACTATGAACGATATGTCAAAGTTCGATGAAACTATCGAGAGCATAAAGAAAATAGAGGGCGTTGATACTATTCAGTCGCAGGGTGACCTCGCTGAAAAGATAGCCGGTTTCAAGCGTGGTTTTGCATTGGCGGCTATTTGGATAATTGCCATACTTCTTGTTATAGCGCTTATCATTGTTTCAAACACTATCCGTGTTACAATGTACAGCCGAAAACTTGAAATCAGTATTATGAAAGCCGTAGGCGCTACCAACTCGTTTATAAGACTTCCGTTTGTTATAGAAGGTATCATAATCGGTATCATCTCGGCGGTATTGTCAGAGGGTATTCTCTATTTTGTTTATACACTCCTCTCCGAGAAGATAGCTACGGCGCTTGGCACAAACCAGTTGGTGCCGTTTAGCGATATGGCGCTTATAATGCTTGCTATATCACTCCTCATCGGTATATTCTCCGGTACACTCGGCAGTATAATAATCATCAGCAAATATCTCCGCCGTGAAGGCAGTGAGTTCTCCGCAATTTAAGTAGGAGGGTCATATGAAAAAGATAAAAAGATTAAAGAAAGTTTTATCGGTAGTTTTGTGCTTTGCACTTGTGGTTTCACTTCAAGGTAATTGGCTTGTAAATGTCGGCGCTGTTACTCAAGGTGAAATTGATGAAGCAGACGCTAATGTAAACAATGCTTATGCGGAGTGGGAAAAAGCCACTCAACGTGTAACGGAAATACAGGCAAAAATAGACGAAAACCAGGCAAGAATAGGACAAATAAACGCTACGATAGAGGCAAATAAAGCGGCTATCGAACAAACTAAAGAAGATATAGAAACCGACAAATTAGAGTTTCAAAAAAGACTTCGCTCTATCTATATGAGCAATTCCGAAAGCCGTATAAAAATACTGCTCGGCGCCAAAAGTTTTTCGGAGTTTTTGCAACTCGCACAACTGACCGCTTCGGTTTCTTCTTATGATAAAAAACTCATAGAGTCTCTTGCCGAACAAATAAAAAACCTTGAGGCTAAAAACGAAGAGAATAAAAAACTTAAATCCGAACTTGAAGAAAAACAAGCGGAACTTGATAAACAACGTGAAGAATCCGAAGCCGAACAAAAGAAGGCTAAAGAATTGCTTGAACATAACCAATCTATAGCCGACAGACTAAAGGCTGAAAAAGCCGCCGCCGATAATAGAAGAGCCGGATCAGTTAGTGTCGGTAATTTTGACGGCGTAAGCGGATTTATATGGCCTTCATATTGCTACGGATTAACGGCTGCATTTATGGGAAATGACAGCGTTCACAACGGCAGACACTTCGGTGTTGATATAGGTGCTTCAAGAGGCACGGAAATACTTTCCATAGGCGACGGAATTGTTGAGTCTATGAATAATACTTGTCCACATACCCAGTATGGTGGCTGCGGTTGCGGCGGTGGATATGGCAACTTTGCTCAAATCAATTACGGAACGATCAACGGCAATACGTATAGTGCCATATACGGTCACGCCACAAGCATTATTGTTTCACCCGGCGAACACGTTTCAAAAGGACAGGTTATAGGCTATGTCGGAACAACCGGTTTCTCAACCGGACCGCATATTCACTTCGGTCTTATACAAAACGGTTCTTGGATAGATGCACAATCATTCTATGAGAACAGTTACGGAACAAGATTTACGATTTGGTACTAATATTAAAATGAACAAAACACTCGTACTTCGCATAGTATCGGTAATACTTCTTATCGCCACCGCCACCGCTATATTTATCTTTTCTTCCGAGCCTGCAAAGGAGTCGAAGAAAACCAGCGGCGGCGTGGTCAGAGTGATTTGCAGAGTGCTTTACCCCGATTTTGAAAACAAAACCTTTATAGAAAAGGCGGAGATTATCAAATCGGTGCAAAGACCGGTCAGAAAAGCGGCGCATATGACTATATATGCCGTGTTTGCGATATTTGCTTTTTTAAGCGCTATCAGTTATAAAGCGTTACCGCTTTATATACGGCTTGCATTAAGTTACGGCTTTTGCCTTTTGTATGCGGTGGGGGATGAGATACACCAAAGTTTTGTCCCCGGTCGTGCCGGCAGGGCGAGTGACGTTATTATAGATCTTATAGGCGTAACCGTTTCTACAACCCTTATGCTTTATATATTCAAAAAATATTCTTTTTCGGAGAAGATAAACAATGAGCCAAAAAGATAAAGAAACAAGACACGAATATTTAATAAAAGGTATAACCGCTTTTTTGGTAATTGCGGCGGCGATACTCTTCTATTTTTTAGTTCTTCGCATAGGGAATATAACCGGTTTTCTCTCAAAACTTATAGGTGTTTTACAACCGGTTATTTTAGGACTTGTTATCGCATATCTTATTAACCCGATAGTCAATTTCCTCAATGCAAGGCTGATACCTTTCTTCAAAAAGAAAATGAAGAAAAAACAAAACGCCGTAAAGGTGTCTAACGTTATAAGCGTTTTAATTTCCGAAATAATCTTCTGCGTCTTTGTATTCGGTTTTATAGCAATAGTAATACCGAGGTTTGCAGTCAGTGTTGCCGATATAGTAACAACCCTACCTGAAAAAATACAGACCATAGGCGCAAAGGGCTTAAAGTTTGTTAAGTCAAACCCGAATATGAAACAGGTTTACGAAAGGGTTTTAACCTACGGCGAAAATTGGGTGGAAAAGGACCTCGCCAAGTTTGCGGCAAAACTCGGCTCATCGGTAGCTTCCGGAGTTTTGGGCGTTGCAACCTTTTTGAAAGACTTTCTTATAGGAATTATTCTTTCTATCTATCTTATGCTTTCAAAACGCTCTTTTGTCAGTCAGACAAAAAAGGTTTTCTATGCTATATGTAACGAAAAGGCTATCGACAGACTTTCCGAGTGGTTTGCAAAATGCCATAGTATTATGAGCGGATTTATAAACGGAAAACTCCTCGACTCATTGCTTATCGGTATTTTGTGTTTCCTCGGCACGTCAATTCTTCGCATTCCTTATTCGGTACTTATCTCCTGCATTATAGGTGTCACAAACGTTATTCCCGTATTCGGCCCTTGGATAGGCGGTATACCTTGTACCTTGCTTGTGCTTATGGTTGACCCTATGAAAGGACTGTATCTCGGTATTTTCATTATTCTTCTCCAAGCGCTTGACGGCAATATTTTAGGACCTAAAATACTCGGTGACAGAATAGGACTTGATACATTTTGGGTGGTTGTCGCTATCGTGCTCGGAGGCGGACTGTTCGGTGTGCTTGGTATGCTGCTCGGCGTTCCGGGATTTGCAATACTTTACTATCTTTTTGCAACCCTTATAAATCATCTTCTTCGCAAAAAGAACAAGTCGACCGACAGTAAAGATTATGCCTACGGAAACGGCGATTTAGATAAAGTTGCCACAAATGAAACGGGAGGTAAAGAAGATGAGAAAACGCAAGATAATTGAGCAAAACGCCCTACTCTTTAACCAAATTGAAACCCTAAATAAAAAAATAAAAGAACTTGAAGAAAAGTTACAAAGCAGCAAGCAGGAAATAGAGGAATTAAAGGCGGAAACAAAAGAAAAGCCGACCGATAATTCTGCTGAAAATAAAACGCCCATAGAAGAACTGAAAGAAAAGGTTTTGAAATTAGCCCCCTTTAATGCCGAAGAATACGGCGCTAAAGCCATTGGGAAAATAGTTGTCGCTACGGCTACCGTTACCGCAGTTGGCAGCGAAAACGGCAACAATATAGAAACAGTAAACCGTATTTTAGGTATGGCGGAGGTTGCAAAAAGCAATATTCTTTCCGCCGTTTCAGACAATACGGATGAAAAAGAAAAAAGACTAACTATTGATAAAATCGTGGAAAAAACCTGCGATTATATAAAAACGGCAAATAATTCACTTTCATAGCATTACTCGGAGGATTTTGTGTTAAAAAGATTTTTGAAATGCGTCAGAGAGTATAAAAGACCCACTATCGTGACGCTTGTACTAATAATGTTAGAGGTTGTAATAGACGTTATTATTCCGTTTATCGTTGCACGTCTTGTAAACGATATACGAGCCGGAATAAAAATGGCTGAAATACTTAAAACGGGCGGCGTTTTATTTGTTATGGCTATTGCCTCGCTTCTTTGCGGTGGTATAGCCGGTTTTTCAAGTGCAAAAGCTGCGGCAGGTTTTGCCAAAAACGTAAGACACGACGTTTTCAGTAAAATAAACAGTTTTTCGTTTGGCAATATTGATAAGTTCTCTACTTCCTCTCTTACAACAAGACTGACCACCGATATAACCAATGTTCAGATGTCCTATATGATGCTTATTCGTATAGCAGTCAGGGCGCCTCTTATGCTTATCTTTTCTATAGTTATGGCGTACATAATGGGCGGCTCGCTTGCAGGAACGTTTGTGGTTGTTATACCGGTGCTTGTTTTCGGACTGCTGATGGTTGCAAAATATGCTATGCCCGCTTTCAGAAGCGTTTTCAAGAAATACGATAAACTAAATGAATCGGTAGAAGAAAACGTTCGTGGTATGCGTGTTGTTAAAGGTTTTGCAAGAGAAGAGTTCGAAAAGAAAAAGTTCAACAAAGCGGCGGATGATATTAGAGCCGACTTTACAAAAGCCGAGCGAATTGTCGCACTAAACGCCCCTATAATGCAGTTTTGCATATATTTCAATATGATATTCGTTATGACCGCCGGCTCTTACATTATAATCGGTCACAAAAGCGGAATAAACGTAGGCGAACTTTCCTCAATGCTCACCTACGGAATGCAAATACTTATAAACCTGATGATGCTTTCTATGATATACGTTATGCTGACTATGTCGGCGGAATCTATGAAACGTATTGTAGAGGTGCTGAATGAGGAACCGACCATAAAAGACCCTGAAAATCCCGTTACCTTTGTTGCCGACGGTTCGGTGGTTTTCAAAAATGTAAACTTCAAATATGAGCGCAAAGCCAAAGAGTATGCGCTAAGAAATATAAACATTGATATTCCGTCGGGCGCCACTGTCGGAATATTAGGAGGAACAGGCTCGGGCAAAACGGCGCTTGTTTCCCTTATCCCACGCCTTTATGATACGGATAGCGGAGAGGTGCTTGTAGGCGGTGTAAACGTTAAAGATTACTTAAAATATGACCTTAGAAACGCCGTTGCCTGCGTGCTTCAAAAAAACCTGCTATTCTCCGGAACTATAAAAGATAATCTTCGCTGGGGTAATGAAAACGCCACCGATAGCGAGATAAAAGAGGCGTGTAAACTCGCTTGTTGCGATGAGTTTATCGACACTTTCAAAGACGGATATGATACCAAAATCGAACAGGGCGGAACTAACGTTTCAGGCGGACAAAAACAACGCCTTTGCATAGCAAGAGCCCTGCTTAAAAAACCGAAAATACTCATCCTCGACGATTCGACGAGTGCGGTTGATACCAAAACCGACGCCGAAATCCGTGCAGGACTTAAAAAATATTTACCGAACACCACAAAAATTGTTATCGCCCAAAGGGTTTCTTCGATAAGCGATTCCGATATGATAATTATTTTAGACGGCGGTGAAGTTTCGGGAATAGGAACACACAGTGAACTTCTCGCCACAAATGAGATATATAAAGAAATGTATATCCAGCAAACAAACGGAGGTGAAGAAAATGCCTAAACCTCCTGTAAACAATAAGAGAAAACTTGATGGTTCCTCTCTTTTAAGAGTTGTAAAAATGCTCTTTAAGTTTTATCCCGTTTTAATGCCGATAGTCGTTGCTTGTATGGTGCTTTCTTCACTTGTATCTGCAATACCGGCGCTATTCCAACAAAGAATAATAGCGGCTATCACAAAGTTTACCGAGAGCAGTGAATACATTGCCGGTAACTACTCTGCCGCATGGAGTATGGCTAAAGGCGAGATAATAAAATATATCGTTATACTCGGCTCTTTGTATCTTGTATCTATTTTGCTAATAACCCTTTATACTCAACTTATGGCGTACATAACACAAGGCTTTTTAAGCAAACTTCGTATTATGATGTTCGGCGGTATGCAAAACCTACCCATTAGGTATTTTGATACAAATAAACACGGCGATATAATGAGTTATTACACCAACGATATCGACACGCTAAGACAACTTGTCAGCCAGTCGCTGCCTAATCTTATACAGTCGTCGATAATTGTTATCAGCGTATTCTCGATTATGATTTACTATAGCGTTATTATGACGGCGCTAATCATTTTCGGCGTGTTCTTTATGTTCTACGTTTCCAAAAAACTCGGAGGCGGAAGTGCAAAATACTTTATAAGGCAACAAAGTTCTATCGCTAAAACCGAGGGCTTTGCCCAAGAGATGATGAACGGACAAAAGGTCATAAAAGTATTTTGCAGGGAAGAAGAAGTAAAGAAAGATTTTGATAAGGTAAACAATGAACTGTTTGAAGATAGTTTCCGTGCCCACGCTTATGCAAACAGTCTTGGTCCTATCATCTTTAATATAGGCAATATCCTTTATGTTTTGGCGGCGTTGCTCGGCGGATTGCTCATCATTACCAAAGCGCCGAGTATAAGCCTTTCGGGTATGGTGTTTAATATTTCCATATTAGTACCGTTCCTCAATATGACAAAACAATTCACCGGAAATACCAACCAGGTTTCCCAACAGTTCAACTCGATTATTATGGCTTTGGCAGGCTCTAAACGTATCTTTGACCTAATCGACCAAGAGCCTGAGGAGGATAAGGGAACAGTAACCCTTGTCAATGCGATTATTGATAAAAACGGCAATATAACCGAGAGCGAAAAAAGAACGGGTAAATGGGCGTGGAAAGATCCGAAAGAGGACGGAACTGTCACCTTTACGGAACTAAAAGGCGACGTCAGAATGGTTGATGTTGACTTCTCATACACACCGCAAAAACAGGTGCTCTACGGTGTGAGCGTTTATGCCAACCCCGGCGAAAAGGTTGCCTTTGTCGGTGCAACGGGCGCAGGCAAAACAACAATAACCAATCTTATTAACAGGTTTTACGATATAGCCGACGGCAAAATCAGGTATGACGGCATAAATATCAATAAGATAAAAAAAGCCGACCTTCGCCGTTCGCTTGGAATAGTGCTTCAGGATACTAACCTCTTTACCGGTACCGTAATGGATAATATCAGATACGGCAACCTTGAAGCGACCGATGAGGAGTGTATCGAGGCGGCGAAACTTGCCGGAGCGCACGGGTTTATATCCCACCTGCCCGACGGTTATAATACCGAACTTACCAACAACGGCGCCAACTTCTCCCAAGGTCAGCGCCAGCTTCTCGCCATAGCACGTGCGGCGGTTGCGAGTCCTCCGGTTATGATTTTGGACGAGGCGACCTCCTCTATTGATACAAGAACAGAGGCTATTATCCAACGTGGTATGGATAGACTTATGGAGGGCAGAACGGTGTTTGTTATAGCGCATAGGCTTTCCACCGTTAAAAACTCCGACGTTATTATGGTGCTTGACCACGGTAGAATTATCGAACGTGGAAGCCACAAAGAACTAATAGAGAAAAAAGGCACTTATTATAAACTTTATACCGGTGCTTTTGAATTGGAATAGAAGGTTATATAATATGAAATGGACATCACTCAACGATTTAAGAGAAAGTTTCCTCACATTTTTTGAGGGTAAGGGACATTTAAGACTTGACAGTTTTTCACTCGTTCCTAACGGAGATAAATCTCTTCTCCTTATAAACTCGGGTATGGCGCCGATGAAAAAATATTTTACCGGCGAGGTAACACCTCCGAGAAATAGAGTTTGCACCTGTCAAAAATGTATCCGCACACCCGACCTTGAACGTGTAGGACATACCGCAAGACACGGTACATATTTTGAAATGCTCGGAAACTTCTCTTTCGGGGATTATTTTAAGAACGAGGCTATTCCGTGGGCGTGGGAGTTTTTAACCGAAACCCTCGAAATACCGAAAGAACGCCTTTGGCCCTCCGTATATGAGGAAGATGACGAGGCTTACGCCATTTGGAGAGATAAAATCGGCGTTCCTGAAGAGCGTATTGTAAGACTCGGCAAAGAGGATAACTTCTGGGAACACGGAACAGGTCCCTGCGGTCCTTGTAGTGAGATTTACTATGACCGTGGTGAAAATACGGTTGCGGAAAACCCGATTGCAAACCGGGTTGTGACTGCGATCGCTATATGGAAATATGGAACAACGTTTTCTCCCAGTTCAATAATATGGGAGACGGAACCTACACCGAACTTGAACATAAAAACATAGATACCGGTATGGGACTTGAGCGCCTTGCTTGTGTTATGCAGGACGTTGACAATATGTTTGAGGTTGATACAATTCGCAATATTCTCGACAAGGTTTGCGAAATATCGGGCAAAAACTATGGCACAGATAACAATACCGATATTTCCATACGTGCTATCACCGACCACGTTCGTGCCGCAACCTTTATGATAAGCGACGGAATTATCCCCTCTAACGAAGGCAGGGGATACGTTCTTCGCCGTCTTATAAGACGTGCCGCCCGTCACGGAAGACTGATAGGCATTAAGCGTCCTTTCCTAAACGAACTTGTCGAAACGGTTATAAACGAAAACAAGGCGGGATATCCGGAACTTGTTGATAGAAAAGAACTGATAAACAAGGTTATTCAAAACGAGGAATCCTCTTTCCTTAAAACTATTGATTCCGGTCTTTCTATGCTTGAAAACCTTATGAAATCCGGCAAAGATATAACCGCCGCCGACGCTTTCAAACTTTATGATACATACGGTTTTCCGCTTGACCTCACAAAAGATATTTTGAGTGAAAAAGGACTCGGTGTTGACGAAGAGGGATTTAAGGCGCTTATGGAACGTCAGCGTGAACAGGCGAGAGCTTCCCGCAAAGCCGCCGATAAAGAGAGTTGGCTTAGCGGTGAAATCACTTTTGATACCGAAAAAACCGAGTTTTTAGGCTATTTAGAGGACACTTGTGACGCCACAGTCCGTGAAATAGTAGTTGGTGGCGAGCCTACTTTAGTCGCTCACGACGGACAAAATGCAATAGTAGTTCTTGATAAAACCGTTTTCTACGGTGAGTCAGGCGGTCAGGTAGGCGATACCGGCGTTATTACGGGTGAAAATGCAAAGTTTGTTGTAAATGATACCAAGAAAAACAGTTCGGGTATTATTATTCATATAGGAAAGTTGAGCGGAGAACTTTCGGTAGGCGATAAGGTAAAAGCCGAAATTGATACAGAACGCAGAAATGCAATTCGTCGCAACCATACCGCCGCCCACCTTTTACAAGCGTCACTTCGCAAGGTGCTTGGCAACCACGTTGAGCAGGCGGGACAACTTGTAAACGAAAAGCAGTGTCGTTTTGACTTCACTCATTTTTCGGCGCTGACTGCGGAAGAACTCAAAGCGGTTGAGGATAACGTCAACCGTGTCATCCTTAAAGGCCTTGCCGTAAACAGCGAGGAAATGCCTATCGAAAAGGCAAAAACGCTCGGCGCTATGGCGCTTTTCGGTGAAAAGTACGGCGATATAGTCA
>JAFRLW010000026.1 GCA_017431035.1 Clostridia bacterium
ATATCTCTGATAGTCGCCGCTTGTTACGATTAAAAGGTGGTTTAATTTTTAATGGAAAATAATCTTCCGGAAAATGAAAACCGGCGTGAAGATATAGTATGCGGCAGAAATCCCGTTATGGAAGTTTTGCGCTCAGGCAGGGAGATAGACAAACTGCTTGTTGTAAGAGGTCTTTCCGGCGGAACGCTGGCCGCAATAATTGCCAAATGCAAATCACGGGATATCCCGATAAAAGAAATAAGTCCGCAAAAAATGGATTTTTATGCGGCAGGCAATAATCACCAGGGTGTTGCCATTGTTTGTGCCGCTCAAAAATACAGCACGGTTGACGAGATACTCTCCTTTGCAAAGGAAAAGGGCGAAAAACCGTTTATCGTTATTTGTGACGAAATAACCGATAACCATAATCTCGGCGCAATAATCAGGTCTGCCGAGGCGTGCGGTGTGCACGGCATTATAATACCGAAAAGGCGTTCGGCTTCACTTAACATAACGGTTCAAAAAACCTCCGCCGGCGCGCTTGAATATATGAGGGTTGCTCGTGTGACAAACATAGCCTCTACGATAGACTACCTCAAGGAAAACGGTGTTTGGGTTTTCGGGGCGGATATGGACGGAACCGATTACCGCAAGTTTGACTACGATACCCCGCTTGCCCTTGTGATAGGTAACGAGGGAAAAGGCATAGGCACTTTGATAGCAAAAAAATGCGACGGAATAATCAGTTTGCCTATGAGAGGAAAAATCAACTCACTAAACGCATCAGTTGCGGCGGGAATACTTATGTATGCTGCGGCGGACAGTAGAGAAAGATAAGGAAGGGATGATATGATGGACAACAAAAAAAATATTATAAGCGAAGAAGAAAAAAGTCCCCTTGAATTACTGAAAGAAAGAATGAAAAATATTCAGTCAGGTGTGCCGGACAGTAACACCGCAGAAGTGACACCCGGTTTCACCATTATGACCGATGACGCAAAGGATGAGGATAGCGATATCTTCGCCAAGCCGATAAACGTTCCCCTCCCCCTTGATGAGAAGGAAGACCAAAACAAAACGGCAAAAGAGCCTGTTATAGAAGAAAACGAAACCATTGACGTGAAAAACGAGGACACATCTTTCAGCGACCGAATGCGCCGTTTTACCACTAACGAGAAAGGCGAGGACGTTTCAAAGCAGGAAAAACCGCTTTATACTTTACAATCGGTTGATGAAATACTCGGAAAAACCGAGAGTAATGAGATAGATGATGAAATAGAGCCCCCATTCGACTACTTTGAAGATAAAAAAGAAACCGAAGAAACATCTTTAGCTGAAGAAGTGACCGAAGAAAAGCCCGACGACTACAAAGGTTTTATTTCGGATATTGATGTTAAAAATGATGAGGAAAACGAAGTTGCCGATAAGCCCGTAAACAGCAATACGGCTACCATCCGTTTTACCCCTGTAAGCATTAACGGCGGTGAAAACACCTCTATGAAGGTTGACCGTATGACACACCAGTTTGATCTCGGTGAGGAGTTTACCGAAAAACCTGCCTACGATGACACCGCCATAACCGATATTGCAAACAATGATTTTGATACATACATTCCCAAAGCGGAAATAAACGACCGCAAGGATGAAAAAACCTTCCTGCGTGATTTTGCCGTAAAGAAAAGAAACAACTTTTTGGCTTCGGTGCTTGGCGGAATAATACTGTTTGTTATGACTGTATTCCTGATACCCGGCATTTATACAAGCCTTGAAGACGGATCGTTAGGTTTATCGGTTGCCTCTACCGTTATGCTTGGAATTATGGCGGTTATCAACGGCGATATGGTAAAAAGTGTTGTTAAAACCGTTCACGGTGAGTTTACACACGATTTTTGCGCTTTACTTGCCGCATTTTCGACCATACTTTTATCGGTATTTTCAATTATAAAAGGCGAAAACGCCTTTCCGATTATCCTTGTATGTACCTTTATACTCTTTATAAGGGCAATTTCAAAGTTCTATGATGTTTCAAACGCATATGGAAACCTGAAGGTCATATCGGTGCCACGACCCAAAAAAGGTGTTGCGCTTATAAATGATGACGCAACCACTCTTGCAATGGCGAGAGGCTCTATTGAGGGAAAGGTAATGGTTGCTTCAGCAAAACCGACCGACCGTATTTCCGACTTTATGAAATACACAACCTACAAACAGGAAAACTCCGCAAAGATTTCAATAGTTGTCGCTGTTTCGGTATCACTCGCCATAGTCACGGGTTTACTCTCGGGAATAATGACCGGCAGTGTTACAAGAGCATTTTACATATCGTCTACCATACTTTGTATCGGTGCGCTGCCTATTGCTTTTCTTATAGACGTTTTACCGCTTAAAAGCGCTGCCACAAGGCTAAACCGCATAGGCGCTATGCTCACGGGTTATATTGGCGCCGACAAGATAAACGAGGCAAACGCCGTAGTTGTCAGAACTGAAGACATATTCCCCCACGGAAGCGTTATATTAAAGGATATGAAAGTTCTTTCAAACTGCAACGTTGACGATATTATTCTTCGTGCCGCTTCACTTACCGAAGCGGTCAGAAGTCCGCTTTCAAATATACTGAAACAAATAGCCTCTACAAACGCCGCCTATGACGTTCCGCCCTCAGATACCGTAAAATATGAAAAACAACTCGGTATTTCGGGCTGGGTAAACGATGAACTTATGTTTATAGGCAACCGCACAATTCTTCAGGCGCACGGAATAGACGTACCGGAATTAAAGTTTGACCACCAGATACTGAAAAACGGATATTTCCCGGTTTATATTGCCAACAACAATATGCCCTGTGTTGTGCTTATAATCAAATACAAAGCCGAGCCGGCTATTTCAAAACAACTGAGAACAGCCGCCGAACTCGGAATTACTATTCTTGTTGACAATACCGACCCGAATATTACTAAAGATATGATTTGTGATAGTTTTGATTTGTATGAGGACTCGGTACTTATAATGAACGGCGCCGGCGTCAGCGCACACAACGTTGCCACTTCGCCCGTTTCGGAATATTCGGCACCCGCCGCATACAGAGGCAACTCAATAAGCCTGTTACAAATTATGAGCAGCGCCGCCAAGGTTAAAAAATCAAACATACTACTGACCGTTTTATATATTATTTCGGCGGTTATAGGTATTGTATACTTTATATACGGTGCGTTCTTAGGCTCCGCTCCCGAACAGGGACTTACCGTTTTGATTTTTGAACTCGCCGCCACAGCAATTTCACTTGCGGCTTTTCTATTCAGAAAACCGTGATTTAGGAGATAATATATTATGAGCAAAGAAAAAGAAAAGTTTTATATCACAACCGCAATCGCCTACACTTCAAGAAAGCCGCATATCGGCAACGCATACGATATTGTTCTTGCCGATATGATAGCCCGTTATAAGAGGATGAGAGGCTTTGACGTATACTTTATGACCGGCTCTGATGAACACGGTCAAAAGATAGAGGAACTTGCAAACGCTTCAGGTGTAACGCCAAAGGAATACGTTGATAACGTTTCAGGCGAGATAAGAAAGGTTTGGGACGGGCTTAATACAAGTTATGACAAGTTTATCAGAACAACCGATACCTATCACGAAGAAGCCGTTAAACATATCTTCAAAAAGTTATACGAGCAAGGAGATATTTACAAAGGCACCTATGAGGGTAAATACTGTGTCCCCTGCGAGTCGTTCTTTACCGAGTCGCAACTTGTAGACGGCAAATGTCCCGACTGCGGAAGAGAGGTTGTCGACGCAAAGGAAGAAGCATATTTCCTGCGCCTTTCAAAATATCAGGATAAACTCATAAAATACTATGAGGATAATCCCGACTTCATATCCCCTGCCTCCCGCAAAAACGAGATGATAAACAACTTTATTAAACCGGGTCTTGCTGACCTTTGCGTTTCACGTTCGTCTTTCAAATGGGGTATTCCGGTTGATTTTGATGATAAACACGTTATCTACGTTTGGATAGACGCTTTATCGAACTATATCACCGGTATAGGTTACGATACCGAAAACCCGTCGGAACTTTATAAAAAACTATGGCCTTGCGATTTGCACGTTATAGGCAAAGATATTGTCCGTTTTCATACTATTTACTGGCCGATTATTCTTATGGCGCTCGGTGAACCGTTGCCAAAACACGTTCTCGGTCATCCGTGGGTGCTTTTCGGCGAGGACAAGATGAGCAAATCAAAGGGCAACGTTATTTACTCTGATGATTTGACCCGTCATTTCGGAATAGACGCCGTCAGATACTATCTGCTGAGCCAAATACCCTTTACGCAAGACGGCTCTATCACCTATGAAAGTTTAATAAACGTATTTAACACCGACCTTGCAAACACGCTGGGAAACCTTGTTAACCGTTCTATCGCTATGACAAACAAGTATTTCGGCGGCAAGGTTACTGCGCCAAAAACCGTGAACGAACTTGATAAAGAGTTGATCTGTGAAGCGAAAACCACCATAGAAAAATACTATAAGTCTATGGATAGTTACCACAACGCCGACTCGGTTAATACTATTATGAATCTTGCAAAGCGTTGCAACAAGTATATTGACGAAACAACGCCGTGGCTGCTTGCAAAAGACGAAAACGGAAAAGAGCGCTTAAACGACGTATTATTTAATTTGCTTAACTGCATAAGACTTTTAGCCGTTATGCTCTACCCCGTAATACCGGAGAGCAGTGACAAGATTATGGCGCAACTCGGCACCGATATCAGAGAACTTGATTTCACGGCGCAAAAAGAGTTTAGCGTAAACGAGGCAACTCCGCTTTTTGCAAGAATTGACGCCGAAAAGGTACTTGCCGAAATCGCCGCTGAAAAACAAATTGAAGAGAGCGAAGATAATATCGTAACACTCCCCGAAATCACTATAGATGAGTTTGCTAAAATCGACCTTAAAACCGCAAAGGTTAAGGACTGTGAAGCGGTTAAAAAAGCTAAAAAACTGCTAAAACTCACCTTATCTGACAAAAGCGGAAAAGACAGAACGGTAGTATCCGGTATTGCCGAATACTATACCCCAAAAGACCTTATCGGCAAGACGGTTATCGTAGTTTCTAATCTTAAACCTGCCAAACTTTGCGGTACCACGAGCGAGGGAATGATACTCGCCGCCGATACAAAAGACGGCATTAAGGTTATTTTTGCCGACGGTATTGACGAGGGCAGTAAGGTAAGATAATGGAATATCCGATAGAATGTAAACTCCCCTATCCCGCTATTTTTGACTCTCACGCCCACCTTGACGACAAGGCGTTTGACGAGGATAGAGAAACCCTCATAGAAGAGATGAAAAACAGCGGCGTCGCCGGTATTATCACCTGCGGGTGCGATATAGAGTCCTCTAAAAGAGCGCTTTCGCTCGCTCATAAATATGATTTTATATATGCCGCCGTCGGTATTCATCCGGAAGAAATACAAAAGGGCGACAGTTTAGACGAAATAGAAGTTTTGGCACAGGATAAAAAGTGTGTTGCTATCGGTGAAATCGGGCTTGACTATTACTATGACAAAGAGCATAAGAAACTTCAAAAAGAGATTTTTTCTTCTCAAATTGATTTAGCAAAAAAACTCCATTTGCCGATAATAGTTCACGACCGAGAGGCTCACGAAGATACCCTTATTATTCTCAAAGACAAAAAGCCGAAAGGTGTTTTACATTGTTTTTCGGGAAGCGTAGAAATGGCAAAAGAGGTTTTGAAACTCGGAATGTATTTAGGTGTCGGCGGAGTAATAACCTTCAAAAACGCAAGGAAACTGCCTGAAGTTGTAAAGATTATACCCGACGATAAACTGCTTATAGAAACCGATTGCCCGTATTTAGCGCCCGTACCGTACAGAGGAAAAGTGTGCTTTAGCGGAATGATACCGCTTACCGCAAAAAAAATAGCGGAAATAAGGGAAACCGATACCGAAAGCATTTTACAACTTACAAAAGAAAACGCAACAAGACTTTTTAATATTTAGAATAAATCACCTCATTATTACTAATAATAGTAAAAAGTGAGGTGATTTTTTATGTCCAAAAACAAAAATAAAAACAATCAAAATTATAAAAACTCAGAGCAGAACAGACAGTATAACAATAACGAAAACGAAAAGAGACTAAACGATTATTCAAATCGCAATAATCAAAACAAATACGAAAATAGACAAAACGAAGAAGACTGTGACTAATATTAAAAAGCCCATCCGAACAGATGGGCTTTTTAACTTATAAAACAATAGTTTGTACTGTGGCTTTTGGGTTGGTTGTCTCATTTTTCGGTTTTGTATCGTTTACCGTTCTGCAAGAGCAAAAAATAAAACTGATAACCAAAACACTAATAAGCACCGCAAATATTTTCTTCACGAAAACACTCCCTTAAAATGCATTTGGTGTAAACATTTTACCACATAAAATCATTTTGTCAAGTTTTCTATATAATCGCAGGCGGCAAGTGCGGCAACAGCGCCGTCGGCAGCGGCAGTTGTTACCTGTCTTATTTTCTTTGTACGGCAGTCGCCCGCAACAAATATTCCTCTGCTTAAAACGCAACTCTCGTCAGCTTTGGCATACCCTCTGTTGTCAAGAGGCACGATGTCGGCAAAAGGCTCGTTTTGAGGGATAAGACCGATAGCGAGAAAAACGCCGTCTACGGCAATATCTTTTGTCTCGGCGGTTGACTCGTTTCTGATGCGAACGCCCTTAATTTCCGACTCGCCTAAATACTCGGTAACAACCGAGCCGAGTATTATCTCAACGTTAGATTTTGCGCTCAACTGTTCTGCAAGTGCCGCTTCGCCGGTTAAAAAGTCGAGGTTTTGAATAACGTAAACTTTACTCGCCTGTTCGGAAAGCAACATCGCTTCCTGCAAAGCGGAGTTTCCGCCACCCACTACGGCAACGGTTTTATCGGCGTAGAAAGCGCCGTCACACACAGCACAAAAGGATATTCCCTCGCCTATAAAATCGTCCTCACGGTCAAGTCCGAGCTTTCTATGCTTGGCTCCTGTGGCAATAATAACGCTTTTGCCCTCAAACTCGCCCGAATTGGTGACAACAGTCTTTATATCTCCCTGTTTTATACCTATAACTTCATCCATCTCAAACTCGGCGCCGAGGTTTATAACCTGGTCGACAAGTTTTTCGGCAAACTCGTTGCCCGAGAGCGCAGCAAAGCCGGGTATATTTTCAACTTTCGGCGAAAAAGTGATTTGTCCGCCGAATACTTCTTTTTCTATTACAAGAACGCTTTTTTTAGCACGTCTTGCATATACGGCGGCGACGAGCCCCGCAGGGCCGCCGCCGATGATTATAATATCATACATATCTTTAACCTTAAATACCTAAATGTTTTTTAATGTCCGACACGCCGACAAACTTTTCAAACTCGCCGTCTTTGATTTCTACCAAAGTAGGAGCCTGTTTTATGCCGAACTTCTCTACCAAATCCTTATGCTCATTAGCGAAAACCTTTTCAAAAGGTATCTCGTTTTTCTCAAGAAGAGACGCCGCTATTTTGCAGTTGGGGCAGGTCGGTGTTGCAAAAAGATAGGTTGCGTTGCCGTCTGTCTTTATTGTTTCAGCCGGTGCCTCTGCTGTTTCTTCTTTAACACCGTCGTGGGTGAGATGAGAATGAGCAATATCGTAGGTCTTTCTGTCCTTATACTCTTGCGCTTTACCGTCGTTCCAGTTCTGTATCGGACGATAGTAACCTGTAATACGGCTGTAAACCTCAGTCTTTTCTCCGCATATCGGGCAGGAGAACTGTTCGCCGGTGAGATAACCGTGGTTCTTACATACAGAATAGGTCGGAGACATTGTGTAGTAAGGCAGTTTGTAGTTTTCGGCAATCTTTCTTACAAGATTTGCCGCAGCTGACCAGTCAGGTAATTTTTCACCGAGGAAAGCGTGGAAAACAGTACCTGAAGTATAAAGGGTTTGTAACTCATCCTGAATATCAAGCGCCGAGAATACGTCCTCAGTAAAGCCAACCGGCAGATGTGAAGAGTTGGTGTAGTAAGGAGTACCGTTCTCGTTTGCAGTTATGATATCGGGGAAATGTTTCTTATCGTGTTTAGCAAGACGATAAGAGGTTGACTCAGCCGGTGTAGCCTCTAAGTTGTAGAGGTCGCCATACTCTTCCTGATAGTCGGAGAGGCGCTCACGCATATGATTAAGAACGTCTATGGTGAACTGCTGGGTCTCTTTATGGGTCATATCTTTCTTAAGCCATTTTGCGTTAAGTCCCGCCTCGTTCATACCAACAAGACCTATAGTCGAGAAGTGGTTGTTAAATGTGCCGAGATAACGCTTGGTGTAAGGATAGAGTCCGTTTTCAAGAAGTTTTGTTATAACGGTACGTTTTACTTTAAGAGAACGAGCCGAAATATCCATCATATGATCAAGACGTTTGTAGAACTCTTCCGGTGTGTTTGAAAGATATGCAATACGGGGCATATTGATAGTAACAACGCCGACAGAACCTGTAGACTCACCGCTTCCGAAGAAACCGCCAGACTTTTTGCGAAGCTCTCTCAAATCAAGGCGCAAGCGGCAGCACATTGAACGAACGTCGCTGGGTTCCATATCGCTGTTGATATAGTTAGAGAAATAAGGTGTGCCGTATTTTGCAGTCATCTCAAAGAGCAAACGGTTGTTCTCGGTATCAGACCAGTCAAAATCACGGGTGATAGAATAGGTCGGGATAGGATACTGGAAGCCACGTCCGTTAGCGTCGCCCTCAATCATAATCTCGATAACGGCACGGTTTATTCCTTTCGCAGAGTCTGTAAGGACTCACAATACACGACAACATGAGCAGATGAGAAAAAACGACATCACGGCATAGGAC
>JAFRLW010000027.1 GCA_017431035.1 Clostridia bacterium
CCGCCGACAGGATATTTGATAGGACTCATATCATCAAGAACAAGCGACTCTATCTCCTCTTCAAGCGAGTCGGGCAGTTTATATCCGTTTGAGTCAAAAATCTTTATACCGTTAAACTCGCAAGGATTATGTGATGCGGAAATCATTATTCCTGCGTCAGCCTCACGGTCTTTTACAAGAAACGCAATAGCAGGCGTAGGAACAAAGCCGACAAGTACAACGTCGGCGCCTACTGAACAAAGACCGGCAGCCAGTGCCATTTCAAGCATATTTGAAGAAACACGTGTGTCTTTTCCGATTAAAACTTTTGGCTTTTCGGTTGTTTTTTCCGTGAGAACAAAGGCAGCCGCTCTGCCTATGTTTGTTGCGAGTTCGCAAGTGAGTTCTGAATTGGCAATTCCTCTTGCACCGTCAGTACCAAATAATCTTCCCATAATTATTCACCTCAAAATATTGATTGTTGAGCGTTTGGAATATCTAGCCCCAAATGTTCATACGCAGCTTTTGTAACACATCTGCCTCGTGGTGTTCTTGCTAAGAAACCGATTTGCATAAGATACGGCTCGTAAACGTCTTCTATAGTAATCGCTTCTTCGCCAAGAGCGGCAGCTAATGTATCAAGTCCTACAGGACCTCCGCCATAATTGTTAATAATAGCCGTAAGCATTTTTCTATCAAACTCATCAAGACCGAGTTCGTCAATTTCAAAACGTGACAGAGCCGATTTCGCTACCTTTTCATCAATAGCGCCGTCAAACTCTATCTCGGCAATATCTCTTACCCTTTTAAGTAATCTGTTTGCAATACGTGGAGTACCTCTTGAACGAGAGGCTATTTCAAGTGCGCCGTCTTTATCGATAGGTATTTGAAGTATTCCTGCCGAGCGAATAACTATTTGAGATAGTTCTTCAGGCGTATATAATTCCAAACGCATCAATACACCAAATCGATCACGAAGCGGAGCGGTTAGTTGTCCTGATCTTGTTGTCGCACCTACAAGGGTAAAATGAGGAACATCAAGTCTGATTGATCTCGCCGAGGGACCTTTACCGAGAATAATATCTATTGAAAAATCTTCCATAGCGGGATATAGTATTTCCTCTACGTTTCTTGAAAGCCTATGTATTTCATCTATAAAGAGTACGTCGCCTTCATTAAGAGAAGTAAGTATTGCAACAAGGTCCCCCTGCTTTTCAATGGCAGGTCCTGAAGTTACACGAAGATTTACTCCCATTTCACGAGCAATAATTGAGGAAAGCGTTGTTTTTCCAAGTCCGGGAGGTCCGTATAATAGAACGTGGTCAAGTGACTCGTGGCGGTTGAGAGCCGCTTTAATGTATATTCTCAAATTATCCTTAACCTTTTCCTGCCCTACGTACTCATCAAGAGTTTTAGTGCGAAGAGAAAGTTCGGTATCATCTTCGGTATTTGAATATTCGGGAGATACAATCCTGTTTTCAAAGTCAAAGTTTTCTTCTATCAACCGTTATTCCTCCTTGAAAGAGATTTAAGCGCTGATTTAATAAGTTCGTCTACACTCAAATCGGTATCAAGACGACTGACAGCAAGAGAAGCCTCGCTTTGAGAAAAGCCCAGAGAAACAAGAGCCTCAATCGCTTCTTTAGATGCTGTATGCGCCGTTGCATTACCGACTGCGGCAATATCGTCATTACCGCTATAAGCGGA
Organism: Clostridia bacterium; assembly: GCA_017431035.1. Classification (GTDB taxonomy): domain Bacteria; phylum Bacillota; class Clostridia; order Oscillospirales; family Acutalibacteraceae; genus UBA737. Next base: position 1,687 of record JAFRLW010000027.1, read on the forward strand.
AACGGAACCGATTTTATCCTTTAGTTCAAGAACAATTCTCTGTGCGAGTTTTATTCCCACACCACTGGCAGCAGTAAGTGATTTTGCATCACCGCTTGCAATTGAAAGAGTTATTCTGTCAGGGCTTAGTTCAGATATTATTGCAAGACCTATTTTGTATCCTACACCGTTTACCGTAGTTATAAGTTTGAAGATTTCTAGTTCCTCAGAGTTTATAAATCCGTATAAATCAAGAGCGTCTTCCCTAACTGCCAAAAAAGTAAAAAGGAATACGTCTTCACCTATTTTCGGTAATGCGGAATATGTGTTCTTTGAAATAAAACATTTATATCCAACGCCGCCGCATTCAATAACTGCGGTGTTTATATCTTTCAAAATAAGTTTTCCGTTTAGAGATGCTATCATATACTACCCCTCCCGTTAACAGAGCCATATAAGCTGCCCCTTGAATGTCCGTGACAAACCGCAATTGCCAATGCATCGGCGGTATCGTCGGGTTTCGGAACGCTGTTTAGTGACAAAAGATTTTTAACCATTTCCATAACCTGATGTTTTTCTGCACGACCGTATCCTGTTATAGACTGTTTAACCTGGAGTGGAGTATACTCATAAACAGAGAGATTATTTTGATTAGCCGAAAGAAGAATTACTCCCCTCGCCCCCGCAACATCAATAGCGGTTGTTGTGTTTGTGTTGAAAAACAATTTTTCAATAGCGAGTTCATCAGGTTTATATTTTTCAATAATGGTTTTCATATCTTCAAAGATAAGGGATAATCTTTTTGTAAAGGGCGTATCGGCGTTTGTGGTAATAGCGCCGTATGAAACTATCTTGAAATGAAAGTTTTCATAATCAACTATACCGTATCCGATAATTGCATATCCTGGGTCAATACCGAGTATCCGCAAAAAACCACCTCTTTTATGTAAAAAATACCATTCCCATTATCTTTGATATTATAGCATAGGTTATATATTATTTCAATAAATATTTTAATATATAATAAAATAAATAAGCACCTGAAAAACAGGTGCTTAAGTTATCAAATATTACAATTACGGACTGTTGTTTTCCTGACCGGTATTTGAGGATGTTTCAGAAGAAGTTTCCGAAGAGTTTTCTTTTTCCTTTTCTTCTTTGTCCCGTTGTTCTTTCTCCTCTTGTTCCTTTTTCTCTTTTTCTTCCTTCTCTTTTGTCTCTTTTTCTTCTTTTTGTTTTGCACTCAAAAATGCATCGTGATTACCGTCACAATAGGCGTAATCAAGTCCCGGCAAATATTGAGCGGTTGCAAGGTTTTTGCAATCTTTTCCGGCAAGACGACCCGATTCGGTGCAATAGGTCATAACAGTAACGTCTTTGCTGAGTTCAAACTGTTTGAACTTCATATTGCTATGAACTTTCGACATAACAGCACGCCAAACCGAAGCGGCAGCGGCAGGATTATAAATAGTTTCGTTATGGTCAAAGCCATACCATACCGAGCCGACATAATACGGCGTACCGGCAACCATCCAAAGGTCATTAGAATCATTTGAAGTACCGGTTTTGGCATAAGCACGCATACGGTTATAACCGGCTATTCCGCCGCCTGTACCTTCAGCGCCGTAAACAACGTTTTGTAAAAGACCGTTCATAATTGTAGCGGTACCGGGTTTGATAACCTGTTCACCTTTATCGGTACCCTCAGCAATAAGATTACCTCTGCGGTCTTCAATTTTATAAAATGTTGTAGGTTTATAGTATTTTCCCTGATTACCGAAAATGGCATATGCCGCAGCGGATTCGGTAGTGGTAATACCGTATTCACATCCTCCAAGCGCTAAAGATGCAAGGTTTTGATCGTTATCGGTCAAATGGTTTAGGTGTATCTTGTTCTTACAAAAGTCATAAGAAGCATCAATGCCTAAAGAATCTCGAAGGATCCAGCAAGGAATAGTATTGGCGGATTTTTCAATGGCTTTCGGAATAGACATAAAGCCGATATATCCGCCCCACCATTCGTATGGTCCCGGTTTTCCCGGTCCGAAATATCCGTTTATTGCCTTATCTTCTATCATAGTAGTTGCGGTTATTGCGCCGGAATCTATAGCCGGTGCATAAACGCCAAGCGGTTTCATTGTTGATCCGGGTTGACGGGGCGAATCGGTAGCACGGTTAAGTCCACGGTTGGTAGTCTTCTCACCTGCGCCGCCGACTATACCGACAATATGACCTTCATAATCAAGAATAGTCATAGCCGACTGTATGCTTGATCCGTCAATTTTAGATGTTTGTCTGAAGTAGGCGGGATCGGTGTATATACTCTCCATAGCGTCTTGTATTTCGGGGTCTAATGTAGCATATATTTTGTAACCGCCGTTATACAGTTTCATTGTTGCTTCATCAACCGAGCAATTATACTTTTCGGCAACTTTGTTTGAAACATCATCAATAAGAGCGTCTATGAAATAGCTGTTAATTTCGCTCTCATAGTTTGATCTTTGGCTTGGGTCAACGTTCAAATCAACGTCATAAGCCTCGTCATATTCTTCTTTTGATATTTCGCCGAGTTCGAGCATTTTACTTAGAACAATATTCCTGCGTTCTTTGTTGTTTTCGGGATTGTAAACAGGATCATATGCGCTCGGATTTTTGGTGATACCTGCTATTGCGGCGCATTCTATCAAAGAAAGGTCGCTGACGTCTTTATTAAAATAATAGTTAGCCGCAACCTGAACACCGCAAATACCGTTACCGAGTGAAATAGTGTTTAGGTACGCTTCAAGAATTGTTCTTTTATCAATTTGTTTTTCAACGGCTATAGCCCTGAAAATCTCCCTGATTTTTCTTCCTGCATTTTGTTCATTATCAAGGGTAATGTTTTTTATAAGTTGTTGTGTTATGGTTGATCCGCCTTGTTCAACGTCCCAAAAATGAAAAACAAGGTTTGCAAATGCGCTGACAGTTCTTTTCCAGTCAACGCCGGAGTGTGAATAAAAACGCTCATCTTCAATAGAAATAACTGCGTCAATTAGATTTTGAGGAACATTATCTATATTTACCCAAATACGATTTTCCTCACCGTGAATACGTTTATATTCAACAAAATTGCCGTCGCTATTTTTGACGTACACAACCGAAGTCATATTAAGCTCGTAGTTTTTAATATCGTCAATAACGCCCTCGGAATTAAACGGGTCAAAATTAAACTTGGTTAAAAATCCGTTTAGCGTGAAGACCATTAAAAAAGAGGAAATTATTATAATTGAAGTAATTATAAGGCATAATAGCTTAAATGCTTTTTTCATATAAAATCTCACTTTACAACATATTTTTTCAAGTTTATTATACATCTTTTTATATATTAAATCAAATAATTTTTAAAAATTTACAATTTTGTAAAAAATTGTGTGTTATAATAATAGAAATTTGTTTTGAAAGGTGCAGTTATGTTAAAGCTTAAAAACATTAAAAAAGAATACGGAACAGGACAAAATAAAGTTTTTGCACTTAAAGGAATTGATATAGAGTTTAGAGATAATGAGTTTGTTTCTATACTTGGTCCGTCAGGTTGCGGAAAAACCACCCTCCTTAATATTATCGGCGGACTTGACAGATATACTTCAGGTGATATCGTAATTTCCGGAAGGTCGACAAAATCATATAAAGACAGCGACTGGGATACCTATAGAAATCACACTATAGGCTTTGTATTTCAAAGTTATAATCTTATACCTCATCAAAGCGTTCTCTCTAACGTTGAACTCGCCCTTACCTTATCGGGTGTGTCACGCTCAAAAAGGCGTGAGAAAGCAAAAGAAGCGCTAATTAAAGTAGGTCTTGGCGACCAAATAAATAAAAAGCCAAATCAGTTATCAGGCGGACAAATGCAGCGTGTTGCAATAGCGAGAGCAATAGTAAACGACCCTGACGTACTGCTCGCCGATGAGCCGACAGGCGCGCTTGATAGTGAAACCAGCGTTCAAATACTCGATTTGCTTAAAGAAATTGCTGAAGATAGACTTGTAATAATGGTAACACACAACCCAGAACTTGCCGAAAAATACTCTACAAGAATAATTAAACTTTTTGACGGAACGGTTATTGATGATTCGGACCCCTATAGCGCCAAGGAAGAAAAAAACGATATAAAGAAACAAAAAAGACCCACAATGTCTTTCTTCACTGCCCTTTCCCTATCGGTTAAAAATCTTTTAACTAAAAAAACAAGAACAATTTTAACCGGTTTTGCCGGAAGTATAGGAATAATAGGAATAGCGCTAATACTATCGCTTTCGGCAGGTGTTGAGGCATTTATAAACAGCGTAGAGGAAGATACGCTTTCAAGTTATCCCATAACTATCGAAAAAAGCACAACCAATATCGGTGAAATGATATCTACAATATCAAAAAGCAACGATAAAATCAAAAAGAATACCGACCAGTCGAAAATATATTCATACGATGCTATGACCGATATAATGACCTCTATGATAAACGGTTCTAAGAGTAACGACCTTAAATCTTTTAAGGAGTATGTTGATAAAAACAAAACAATTAAAAACAATTCACTTGATATTAAATATTCATACACGACAACACTTAATATCTATACCGACAAAGGATACAAAGTAAATCCGAGTGACGTTTTTGAAAAAATGGGATTTAATACCGAAGAAAATCGTAACACAAACGGCATGGGTAGTGCTTTTGTTACAAACACAAGCGTTTGGCAAGAACTTCTTGACAACAAAGATTTGCTTAAAAAACAGTATAAAGTTTTAGACGGAAGATTTCCCGAAAAATACAATGAAATTGTTATTGTGGTCGGAAAGTATAACGAGATAAACGACTATATGCTTTATACACTTGGTCTTAAAGATAAAGAAGAATTAAGCGAAATCATAAAACGTGCTATGAACGGCGAAAAAATCGAACCGCAAAAACAATCGTCATACACCTTTAAGGACCTTATGTCGCTTTCTTTCAAACTGCTTGTAAACAGCGATTACTATACAAAAGCCGAAAACGGTATATACGAAGACCATTCGGATGACGATTTGTATATAACAAATAAACTAAACAATTGTGAAGATATAAAAGTCGTTGGCATATTAAAGCCTAATGAAGATGCTTCAATATCCTCTGATTCGGGAAGTTTTGTAGGCTATACAAAGGAACTAATGACTAATCTTATAAACAAAGTAAATGAGAGCGATATAGCAATTGACCAGAAGAACAATCCCGAAACCGATATTTTTACAGGTTTACCCTTCCCTAAAAATGAAGAAATAACTATTGAAAACGTTTATGAGTTTATAGAAACAAGACCTTATGAAGAACAAGCACAATACAATGCTTATATCGCTCAAATGCGCAGTCAGGGGCTAACTGATAAACAAATAGCCGATAAGTTTTCTTCTTATCTAAAACAAGCGGAAAGCGGCTCTACCTATGAAGATAATCTGCTTAAAATCGGTGTTTCCGACCTTTCCGAACCAAATGCAATAAACATTTATCCAAAAGACTTTGACTCAAAAGAAACAATAGTAAACGTAATTAACGATTACAATAAAAAAGTCAGCGAGGAAAAAAGAATAAACTACACCGACTATATAGGTATAATGCTAAAATCGGTTACAACTATAATCAACGTTATAAGTTATGTTCTTATCGCATTTGTCAGCATATCTTTGGTAGTTTCCTCGATAATGATAGGAATAATCACCTATATTTCCGTTCTTGAAAGAACAAAGGAAATAGGCGTACTTCGTGCTATGGGCGCTTCCAAACGAGATGTATCAAACGTATTTAATGCCGAAACAATAATTGAAGGCTTTTTCGCCGGCGTTCTCGGTATTGCACTTACACTATTACTGTTAATACCCGTCAACGCAATTATCCAGCACGCAAGCGGTATGAATAATCTTAGTGCCGTTCTTCCCGTTAATGGCGCTATTGTGCTTGTTATTATCAGTATGTTGCTAACCTTTATCGCAGGTTTAATCCCCTCAAGAATTGCCGCCAAGAAAGATCCGGCAACTGCATTAAGGACAGAATAAAATGAACAAAATAAACTGTGTTAAAACTGTACTGAAAGATAACGAAGCGGCAATTATTCTTTCCCCCACTAACAGATATTATTTGACCGGAATAAAATCAAGCGACGGTGTATTGTTTATAACCAAAAGTGAAGCCGTTTTATATATGGACTCAAGATATTATGAAATGGCAAATAAATCTAAAGACGCTTTTGATGTTGTTTTGTTAAAAAATTATATTGCTCAAATAAACGAGAAACTCGATACACTTAATATAAAAAAGACGTATATTGAAAGCGACTATATTTCATTGTTCGACTTTTCTTCTCTTCAAGAAAAACTAAACACCGAACTTTCAGAAAGCAATATTATAAGTGAAACGATAAAAAACGCAAGGTCGGTTAAGAATAATATCGAAATAGATAACATTATAAAGGCGCAAGAAATAACCGATAAAACCTTTGAGTATATTCTAAATGAAATAAAAGCAGGCAAAACCGAGAAAGAAATAATGCTCCTTATGGAATACTACTCAAGAAGTATCGGAAGTGAGTGCCCTGCTTTTGATTTTATTGTTGTTTCGGGCAAAAACAGTTCTATGCCGCACGGTGTGCCAACCGATAAAAAAATAGAATACGGCGATTTTATTACAATGGATTTCGGCGCAACGGTTAACGGGTATAGAAGCGATATGACAAGAACTGTTGCAATAGGAAAAGTAACAAATGAGCAAAAAAATATATATAACACGGTACTTTTAGCCCAAAAAGAAGCCATAAAAGAAATATCGGCAGGAAAAAAGTGTTCGCTAATTGATAAAACCGCCAGAGATATTATTTCAAACGAAGGCTTTGGGGACTATTTCGGTCACGCACTCGGACACAGCGTCGGACTTGATATTCACGAAGACCCCGTATTTTCGCCAAGATGTGAAAAAACTCTGAAAACCGGAAATATAATGACGGTTGAACCCGGTATATATATTCAGGGTAAATACGGGGTTAGAATTGAAGATATGGTTATTGTTACCGAAAGCGGATGTACCGATATTACAAAGAGCAAGAAAGAACTGATAGTTCTATAATTATTATTTATAAGTTATAGCATTTGCTTTATATCTTTAATTTTAGTTATCACACTTGCATATATATATTTAGTATGTTAATATAATAAAAGGATAATAATCTTTTGCGATTTTTATCCTTTTATATTTTTATCAGAGGTATTTTTATGTTACACGAATTATATAAAACCTTACATGATTTCAATGTAATATCAGGCACATTAAGGTTAATACTCGCCCTACTGTGCGGTGGTATTATAGGATATGAGAGAGGAAAAAAACAACGCCCTGCCGGTACAAGAACATATATGATGGTTTGTCTTGGTGCGGCGCTGTCTATTCTTCTTGCCTTTTCTTTTGACCAAATGCTCAAAACCGTTTGGCACGGGTTTATTATACCGGGAACAAGGCCCAATACAGACGTTTCACGTTTTGGTGCAAAAGTAATAAACGGTATAGGCTTTTTAGGTGCCGGTACTATTATTGTTACTTCAAGCCAAAAAATAAAAGGCATTACAACTGCGGCAGGATTATTTGCAACCGCTTGTATGGGATTTGCCATAGGCGCCGGATACTATTTGCCTGCTTTGCTTGGTTGTTTTTTGATGTGGCTTACAATGACGCAGTTCAATTTTGTTGAAAAGATAATAACAAGCAGAACAAAGAATATGAATATATACGTTGAAATTAACGATTTAAGCGATATTGCAGCAGTTGCAAAGGTTATTCGTAACGAGGATATTACAATATACGATATCGAAACCAAAAAGCCAAACGAGATACATAAAAACAACCCTGCCGCTATTTTCACTTTGAGATTGCCGAAAAATACACATCACGCAATTATTACTTCAAAAATAGCGTCAATCGATAAAGTTCTTATGATAGAAGAAGTGTGAGGTGGAAATATGATTAGAGCGCTTGATTTTTTAAGAAACACAGATACATTATCAACTATAGTAAAACTTGTTTTATCGCTGGTACTCGGCGGAATAATCGGTATTGAACGTGAAATAAAACACCGCCCTGCCGGATTTAGAACTCATATTCTTATAAGTCTTGGTTCGGCTATTACAACAATGACAAGTATTTATATGTTTGTTAATCTTCATTTATATACCGATATTTCCCGTCTTGGCGCATCGGTTATTGCAGGTATGGGTTTTGTAGGAGCCGGAGCCATTATCGTTACTAAAAACCGAAAGGTAAAGGGTCTTACTACAGCCGCAGGATTCTGGGTTACCGCAATAATAGGTCTATCTGTAGGCGCAGGATACTATGAGGGCGCCATAGCAGGTACTATACTGGTAGTTTTGGCTGAGGTTTTGTTTTCTAAAATTGAATACGGAATGCTCAATTCAAAGCGAAATATAGTAATTAACGTTACATATGATAAACCCGAATGCCTTTCAAATCTTTTATCACTTCTTCGTGAAAGAGGCGTAAGAATAGCCGAAATTGAGGTTACAAAGAACAAAAAACATGAAAACGATAATCTACTTAATGCTTCACTTGATTTACAGCTTAGAAAAAATGCAGACGTTGAAAAATTGATTACAGAACTTAAAAATATTTCAGGTGTTGTGGCGATAAGTGATGAACTTTATACCGAACTGAAAAAATAAAATAATAAAAAGTCCCGAATTATTCGGGACTTTTTTATTTAATACAGTTTTAAGTCTATCCAAAGATTTTCGTAATAATTCCTGATCTTAGGGTCGATATCGTGATAATACTCTACCCTTTTAGGCATATCTTTTTCATCAGGATATAAAATCTTGTTTTGATAGTAATAATAATCAGGGTTTTCTATAACGGCGGTATTTGGTGAAGCATATCCTATATATTCGGCGTTTGCAAGAGAAACCTGCGGCTCAAGCAAAAAGTCAATATACATCATAGCCGCCTTAACGTTTTGAGCGTTTTTAGGAACACAAATTGCGTCTACAAAAATATTTGTACCCTCTTCGGGATAGAAAAACTCAAGATCTTCGTTTATCTCTTTCATAAAGAGATAATCTCCTGCGTAGTAAGGACCGATTACGGCCTCGCCTGTTTCAAGTTTTCCGTATATTTCATCCATAACATAGGACTGTAAGACGTCTTTACCCTCTTTTAGTTTTTGAAGGGCGGCGTCCCAGTCGGCTTTGTTAGTTGTGTTTACGCTTTGACCGAGAAGCATTTGCGCAGTCATAAATCCGTCACGTGGGTTAGAGAAGTTAAGCGACATATCACGGTACTCTTCATCCCATAAAACATCCCACGAGTGACGAGGTTCATCTATTAGTGCGCCGTTATAGATTATTCCCACCATACCGACGTTATAAGGAACGCTGTATTCCTCTTTTTCGTCATAAAAAAGACCTTTATATTTTGAGTCTATATACTTATAATTTTGTAACTTTTTAACATCGATTTTTTTAAGCATATTCTCGTTTTTAAGGCGTTCTATCATATAATCCGAAGGAATTATAAGGTCATAAGATACGCCGCCGCCTTTAATTTGAGAATACATGGTTTCATTGCTCTCAAAGGTAGAATAATTAACCTTTATACCCGTAAGTTTTTGAAACTCTTTATTAACGTTCATCATATCGTCGCTACCGTCGGAAATATATTCTCCCCAGTTATAAACGTTGAGAACGGTACCTTCAAGAGAGCGGTCATATTTACCTTTCAAATCCAGTTCAACATAACTATATCCGCAACCGGAAAAGAGCGTGACAACAAGCAAAAGGCAAATAGCAATACTTAAAAATCTTTTCATTTATGCCACTCCCCTTTTCTTATCGCTCTTACTGCCGGCAATATTATATAGAATAAGAAGAACAAACACCGATATGAATATAAGAGTTGAAAGCGCATAAACATCAGGTGTAACTGTTTTCTTTGTCATATTGTATATCAGTATCGGTAGTGTTTGATAATGTCCGCAGGTAAAATAGCTTATTACAAAATCATCAAGAGATAATGTAAATGCCATTATAAAGCCTGTAAATATGCTTGTTTTAATCGACGGAACTATAACCTTGAAAAAGGCTTTAACCGGTGTGCAACCAAGATCAAGCGCCGCCTCTTGCAGACTGCTGTCGGTCGCTTTTAATCTCGGCATAACCGAAAGTATTACATAAGGAAGATTAAAGGTTATATGCGCAATTAAAACGGTTGTAAAACCAAGCGACTCATAAGCGCCGATAATTTTACCTATAAAAACAAAGAAAAGCATAAGGGATACACCGGTAACAATATCGGCGTTCATTATAGGAATATTAGTGACACTCATAACGGCATTTTTAGTTATTTTCTTTTTGAATGCCAGAATACCTACCGCCGCCGCAGTTCCAAGCACAGTTGATATCGTAGCCGAAAGTATGGCAACGATAAGCGTGCGACGAAGCGCATCTAACATTTCGGTATTTGTAAAAGCACTTAAATACCAAGAACCCGAAAATCCTTCAAAAACCCAAACGCTCTCGCCTGAGTTAAAAGAAAAGAAAACCATTACCGCAACAGGTGCATACAGGAAAAACACCATTAAAGCGACATAAATACGTGAAAGTGTTTTCATAGAATAGTTGCCTCCTCGCTATCGGTAAAGTAGTTCATAACAAAAAGACAAACCAGTATCATAATCATAAGTACAAGCGATAAAGCCGAAGCTACGTTATAAAAATCGGGTCCTGAATTAAAGAGATATTCTATAGCGTCGCCGATAAGCAGGTTTTTGTTTCCGCCGAGTTTTTGAGAGATATAAAAGGTGCTGACACAAGGAACAAAAACCATTGTAATACCTGAAATAACACCGGGAAAAGAAAGCGGAATAATAACCTTTTTAAGCCTATTAAAACTGTTTGCACCAAGATCAGACGCCGCCTCTATCAGTGAATCGTCTATTTTAGACATAACGGTATATATCGGTAAAATCATATAGGGTATAAAATCATATACCATACCGAGAATAACGGCTCCGGGAGTGTTTATTAGTTTGAGAGGACCAATTCCAAGTCTAGATAAAAAAGTGTTTATAATACCTTTGTTGGCAAGAATAGAAATCCAGGAATAAGTCCTTATAAGAAAGTTCATCCACATCGGAAGCATAACTATGACCATAATCATCTTTTGGGCGGTGACCTTCATTTTAGTCATAAAATATGCCATGGGATATGATATAAGTAAAGTAATAATCGTTGCAATAAGCGAATATAATACCGACTGAAAAAACGCCTTTTTGTATTTGGCAATTTGAGCAATATTTGATAGCGTAAATGCTCCGTCAGGTGTAGTAAATGCAAAATACGCTACAAATATAAGCGGAACAATTACAAATAAAGCAGCCCACAGAATATAAGGCGAAGCAACTATTCTGCTGCCGAAACCTTTTTTATTCATCGGCTATATCCTCCGCAATTTCATCGGGATTAGACAACTGGTCAATTTCATCGCTGTACGAACTATAGTCGCCGTAAAGTCCCGAATATTCGGATTTTTTCATTATATGGATAGCGTCAGGCTCAATTATAAGACCAACCTTATCCCCTACTTTTGCGGCGTCGGTTGTTTGTATCATCCACTTAAAGCCGTCTATATCAACAATGATTTCATAGTGTACGCCGAGAAATGCAATAGAAGTAACCTCGCCGCAAATCTCACCTTGCTTGGAAGGCACAATATCAACGTCCTCAGGTCTGATTACAACGTCAACCGCCTCATTTTCTTCAAAACCTTTATCAAGGCATTTGAAACTATGTCCCGCAATATCAACGAGATAGTCTTTTTTCATCACACCGTCTACAATATTAGACTCACCGATAAAATCGGCTACAAAGGCATTTTTAGGCTCATTATATATATCAATCGGTGTGCCAACCTGTTGTATCTTGCCTTTATCCATAACAACAACCCTGTCAGACATAGTAAGGGCTTCTTCCTGGTCGTGTGTAACAAAAATAAAGGTTATACCGAGTTTTTGCTGCATATTTCTGAGTTCTTTTTGCATATCTTTTCGAAGTTTCAAATCAAGCGCGGCAAGAGGCTCGTCAAGGAGCAATACTTTCGGTCGGTTAGCAATAGCACGAGCAATAGCCACACGCTGTTGTTGACCGCCTGAAAGGGTTGAAATCCTGCGTTTCTCAAAGCCTTCAAGATTTACAAGGCTTAAAAGATCGGTAACCTCTTTTTGTATTTTTTCTTCGGGCATCTTTTTTACACGCATACCAAACGCTATGTTTTCATAAACGTTAAGGTGCGGAAAAAGAGCGTATCTTTGAAATATGGTGTTGACCTGTCTTTTATAAGCCGGAACACCGACAAGATTTTGCCCATCAAAAAATACGTCTCCCTTATCAGGTTCCAAAAAGCCTGCAATAATACGCAGTGTGGTTGTTTTACCACAACCTGACGGACCGAGCAAAGTAATAAACTCTTTGTCTTTAATATCAAGACTTAATCCGTCGAGTACCTTTTCACCATCAAAGGAAACGTATATGTCCTTTAATTCCAAAATGTTTTCTTTTGCCATTTAAGCATCCCCCTTTGTCAAACAAAAGTTCGACAGTAGTAAATTATCCGTTTACCCTGCGCAACCCCACGGCAGATAATGTTTTTTGCCCTGACAAAGGGTTTTTCATAGTTTGAATACAAACTACGGCAAAAAATTATCGAGCCGTTACTCTACACAGATGCGTTAAACACAACATATTAAGTTGACTGTTATAAGTTACAGCGAAATCAAAAAAAAGTCAAGTATTTTTTATAAAAACAATTGATTTATTTTATATATAACATTTATATTAACAGTTTTTTATGATTATAATAAAAAAAGACCTCCTTTAATAAGGAGGTCTAAAAAGTTTTATATGATAATTGACTGACCTGTCATTTCTTTTGGTTGCTTTAGGCCTAAAAGTTTGATTATGGTCGGTGAAATATCACAAAGTTTTCCGCCTGTTCTCAAAGTGCAGTCTTTACCGATAACCGCAAACGGAACGGGGTTTGTTGTATGGGCGGTAAAGGGTTTTCCGTTATCGTCAATCATACAGTCGGCATTACCGTGGTCGGCAGTGAGCAGCATTACGCCGCCGGATTTAATGGTTGAGTCCATAACCCTGCCGACGCAGTTATCAACGGTTTCAACCGCTTTAACTGCGGCTTCAAACACACCTGTGTGACCTACCATATCGCAATTTGCAAAGTTAAGGATAACAACATCGTACTTAAGACTTTCAATAGCGGCACAAACTTTATCGCAAACTTCATTTGCGCTCATTTCCGGTTGCAAATCGTAGGTTGCAACTTTAGGTGAGTTTACAAGAATGCGGTCTTCTCCGCTGAACATAACCTCTCTTCCTCCGTTAAAGAAGAAAGTTACGTGAGCATATTTTTCGGTCTCGGCAATTCTAAGTTGCGTCATATTGTTATCGGCAAGGAATTGACCGAGTGTGTTTTGAAGTTCTTCGGGGCGAAAAGCAATGTCTACGTTAGGCATAGAAGCGTCATATTGAGTCATACAAACATAATAAACCTTTTGTCTTCCGCCTTTACGCTCAAAGCCCTTAAAATCATCATCAACAAAACATCTTGTAATTTCTCTCGCTCTATCGGGGCGGAAATTAAAGAATACTACGCTATCCCCCGTTTTTATGCGTTCTGTTCCCTCTATTACAGCCGGAATAACAAACTCATCGGTGAGGTATTTGCCCTCTTTATCCTTAATTTTATACGAGTTTTCAACGTATTCTTTTGCATTGTCGGTTTTTTCACCCTCGCCGTAAACAAGGGCGGCATAGGCTTTTTCTACACGTTCCCAGCGGTTATCTCTATCCATACCGTAAAATCTGCCCATAACGGTAGCAAGTTTACCGCAGCCGATTTCCCGGCATTTTTTATTAAGAGTATCTATAAAACCGGCACCGCTTGTAGGAGAAACGTCTCTTCCGTCAAGCAAAGCGTGAATATAAACCCTTGATAGTCCTTCGTTTTTGGCAAGTTTTATAAGGGCAAATAGATGTTCAATATGACTATGAACACCGCCGTCGGATAGAAGGCCGCAAAAATGTAAAGCGCCGTCGTTATCTTTTGCATTTTTAACAGCGGATAAAAACGCTTCGTTTTTATAAAAATCGCCGTCATTTACAGATTTTGTAATACGGGTTAGTTCTTGATATACAACCCTGCCGGCACCTATATTAGTATGCCCTACCTCACTATTGCCCATTTGTCCGTCGGGAAGACCTACATCAAGTCCCGAAGCGCCGATCTCGGTTGTGGGGCAATTAGCAAAAATATCATCAAGGCGAGGGGTATTAGCAGCATATATGGCATTGATTTTACTGTCTTTAACATTAAAACCAAACCCGTCCATAATAGTTAGTACAATTGGTTTTTTCATATTATTATCCTTTACTTAGAAGCCGCTTTTACTATAATGCTGAAATCTTCTGATTTTAGCGAAGCACCGCCGATAAGACCGCCGTCAACGTTAGTTTTGGCAAGTAATTCATCAGCGTTTTTAGCATTCATTGATCCGCCGTATTGAATAACGGTTTTGTCGGCAACTTCTTTATTATAAAGTTTAGAAACAACGTTTCTGATATATAAGCAAACCTCTTCCGCCTGATCGCTTGTAGCGGTTTTACCTGTACCGATTGCCCAAACAGGCTCATATGCGATTATTATATTTTCAAGGTCTTTAGCCTCAACGCCGTTTAGCGCAATTTTTGTTTGTTTTGAAACTATTTCTTCAGTGATATCAGACTCACGCTCACCTAATGTTTCGCCTACACAAAGAATAACTTTCAGTCCCTCACTAAGTGCGGCTTTAAGGCGTTTATTAACAGTTTTATCAGTCTCGGCAAAATACTGTCTTCTTTCACTATGACCGATAATAACGTATTCTACGCCCATACTTTTTAGCATCGGCGCTGATATTTCACCGGTGAAAGCTCCGCTTTTTTCAAAATGGCAGTTTTGAGCACCGATATGAATATTAGAGCCTTCACTTGCTTTAAGAGCGGACTCAAGATCAACAAAAGGAACACAAAATACAACCTTGCAATCGGCGTCTTTTACGAGAGGTTTAACCTCGTTAATAAAATCAAATGTTTCAGCAGGAGTTTTGTTCATTTTCCAGTTTCCTGCAATAACCGGAGTACGTTTATTTTTTTCCATAATATCACCCTATCAACAATTTTTTAGCGGCAAATAATTGCCGCTAAATTATATTATTTATCGTTAAGTGCAACAATACCGGGAAGTTCTTTACCCTCGAGGAACTCAAGCGAAGCACCGCCACCGGTAGAAATATGAGTCATTTTATCGCCAAATCCGAGATTGTTAACTGCAGCAGCAGAGTCACCGCCGCCGATAACCGTTACGGCATCGGTTTCAGCAAGTGCGTGGGCAACGGCGATAGTACCTTTAGAGAAAATCGGGTTTTCAGCAACGCCCATAGGTCCGTTCCAAACAACAGTTTTAGCCGATTTAACCTCATCTGCAAAAAGTTTAGCAGATTTTTCGCCGATATCAAGTCCCATCATATCATCGGGGATACCGTCGGTGATGTCGATATTTTTATATTCAACAACCGCATCAATAGGATCCGGGAAAGAATATGCTGCAAGAGCATCAACCGGTAAAAGAAGTTTAACGCCCTTTTCTTTCGCTATTTTTAGCATATTGGTGCAATATTCAAGTTTTTCATCGTCAACAAGAGATTTACCTATTTTATAGCCCTGTGCTTTAAGGAAAGTATAAGCCATACCGCCGCCGATAATAATGGTATCGGCTTTGTTAAGCAGATTTTCGATAACCGATAATTTATCTGCAACTTTTGCACCGCCTAAAATGGTGATGAAAGGACGGGCAGGGTCATTAACGGCGTCGCCTAAATACTTAATCTCTTTTTCAATAAGATAGCCTGCAACAGCAGTATCTACATAGGATACAACGCCTACGGTTGAGCAGTGTGCTCTGTGGGCGGTACCAAATGCATCAAGTACGAAAATATCGGCGATAGAGCCAAGTTGTTTAGAAAACTCTTCACCGTTTTTGGTTTCCTCTGCTCTGTAACGGGTGTTTTCAAGAAGAACAACGTCGCCAGCCTGCATTTTTTCAATCTCAGCTATAACGCTATCGCTGATAACGTTATTATCCTGCAAAAACTTAACTTCAACACCTAAATGTTCTGAAAGACGTTTTGCCACGGGAGCAAGAGAAAGTTCGGGCTTAGGCTCACCTTTCGGTTTGCCGAGGTGTGAACAAAGGATAACTTTAGCCTTATCGTTCATAAGTTTTTTAATAGTGGGAAGTGCGGCAACAATACGATTTTCATCAGTAATTACGCCACCCTTTAGCGGAACGTTAAAATCACAACGAACAAGAACTCTCTTGCCTTTTGCGTTAATATCGTCTACCGTTTTCTTGTTTAATTTACTCATAATAAATATCCTTTCAATAAACTTTGTCTATATTTTAACATATTTTCAAAATATTGCAAGTATTAACTGTAATCTTTCCAAGAATAATTATGTAATTCCCCACTATTTTGCAGTTCGGGAAAATCCCATTGTCTTAAAACTTCATATACCGCCACAGCAACAGTGTTAGATAAATTAAGACTTCTGATAGTTTCTCCCATTGGAAGTCTTAAACATCTGTCAGGGTGTTTTATCAAAAGTTCTTCGGGTAAACCTTTAGTTTCTTTTCCGAAAAAAATGTATGAATTATCGGGAAAAGAAACGTCGCTATATACGTGTTGTCCTTTGGTTGTAAAGAAATAGAACTCACCTTTTACTTTACTAAAAAAGTCGTCAAGGCCCTCATAATAAGTAATATCAAGATAATGCCAATAGTCAAGCCCTGCTCTTTTTAGTTTCTTATCGTCAATTTCAAAACCCATAGGTTTTATAATATGCAGCCTTGCTCCCGTTGCGGCGCAAGTTCTGACGATATTGCCTGTGTTTTGAGGTATTTCAGGCTCGACAAGTACAATATTAAGTATGCTCATTTTAATCACCAAAAATATTATAAACTATATTAAATTAAAGTCAAGTTAAAGGCATAAAGCGAATAATACACGGCAAAATATATTTGAGGTGAAAATATGATAAGCAAAGAAGAATATAAACAACTTGTTAAAAAGCACTCAGGCAGTTCTCCAAAACCAAAAGATTTTATTATCAGTTTTATATCGGGCGGCATTATTTGCATTATAGGTCAGGCAATATATAACGCTTTGTTATCCCTTGATATAAAAGAAGATTACGTCAGGAGCGCAGTTCCTTCAATACTAATATTTTTAGCGGCTTTACTTACAGGTATCGGCGTGTATGATAAAATTGCTAAACATTGCGGGGCCGGCACTTTAATTCCCATAACGGGCTTTTCAAATGCTGTTACCTCAAGCGCTATAGAGTTTAAGAACGAGGGGTTTATTCTCGGTGTTGGAGATAATATTTTCAAAATAGCAGGACCTGTAATTCTATACGGAACGTCGGCAAGTATAATTTACGGTTTTATTTACTATATTGTAAAAACAATAGGTGGTTAATATGGCAAAAAGAATAGGAAAACACACTTTTTTAACCGAAAATAAACCGTCATTTATAGGGTACGGGAGTGTTGTAGGAAAAAAAGAGCATTTAGGTCCTATGGGTAAAGAGTTTGATTTATATAGTGACGATATGCGCTTTGGTGAAAAAACCTACGAAAAAGCGGAAAGCAAATTGCAGGAAACGGCGCTTAAAGTTGCGCTTAAAAAAGCGAAACTGACTTCAAACGATATTGATATGGTTTTTGCCGGTGATTTGCTTAATCAATGCATAGGCTCAACCTTTGGACTGAAAAACTATAATATACCCTATGTCGGCGTTTACGGCGCTTGTTCTACTATGGGGTTATCTTTAGCTTTAGCGTCTATGCTTGTTGACAGCGGTGCTATTGAAATAGCGGCGGCGGTCACATCTTCTCATTTTTGCTCAGCTGAAAGACAGTATCGTTTTCCCCTTGAATACGGTTCTCAAAGAACGCCGACTTCACAATGGACAGTTACCGCAGGCGGTGCTTCTATAATAAAAAAAGCCGATAATCTTCCATATATAAACGCAGTAACAATAGGAAAGATAAAAGATCTTGGTGTAAAGGACGCAAACAATATGGGTGCGGCTATGGCGCCGGCGGCATATAGTACAATAAAATCATTTTTGCTTGATACAAATACTGCACCTGATGATTATGATTTAATATTTACGGGAGATCTCGGCAAAACGGGCAGCGAAATAATGTATGAACTTTTTTTAAGAGACGGAATTGATATTCGTTTTCATCACTCGGACTGCGGACTAATGATGTTTAACAAAGAGAAACAAGACGTCCACTCAGGCGGATCGGGTTGCGGGTGCAGTGCGGCAATTTTGAACTCTTATATTATGAATAGATTTAGAGATAATACCTTTAAGAATATTCTCTTTGTTCCGACAGGCGCTTTACTTTCCCCTACCTCAACTTTGCAAAGCGAGTCTATCCCCTCTATAGCCCACTTAATAAATATAAAAATCTAACCTTTTTTAAGTTGACTTTTTATATGTAAATAAGTATAATACAAGAAGAAACCCTGTCAATATGCAAGGCAGGGTTTCAAGTTTTTAATTAAGGGAGGAAAATCAAATGAATGAACTAAACATTGATTACATCCTTGAACTAATTGAAAACAGAAAGTTCGGCATATTAAAAAATGAACTTTCAAATCTACAACCACCGGATATAGCGCTTATTTTTGACGAATTATCCGAAAAAGATGTTATTATTCTTTTCCGTCTTTTGCCGAAAGAACTTGCAAGTGACGTTTTTGTTGAAATGGAAAGCGATAAGCAACAGTTACTTATCGAGGCTTTCAGTGATAAAGAGCTTAAAGAAGTTGTTGACGAACTCTTTATGGATGATACGGTTGATATTATTGATGAAATGCCGGCAAATGTCGCCAAAAGGATTCTTAAAGCGACCGATTCTAAGACAAGAAAAATGATAACTCAACTTCTTGCCTACCCTGACGACAGCGCCGGAAGTATAATGACAACTGAGTATATCGACCTTAAAAAAGATATGACAGTTGATATGGCGTTTGACCGCATTAGATCTATCGGTTTTGACGCTGAGGAAATATACTCCTGCTATGTTACTGACAGATACAGAAACCTACTCGGTATTGTCAGCGTAAAACAACTTTTACTTAACAGTAAAGAAACGCTGATATCCGATATAATGGACACAAACATTATATCCGCAAGAACTCTTGACGATAAAGAAGAAGTTGCCAATATGTTTGAACACTATGACGTTTTGGCGCTTCCCGTTGTTGATAAAGAAAATCGACTTGTCGGTATTGTCACTGTTGACGACGCTATCGACGTTATGCAAGAAGAGGCCACTGAGGATATCGAAAAAATGGCGGCTATTTTGCCTAGCGAACACACATATTTCAGAACGGGAGTTTTTGAAACATTCAGAGCAAGAATCCCCTGGCTTTTGTTACTTATGATTTCCGCCACATTTACCGGCAGTATTATTGCCAACTTTGAGGGAAAACTCAGTAAGTTTATTGCCCTTATCGCCTTTATCCCAATGCTTATGGACACAAGCGGTAACTCGGGCAGTCAGTCTTCCGTTACGGTTATAAGAAGTATTTCCACCGGTGATATTGAGTTTTCCGATATATTCAAAGTTTTGTGGAAAGAGTTCAGGGTTGCTATACTTTGCGGTGTTGTTCTCGCTACAGTAAATGCTCTAAAACTATTCTTTATTGATAATATGATGTTCCATAGATTTGATACCGGTAAAGAACTGCTTGAAATACTCGTTGTTTGCGGAACACTTCTTCTAACGGTTATGGTCGCAAAGATAATAGGCAGTATGCTTCCAATCCTTGCAAAAAAGATAGGTTTTGACCCGGCGGTTATGGCGTCTCCGCTGATTACAACAATAGTTGACGCCGTTTCCCTGCTTATATACTTCTCTCTTGCAACGGTAATTATCGGGGTATGATGTTAAATATAAATATTATAAAACGGGCGGAAAATCGCCCGTTTTTTATATTTCAAACTTAGTTATACTCTTTTTACCTTTTTTAACGATTATGCCGTTCTTTAGTTCGTCAAATGTTATAGTGTGTTTCGGGTCGGTGATTTTATTATCATCAACCGATACGCCGCCTTGCTGAACAAGTCTTCTTGCCTCACCGTTTGAAGCGACAAGTCCGCCTTTGACCATAAGGGTAAGAATACCTATAGCATTATCGGAAAGATCACTTTCTTCGATTTTAACAGTAGGCATATCAGCGTGAATACCTGCACCCGAAAATACGGCACGAGAGGTTTCTTTTGCTTTTTGAGCCTCTATATCGCCGTGAACAAGTTTAGTAAGTTCATAAGCCAAAATCTCTTTTGCCTCATTGAGTTTACTTCCTTCCCACTTATCCATTTTATCAATTTCTTCAAGGGGTAAAAATGTGAGCATTCTTATACATTTAAGCACATCTTTATCGTCAACGTTACGCCAATACTGATAAAACTCATAAGGGCTTGTCTTATTCGGGTCAAGCCAAACGGCACCGGAAGCGGTTTTGCCCATTTTTTTGCCCTCGCTATTAAGAAGAAGAGTAATAGTCATAGCGTGAGCGTCTTTGCCGAGTTTCTTTCTGATAAGTTCAGTGCCTGCAAGCATATTTGACCACTGGTCATCGCCGCCGAACTGCATATTGCAACCGTACTTTTGGAAAAGATAATAAAAGTCATAACTTTGCATTATCATATAGTTAAACTCAAGGAAACTAAGTCCTTTTTCCATACGCTGTTCATAGCAACGGGCTCTAAGCATATTGTTGACCGAGAAGCAAGCGCCGACATCACGCAAAAGTTCTATGTAGTTGAGTTTAAGAAGCCAGTCGGCGTTATTTACCATAATGGCTTTATCCTCGCCAAACTCTATAAAACGCTCCATTTGTTTCTTAAAACAGTTGCAGTTATGCTCTATGGTTTCGGGGGTCAACATACTGCGCATATCGCTTCTGCCCGACGGGTCGCCTATATAACCTGTGCCTCCACCTATTAGAACAACGGGGTGGTTACCCGCCATTTGAAGTCGTTTCATAAGGCAAAGCGCCATAAAGTGACCGACGTGTAAACTATCGGCAGTGGGGTCAAAGCCTATATAAAAGGTTGCTTTTCCCGTGTTGATTAGTTCTTTAATTTCCTTTTCATCGGTAACCTGGGCTATCAGTCCACGTGCTACCAATTCTTCATAAATATTCACTATTATCTGCTCCTATCAAGTAGTTCTTTTGCTGATTTATATAAGTTATCGGTTATATCGGTTCCCGACATAATTCTTGCAATTTCATTAACCCTATCATCGCCTGATAGCGATTTTACAAGAGTATAGGTTTTACCACTACTTACCGATTTTTCTATTAGTAAATGGTTTTTTGCGTATGAGGCTATTTGTGCAAGGTGGGTTACGCAAACAACCTGCCTTGACTTGGATACGCCTTTTAAGAGAACACCGACTTTATCGGCGGCACGACCGCTGATACCTGTATCGATTTCATCAAAAATAAGTGTATCAACGTCATCTTTTCCGGCAAGCACGCTCTTTATTGCGAGCATAACTCGTGACAGTTCACCGCCTGAAGCAATTCTCGCAAGCGGTTTATAGGTATCACCGGCATTAGTCATTATCATAAACTCGATATTATCGCATCCGTATTTTGTGTATCTTCCCTCGTTTATACTAACACTAAACGAAGCGCCCTCCATATTGAGATAAGAGAGTTTTTCGGTGACTTCCCTTTCAAACTTTTGTGCCGCATCTTTTCGTGATTTTGTGATTTTTGCAGCCTTATTTATTAGTCTTTCGGTAGACTCATCAAGAAGACTTGACAGTTCCTCTATTCTTTTATCGGAAGACTCAATACTGTTTAATTGTTCTTTTGCTTTTTGGAGAAAATCAAGAGTTTTTTCCTCCGTGCCGCCGTATTTTAACACAACACGGCGTAGTGTGTCAAGACGGGAACGAATATTTTCGGCGTCGGCTTTTGAGTAGTCGTTATCCTCTATCACATCTTTTAAGTCAAACATAACGCTCTCTACGGCAGCTTTAGCGTCCGCAATATTTGATTTTGTATTTTCAAGAGAGTTTATATCTACCTTTAATATCTCTTTTTCGGCGTTTGAAATAAGCGACAAAGCACCGTCTGTATCATCATTTCCCGAAAGGGCTTCATAAGCGGAGTTCAGTGATAAAACAATTTTTTCATAAGAATTGATAATTTTAAGTTTCTCTTTTAACTCTTCAGTTTCACCGGGTGTAATACCGAGGGCTTCTATCTCTTCTATTTGATATTTGAGCATTTCGGTAGTTCTCAGTTTTTCACCCTCATCGGTTTCAAGAGAAGATAATTCTTTACGAATAGCATTAAGATTTTTGAACTCTTTATAATAATCAAAAAGGAGGTCATTGTTTTCGGCAATTTTATCAATATATCTGAAATGATTTTCGGGCAGTAAAAGGGTTTGATTATCGTGTTGTCCGTGAATATTGACAAGGTGTTTTGCAATATTTTTGAGCACGGCAAGATTAGCAGGCTTTCCGTTGATTTTGACGTTTCCTCTGTCTTCGGTGATTGTTCTTGAAATAAGGAGTTCTCCGTTTTCATCAACAAAAAAACCGTTTTCTTTGATAATTTCTATTGAAGTATCGGACAAATCACCAAAAAGCGCAGAAACAAAAGCACGGTTTGCGCCTGTTCTTATTATATCTTTAGAAGTTCTCTCGCCGAGAACTGCATTTATAGCGTCTATTATAATGGATTTTCCGGCGCCTGTTTCACCTGTTAAACAGTTAAACCCTGAAACAAAATCAATATCGGTTTCTTCTATTATCGCTATATTCTCAATGTGTAAAGATTTAAGCATAAGTTTTTCCTTAAAGCATTGTTTTTATTTCGTTTGATAGATTTTCGGCGTTTTGCTCGGTTTTTGTTATTATAAGAACGGTATCGTCACCTGCTATAGAGCCGAGCATTTTATCATTAAAAAGTACGTCAACGGCAACGCAAACGCTTTGAGCCATACCGTTTTGACATTTAATAACAACGTTATTTAGGGCATAATCAACCTTTATGACCGAGTTTGTGATAATCTCGCTATAGTGTTTTTGATAGCCCTCGTTTGACCTGTCGGAAATACTGTTTATATAACGATAATTTCCGTCATTATCGTGACCTTTGACAAGCCTTAATTGTTTAATATCTCGACTGACGGTTGACTGTGTGGCTTTGAAGCCGAGTTTATTTAAGGCGTTTTGTAAATCATCCTGGGTACAAATTATTTGTTCTTCAATAATTTTTAGTATCTCGGTTTGTCTATCACTTTTCATTATTAGTACCTCTTATATCAGAAAATTTCGCTGAAAGGGTTTTGAAGAATGACCTATTGTCAAGACGAATAAGTTTAACCTTATTCTCGGATTTGGTAAGTTTCACTTCAGTATAAGGTTTTATGTTTGCAACCTTTCTGCCGTCTACCGATAGATAGATTTCAGATTTCTTTTTTGAAAATGCTTTTAGCGTGAGTGTCTTATCACCCGAAATAATCATAGGTTTTGCAAAAAGCATATGAGAGCAAATAGGCACAACGCACATAGCTTCCATAACAGGATCTATTACCGGACCGCCTGCGGAAAGAGAGTATGCCGTAGAGCCTGTGGGAGTTGAGGCGATAAGTCCGTCGGCCCTGTATCTTATAACGTCATTATCGATATGAGCGCTGATATCAATTATTCTTGAAATATAACCGCTTGATATAACGGCGTCATTAAGCGCTTCATACTCGCCGACTGTTTTTCCGTTTTCAACAAGCGTTATTTTTATCATCATACGGTTTTCTATATTATAATCCCCGTCGAATATTCTTGCAATTGACCTATAGTCTTTTTGTTCCACGTCGGCAAGATATCCCATTCTGCCTGCATTTATACCGAGAATAGGTTTCCCGTATAAAGCCGCTTTTTTTGAAAAACGGATTATTGTTCCGTCACCGCCTATGGTGATTACTATATCGGATATTCTAAAAAGTTCATCCTCAGGGGCATTTTTATAGTAAGAACAACAAACGTTATCGGTGATATAAGCCTCGATACCAAGTTCTTTAAGCATAGCGCCGAGTTTATCAACCATTTCCGCCGAGCCACGTTTATCAAGATTAGGTAAAACGGATACTATCATTTTGCTCCCTCCTTTAATTCAATATATGATTTTTCAACTACAGTAACGGGGTCTGTTTCACACAAGTTGTTTACATCTTCACATTTTTTTATGAAACATAGATATTCTATATTTCCCTCAGGTCCTTTTATAGGTGAATAATCAAGTCCTAAAAGCGTAAACTTGTTTAGAAGCACAACATTTATCATCTTTTCAATAACGGAAATATGAACATTTTTATCTCTTACAACGCCTTTTTTACCGACATTTTCTTTTCCTGCCTCAAACTGCGGTTTTATAAGGCAAACAGCCTCGCCGCCGGTTTTGAGAAAATTATATAGCACCGGAAGTATTAAAGACAGCGAAATAAAAGAAACGTCAACACTAGCAAAATCAAGTTTTTCGGTAATCTCGTTTTCGGTTACGTACCTAAAGTTTGTACGTTCAAGATTTATAACTCTATTATCGGTACGAAGTTTCCAGGCAAGTTGACCGTAGCCAACGTCTATAGAAAAAACTTTTTTTGCGCCGTTTTGCAACATACAGTCGGTAAAACCGCCGGTAGAAGCGCCTATATCAGCGCAAACCTTATCTTTAAGAGAAACCGAAAAAGATTTTATCGCTTTTTCAAGTTTCAGTCCGCCACGGCTTACATATTTAAGCGTTTCGCCTCTTACTTCTATTTTATCGTCGCTTTTAACCATATCACCGGGTTTGTCATATCTTTGGTTATTCACAAAAACTATACCGGACATTATAACGGCTCTCGCCTTTTCTCTTGACTCACAAAAACCAAGCGATACAAGTGTTTTATCCAAGCGTTCTTTAGCCATTATTAACCGTCCTTATAATAGAGTCAGAGTCTAAGTTGTATTTTTTGAAAGCGTCTTTAACCTTTATTGAGGGTATAAAATCGTTAGGCAAAATATATGCGTGGTATTCACCTTTATATCCTGCCGACATAAGCATAGCCGATATTTTTTCCGAAATACTGCCCGACTGAACGCTCTCTTCAAAGAAATATACGTATTTATAATTTTTAAGTATTTTTATTATGTTTTCTTCTATCGGAAAAACTTTATTGAGTTTTATAAGGTCAAACTGTTTTGTCTTTTTATATGCAGCATAGGCAAGAGAAAACTCTCTGCCGTATGATACAACACACTTATTTTTATCATTTTTAAGCCAGGTGAAGTCTTCGCTAAAAGCATTATCAAAGTGAATAAGTTCAGTACCCTTCGGATATCTTATAGCCGTTATATTAGAAAATGATAAACTTCTATTCATAATGCTTTGGAGCTCTGAATAACAACATGGAGAATATATGGTTATACCCGGAATTGAAGTGAGAAAAGATATATCGAATATACCCTGATGTGTTTCGCCGTCTTCACCTACAATACCCGCCCTGTCTACAAGAATACGAACGGGAAGTTTTTGTATTGCGGCGTCATGAATTATTTGGTCATAAGAACGTTGCAAAAATGAAGAATAAACGGCAAAATACGGTTTTATCCCTTTTGTTGCCATACCTGCCGCAAAGGTCATAGCGTGTTGCTCGGCTATACCCACATCAAAAAACCTGTTTTTATACTTTTGAGAAAACTCAAAAAGCCCTGTTCCCTCTCGCATAGCGGCGGTAATAGCCGAAACTTTATCGTCTTTTTCTGCCATATCACAAAGCACTTTGCCTACTACATATGAAAAAGTAGTGTTGTCGCCGTCACTTGCACCGCAAGATATATCAAAAGGAGAAACGCCGTGATAGTCTTTAGGCTTACTCTCGGCAAACTTATAACCCTTGCCTTTAGTTGTTATAACGTGAATGAGAGTCGGTCTATTGTATTTTTTCGCAATATTAAAAAGCGACTCCATACTATCAATATTATGACCGTCAACAGGACCTAAATAGTTAAAGCCCAAATCGGAAAAAATATTGTTTTTATAAATAAGCGATTTGAAGCCCTCTTTAATTTTGAAAATAAGATTTTCAATAGGTTTACCTATAAAAGGTATTTTATTAAGAAAATCAGTTACGGCAAACTTAAAATTATGATACTTTGGTTTTCCACGCATTTTTGTAAATGCACGGGACAAGGCGCCTACGTTTCTTGAAATACTCATTTTATTATCGTTTAGCACAACGATAAACTTATTACGGTTTCCTCCGGCGTTATTAAGCGCCTCATAAGCCATACCGCCTGTCATAGCGCCGTCACCGATAACCGCTACCGAAAAACCTTCTTCCCCTATAATGTTTTTTGCCTTATAAATACCGTAAGCCGCTGAAACCGAGTTTCCGCTATGACCTGTAACAAAGGGGTCATGCTCGCTTTCAAGCGGGCGCATAAAACCTGAAAGTCCTCCGTTTGTACGAATAGTGGAGAACTTGTCAAATCTACCGGTTAGAAGTTTGTGTGTATAAGACTGGTGACCTACATCAAAAAGAATAGAATCAAGCGGCGAATTAAAGGCTCTGTGCAGTGCAACGGTAAGTTCCACCGTACCGAGATTTGAAGCCAAATGTCCGCCGTTTTGTGAAACGGTCGTGATTATACAGTCCCTTATCTCATCACAAAGTACATTTAGGTCATTGTTATTAAGTTTTTTAACATCGTCAGGTGATTTAATTGTACTAAGTATTTTGTATTCCAAAAAATTATCCCCTAAAAAACTATAGTTTAATAATCCCTTGCAAGAAGTTTATTTGTTATTTCTATAAGAACGGTTTTATCGCCTTCAATAGAGTCAAGTGCAGATAAAGCGTTTTCTGTATATTCTTTTGCAAGTTCCCTGCATTTTTCAACGCCTAAAAGTTTAACAGCGGTATTTTTATCGTTCTTTTCGTCGCTTCCTATCGGTTTGCCGAGTTTAGAAAAATCTCCGGTTGTATCAAGTATATCATCAATAAGTTGAAAAGCAATTCCGAGATTATAGCCGTATTTATCGGCGGCGGCTATGATTTCATCATCAGCACCTGCAAGTGTAGCGCCTATAGTTGAGGCTGAACGTATAAGATGTGATGTTTTTAGGTCATACATATTAAGCAATACGTCTACGTTATCTGTAGGTTCACACTCGGTGTCGATAACCTGACCGCCGACCATACCGTCAAAACCTGCATTATTAGCAAGTATTTCAATACATTTACAAACACGCTCATACGGTAACGACAAGGTTTTAGCCGCAACTGAAAAAGCCTCAGTCAAAAGTCCGTCTCCGGCAAGAAGCGCCATACCCTCGCCGTATTGTTTATGACAAGAGGGTTTGCCACGTCTATAGTCGTCATTATCCATTGAGGGTAAATCGTCGTGTATGAGAGAATAAGTATGTATCATTTCAAGAGCACAGGCAAAGTTATAAGCACAGTCATCATCTCCGCCGCACAGTTTATAAAACTCTAAAAGTAAAATGGGGCGTATTCTTTTTCCTCCGTTAGATACGGAATAGTTTGCCGCCTCAACAACTTTATCATAAAGTCTGCCTCTTGGAGATAAAAGCATATAAAGTCTGTTTTCTATTTTTTCTTTAAGGTTTGTAAGATATTCATTTTCCATTAAGCCTCTTCCTCGCTTTCGGCTTCTTCAAGTGAAACAATTTTTTGTTTTGCGGTATTTAGTTTTTTTGAGCATATTTTAGAAAGCGTAATTCCCTCTTCGAAAAGTTCAATAGACTTTTCAAGTGAAACATCTCCGCTTTCAAGTTGTTTTACAATATCCTCAAGTTTAAGCAGCGCTTCTTCAAAGTTAAGATTTTCTTTGTTCATAAAATCTCCTCTTCTTTAGTTTCTGTCACAAGGCAAGACGCCTCGCCATCGGCAAACTTTATATTTAATCTATCGTTTTGTTTAATCTCTTTAACGGATTTTATATAAGAATCATTATTCTTTACAACACTAAATCCTCTTGATAAAACTTTTAACGGACTTAAAGCGTCAAGTTTTGCTGTGTATTTTTCAAAAGATGCCGATTTTTTATTAAGACAATCTTTTTCTTTTGACAGTAATTTATCAAAAAGAGTATCAAGCAACCGTGATTTTGTGTCTAAATAATTATAAAACTTATCGGAACTTACCTTATATGAAGCGTTTTGAAACCGAGAAAGATACAGTTCATATGTTGATTTTGAAATATCGGATATTCTCTTTTTAAGAGATAATACAGTCGCCTTTAATTCTGAAATATCGGGAACAGCCATTTCGGCGGCGTGGGATGGCGTTGAAGCCCTTTTATCCGCAACAAAGTCAGAAATTGAAAAATCGGTTTCGTGACCTACGGCGGATATTACGGGCACCGGTGATTCAAAGATAGTTCTTGCTAAGTTTTCGTCATTAAAAGCGGCAAGGTCCTCGCTTGAGCCTCCGCCCCTGCCTATTATAATTAAATCAAGACGGCTGAGTTTATAAACCCTGTTTAGTGTTTTAATCATACTTTTCGGTGCGTCAGCGCCTTGCACAAGAACAGGACACATAATAACGGTACAAAGCGGATAGCGAATACCGAGAATATTAATAAGGTCTTTTACTGCGGCACCTGTTTCAGAGGTCACAAGTGCAATTCTTTCAGGAAATGCAGGCAGTTCCCTCTTGTTATCTTCATCAAAAAGTCCTTCGCTTTTTAGTTTTTCTTTTGTAATTTCAAACTGCTTTGAGAGTTCACCCTCGCCCTCTTGCTGCATAGTTTGAGCATAAAGCATATACTGTCCGTCTTTTTCATAAACGGAAACCCTGCCTCTGATTATAACGGACATTCCGTCAGCGGGCAAAAACTTGAGTGTTGCGGCGCTGCTTTTGAACATAACGCAACGAATAGCGCTATCATTATCTTTCACGGTAAAATACAAATGACCGCTGCTGTAATGATTTTTGAAATTAGATATTTCTCCGATAACGGTGACGTTTATCAAATGCATATCGCTCTCAAAAAGCGATTTTATATACGTGTTTAACTGTTTAACGGAAAGCGGTGTGTTATTATTCATTGTTTTCTTTGGCAACTGAAGAGAGTATTCCGTTTATAAAAACAGAGTCCTCTTTTGTTGAATATTTTTTTGCAATTTCAACCGCCTCGTTTATAGAAACCGAAACGGGAACACTATCTAAATACTTTATTTCAAATATTGCAAGGCGAAGGACCGCCAGAGCAACTTTTGAAATACGCTTTATATTCCAAGAAACAGAATACTTTGAGATAATTTCATCAATAGCAGTTAAATTATTATACACTCCGCAAAAAACTTCTTTTGTATAATCGTTGATTTTTATCTCATCACATTCTTCGGCAATTTCCAAATTCAAATCGGTATCGAAACCGTTTATTTCTTTTTCAAAAATCAAAATAAATGCCGAATCTCGAGCCTCTCTACGTGTCATAATAAACCCACTTCCAAAATTATTTAATTTATTATACATCAAATAGATATATATTTCAAGAAAATAGATAAATAAATATTCAAAAATTGTGAATATATGCAAAAATAGTGTACTGTTTGACAAAATGTTATATAAATGATAGAATTACTTATATTTATTTTTGGAGGGCTTATATGATTTGGCATAATGCTCCTATAGAAAAAGTATTAAATGAATTATCGGTTGACCGTGAAAAAGGATTACATAGCGGTATAGCCGATGAGAGAATTGCAATCTATAAAAAAAATACTGTTACAAACGATGAGAGAACAAATTACTTCAAACATTTTTTAAGTGCGCTTAACAGTAAGTTCAATTATATTTTGCTAATAGTAGCCGTTCTTTTGTTTGTTTTCAGACTAAAGTACAACGCTTCGTCATATTTTGCACCGATATTTGTACTTGCCGTTATTGTGGCAAACGCTCTTTTTACTGCATACTACAGATATAAAAGCATGCTCGCATTCGGTAATCTTACGGCAAATATAAATCCTAAAGTTTGCGTATTGCGTGACGGAGTTGAAAAGGAAGTTCCTTCAGAATATTTAGTTCCGGGCGATATCATTCTGCTTAAAACCGGCGACTACATCACCGCTGACGCAAGGATTATAGAGTGTAATGATTTTGCCACCAACGAGATAGCCGTTACCGGGGAAACTTTCCCTATAGAAAAACATGCTGACGCCATTTGTGAGGATATAACGCCTCTCGATAAAAGAGCCAATATGATTTATGCCGGAAGCAGTGTTGCTATGGGTAATGCAAAGGCAGTTGTTGTAGAAACCGGACTGACAACCGAGATAGGAAAAACAAAAGAAATACTTGAGCAAACAGGCTCTGAAAACCTACCTATTAACGACTCACTTCATAAAATAGGCAAAACGACAAATCTCATTATCGCCCTTGTTTGTGTTATCGTTTTTATAATAAGCGTAATTAGAAACGTAGGTAGTTTTGACGGCAGTTTTGCCGAACTATCTATCTCTATGTTTACAAGCGCCCTTGCTCTTGCAATTGCCGCAATACCGGAAAGTTTGCCGGCAGTTTCGGTTATTGTAGTTGCTCTCGGCGTTGAAAGAATAATCAAAAATCACATAATAATTAAAAAAATAAAAGTTTTGGAACTACTCGGCAAAACGAACGTTATTTGTGTCGATAAAACAGGTATACTGACAAAAAGCGTTATGGAGTTAAAATGTATCTATGACGGTGAAAACTCTTTTAATCCCGAAACTGATACTTTAACCGATAAAAATGCGCTTATAATTAAACTTGCCGCCCTTTGTCAAACGCTTCAAAACGACTCTACCGAAGAGTCAATTTCAAACGCTTGCGAGGCTATATGTAACACAAACAAGGCAGAACTTGAAAATATATATCCAAGATTATCGTATATACCTTTTGACACGACAAGAAAAGCTATGACCACTATCAATATGATAAACGGTTCCCCTCTTGCCGTTGTCAAAGGCGCACCCGAATACGTAATTGATAAATGCAACGGTTGTGACAAAGAAAAAATAACAAAGAAATATGAAGAAATGTCACAAAACGGAATGAGAGTATTATGCCTTGCGGTTAAAGAACTCTCGGAAACTTTGGCGGCGCCAAGTCCTGCCGACGTTGAAGAGGACCTCACTTTCCTTTCCCTTTTAGCCTTTGAAGACCCGCCGAGAGCCGGCGCAGTTGAGGGAATTAGAGTTTGTAACAACGCAGGAATAAAGACCGTTATGATGACGGGCGACAGTCTTGTAACCGCCACCGCTATTGCTAAACAAATGGGTCTTCTAAACGATGACAAATTAGCGATTACCGGCGACGAACTGCACGAAATAAATGATGATGAACTATATAAATCCATTGATAAATATTCAGTTTTCGCACGTATAACCCCCGCCGATAAACTCAGAATAATTGACGCTTGGCAAAGAAAAGGTATGATTGTTACCGTCACGGGTGACAATACCGAAGACGCCGACGCTCTAAGTGAAGCCGATATCGGTTGCGTTATGGGTAATTCAGGCACCGACGTTGCACGAGGAAACGCAGATATAGTTATCGGGCAAAATAACTTTAAATATCTTATTTCAGCAATTAAAGAAAGTCGTGGACTTTTTGAAAACATTAAAAAATCGGTTTGCTATATACTCGGATGCAATATTGCCGAAATACTACTCTATATTATTTGCGTTTTAACGGTGGGATTTCCCCCTCTTGTTGCAGTACAGTTGTTGCTTATAAATCTCTTTACCGATAGTGCGCCGACCATTTCTCTTGCAACCGAAAGTCCCGATGATAATATAATGAATAAAAAACCGATAACCCTTGACGGCAGACTGTTTGATTTTAACTCTATAGCCACAACCGCAACCTATTCGGTATTTATGGCGATTACTTCTTTAATATCGTTCTTTATAGGTTATCACCAAGGCTTGTCATACGGTATGACAATGGCATTTGCTACACTTTCCATTTCGCAAGTACTTCATACTTTTAATATAAAGAGTAATCTTTCCCTCTTTAAAACAAGCCTAAGGAATAATAAGTTTATGGTTTATTCTTCAATTATACTTATTTTTCTTTCTATGTTCTTAGTTCTCACTCCCGTAGGTTTCCTATTTGAGTTTGAGATTCTTTCAGCCGGAAGATTCTTTATTTCGATTTTACTAGCATTTCTAATTCTTCCGTTTGGAGAGTTTGTTAAACATTTCTTTAATAAAATAGACGCATAGATATAAAAAACGCTAATCAAATGATTAGCGTTTTTCCTTTTAATATTCATCAAGGAAGGAGTGTGTTTCTCCGTTATCCTTATCTCTCCAGCCGGGCATTGTCGCCATATTTACGTTATGCATACTGCGGAAAATATTATCATCGGCAACGGGATTTTTCTCTTTAATATACTTAATAAGATTTTTAATTTCAAGACGTTTAGAAAGCGACTCATCCTCTGCACTGTCTTTTGTAAACCGACAAGCACAGCGAAGAAATGTGAGTTCATTATATTTACTCCAGTTGATTATATCCTTTTCTTTAACCATATAAAGCGGCCTTATGAGTTCCATACCCTCAAAGTTTGTGCTATGCAGTTTCGGTAACATTGTTTTTATTTCAGAAGAATATGTCATACTCATAAGAAGTGTTTCTATAGCGTCGTCAAAATGGTGACCGAGTGCGATTTTGTTGCAACCTATCTCTTTTGCTTTTGCATATAAAGCACCTCTGCGCATTCTTGCGCACAAATAACAAGGCGAGCCGCCGGCGGAATATGCAACGTCAAAAATATCGCTTTCAAAAATCTCGGCGTCTATTTTAAGAGTGCTGAGATTGCTTTTAATCAGGTCCAAATTGGGTTTTGCATATCCGGGGTTCATAACTATATACTTTAAGTCAAAAGGCACCTCACTGTGTCTTTTAAGTAGTTCAAGACACTTTGCCAAAAGCATTGAGTCTTTTCCGCCCGATATACAAACGGCTATAGTATCATTTGCGTTTATCAGTTCATATTCTTTGACCGAAGCTATAAAATTGTTCCATATTTGTTTTCTAAACTTTTTTATAATACTCCGCTCAATTAAAACGCTTCTTTCAAGTTCTCGTTTCATATAATCTCCTAATAAAAAAGTTACCGCTAATATTATAGCGGTAACCTTTATTATTTTCAAGAAATATTATGCTTTATTCTTTGTAACGTTCTTAATTACTATAAGTGTTCCG
Organism: Clostridia bacterium; assembly: GCA_017431035.1. Classification (GTDB taxonomy): domain Bacteria; phylum Bacillota; class Clostridia; order Oscillospirales; family Acutalibacteraceae; genus UBA737. The sequence goes on from JAFRLW010000027.1 coordinate 35,148, forward strand.
AGCATAAGTACAATACCTATCGGAAGAGAAATAAGTTTAAGACTTTCAGGCAAAACACCTGCAATAATGTAGGTTACAAAGGATACACCGGCAACGGTCATAGCATAAGGCAACTGTGTTGATACGTGGTTAATGTGGTTACACTGGGCACCTGCGGAAGCCATAATTGTGGTATCCGAAATCGGTGAGCAGTGGTCGCCGCAAACCGCACCGGCCATACAAGCGGAGATAGCAACAATAGTGATGTTTCCGCTTTGTGAACCGAAAACGCTCAGCACTATCGGGATGAGTATACCGAACGTACCCCAAGATGTACCGGTTGCAAAAGACAAACCTACGGCAATAAGGAATATGATAGCCGGTAAGAAGAGTTGGAAAGATCCTGCGGAGTTTTCAACTATCTTAGAAATGAATATCTTTGCGCCGAGTGAATCGGTCATAGTCTTAAGTGTCCAAGCGCAGCAAAGAATCATAATAGCGGGAACCATTGCTTTGAATCCGTCGGGTATGGATTCCATACAGTCTTTGAAAGAAAGAACACGACGGCAGAGATAGTAAATAATAGTGAAGATAACCGCCGCAAACGAGCCTATAACAAGACCTACCGAAGCGTCGCTGTTTGAGAAAGCGTCGATAAAGTTTGCACCGCTGAAGAAACCGCCTGAATAAATCATACCGATTACGCAAGCAATTATGAGAACAACAACCGGAATAATAAGGTCAAATACACGAGCCTTATCATTCTCAGAAGCGTCATTTTCAGCCATTTGCTCCTCACCTGTTGTGAAGATATCGCCGTTCATAGCATTGATTTCGTGTTTCTTCATAAGGCCGTAGTCAATGTTAGTAACTGCAATAAATATCATCATAACAATGGTGAGAATTGCGTAGAAGTTATAAGGAATAGCGCTTATAAAGAGTGACATACCGCTTGCAGCACCTGAACCTTTTGCAAAGCCGGCAACTGCCGCCGCCCAAGAAGAAATAGGTGCGATAATGCAAACCGGAGCCGCAGTAGCGTCTATCAAATAAGCAAGTTTAGCACGAGATACTTTGTGTTTGTCGGTTGCAGGACGCATAACCGAGCCTACTGTCAAACAATTAAAGTAGTCGTCAACAAAAATAAGTACACCGAGTAGGATTGTAGCAAGTTGAACACCTATTCTTGACTTGATGTGTTTTTCGGTCCATTTTCCAAAGGCTCTTGAGCCGCCTGCTTTATTCATCATAGCAACCAGTGCGCCGAGCATAACAAGAAATATAAGTATTCCTATATTATAAGAATCAGCGATACTTGCTATAAATCCGTCTTGCAGGGTGTGAACTATCGTGCCTTCAAAACTGAAGTTAGAATAAAGTAGTCCGCCGGCAAGAATACCGATAAAGAGCGAGGAATAAACCTCTTTTGTGATAAGCGCCAAAACAATGGCGATTACCGGAGGCAAAAGTCCCCAGATAGTTGCATAGAAAGGAACGTCCTCTCTTACTGTTTCTATGGCGGTTTCTATGTTTTCTTTAACGTTCTTATCATACTGAATATTATCAGCATAATTATCAATGTAGGTTGAAGCGCCGAGTGTTACGGTTTCGTTCTCGGTTTCAACAACATCTTCAGAAGCGGTTAAATCATAAACACAGTCTTCTTCGTCAACGGTAACAGTAACCGTCTTTGGTTGCGACTCTTTTGATGAAGATGTTTTATCTTCCTCTCCGAGTGCGGTAAACGTACCGATAAATGCCATAACGCCCGCAATTAGCGCAATAATGGCAAGTCTTAGTAATCTACCGTTACTTTTGTGCATAGTAATGCCCCTTTTCATAATGTTTTTATTAAACAACAAAGGTCGCACAAAAGTGTGCGACCTGAAAATCGGGATATTAAAAAATCAGGATAGCGCTCCACTTTAAGTGACAGTCTTAAAGATATTCTCATTAAGACCAACAAAATATCCTTCGGTACGGATATCTCATTTCGGCGATTACCCCTTTCACATTCAAACTACCGAGTCAAAACGAATGCTACTAATGTCATCGCACCTCTATCATTTATTAACAAAATATTAACATCCCTTTATACGCTTGTCAAGTATTTTTTATAAAAATAGCCTCAACCAATCGGTTGAGGCGTTAGTTTTAGTCGTTAGAATAAGGAAGCAAAGCCACCTGACGAGCACGTTTAATAGCGGTTGTAAGTTCACGCTGATGTTTAGCGCAAGTACCGGTAGTTCTGCGGGGTAAAATCTTCGCACGCTCAGAAACAAACTTGCGAAGACGGTTTACGTCCTTATAATCGATTTCTTCAACTCTGTCAACACAGAAATGACAAACCTTTTTTCTCGGTTTTCTGTGAAGAGGTCTATCTGTTTTTTCCATTATAATATAATCCTCCTTAATTAGAAGGGCAAATCATCATCTTCACCGCCGCCGATTTCAGCAAAATCGCCGCCTTCAGCATTACTGTATGAAGGTGAAACCTCACCGGTAGAACCGGCATTGTCACGTTTTGACTCAACAAATTGAGCGTTAGAAGCGACAACTTCAAAGGCTGTGCGGTTATTTCCATTTTTATCGGTATATCTTCTGGTCTGAATAGAACCTTCAATACCGATCATAGTGCCCTTTTTGAAATAGTTGCAGATAAATTCCGCAGTTTGACGCCAAGCAACGATATTGATAAAATCGGCTTGGGTTTCTTCACCGGCGCGATAGCGACGGCTTACCGCAATGGAGAAAGAAGTTACCGAAATACCATTCGGGGTTTTCTTAAGTTCAGGATCTGCCGTTAAACGACCGGTTAAAACAACTAAATTAAACATTTTTAGTCCTCCATTACTTTTTAATAGTCATAATTCTTAATACGTTTTCGGTAATTTTTGCTACTCTTTCAAGTTCAGCCGGAAACTCAGGCTCACTTGTGAAAGTATAGAAAACATAATAACCTTCAGTCTCATCATTGATAGGATAAGCCAAACGGCGTTTACCCCAATCATCAACGTTTTCAACTGTGCCGTGTTTAGCAATAAGGTCATTAAACTTTTCTTTAAGACCGTTAACCGCTTCTTCCCCTGCTTTTACGGAGAAAATAACGGCTGCCTCATACTTACAAGCCACGTCAAACACCTCCTTATGGTCAAATGGCCCTAAATATTTAGAGCAAGGATAGTTTATCGGGTATAAAACCCCAATTAACACAAGAGATTATAACATCAAAAAAAATGATAGTCAAGTAATTTTTTTATTGAAATATTGTACGTATAGTCTTATAATACATAATTAGAATAAATTATCGGAGGAAAACACAATGCTGCTTGCAATAGATATCGGAAACACCAATGTTACGCTCGGCACATTTGAGAACGAGATTTTATCCCTTACTGCAAGACTTTCAACATCCACCGACAAAACCGCAAATGAATATGCGGTTACAATTAAAAACGTACTTAAACTTCACGGCAAAGACACTGCAGATATTGAGGACTGTATCATATCTTCGGTTGTCCCCTCTGTCGCACAGTCGATAGGAAAAGCCGTTACTATTCTTTGCGGCGTTGTTCCGCTCCATGTAGGACCCGGCATTAAAACGGGACTAAATATAAAAATTGACAACCCATCTCAACTCGGAGCCGATTTGGTTGCAGGTGCTGTAGGCGCCATTACCGAGTATAATACACCCTGCATTATAATAGATATGGGAACTGCTTCTACAATATTTGTTGTTGACGGTGAAGGCGCATTTATAGGCGGAGTTATTGCCGCAGGTGTAAAACTCACCCTAAAAGCCCTGACTGAAAACACGGCGCAACTCCCTGCTATTGATATCAAAGCGCCAAAAAGCGTTATAGGTACAAACACCGCCGACTGTATGCGTTCGGGGCTTATATTCGGCGCCTCGTCTATGATAGACGGAATTATTGATAAAATCGCATACGAACTTGGTGAAATGCCGACTGTAGTCGCAACGGGCGGATTATCAAAAGAGGTTATAAAGTATTGTAATCACGATATTATATATAACGAAAATCTTTTGCTTGACGGCTTAAAAGAGATTTATGACAGAAACAAATAATCCGTTTTAGCGGATATTTGAATATTATGAACTGCACCGGGCAACCGGGTAGTATCGGAGGTATTTTTTATGTCAAAAACAAACAGTAGCAGAACACTTGCGCTCGGCGCAATGTTCACCGCGATAGTTGTGGTTTTACAACTTCTCGGTTCATTTATTCATTTCGGGCCTTTTTCAATTTCGTTAGTGCTTGTGCCTATCGTTATCGGCGCCGCCCTTTGCGGTCCTGTTATCGGCGCTTGGCTCGGTTTTGTTTTCGGTCTTACCGTTTTGCTTAGCGGTGACGCAGGCGCATTTTTAGCAGTAAACGTTCCGGGAACTATAATAACCGTTTTGTTAAAGGGTACCCTTTGCGGTCTTGTTGCGGGTGTTGTGTATTCAGCGCTTAAAAAAGTCAACGAGTATCTCGCCGTACTTATTTCCGCTATAGTATGCCCTGTTGTCAACACGGGTGTGTTCCTTATTTGTTGCGCACTTTTCTTTATGCCTACTATAAGGGAATGGGCGGGCGGAACTTCGGTACTAAGGTTTATGATTTTAGGCCTTGTCGGCGGAAACTTCTTGTTTGAACTTATCTTTAATATTATTCTTTCTTCGGCTATTATTCGTATAATAAACGCCGTTAAAAGAAACTGATTTTCTTTTGGAGTGGTTTGATGGATATTTTTATGCCTGTTTTTACGCAAATGTTAGTTCTTTTTGCGTTTATTCTTATAGGATTTTTACTTTATAAGTTTAATGTCGTAAAAGCTGAGGGCAGCGTTATACTTTCAAAACTTGAAAACACTATATTTGTTCCCGCTCTTGTAATGGGTACTTTTATCGAAAACTGTACGGTTGATAATATCGGTCACTTGTGGCGTGTTTTTGTTGTCAGCATAATGCTTTTGTTCGTTTTACTGCCATTATCTTTTTTGAGCGCTAAACTTATTTGCCGTGGCGACGATTTTCTAAAAAAAATTGCTATTTACGGACTTGAATTTTCAAACTTCGGTTTTATGGGTAACGCTATTGTAAAGGCGGTATTCCCCGATTTATTCTTTACGTATACAGTCTTTACCCTTCCCTTTTGGTTCGGTATTTACGCCTGGGGCGCACCAACGCTTCTCATAGCAGGTTCGGGTGGAGAACAGCCAAAGGGTATTAAAAGACTTAAAAACTTTGTTAATCCTATGCTTATCGCTATGATTATAGGTATGATAATCGGTTTGTCGGGATTAAAACTGCCAAAACCGTTTATCGGCGCTATTGATACTCTCGCAAATTGTATGTCGCCTATCGCTATGATACTAACCGGTATTACGGTTGCAAAATCAAATATCAAATCACTTCTCAAAAAAAGATATGTTTACTATCTGTCTTTTGTAAGGTTGATACTCTTCCCTCTTATTTTTATAGGTATTTGTTTATTGCTTCCGAAAAACTCACTTTTCACGCATACAATACTTATTTGCGGAACGTGTATGACCGCTATGCCTATGGGTATGAATCCTATCGTTATCCCTGCGGCATACGGAAAAGATACGTCTCAGGCAGCAATTTTGACAATTGTTACTCACCTTTTATCCGTCATAACAATTCCTATAATGTTTATGCTGTTTAATTATTTTATAAAGTAAATAAAAAGAGCAAATCGTTTGATTTGCTCTTTTTTTACTTGTTTATTTTTTCAGTTCTTTTACAAGGTCTGCGGCTTCACGAGTCATTTGTTTAATCTCGTCAAACTTATCCTCATTTATAAGCGAGGCAGATACCATCCAACTGCCTCCGCAACAAAAGACCGCTTTTTCGCTGAGATAATCTGCAAGATTTGACTTGTTTACACCGCCTGTCGGCATAAATCTTATCATAGAATAAGGTGCAGAAATTGCCTTAATTGTTTTAACTCCGCCCATTGCTTCCGCAGGGAAAAACTTAAGGTACTTTAGCCCGTAGTTCATTGCGTTTTCAATTTCTGCCGGGGTGCATACGCCCGGTATTATAGGGTATTTCTTAGAAATTGAGTATTCAACAACTTTGGGGTTAAAACCGGGTGTTACTATAAGCGTAGCGCCGGCGTCTATTGCCTTGTCGACTTGTAGAGGTGTTAAAACCGTGCCTGCGGCTATCAAAAAATCAGGGAAATTATCAGCTATTGCTTTAATAGCGTCGGCTGCCGCTTCCGTTCTGAAAGTAATTTCCGCAGCCGGTATTCCACCCGTCTTTAGCGCACGGGCAAGAGGAACGGCTTTGCTTGCGTCGTCAATTTTTATTACCGGAATAACTCCGATATTTGCCATACTGTTAATTAGTTTTTCCATAAATATTATCTTCTTTTAGTCTTCTTCAAAATAAGCCGTAAACTCGGTTTTTTTGTTTATTTGAACGGTGATTTCATTATCAAAAGAGTAGTCTATGTTATCCTTTGTCCATTTTGTAAAATGATAACCCTCTCGACCCTTTGCCGATATGGTGTATTCATTTTCTCCCGAAATATTAAGCGTTATAGATGTGGTAGGATGTTCTTCATCAAAAACTATCTCTCCCCCGTCTTTTGCGTATGCGAGTTGACCCATACCCTCGGTTTTAATATATAAAGGATATAAACTTTCGTCAACAACGGTTACTTCCCCGCTGTTCTTATCACCTACAACCTTTTTGTTTCCGCACGAAGCAAGAATAAAAACAAATAATATGGATAAAACCAATAAAAAAACTCTTCTTTTAATACTATCACCTCCAAAAGATATACTTTTATTATATTTCAAATTAGAATAATGTCAAGGACTATACCGCTCTCATTTTTGTCGCTATTTTAAATCTTTTGTGCGTCTTTCTTATAAGGCTTTTCGCAAACGCTTAGGTGTTGTATCAAAGAGTGGATATGGAGAAACGATAGCATTTCGCATATACGAAATGCTATCGTTTCATGGCTGGGGAATATGGAGAAGACGCCTCGCAAACCCTCTGTTTGTGGGCATTTTCAAAAATCGGTGACCCAATTGTGACCCAATTTATCCGGCTTCAGAAGCCCAAATTCGCCCATCGCAAAATGAATAATTTTGTTGCATTTTATTCCTGCCAAAAACAAAGTGGAAGGAAACAAAAACACTTGATATTTGATGAACCGACCGGCGGTATTTTCCCCGGTCGGTTCATCAATCCATTATTCTGTAAGTGAATTCGGGCGTTTCCTCCTGTACATCATTAAAAACTTCTATCATTTTTTTGCAGGCATCCTGTAAATCGATACTCAACGATTGAATACCTATGATATTTACTGTAACCGGATCGTCAAAGAGGTATCTAAGGCAATCCCATAGGGCATCCCAATTTGCCCCGTAATAATCCGGAAGTCCGAATTTTTCTTTCAATATGTTGTGAATCTCGCCAAGATATTTACAACCGGTAAAATCAAGTGTTATAGGGTTTTCCTTTATTTCCTTAAATGCATAATAATCGTTGTTCATACTTTCCTCCTATGCAATTTCAAAAAAAGTCTGGTAATGATCAAAGGTCACGAATAACAAACCGTCATTAGAATAAAGCACTCTTTGCTGATTTCTATATCCAAATCGATAGTTTATATCCGCTTCATACCATATTCTGTCACTTGCTTTTGGCAAATGACCGTTACGATTTTGATAAATACCGCCAAAAATCATTTTGCCCTTGCAAGCACTGGCAAGATTTCCTAAAATCGGAATCCAACCAAGTTCTTTTGCTTGATCAGCTGTTATATAATAATCCGGTAATTTCTCATGATTCTTTAAGTGCCAATCTGCACCGTCCCGACCATTCATTGTTGCCGTTCCTGCCTTTACGGTTTTCATTTTGATTATAACGCATCGACACCTTGGATGCAACGGCGGATCCTTATCTGGTGTTTCGTTAATAAGCCATACAGTTCCATGACGATTTCTACCTGCCCTGTCTTAAAGCACCCGAACCCATGCGAGTCGGCAGCATTCAAATACGGCATCACCCTGGCAGTATGGCTGCTAACAGAATAAGCCCGAAAACACAAAAGCGGAGCCGTGCCTGCGGTTCCGCTTTGTTAGATTTTAAGCGAATGATAATTATCGTTTTTTATAGAGTATAAGTTCGGGATTCTTACCGTCTGCCTCATAGGTGCAAACAAGTATAAAATCCATATTTGCGAGAACACCGAAACATAAGCCCTCGACCAATTCTGATTCAAGTTGATTTCCAAGATAGGTTGTGTTGTCATTCAAGAATTTAACCTTCGCACCGCTCGGCAGAGTATATTCGAGATTAACGTAACTGCCTACAAGGGCATTAAGTTTTTCGAGTTTTGGCATACCTTCGATATTAAGGTTGTTAATTTCTTCAATCAACTTACGCTTGAATTCTTCAAACTCGCCGTTATCACCCAGTTTCTCGTATTTTTTCCAGTAATTCAGAGTCGGCAACAGTTGTTTCATATAGTCGCGCGTTTGCTCTTCCGTAAAGCCCTGCGATGCCATATGCGGAATGCAGACCTCTATTAAATCATCCATATCGCTGTAAGTATATGTTCCGTCAGCATAACACCATTTACAGTATTCTTCGTTTAGCGTGCCGTCTTTATTTCTGCCGATTATCTCATCTTCAAGCGGCATTCCGCAACACTGACAGATAAGTTTCTGTGGCGAACCTAACAGTGTGTTAATTGAAACATTAAACAGATTTGAAAGCAGTTTAAGTGTCTCGGTATTAGGTACCGTTTCACCCGTTTCCCAACGAGATACTGCCTGACGGGTAACAAACACCTTTCCGGCTAATTCATCTTGCGAAAGGCCGCTTTTAGTTCTGAGTTCATATATAATTTCATTGGTTTTCATACAGATTCCTCCCACAGTTCATTTTACCCATAAAACAACAATTACACAAGCAACGCACTGTTGCTTAAATCCGCTGATACTATCTTTGCAAACCGTTATTTGTCTGCTTCTTGTTTGTGATTGATATGTATACCGATATGCCCGATGCCTAACACTACCGTCGATATAATCAAGGGCAAATTTTTTCCGTATATACCGAGCAGTAAAAACGCCAAAACGGGAAGCGTCGCGCCCGCAACGGGAACACCTATAATACTGCTGTACATATCATTCATTGTTTTTTCGCTTTTGAAATATCTTATCCAGTAAACTTCGTACAGCATCATCATAAGAAAAGCAATAATCAGAAATAATGACCGTACAGAAAGATTGTTGATATTAAAATCCGAGAAAATCAATGATATACAGGAAACCGAAATCTCCCCGATTCTTTCAAATATCAGCAGTATTTTGTTTTCGTTTTCAGCATATTTATCATAATCTTTGGGCTTATTCTTACTCCAGATAATATTAGGAATCATAAGCATAAGCAAAAATATTAAACCTATATATGAAAAGCCAAAATTCATTTTTCTTCCTCAAATCCCGATTTGTCTAAATCATTATATCATAGCGTTTATAAAAAGAAAAGCCGAAATATGCGCGTTCAAAGACGGTGTCTGGCTTCGCCTTGTCGGCGAACTTGTTGAAGACGACCGCATCGAAGCCAAAAAAGCATGCTTGACGCCTACCCCGAGCTCCGCGGTATGTATGACGAAAATGACGATAACACGCAGGTATTATATTTCAAAAATGCCACCGCCACTTTCTCGTCCTTCACCGCCGCCCCTGAAACAGTATCATTTTAATAAACAGCAACGACATTATTATATTTCTGTATTACAAGCAAATTAAGCGGAGTCGTACGGCTCCGCCCGCCCTTTCAGCAATGTCTTCATTGTTGTTTATAATATCATAAATGTGGGATGCCTCATAATAATTAAAAAATCCTTGTTCAAATGAACAAGGATTTTTTTGGCTGGGGAATAGGGATTCGAACCCCAACAAACAGAGTCAGAGTCTGTCGTGCTACCGTTACACAATTCCCCAAAGTGTTTTTGCAACAAATATTATTATATATTATTTTATCGATAAGTCAAGAATTTTTAATTATTTTTTCAAAAAAATGTTGACAAAATGTAAAAATAAACATATCATCATAATATACAATATTTTTGGCGGAGGAAACTAATATGGTTTTTGAAAAACTAAAAGATATACTTGCTGAACAACTTGAGGCTAACCCGGATAACATCACCCTCGAAACCGATATAGCCGGTGAACTCGGCGCAGACAGTCTTGACGTTGTTGAACTTGCAATGTCGGTTGAGGACGAGTTTAACGTTATTATTCCCGATGAAGAAATTGAAAATCTTAAAACAGTTGGCGACGTTGTTGAGTTTATTCATTCAAATATGGAATAATCTACATATATAACAAGACTCCCTTTTGTGCGGCTTCAGATAGGGATTAACAGTCCAAAAACGCACATTTTGGCGAATTACTGCTTCAAAAACAACCGACATACGTCAGTATGCCGGTTGTTTTATTTATTGTTCTTCATCCAAAATCTGCAGTTTTTGGATGCAAGGCAGTTTTGTACCTGCAAAACTTAGTGCAGAGCGCAGTGAAAAAATGAAGTAATACTGTCGTATTACAAGGCTTTTTCACAAGTGAGTGCGAATGTTTTGCGGTCCAAAACCTATTACTCCCTATCTGAAGACGCCCTTTTTTTTATGTAATGTTATCGCTCTTAAAGGACAAAAGATATATACCTATAATGACAAAGATAATACCTATTATACCGAGTATGCCTACAACCTCGCCAAAAAATACCAGTCCTGTAACAGCGGAGGCGACCGGCTCTATAATAGAAATAACCGATGCTTTTCCGGCGTCGATACGGGAAAGACCGAAAGTATATAAAAGATACGGCAAAAGTGTATTTATAATCGAGATACCAATAAGGAGTGCAAAGGTTTTTATACTGCTAACTCTTGCAATAATACCCGGTGCATTGCAAAACGGAAGAAGTGCCGCAAAAGAAAACAAAAAAGTATAAAACACGATAGTATAACTATTATACTTTTTTGAAGCAATTTTGCCGAATATACTGTAAAGCGCATAGCCTATACCTGAAAGAATACCGTAGATAAGACCTATTTTAGTAAGTTTAAGGGTTGATGACATACAGGTAAGAACGCAACCGGATAGACAAATAACAAGAGATAAAACCTTGATTTTATTAAACTTTTCTTTGAAAACAAAGTATGATATTATGCTCACCCAAACAGGTGAAGTATACATCAAAATACAAGCGACGGAAAGCGAGTTTTCGGTAATAGAAGACATATAGCAAATATTAAAAAACATAAAACTCGCTATACCCGTGCCTAAAAACATCCAAATATCTTTAAGAGAGATATGAAGTAGTTTTATATCTTTAACGGCAATAATTATAAACATAGCAAGTGCGGTAAAAAAAGACCTGACCGCAACAATGCCGACAGAAGAAAAGCCAAGCGACGAAAGATTTCTTGTAAAAAAACCTATCGTACCCCAAAGAAGCGCTGCAAAAAGAACGCTTGTCTCCCCTAAATATTTTTTCATACCCTCTCACCTACTTTAGCACAAAAAAACCATCCTGACGGATGATTTTTTTGAAAATTATTATTTATCTTCACAACAAGGGTCTTCTTTAATTTCGGCTTTCTTTTTAGGCGCCGATTTTGTATTGTCGCCAAGACCTGTTGTTTCGCTGAAAATTACGTTGTTTTTAACGGCGTTTACGGCGTCGGTCGGGATTATGAGTTTTGCGGCGGTGCCGTTAGACATATTGACAAGCGCCTCATACTTTTTGAGTTCAAGTACCGATGCATCAACGCCGACGTCTTTGAGAAGTTGCAAACCTTCCGCCTCGGCTTTTTTGGCGAGGAATATTGCTTTTGCCTCACCTTCGGCTCTGGCTATACGGGCATCTCTTTCACCCTCTGCGGCAAGAATAGTAGCCTGTTTATCACCCTCAGCACGAGTGATAGCGGCGGCTTTATGACCCTCCGCTTGTAAAAGGGTTTGACGTCTGTCACGCTCGGCTTTCATTTGTTTTTCCATTGCCTGTTGTATTTCGGCAGGAGGAATAATATTTTTAAGTTCAACACGGGTTACTTTAATACCCCACTGGTCAGTAGCCTCGTCAAGTGTTTCGGTCATTCTACCGTTTATGGTATCACGGGAAGTAAGTGTGCCGTCAAGTTCGAGTTCGCCTACTATATTACGAAGAGTGGTAGCGGTGAGGTTTTCCATAGCGTTTATCGGATTAACAACGCCGTAGGTATAAGCCTTTGAATCAAAAATGCGGAAGTAAACAACGGTATCTATCTGCATAGTAACGTTATCTTTGGTAATTACAGGTTGAGGTGCGGAATCGAGCACCTGCTCTTTTAGTGTAATCTTTTTTGCAATTCTATCAATAATCGGTATTTTAACGTGAATACCGGCGCCCCAGGTATGACGATATTTTCCGAGTCGCTCTATAACATACTCGGTCGCTTGGGGAACAATTCTGATATTTGCAAAAATAAGAATCAATACGATAAAACAAAGAATCAATGCGAATATTGGCATAATTATCATCTCCTTATTTTTATTATAAGTCAAATGTTATCTTTTTACAACAAGTATTTTGATTTCTCATATATTTTCTATAATATTGACATACTAAGAGATAAATTGTATAATTGTGTAAAGGTGTGATGAAATGGTAACTGTACTTCTTGCCACTTATAACGGCTCAAAATACATCAGAGAACAAATCGATTCCCTACTTTCGCAAACCTATAAAGATTTTAATATTTTAGTTCACGATGACGGCTCAAGCGATGACACGCTTGGAATAATAGATGACTATATAACAAAATATCCCGACAAAATCAGTCGCATAGACGCTCCGCCGACAGGCAGTCCGCAGGGCAATTTTTCCCTACTCTTTTCAAAGTGTGAAAGCGACTATATTCTATTTTGTGACCAGGATGATATTTGGAAACCGACAAAGATAGAAAAGGATATTACCGCAATAATAAAAGCCGAAGAGGAATACGGAAAAGACACCCCTATTCTGCTTCATAGCGATTTGACTGTGGCAAATGAAAACGGACAAACCGTATACCGCTCTTTCTTTCGTCAACAAGGGTTTGACAACGGTTATATAACTCTCCCCCACCTGCTTGTTAAGAACTATGTGACCGGTTGTACGGTTGCTGTAAATAAAGCGCTTAAAGACCGCTCGGGCGAGATACCGAAAGAGTGCCCTATGCACGACTGGTGGATGGCGCTTGTTGCTTGTGTTTTCGGAAAAATCATTTTTATTGACGAGCCTCTTGTATATTACCGTCAACACGGAGATAACGAGGTTGGCGCCCGTCACTCAAAAGGTTTTGGCTACGTAGCCGAAAAAATAAAAAATTTATCAAGAGTCAAATCGGACTATCTTTCAACCTATATTCAGGCAAGGATGTTCCGCCAAAGGTTTATAAATGACCTTGACTCTGACTCACAAAAGATAATAAACGCCTACTGCAATATGTCGGAACTTTCCAAAATGGGCAGGATAAGACTGCTTAGGCGCTATGATTTCAAAAAGAACTCAAAACTAAAGGTTTTAGGACAATATTTGATAGTATAAAAAAAGCAGAGCCTATCGGCTCTGTTTTTATTTATCTTTGAGGTCACGCTCTAACCAGGTAAAGCCTAAGTCAATAGCGTCAAAAAGATTATCCTTTGTGCTTTCTTTTTTAATACGTTTAGCCATATCATTATCGGTATTACTGTCCAGCAGTTTAACCGAAACCTTGTCGGCTATATCGAGTTTTCCGTCCTTTTTGCTTGACAAAATCTCAAACAAAACAACCGATTTTTCCGACATATCGCCGTAATAAATCTCATTTCCCTTTCTGACAAGGGGTTTTCCTTTATAGGTTAAAAAGTTTGTTTCAGCCATTTAATATCCCTCGCTTTAATTATTTTTCGGGCATTTCGCCATAAAGATTAAACCTGAAAAGCAAAGACTCATCTTCACTGTTTTCACATCTGATAGTAGCCTTAGCAACCTGAGCGCCCTTCAAAATCTCGGAGAGACCAAGCATTTGACAAAGTTTTGATTTAAGATTAAGGGAGTCACCGTCGGCAGTTTCAAGGAAAACGTTTCCTTTGCACTGGTCAACAGCCTTTATGAACTCTTCAAAATCAATATTATGTAACTGCAAACTATTATCCATAATGTTTCACCTCAATAAAAGTATAAACTATTTGAAAAAATAAGTCAAGAAAGTTAAGCTTATAACATTATTTTTATATGTTTTATCCTTAAAAACGCAACAAATGTGAAGTTTTTTGTACAATATTTAGATTGACAATTACTTGTATTTACATTATATTTAATATGAATAATATTGTAATAAGGTGGATAAAATGAAGAATACCGAAAAAAGTATGGAAACAATTGTAAATCTTGCAAAGGGACGTGGTTTTGTATACCCTGGCAGCGAGATATACGGCGGACTTGCAAACACTTGGGACTACGGCCCGCTTGGTGTTGAACTTAAAAACAACATCAAAAAAGCGTGGTGGAAAAAGTTTGTTCAGGAGAATAAACTTAACGTTGGTCTTGACGCCGCTATACTTATGAATCCCCAAACCTGGATAGCCTCAGGTCACCTTGCAGGCTTTTCCGATCCGCTAATGGACTGTCGTGAGTGTCACGAGCGTTTTCGTGCCGACAAGATTATTGAAGACTGGTGCAGCGAAAACAACTTCACTTTAGATAAACCTATAGACGCTTTTTCACAAGAGGAAATGAAAAACTTTGTTGATGAACACAATATTGCTTGTCCCTCTTGCGGAAAACATAATTTTACCGATATCAGACAGTTTAACCTTATGTTCAAAACTTTTCAGGGTGTTACCGAAGATGCAAAAAACACCGTTTATCTTCGTCCTGAAACGGCACAGGGTATATTTGTAAACTTCCCCTCTGTTCAACGCACAACAAGAAAGAAACTGCCTTTCGGTATTGCGCAAATAGGAAAATCGTTCAGAAACGAGATTACTCCCGGCAACTTTATTTTCCGAGTACGTGAGTTTGAACAAATGGAACTTGAGTTCTTCTGCAAACCCGATACCGACCTCGAATGGTTCTCTTACTGGCGTGGTTTTTGCCGTGATTGGCTACTCTCTCTTGGTCTTAAAGAAGAAAATCTCAGACTTCGTGACCACGATAAAGACGAACTCTCTTTCTATTCTAAAGCCACTACCGACTTTGAGTTCCTATTCCCGTTTGGTTGGGGTGAACTTTGGGGCGTTGCCGATAGAACCGACTACGACCTTACCCAACATCAAAACACCTCTAAAAAAGACCTTACATATTTTGACCAGGAAACAAACGAACATTATATTCCCTACGTTATTGAGCCTAGTCTCGGCGTTGAGCGTATGTTCTTATCAATTCTATGCGACGCCTATGATGAAGAGGTTGTAGACGCAGAAAAGAATGATACAAGAGTAGTTCTTCGTTTCCACCCGTTCTTAGCGCCTTTCAAAGCGGCTGTACTTCCCCTTTCAAAGAAACTTTCCGATAAGGCTATGGAAATACAGGATGAACTTTCAAAATACTTCCCTGTTGATTTTGATGACGCCGGCAGTATCGGTAAACGTTATCGCCGTCAGGACGAAACAGGAACTCCGCTTTGTATCACATATGACTTTGACAGTCTTGAAGACAACTGCGTTACCGTTCGTGACAGGGATACAATGCAGCAAATACGAATAAAAATTAGCGACCTTAAAGATTATATTGAAGATAAAATCAAGTTTTAATAAAAAAAATAATTATAATTGAGGTAAATGATATGCCAACCGAAATATTATCAATGCTCGCTATGTTGCTCGGCGGTCTGACCTTCTTTCTGTTTGGTATGAGCATAATGTCAACAGGACTTGAACAAATGGCAGGCGGCGGACTTGAACGCACACTTAACAAAATGGCTAAAAACGATTTTGCCGGTTTTGCTCTCGGTGCAGGTATAACCGTTGCTATTCAGTCCTCTTCCGCTATGACCGTTATGCTTGTGGGACTTGTAAACTCAGGTATTTTGCTTTTTGAAAACACCTTTGGTATGATAATGGGTTCCCACGTAGGAACAACGCTAACGGCGTGGATTTTGACCCTTAACGCCAACTCGGGTTCAAACTTTTTTATGGCACTGCTTAAACCTATGAACTTTGCCCCGATTTTAGCTTTTGTAGGTATCATACTTCGTATGGCGTCGAAAAAAGCGAAAAGACGCAGTCTTGGTGATATATTTATCGGCTTTGCCATAATTATGGTTGGTATGAATATGATGAGCGAATCAATGGCCAACGTTAAACAATATTCAGGTATGTTGACGTTATTTGCTTCCTCACCTATTTTAGCGTTTTTGGTTTCAACACTATTTACCGGCGCTATTCAGTCTTCAGCCGCTACCGTTGCAATAGTTCAGGCATTTGCTTTGTCTTCGGTCGGGCTAAACTACAAAGCCGCAATTCCGCTTGTTGTAGGTGCAAACGTCGGTACTTGTATGACAGCTCTTTTATCAAGTGTCGGAACAAACAAAAATGCAAAACGTGTTGTTGCGCTTCACACCTATACAAACGCCATAGGCGGCGTGCTTATAATGATAGTGCTTTATATTGCAAACGCTATAAACCCCGATTTATTATCGACTAAAACATCTATTATCGGCGTTGCGGTTATACACACCCTCTTTAATGTAATCAACACGATATTCTTTATTCCTTTCAAAAAACCAATGATAAAACTATGCGAAAAAACCATCAAAAAAGATGATGACAAAACGCATACGGTATTTTTGGACGAGCGTATATTCAACAACCCGCCTCTTGCCATATCCGAATGTCAAAGACTTACAAATGAGATGGCAGACCTTTCCAGAGCCTCTATAAATTCGGCTATTGATTTGCTTAACAACTTTGATGGGCAAGAGTTTGACTATATTCAAGACGCCGAAAAACTAATAGATAAATATGAGGATAAACTCGGTACTTATCTGTTGAAAATCAGTTCACTTAGCCTTAATGAAAATGACTCCTATACAGTTTCTAAAATGCTTCACGCAATAGGCGACTTTGAAAGAATTGGCGACCATGCGCTCAATATTGCATCAACAGCAAAAGAAATGAGTGACAATAGCCTGGCCTTTTCTAAAGATGCTTCGCATGAAATAGAGGTTATTTCAAACGCCGTAAAAGAAATACTTGAGTTGTCGATTGACTCGTTTATTGAAAACAATGATATAAAAGCCGCACATGTTGAACCTCTTGAACAGGTTATTGACTCGTTGCGTGATTCGCTAAAATCAGCACATATTAACCGTTTGCAAAAAGGTGAATGTACAATAAAACTCGGATTTATATTCACCGATTTACTTTCCGACTACGAGCGAGTTTCAGACCATTGTTCAAACATAGCCGCATATACACTTCAAAATGTAACGCTTAAGTTTGATAACCACAAATATCTTAACAAAATCAAAAACCAGCAAATCGGCGCTTTCCGTTCCGATTTTGAGATGTATGAGAAAAAATACTCAGTATAAAACCAAAAAAAGCCCGACACATATTGTGTCGGGTGTTTTTTTATATGAACTTAAGCAAATTATCGGTAAACTCTTTTGCGGTGTTTCCACCCTTTTCGCCTGTCATATTTGATATCTCTTCGGCTTTTATTATTGCATTTTGAAGCGCTTTTGCTTTATCGGTATATAATATGTGTTCAAGAAGCATTACAAGCGCCCTCAAAATACTTTCGGGATTTGCATATTCACCGAGCCCCTCCTCTATCATTCTGGGAGCCGAGCCGTGAATAGCTTCAAACATTGCATATCTTTCCCCAATATTTGCCGAACCGGCAGTACCGACACCGCCTTGTACTTGCGCCGCTTCATCGGTAATAATATCGCCATATAAATTAGGCAACAAAAAAACCTCAAAACTATTTCTAATGGATTTGTTGATAAGGTTTGCCGCCATTATATCAACATACCAATCAGACACCTCTATTTCGGGGTATTCTTGTGCCACCTCGTGACAAACACTCGAAAACATTCCGTCGGTATGTTTAATGATATTCGCTTTTGTTACTATAGCAACTCTTTTTTTGCCGTTGTTTTTAGCATAATCAAAAGCGGCTTTGGCTATACGGCGTGTACCTGCAACGGTTGTTATTTTGAAATCAATCGCCATATCGGGTGTGATATCTATACCCTTACTGCCAAGCACGTATTCTCCCTCGCTGTTTTCTCTGAAAAATGTCCAGTCAATGTTTTTTTCTGGTATTTTTACCGGACGAACATTTGCAAACAGGTCTAGTTCACGCCTAAGCGTTACATTTGCACTCTCAAGCGTTCCGCCGTGAGGAGTGGTGGTAGGACCTTTTAGAATAACATCACAGGATTTAAGTTCTAAGAGCACGTTATCAGGTACCGATTTATTTAGTTTAATTCTGTTTTCTATTGTGAGTCCCGATATTTCTTTTATTTCGATTTTTCCTTTTTCTATATCATTTTTAAGGAGTTTATCAATAACCCTTTTAGCCTCGTTTACAATTATCGGACCTATTCCGTCGCCGTTTACAAGACCTATAACTATTTTATCTTTTTTTGAAAAATCGGTTTTATGGCTTTGATTTTTTATTCTCTCGTTTCTTTCAATCTGCTCTTTAACGAGATTATTAAAATGTTTAGTTATAGCAATATTTTCCATATTATCACCTCTATTGTCCTTTTGCGGTAAATGAGAGTAAACCGCCGTAATCAAGAATAGATAATTGTCTTTCGGTAAAGGAACAAACAAGTTCTATTTTTTCACCTTTTGTTTCGTCAACAAGTGTAAGCGAGCCTTTTTTTATTCCTTCTTTAATATCAGAGAGTGATAATATGTCGCCCAAGTCTATTTTATCATAATCGTCAGTATTTTTGAACGTTAGCGGAATTATGCCGACGTTTATAAGATTTGCCGCATGTATGCGAGCAAAACTTTTTGCGATTACAACTCTGACACCGAGATATAACGGAACTAAAGCCGCATGTTCACGTGAAGAGCCTTGTCCGTAGTTTACGCCGCCTATGATAAAACTGTTGCCCATTTCTTTTGCACGGGTAGAAAACTCGGTATCGCAAACATTAAAGCAGAACTCTGACAGTTTAGGAATATTAGACCTAAAAGGCAATATTTTTGCACCGGCAGGCATAATATGGTCGGTGGTGATATGGTCGCCTACTTTAAGGGATACTGCCGCTTTTAATTCGTCTTTTAGAGGGACGCTATCGGGAATATCGCCGATATTAGGTCCTTTTATCAGTTCAATAGTTTTTGCTTCTTCTACACTCGCAGGAGGAATAATTGATGTATCGTCTATCAAAAATGTATCAGGCAAAGTCACTACGGGAAAATCTTTTAATTCTCTTGGGTCGCATATATAACCCGTCAGTGCCGAAGCAACGGCGGTTTCCGGTGAAACAAGATAAACGTTTGCATCTTTTGTTCCGCTTCTGCCCTCAAAATTGCGGTTAAAAGTTCTAAGACTTACGCCCTTTGAATTTGGTGAAAATCCCATACCTATACACGGTCCGCAGGCACATTCAAGAAGTCTTGCACCGCTTCCTATAATATCCGATAATGCGCCACAGTTTGAAAGCATAGTAAGAACTTGTTTTGAACCGGGAGAGATAGATAAACTAACGCCCTCTTTAATATGTTTGTTTTTAAGAAGTTTTGCAACCTTTAACATATCAAGCAAGGATGAGTTTGTGCAGGAGCCTATACAAACCTGGTCAACTTTTATGTTTCTTAGTTCACTTACTTTTTTTACGTTATCAGGTTTATGCGGACAAGCGGCAAGTGGCTCTAAGGTGTCTAAATCAATTGTAATCACTTTATCATAAACCGCATCTATATCGCTTGACAAAGGTATATAATCTTCTTCTCTTCCTTGTGCCTTTAAGAAGTTTCTTGTTACTTCGTCGGACGGAAAAATAGAGGTGGTAGCGCCAAGTTCTGCTCCCATATTGGTTATGGTTGCCCTTTCCGGCACGGAAAGATTTTTTATTCCTTCGCCACCCCACTCTATTATGTAACCCACTCCGCCTTTTACGGATAAAACACTAAGAATATAAAGGGCAATATCTTTTGCTGTAACAAAGGGTTTCAAGTTGCCCTTTAGTTCTACCTTTAGCATTTTAGAGTATGTTATATAATAAGGTGAGCCGCCCATAGCCGCCGCAACGTCCATACCGCCGGCTCCAATACTGAGCATTCCGAGTCCGCCGCATGTAGGAGTATGGCTATCGGAACCTATAAGCGTTTTTCCCGGTTTTGAAAAGCGCTCTAAATGCACCTGGTGACAAATACCGTTACCGGGACTTGAAAAATAAACTCCATACTTTTTTGCCGCCGAACGTATTAGATTATGGTCGTCGGCATTTTCAAATCCGCATTGTAAAGTGTTATGATCAATATAAGCAACGCTTTGCTCGGTTTTGACCCTGTCTATACCCATTTTTTCAAACTCAAGATATGCCATTGTACCTGTAGCATCCTGAGTTAAAGTTTGGTCTATTTTTATACCTATTTCGGTGCCTTTTTTCATTTCACCGAAAACCAAATGATTTTTTAGTATTTTTTCAGCAATCGTATAACCCATAATCTATCCCTTCAGTATAGCTTTTTTAGCATTTTTAACGTGCTCTTTCATCAGTTTTCCTGCAAGTGATGAGTCGTGTTGTTTAATGGCGTCAAATATTTTTTTATGCTCGGAAACCGACTGTTCGGCACGTTCAACGCTCTCCATAGCCGCTTTTCTGTATCTTCTGACTTTACTGTGAAGAGGCTCAAGCG
The DNA here is from genome assembly GCA_017431035.1 of Clostridia bacterium. Lineage (GTDB taxonomy): Bacteria > Bacillota > Clostridia > Oscillospirales > Acutalibacteraceae > UBA737. Next base: position 56,025 of record JAFRLW010000027.1, read on the forward strand.
TATCAAGCAAAACAGTGCTTTGTGAATACTCATACACAAGGGCGTGAAACTCGCTATCCATAGCCTTTATTTTTTCAGCATCATTTTTTTTAAGGTAAAACTCTTGCAGTTCTATAGCGTCTTTTAGTTTTTCAAGTCCTTCTTCATTTATATTTTTTGCGCATTTTTCAGCGGCAAGAGCCTCAATACGTATCCTGATTTCCATAATATCAGCGAGGTCATCTTTTGTTATGCCGAGTATTTTAATTCCTTTTCCGGTTTCTTTTACAAGGTGTTCGTGTGTTAGCATTGAAAGCGCTTCTCTAACCGGTGTTCGACTAACGCCCAAAAGTTCGCAAAGTTTCATTTCGGTAAATACTTCGCCACGTGCAAGTTTGCCTGTTAGTATATCGTTTTCAAGTTTTCCGTACACCTGGTCGGCAAGTGATATGTTTTTGTATTCCATAACTATTCCCCTTTTATTTTTGACCGTTTGTCATTTCGTTAAAGATTTTTTCAAGTTCTTTGGTTGTGAGAGCGGTTTCCCTGCCGTTTTCGTATTCTTTATCGATTTTCTTTCTGATACGGATAACAAGGTCGTCTTTTTTATCATAGGCTTTATCGCCCGATAAATTATAATGTTCGTTTATCCAACAAGCGATACTCGCCGTGCCCGAAGTTTTTCCTACGGTTACAACCGAAGGACGATTTAGTATTTTCTTTGTATCAAAAATACTGTATATTTCTTCATCTTTTAGCATTCCGTCGGCGTGGATACCGGCTTTGGTAGTATTGAAATTAGCGCCGACAAAGGGCGTCATCGCAGGCACGTTATAACCTATTTCGTGTTTGAAATAATCGGCAATTTCGGTTATAACTTCAGGGCGCATACCGTCCATTGAGCCACGAAGTGATGCATACTGCATAACCATAGCCTCAAGCGGAACGTTACCCGTTCTTTCCCCGATACCAAGCAAAGAGCAGTTTACGGCTGACGCACCGTAAAGCCAAGCGGTAGAGGCATTTGCAACGGCTAAATAAAAATCATTATGCCCGTGCCACTCTAAAAGTTCGCTTGGAACATCTGAATAGGTTTGTAAACCGTAGATTATACCGGCAACGCTTCGAGGCATTGCCGCCTCGGTATAGGGTACGCCGTATCCCATAGTATCACAAGCACGAATTCTTACCGGTATTCCGGCATCTCTCGACATAGCCATCAGTTCATTTACAAACGGAACAACAAATCCGTAAAAATCGGCTCTTGTTATATCCTCTAAATGACATCTCGGCATAACGCCCGCTTCAAATGCCTCTGCAACCGAAGCCAAATACATATCCATAGCCTGTTTTCTTGTCATATTAAGTTTTTTGAAAATATGATAGTCACTGCAGGAAACGAGTATACCCGTTTCGCTGATACCGAGATCTTTTACAAGTTTGAAATCATTTTTATTAGCCCTTATCCACGTTGTGATTTCAGGAAACTCAAGGCCTAAATCCTGACATTTTTTTATTGCTTCTCTATCCTGTTCACTATAGACAAAAAACTCGGTTTGTCTGATTATTCCGTACGGTCCGCCGAGTTTTGATAGCAAAGAATACAGCTTAACGATTTGCTCAACTGTATAGGGTTCTACCGACTGCATTCCGTCACGAAAAGAAGTATCGGTTATCCAAATCTCACGTGGCATACCCATAGGCACTCTGCGGTGGTTGAAAGCGATTTTCGGTACTTCTTCAAAATTGAAAACATCTCTATACAACTTGGGATTTTTAACATCCTGTAAAGAATATTTATAAGTTTCATCCTCAAGTAGATTGCTTTTATTCGATATTTCGAGCATTAAATCACCTGCTTAAAAAATGTATTATTGTATACAATTATACATTTATTTTATCGATTGTCAAATTGTATTTATACTATGGTATTTGAGTATTATATAAATTATAATATATACCTTATTATTGTTATCCGTGTTTTTAATCTTGTATTTTTAAGATAAATATGCTATAATTGCGTAGAATATTTTTTTATTTGTTTTCAGGAGGTTTAATATGACCTTTAATAATATTATTAAAAAAGTTAAAGAATACGATTATAAAAATGCTTATAACAAAGCAGTATCATATGTAGATAACTCATTTGAGGTGACCTCAACAAAAACCTCAAAACTTATTGGTGTTATCACCTCTTTTGTTTTGATGTTTGCCGTTATATTTTTACATAAACAATATACTGAACAGGAATTTGCAACAAAATGGTTGCTTCTTGCGTTTAGTATGTTGTTTCCTTTTTTAATCGGTGCCGTTATTGCCTACACCGTTAAAATTACCAATGATATAATTAGTCGGGTTTGGCATATTGCGGTTATTTTTCTGCTTCCCATTTTGACACTTGTTATTACCGAATGTCTTAACGGCTTTTTTATCTACGATATGACCTACTGGGGATTTTTAGGTAACTATCTTGTTATACTATTGCTGTACTTTTTGTTCTTTGTAATAAGCGGAAGTGTAAAGATATCCTCAATTATTGTAAACACAATTCTTTTTGGTCTTGCAGTTGTTCATGCATATATTATGAACTTCAGGGGTACACCCTTTATACCTATGGATTTTTTGAGCATAACAACCGCAAAAAACGTTGCCAACACCTATGATTATACCCCGAGTTATAATGTTATAATCGCAACGCTGCTTTACATTTTTATAATTATTCTTTCCTGCAAAACAAAAATGCCGACCTACAAAAAAATCACAAAAATCATAACAAAAAGTGTTATGACTGTGATTTTCGTAGGTCTTATGGGAACTTTTTATTTGACAAACTTTTTTACTGATTTAGGTGTTAAACCTGACTTTTGGAACCAGGCAAGAGGTTATAGAAACTACGGTTTTGTATTCAGTTTCTTTTGTAACACTAAATACTTATATATGTCTGTTCCTAACGGATACTATGCGCCGGATGTCGGCAAGTTTGTTAAAGAAAAGGTTGAAGATGAGCCGATAAAGCCCGAAACCGATACACCTAATATCATTTGTATTATGAACGAGTCGCTCTCCGACCTTAACGTTTTGGGCGAGGTTTCTACAAATGAAGACTTTATGCCCTTTATGCGTTCGCTAAACGAAAACACCGTTAAAGGCAACTTGTATGTACCGGTTGTAGGCGCCGGAACTTCCAACACCGAGTTTGAGTTTTTGACCGGTCACACTACGGCATTTTTGCCCTCAGGCAGTAACGCTTATATGCTTTACATAAACAATCCCATATCTTCCCTTGTTTCAACCCTTAAAGCGCAAGGTTATTCTTCCCTCGCGTTTCACCCCTATTATGCAAGCGGCTGGAACAGGACAAACGTTTATAACTATATGGGATTTAACAAGTTTGTGAGTCTTGAAAACATTATGGACGTTTCCCTTATGGATGACTATATTTCTAACGGAAACGACGCCAACTATCTGCAAGACCTTATAAATCAGTATTATCCCGACAGAGAGAAAATGATATTAAGGCAATATATCAGCGACTCTTATGATTTCAGATATATTATAAACGACTACGAAAACCGTGATAAATCACAGGCATATTTCTGTTTTAACGTTACAATGCAAAATCACGGTGGTTATACTATGTCGGCGGATAACTTTAACGAATGTATTTCCATAAACTCCGAAACATATTATAATAAAGCAAGTAAATATCTTTCTTTAGTAAAAGCAAGTGATGACGCTTTCAAGGAATTGATAGATTATTTCTCTAATGTTAATGAAAAGACCATTATTTGTATGTTCGGCGACCATCAGCCGAGTATTGAAACAAGTTATATCGCTTCCCTGCTTGGTGTAAACAACCTTTCAAACCTTACTATAGAGCAGGAGCAAAAACGACATATAACCCCGTTTTATATTTGGGCAAACTATGATATAGAAGAAAAGAATTACGAAATGCTCAGTTCCAACTATCTTTCAAGTTTAGTTCTGAAAACCGCAGGTGTTAAACTTTCCGATTACAACAAGTATTTGTTGAAATTATCCGAAACTCTTCCCGTTATAGATACGGTAGGCTATATTGACAACAACGGTAACTACTACGCTTGGAACGATAAATCGGAATATTCAAAACTGCTTTCAGAGTATGAAAAAATACAATACAACGCTATTTTTGACTTTGAAAACACCGACAGCAGCATATTCTTTATAAACGGTTTTACTCAGGATAACATAATGAACAAACAACAAGAGAGTGAAGAATGAGAAACACCACACTTTGCCATATAGAAAAAGACGGCAAATATCTTATGATACGCCGCAACAAAAAACAAAACGACCTCAATCACGATAAGTACATAGCGCCCGGCGGAAAAATTGAGGATAAAGAAAGTCCCGAACAAGCCAACCGCCGTGAAGTGAAGGAAGAAACGGGACTGACGCTTATAAACGCAAATTATCGTGGAATTGTCACCTCTGTATCGGATATTTGGGAAACCGAATATATGCACATTTTTACAAGTGACAGTTTTGACGGGCATATTACCGAATGTGACGAGGGCGAACTTGTTTGGGTGGATAAACAAGAATTACTTACACTCCAGATTTGGAAAGGCGATAAAATATTCTTAAAACTTATAAACGACCCGCTATACCCTTTCTTTTCACTAAGACTTGAATACAAAGGAGAAACGCTTATAAGTGCCATATTAAACGAAAAGGCGCTTGATTTAGGAGGGATATAATATGAAAATATGCGTATACGGCGCATCATCTAACGATATTGATAAAAAGTATATAGAGGCCGGCGAAAATCTCGGCAAAGAGATGGCAAAACGTGGACACTCGCTGATATTCGGCGGCGGCGCAACAGGTCTTATGGGTGCCGTAGCAAGAGGTGTAAAAAAAGAGAACGGTTACGTTCTCGGTATAACCCCCTCTTTCTTTAACGTTGACGGAGTGCTTTTTGAAGAAGCCGACGAAATGATATATACTAAAACAATGAGTGAAAGAAAATCACTCTTACAAGGCAAAAGTGACGCTTTGATAGTAACAACGGGCGGTTTTGGTACGCTTGACGAGTTTTTTGAAGTTGTAACACTAAAACAACTTTCAATCCACAAAAAACCTATTGCCATACTCAATACAAACGGTTATTATAACAATCTACTTAAAATGATGGATACGGCAATCAAAGAGGGCTTTATGACAGCAAAAAACAAAAAACTTTTCTTTGTATCCGATAATCCGTCAGAAGTTTTAGACTATATTGAAAACTACAAATCAAACGGTGACACCATTTACGATTATAAAAACTTCAAATTGAATAACAAATAACAAAAAAGCCTTCCGAAAGGAAGGCTTTTTTTATTTGTTTTATTTTATCATTTCGTCAAACTCATCTTCCGAAATAACAGCAACGCCAAGCGCATTTGCCTTATCAAGTTTACTACCGGCATTTTCTCCGGCTAAGACATAATTCGTCTTTTTAGATACTGAAGATGATGTTTTACCGCCTAAAGACTCAATGATTTTTGACGCTTCATCTCTTGTATAGCGAGAAAGTGTTCCGGTAAGTACAAAAGTCATACCATTAAACTTATCTCCGACTGCTTTATTTATAAGGGTGGTGTTGACTCCAAGCGCTTTTAATCGGTCAATTATATCTCTTGTAGAAGAAAGATTAAAAAAGTCGTATACGGATTTTGAAATAACCTCGCCAAAGCCCTCTATATTTTGAATATCTTCAAGTTGCGCTGAGAATAGGTTTTCAATATCCGAAAAACTATCGGCTAATAATCTTGCCGCTTTTGCTCCCACGTGACGAATACCGAGTGCGCAAATAAGTTTTGACAAATCATTTTCTTTGGACTTTTCAACCGCTTTTTTCAGATTTTGCGCAGTTTTTTCACCTGCGCCCTCAAGTGACGCTATTTTATCATAAGGCAGGTCATATATATCGACCATATCTTTTATAATCCCATTATTTAAGAAAGTTTCTAAAACTGCAGGACCAAGCCCCTCAATATCCATAGCCTCTCTTGAAGTGAAATGTATGAGGTGGCGTAGTATTTGTGCAGGACAGTCGGCATTAGTACAACGAACTGCCGCCTCTCCCTCTTCTCTTGTGAGAGGTTCGTTGCAAGAGGGGCAAACGGTCGGCATTTTGAAAACGGAAGATCCGGAGTGTTCTTTAACGCCTAGAACCTCAGGGATAATCTCCCCTGCTTTTCTTACAATTATTGTATCACCGATACATATTTGCTTTTCGTTTATAAAATCTTCATTATGAAGTACGGCTCTCGAAACGGTTGTTCCGGCAAGGGTTATCGGGTCAAATACTGCGGTAGGCGTTACAACGCCTGTCCTACCTACGTTGACCTCAATATCTCTGAGAACAGTCTCTTTTTCTTCAGGCGGATACTTAAAAGCAACCGCCCATTTAGGATATTTGGCTGTACTGCCGAGTTCTTCTCTTCTTACAAGGTCGTTAATTTTGATAACGGCGCCGTCTATATCAAATGACAACTCGCCTCTTGTATTTCCAATTCGCTCTACCTCGTTTACCGCCTCTTTAATACCAAAGCACAGTTTATAAGACGGCAAAACCTTAAAGCCCTCGCTTTTTAGAAAATCGAGCGACTCGATATGAGTTTTGAAAACTTTTCCGCTGATATTTTGAACGTTAAATATAAATATCGAAAGATTACGGCTTTTCACAAGGGCGGCGTTTTTTTGACGCAAAGAACCGGCTGCGGCGTTTCGTGGATTTTTTGCGGTATTTTCGCCGAGCAGTTCTTGTCTTTTAACGAGGGCGTTAAAACTATCATGGGACATATAAACTTCGCCCCTGACCTCTAAATCACCCTTAAAACTTATGCTTTTCGGTATATCATCAATTTGCAAAAGATTAGCCGTAACATCTTCACCGATGTTTCCGTCGCCTCTTGTAGAACCTAGAACAAAGTTTCCGTTTTGATAAAGCAGGGAAACCGATAACCCGTCAATTTTAGGTTCAACCGAAAACTCGGTATTCTCCCCTACTTTTTCGGCAAAATCATAGAGTTCATCAAAACTAAAAACGTCCTGCAAACTCTCCATACGCACTGTATGTTCAACCGGTGCAAAAAGGCTATCGGCTACACCGCCCACCTTTTGTGTCGGTGAATCGGATGTTATAAGTTCAGGATATTCCTTTTCAATACTTTTGAGTTCTCTAGTTAGCGCATCGTACTCAAAGTCGGAAAGTTCCGGCGCATCGTTATTGTAATAAAGATTATTATGATACTTGATTAGTTTTGCAAGTTCTTTGGCTCTTTTTTTAGCTTCCTTAAAATCCATAATTACTCCTATTTCCCGTAATTGAATACGTCATCTGCAAACTCATTGGGGTCAGTTTCATAAACACTTGTATATGAATCCGGCACAGCGCCCGCTATAACCGACTCGGCGGCTAATATCTCATTTTTGAAAGAAAAACTCCTTGTAGTGCCGAAAGAAAGCACACTGCAATCAATATCGGTCACTATTATTATTTGATGCAAAACGTTATTGATACCGGCATCAACAAAAGCCGTTTTGTAGTTAATATCCGCCGTATGAGCAATACTCATCTTAAAATTGAGGCGAGGACCCATACCGCTTGTAAACTCATTGTTTATAAGACTGCCAAGCGGTATTTTAATATTAAAATCATTACTGTCGGTCAGTTTATACATCTCGTTATTTATAAGGGCTTTAAGGGTATTGATTTTTGTTGTATCGATTTGAATATCCGACACGTTACCATTACTGTCACGGTAAATACGGGATATATCGTCATATTTTATATCATTATCTTTTAGAACGGTTAAAACCGCTTTATTAGAAGCGTTAATGAGTATATTTTTAGCGCTGCTTTTTGCAAACTCAAAAACAACTACCCTGATTCTAAGTGTAATAAAAACAAATAGTATAAGAATACTTAGAAGTAAAGATAACCACCTTATAAAAACATATTTGATTTTATTGTGCAAGTATATCCCCTCTTTCGTAATACATCCTACGAAAAGAGGGCTTTCTTGTTAATAATTTTAACATATAATAATAATTTTTTCAACAACATATAAATTATATATGGGGTGAAAAATATGATAGCATTTATGTTAAAAATACTTTCCGGCGTTTATTTTTTTGCACTGCATATTGCAAGCGGCGGGTCTTTTCCGGCACCGCTATCCGAAAAAAAGGAACGAGAGTTGCTGGCTTTGGCGCAATCGGGTGACAAAGCGGCAAAAGACAAACTGATAGAACACAATTTGCGACTTGTGGCGCACGTTGTAAAAAAGTATTATGCGCAAAACTGCGAACCTGACGATTTGATATCAATAGGCACAATAGGGCTTATAAAAGCGGTATACACCTTTAATGCCGATAAAGGTATAAGACTTGCAACCTACGCCGCAAGATGTATAGAAAACGAAATATTGATGTATTTCAGAAATACAAAAAAACAAAGTCAGGACGTTTTTATGAACGAGCCGGTAGACTGTGACTCTGAGGGCAACGCAATATCTTTAATAGACACAATAGCCGATGATTTTGATATTGTAGAAGAAATAGATAAAAAGATGAAACTGAAAAAACTACCTGCAATAATTAACGAAACGCTAAACGAGCGTGAAAAACAAATAATAAATATGCGATACGGTATCAACGGATATGAAGAACTGACCCAAAGAGAAATCGCAAAAAAATTATCTATTTCAAGAAGTTACGTTTCAAGAATAGAAAAATCAGCATTACAAAAACTAAAGGAAAAATTATAAGCCTTGGAAACCCAAGGCTTATAAAAATCAGTTATTTATCGGTTCAAAATCGGCAACACCGTGTTTACAAAGCGGACAAACAAAATCATCAGGCAACTCGCCCTCGTGTATATAACCGCAAATCTTGCAAACATAGCCTGTTTTACCCTCAGTATCGGGTTTAGGTTTAACGTTGTTTTGATAGTAGGTATAGGTCATTGTTTCCTTATCGGAAATGACACGAGCCTCAGTAACCGAACATATAAACATACCGTGTGTATCAAGGTCAACATATTGTTCAACCTTTAATGACATAAAGGCGTTTATATAGTGAGGCAGGAATACAAGTCCGTTATCCGAGCGAAGCGGCTCACAGTTTTCAAACTTATTAACATTTCTTCCGCTTCTGAAACCAAAGTTTTCGAATACGCTAAAGGGCGCTTCGGTGCTTAGGCAGTTAACGTTAAGTACACCCGTTTCTTTAATAACGTGATGTGAATAGTTCTCCTTGTTTATGGTAACGGCAATTCTGTTAGGCGTATTAGTAACCTGAGTAATGGTATTAACTATAAGACCGTTATCACGCTTGCCGTCATTAGAGGTTACAACATATAGTCCGTAACCGATTTTGAAAAGAGCCGAAAGGTCGTTTTTATCGGCAGTGTCTCCGTTTTGAGCAATATACTCTTTGCAAAGTTCGTTTGCCAAATCTTCTATTTTTTTGCGGCTGATATCGTTAAGTGCAGATGTGATTTTTACCGTAGTATCGGTAAAGGTCAGGTTTTTGCATTTTGATAACATCTCACGCATTGTTTTAGCGGCAAGTGGCGCCCAGGAGCCGTTTTCAATAAGACCTATTGTCTTGTTGCTGAAATTACGCTCGGTTAAATGATTTATAAACTCTCTCATAAAGGGGAATATTTCCGCATTATAAGTTGTGGTTGCGAGTACGATTTTTCCGTAACGAAAAGCGTCTTCTACCGCTTCTGCCATATCACAGCGGGCAAGGTCGTTGACAGCAACTTTGGGACAACCTTTAATTCGCAGCAGTTCGGCAAGTTTTTCCGCCGCCTCTTTTGTGTTACCGTAAACGGAAGTATAGGCTATCATAACTCCGTCGGTTTCAACACCGTATGAAGACCAAGTGTTATAAAGGTCAAGATAATATGAAAGGTTTTCTTTTAGCACGGGTCCGTGTAGCGGGCAAATGGTATTTATCTCAAGCGCCGCCGCTTTTTTAAGAAGCAGTTGTACTTGAGCGCCGTATTTACCGACAATACCGAAATAATATCTTCTCGCTTCACAAGCCCAGTCTTCCTCAACGTCAAGCGCACCAAACTTTCCGAAACCGTCTGCCGAGAAAAGAACTTTATCAAGATTATCATAAGTCACCATAACCTCAGGCCAATGTACCATAGGCGCAAAAACAAAGGTCAAAGTATGGTCGCCGAGTGTAAGCGTATCTCCTTCTTTTACAACTATTCGTCTATCAGCAAAATCATTTCCGAAAAAGTTTTTCATCATAGCAAAAGCTTTTTCGTTTGAAACTATAGTTGCATTAGGATAGTTCTTCATAAAGTTGACGATATTAGCCGAGTGGTCAGGTTCCATATGTTGAACAACAAGATAGTCAGGCGAAGCGCCGTCTAAAGCCTCTTCAATATTGTTGAGCCACTCGTGAGTAAAGTTTTTATCAACAGTATCCATAATGGCGATTTTTTTGTCAAGAACAGCATAAGAGTTATATGCCATTCCGTTTGGAACAATATACTGTCCCTCAAACAAATCAATACGGTGGTCATTAACTCCGACATATTTAATCGAATCGGTGATTTTCATAAAACGATACCTCTCTTATAATTTTTATTATAATAACATATTTCTCTTTATAAATCAAGCACCGGCTTTATTGACAAGTGGTGTTGCGGTGTGTTATAATTCATTAAAATTTTAAGTTTCGAGGTTATTATGCGTTTAGTAGTTAAAATAGGAACATCAACAATAACATATGGCACCGGAAAAATCAACTACCGTCGAATAGATAATTTATGTAAGGTGGTAAGCGATCTCAGAAACTCCGGCGTTGAAGTAATACTCGTTTCTTCCGGCGCTATAGGTATGGGCGTCGGCAAATTGCACCTGCATAAAAAGCCTACCGATATTGCTACAAAGCAGGCGGCGGCGAGTGTCGGACAATGCGAACTGATGTATGTTTATGACCGTGCATTCAGCGAGTTTAATCAAACGGTTTCACAAATACTTATAACGGCTGAAGACGTTGAAATACCTTTAAGGCTTAAAAACTTCAGAAACACGATTAACAAACTTTTGTCACTTGGGGTTATACCTATCATAAATGAAAACGACACCGTATCGGTTGAGGAGTTTGGTATTGGCGACAACGATACCCTATCGGCTATTGTAGCAAAAAGCGTTAATGCCGATTTATTGGTACTTCTATCCGATATTGACGGACTATACACCGCCGACCCACACAAAACACATACGGCAAAACTTATAGAAAAGGTTAAAGAGATTGACGATAAAATTGTTTCCCTTGCAAAAGGCAAAGGGTCTGAACTTGCCACAGGCGGTATGGAGACAAAGATAAAAGCGGCAAAAATCGTGACAAGTGCCGGTACCGATATGATTATCACTAACGGCGCAGATATTGAAAATCTCTATAAAATTGCTGACGGAGAGAGTGTCGGCACAATCTTTTTAGGAAAGAGAGAAGAATAAATGACTGTTTTAGAAATGTTAAGCGATGCGAAAGCCTCTGCAAAAAAATTATCGCTTCTTTCTACAGAAGAAAAGAATAACGCCATAAATAAAATGGCGGAAAAGTTAATTTCTCATACCGATTTAATTCTTAGAGCTAATGAGATAGACGTAAATAATGCAAAAGGTAAAATCAGCGACGTTATGATTGACCGACTTCGTCTTGATAAAGCAAGAATTGAAGATATGGCAAAAGGTATGAAAGACGTTGCGGCTCTACCTGACCCTGTAGGAAACGTTTTAGAAGAAATAAAACACAAAAACGGTATGACCATTAAAAAGATTTCGGTGCCTATCGGCGTTGTGGCGATTATATATGAGAGCAGACCAAACGTTACCTCAGACGCCGCAGCATTAACCTTCAAAAGCGGTAATGTTTCAGTACTTCGCACCGGAAAAGAAGCATATAATTCGGCTAAAGCTATAGTAGACGCTCTGCACGAAGCTTTAGAAGAACTATCAATGCCGAAAGGGTTTATTAACCTGATAAAAGACACCTCGCACGAGGGTGCAAATACACTGATGACGGCAAACGGACTTGTTGATTTGTTGATACCAAGAGGAAGTTCAAGACTTATCAAAGCGTGTGTGGAAAACGCCACCGTTCCCTGTATTGAAACGGGCACGGGTATTTGCCACGTTTATGTTGACGAGTTTGCCGATATTGACAAGGCGCTTAATATAATTGAAAACGCCAAAACAAGCAGACCGTCTGTTTGTAACGCCGAAGAAGTTTTGCTTGTAAACGAAAAAATAGCAAATACTTTTTTACCTCTTTTGAAAGAAAGACTATATAATAAACGAATAGAAAACGGTCTTACCCCCGTTATATTCAAATTGTGTGAAAAATCCATAAAGATAATTGACGGAACGGCGGCGTCCCCTACCGATTTTGACACCGAGTTTTTGGATTATATCCTTGCGGTGAAAATCGTTAAAAACGTAAATGAGGCTATAGAACATATTCAAAAACATTCAACCGGACACTCTGACGCCATAGTCACGGAAAACAATGATAACGCCGATTTGTTTATCAAATCCATTGACTCAGCGGCAGTTTACGTCAACGTTTCTACACGTTTTACCGACGGCGGAGAGTTCGGACTTGGTTGTGAAATGGGTATATCTACTCAAAAACTACACGCAAGAGGTCCTATGGGACTAAAAGAAATGACTACTTACAAATACGTTATCACCGGAAACGGTCAAACAAGATAAGGAAGGATATTCTATGAAAATCGGTTTTATCGGTGCAGGAAATATGGGCGGTGCATTAGCAGTTGCCGCCGCAAAATCAAACAATGAGATTGTTCTATTTGACAAATCAAACGAAAAAGCAAAAGATATTGCGGATAAATGCAACGGTTTTGTTTCAGACCTTGATGCCATAATAAAAAACTCCGATTATATCTTTTTGGGCGTAAAGCCTCAGGTGCTGCCTGATTTGCTAATAGATATTAAACAAGTACTTGATTCTTCGGATAACAAACCGGTATTTATCTCAATGGCGGCAGGAACTCCGATTAAAAAAATCGAAGAAGTTTTGGGAAATGACACTCCCCTGCTTAGAATAATGCCTAATTTGCCCGTTATGTATGGTGAGGGTGTAATTCTTCTTTGCAAAAACAAAACCGCCAC
>JAFRLW010000028.1 GCA_017431035.1 Clostridia bacterium
ACGCTGCCGCTCAGCCTCAGCCTGTTCACGAGTCAGTTGCGGTTTAAGACTGTATTTAGAATTATTAACCGTTGTGGTTTTTTAGTTGCCGTTTAAGGTGACTCTTCTATATGTCCTGACGGTGAAGTATTCTCCCGGCACTCTGGCGGTAGTTTCGGTAAAGACTTCTACTTTATCGAAAAAATCTTTTTTCGATCCGTAAATCTTGCAGGTCATTACCCTGCCGGACGCTCCGCAGGAAAGATACACGGGATATTTGCTTGTATTTTTGAGTTTGAGGTCAAGCGAGCGGTAGTCAACCGTAGCGTCAAAACCGGGTGAAGCGTAAGATGATTGCCAAGCGTGAGCGCTGCGTTCAACCACGCCGAGATTAGCATAAAGCGCCGCTACGTATATTGTCGTACTCGCCTGACATATACCGCCGCCTACCGACTGAACAACGTATCCGCCACTATAAGCAGCTGCCGGAAGCCAACCTGCCGACTGGTCTTCACTGTTGCCGGTGGTGGCGTTAAAGGACCAAACCTCGCCCGGCTCTATAACGGTGCCGTTACACATATTCATCGCCTTGGTCATATTTGCAGTGCCGTTGGCGTTGTTGGTGCTGGTAGTGGAATGTGAGGATAGTTCCTGTATATTCTCGGTAAGTTCCGCCTTTTTTATAGTAGGCTCTTTGAACTTAACCTTTGCGGTAATTGTACTTTTTTCTTTTTGCTTTGCTATAACGTTTCCGATTTGTTTGAAAAAGTCATCTTTATCTAAATCATATCCCTTTTGTTCATCAAGGAATACTAGCCCTTGCGCATCTGCCTTTTCTATAGTGGCATTTACGGGGTCTTTATGTATAACCTTGCCGACCTTTTCGGCAAGATCTTTTTGACATTTTGAAGATAGAGTAACAGCGCAGGTGTAGTTGCGTTTTTCCTTTTTTGCCTCGCCTTTCATAACACGGATACAGTATTCTTTTGCATCCTTGAGCGCCGAGCCGTTTATAGCGGAATACTCAAAATCTTTCTTTTTAAGAACTATAGATTTATCTTCATATTTTACGGTAATCTCATAGTCTACCGAACTAACCTTCATTTGCGCCTCTATTTTTTTAGCCGCCTGTTCTTTTGTCAGTCCGCCGATATCAACACCGTTTACGGTTATACCGTCAAAATATCTGAAACTATCACCCTGATATAATCCTGTTGATGCCAAAAATCCCGGCATTTTCATTTCGCCGTTGCGCCAAAAATGAGAGAGTGTGAAAAATACTGCGACAAGTATGAGAAGCACCGCCGCTATTATGGAAATGGCTATAATGCGACCTTTTGTAAAGAAGCCTTTAATGGATTTTTTATCCTTTTTCTTGGTTGAAAAATCGGTCACGTCTACAGTGTCGACAGTGTTGACATTTTCCTCAGTATCGTTTTTGCCGTAATCATCATCTTTTACAAAAGGATTATCCTCAACAGTCTCGGCAGCGGGTTCCTCTGTTTCTTCATAGGTATCGTCTATTACAAATCCGATTTCGGAATTATTAAAGTCGCTCTCTATATGGGCGGTTTCTTCCTCGACCTCTTCTTCATTATTTAACACAAACTGCGACTCGGAAAGTTCAGAGTTTTCTGTTTTTTTCTCATCACTATACGCCATATTTTTTTCTCCTGACTTACAGATTTACTATATAACATAGATTTTTAATATACTGTTTTTATTGCTCGGTAAAAAACTTTACGGTTATAAGCCCCGAAAAAACGCCAAGCAAGAGGGTTATAGCTATAGAATAGGAACTCTCGTGCATAATAGCCGTTTGGTCAACGGCGAGTTTTATAATACGCGGCAGAGCGCTTATCACCGAAAACATAGACGCCAAAACTCCGTAAACTATCATTTTTTTCAGCGAAAAATCTTCCATATACCGATTGACTAAAAAAGCGTATTCAAGAAAAAAGAATATCAAAAAAGCATACGAAAGAATTGTGAACACGTTATCGGTGATTATCGTAATAGAAGAAGTGACCGCAAAAAAACGAACAAGTTTCACTATACAAAAGATGAGCGGCGCTATATAAGTTATAGGTATAATCTTCACTCTAAGCACGGCGCATACGGCAATGTAGAGGAAGAATACGGCGTTTAGTATTCCGGCAATTCTCACAACCGCCACCTGCCACGCAGGATAAACACCGGTGTATTTCATACTGAGCATATCTATAACAGATAAAACGGCAACAAAAAAGGCTATCACCGCACTTATTATGCCCGGCCCGGTATATTTTATTTCAGGTGTTTTGATATAAAGTACCGCCACCGCAACAAATATTATACAAAGCACGGACAAAAGGTTTAAGATTATACTCGGAACGTAAAAATCCGGATTTATAAAACCTGTTTTTCCGTCTATTGTATATACTGTTGAGATTACACGAAATAACAGTCCCAAAAAGAGTAATGACGGGTATAACAGTTTTATTTTTTTATAATTCATATTATCTCCCGAAAACTTATAAGGTATTTTAATAAATAGTTATTCATAATATTAAAGTATATACATAGTTATTATATATAACTCTTCAAAAAAAATCAACAAAAAAGGTGAACATTTTGAAAACAACTGTTATTTCGGTGATACTGTTATTATTACTGCTTCTTGTATCCCCTCTCTTTTTAATAAAGGACAAGGCGATAAGCACAATGTCGCCGGTGCTTGATATGAGTGTGAAAAGCGAAAGCGCAAAAAAGACTACCACCTTTAAGGTAAAGACCGAAAGCGGTATAAAAGAGGTAAATGCAAGGGATTATATTTTGGGTGTTTTGTGCAAAGAAGTGCCGCCGACCTATGAAAAAGAAGCGCTGAAAGCTCAGGCGGTAGCCGCATATACCTTTGCGCTGAATAGGCAAGTAAACGCTAAAGAGAATAACCTTGACTACGACCTTACAGACAGTCCGAAAACCGATCAGTGCTACGCCGATATAGAAAAAGAAAAGGAAAACTGGGGCGATAACGCCGACCGATACTATAAAGCATACGCTACGGCAGTTGACGAGGTATTAGGCGAATATTTAGAATACGAGGGCGCTCCTGCGCTCACCCTTTATCACGCAATATCGCCGGGCGCTACAAACAACTCGAAAGACGTTTTTCAAAAGGAACTTCCATATCTTGTATCAGTTGATAGCGTGGGAGATAAGTTATCCCCAAGGTTTTTAAGCGAAGTAGATATAAACGAGCAAGAAGTAGCCGAAAAGTTAAAAGACCTTTGTGAAGTAAAGACGGGAACTAACGCTTTTTCCGATATAAACACCCTCTCTAACGGATTTGTAAAGAGTGTTAATATAAACGGAAAAACCGTTGAAGGACGAAAAATCGCCGCAGCGCTTTCCCTTAAAAGTGCGGCTTTTGAGGTGGAATACGGCGGCGGAAATTACCACTTCACCGTTAAAGGCAGCGGTCACGGAGTGGGTATGAGCGAGGAGGGCGCTTTATACCTTGCAAAACAAGGCAGTACTTATAAGGAAATACTAAGTCACTATTACAAAGGATTAATATTAAAAAAGTCTTGACAAAAGTGATTTGTTATTATATAATACTTTAGCATCAAACCAAAGACAGTAGGTGGCATTTGCCGTAAGTTTTACGCCTACCGAGGTGAAGCGATAAATATTATATGATATTTTTGTATAGTTTTTTTCGTGTCCACCTATAGTTTGGTGGACACTTTTTTTAGGCTTTGTAAGTCAATCGGAGGTGAAACACATTGCCAAACGCAAAAGTTTTAGCGCAAAAACAACAAATTGTTGAAGATCTTAAGAGTAAACTTTCATCCGCTATCACCGGCGTAGTTGTAGACTACAAAGGTATTTCGGTTGCTGATGATACTGCGCTCAGAAAAGAGCTTCGAGAAAACGGTGTTAACTATTTCGTTGTTAAAAACACTTTGCTCAGCCGTGCTGTTGAGGGTACCGACCTTGAAGGTATGAAAGAGGTACTTGAGGGCACAACCGCTATAGCAATTTCCGAAACTGATTACACCGCTGCGGCAAGAATTCTTTGCAAGTACGCAAGCGCTCACGATAACTTTACGGTTAAGTCCGGTTTCCTTGACGGAAAACTTATTGACCTTTCCACTATCGAGCAACTTGCCAAACTTCCCACAAGAGAAGTTCTCCTTGCTACTGTTCTTTCTGCATTCCAGGCGCCCATTTCGGCGTTCGCACGTGCGGTACAGGCTATCGTTGATAAAAACGGTGAGGCTGCCGCTGAATAATTATTAAAAACTATTAAACTTAAAAATTTTGGAGGAAAATTAAAATGGCATCTGAAAAGATCACTTCTATGATAGAAGAATTAAAAACTCTTACAGTTCTTGAACTTTCTGAACTCGTAAAGGCTGTTGAAGAAGAATTCGGCGTATCTGCTGCTGCCGCTGTTGCGGTTGCCGCTCCTGCTGCCGGTGAAGGCGCTGCTGCTGAGGAAAAATCTGAATTTGACGTTATCCTCGCTGCTGCCGGCGCTGAGAAAATCAAGGTTATTAAGGCTGTTCGTGAGATCACAGGTCTCGGCCTTGCTGACGCTAAAGCTCTTGTTGACGGCGCTCCGAAGCCGATCAAAGAGGCTGCAAGCAAAGAAGACGCTGAACAAATCAAGGCTAAACTTGAAGAAGTTGGCGCAACTGTTGAACTTAAGTAATTTTAAGTTTATAAGCCAAAACGGACTGAAGAATACTTCAGTCCGTTTCTTTTTTTGCTTAAAGCCTGACAGCAGGATAATTTTATTTTTCGGCTTTAAGCTCTTTTTTTATATTATCACGTATTTTCTTTAATCTTTCATCCGATGAAAAAAGTGACGAATAGGAATAAAAAACCTGACCGCTCACCTTTTCATCCGCAAGACATATGGCGGTTTGTTTTTTCAGGACGTCGTCACGTGTTTGCCATTCGTCCCCGTCCGCCTTTGTGGGTGTAAATATTTTATAAACTCCAAGACCTACAACAAGTTTTACGTCTTTTGTCGCAAGAGTTTTCCACTCGTTCAGAATATTCTCAAAGCAAAACCTTTTATCTATGTACGAAAAACCGAAATAAAGTTGAGGGATTATATAATCAACGCAGTTTTCCCTGCACCAAAGGTCAATATCGGCGTAAAGGGTTTCGTAGTTTTTTTGTTTATCGGCGGCAGGAGAAACGCTGAATATTATATCTTTATTTATAAACTTTATCGCCGTATAGGCACTGCTTACAAGGGCGTTTACGTTAGCACGGCGAAAATCGGCAAGGGACAACGGATACTCGGTTGCGCTTTTATATAAATCATAGGATTTTTCATCAAAGGTTTCATCGGTGGTGGGATAAAAATAATCGTCAAAGTGGATACCGTCTATTTGATAACCTAAACATAGTTCTCTTATCCCGTTTATAACCATAAGTCTTGTGTCGTTACTTGCAGGGTTTAAGTAGATACCGCCGTCGGTCAATAAAACATTTATATCGTTTGTTTCTTTTTCGTCGTTTAACCATTTATATGCCGGGCTGTCCTCTTTAAGAAGGGCCGTATCGTTTGTTCCGGTTTTGACTCTGTAAGGATTTATCCAGGCGTGTAACCTTATGGATTTTGCGTGACAAATATCTATTGCGGTTTTCAAAATATCTTCCGACGTATCATACCTTTTACCGTAGATTTCGGAATTATATATTGCGTCACAAAAAGGTACTGTATGTAAAAAAATATCGGTTATGCCAAAATCCATACAGTTTGAAACCACGTTTGAAAACTCGCCGTAAAAATTGCCTGAACTCACCATTTTATCAAGTTCTATATATGATATCCAAACCCCGTTAAGATAGGTGTTTTGTCGCACTTTTTGCGGTTCCGATTTGTCACTCTTACCGCAACCGCAAAAAAGAACTGACAAAATGACCAAACCTATGATTATTCTTTTCAATTTATACCACCGCTTTATGATTTATACTTATTTTTTTAAGGCAAAAATCACCTTTTGATTTAAGGGCAATTTTTATGTTGTCAAATCCGTCCGGTGTAAGAGGCGGATTTATTCTTAATGTGTCTTTGACGTTATGTATATGTTTTTTGAAGATTTTATTGTCTATTTGAACATATACGTCAAGCAAATCCGACGTGAGATTTAGTTTAATTTGCGACAAAATACTCTTTGTGTCTGAAAGGTTATGCGTATGAGTTTCAAAATAGGTCTCTATCTCTTTTTCGGCGGGGTTGTTATTAGAGTCAAAAATCCTATCGCACTTATCTTCCGTAAAATGAAACAAACATGGAGTTTTATCGGTCTCATTTTCGGTGCAAATCATTATCTCTTCAATGTTTTTGACGCCGCTTATTTTATCTATGGGGAGTCGCCATACATACCAAGATACCGAGTTCATATTTTTAGCGCCGTATCTTGTAGCATAGCCCATATTTGTTATATGACAGTCGGCAACAAATACATACTCTCCGCAAAACAGGTAGTAGTATCCGTCCCTCACTGTAGCGTAGGGCTTTTTTCCGCCGCTAAGCGCTTTTTTAATCAAATGGTCTACCTTTTCTGAAATGGTAAATATATTCTTTTCGCTTCCGTAGGTTGTCGCTTCAAGTGTATATATCTTTTTATCGTTACCCATCCAAACAAGTTGTCCCGTGCTGGACGCTACGGTATCTCCGCTTAAAGCGCCTGTTTTAGTGCTTATACTTTCGTTCCAAAGATTTTCGGTTTTGAAACGAACGTTTTTCTCGGGCGAGAAAAAATCAACCTCGTTATATGCATTTGTTGTGTTGACCTTGTAGGTTTCGCCCTCTTTGAAGATTATCAGTTTGTTGTTTTGATACCCGGAGCCTTTTATAGCCTCGGTGTCCGAACCGACAAGAGTTTTCATACTCTCGGGGAAGTAGAGCGGATTTGTCACCTTGCTAGAGAAAACACAATTCGGTTTAAGATCGGTTCCGTAAAAATATAATCTTGAGTTAAAAGAAACAACGTGTTTGCAACTGAGTATCGGGTCCGGGTCGATAAGGTCTCGTTTTACTGCGGTCACAACTATATTGTTTTCGGGATAAACCTGCGTATAGAGTATGGGGCTCGGTTTGTCGTCTTTTACAAAGGAAATCGAGCCTGATATTTCGTTGAAAATCGCAGTATAAGTTCTTCCTCTGCTTGTAACGCTTACCGGACCTATTTTGGTAAAATCAAAGTTCAACACTTCATCGTATGAAATATATACCTTGATGTTTGCGGGGACAAAATCATAATATGAGAAAGGCATTTCAAAATAACTTGAAAAACTATCCGCACTGAAATAACACTTTACATAAGGGCAAATCATATTGACCTTTTCCGGTGAGGAGGGTTCTTTTGTCGTTCTATTATAATACCTCTCCGACTCAAGATAATTTTCTCCTCTGCCGTTTATAAGCAAGGTGGGAATATACAGTTCATCCTCTGCAAACTCGTGCCACGCCTCGTTTGTTGTACCGGTTGCCTCAAAAACGGCATAAACCTTTCTTCCGGTATTTGTCGTATATCCTACAAAGGCGTATATACCAAGCCCCAGTGTTTTTGTTCCGGTAAAGAACACCGACGAAACAGGTGTGTAATCGGTATCTTCCTGGTGCTTTTCGTCAAGGGATTTTACAATATCTCCGGTGTTCAAAATATTATCGCCGGAGGATATCAGATAGGTGCATATTTTGTTGTGGTTACCGTCTTCAACCGAGGAGTGATAGCCGACGTTATATTTAAGCCCGTCGACAAAATAAACCGTTTCGGTTATTCTAAAGGGCATATTTCCGCCGACTTTATTTCGTGTGGAAAAGTTTTCGCAAACTCTTAAAGCTTTTCTTGTAACAAGTGAGTTTTCTTTTGAAATAAGGTTTTCGCTTGTCTTATAATTGTTTTTATTGTTAAAAGCCTCCCCTATTCCGCCCGAAAAATCACTTTGCAAAAAGGTTTTTGTGTTCTCTTTTTTTATACTTTCCCACTTCATACCGTTTCTCCCAGTACAAAGGGCACCCTGTTTTTAACCCTTTCGATTTTGCATTTGATAGCGGCTCTTCTCTTGTTGTAACACTCGGTCAAATACCTGTTTTTCTCAACTAGTCCGAAAGCGGCGGACAAAACCATAGCAACCCCGTAAACAAAGGCGGAGAGTTCGCTCTTTTTAAGGGGTATTTCGTCAAACAAGCGCTCTGCTTTGAAATCACCGAAAAGGTCGGAACCAATATCGTTAATGGCACCGAGAGCGATATTCGGAATACTTTCCTTTATGCCGCTTTCCATACCCGACGTATCAAGCAGTACAAGAGCGCTTTTCAGTATTTCGTTTCCTCTCATTATTTTTCCTCCTCTTCTTTTGTTTCGGTATCGGTCTCGGTTTCCACCGTCAACACAACCGTATCATAACGTGAACTTGAAAATGGGATGTAGTAAACGTTTTCTCCCTCTTTCATTTTTAGCGGACGTTCTCCATAACAGTTTATGAAAAAATCCGCCCAAATAGTAGCAACGTTTTTTCTGAAAGCCAAAAATCTCTCTTTTATAATATCAAGGGACATAAAGGCGCTGCCTCTAAGGTATGAAAGCGCCGTTGCGTTGTTTAGTATTTCGTCGCCGAGCACCGCCGCTGTGGCGCCGCTTTGGGTGAGGGTGTTTTGAATAAGATTGTTTATATTCTCACAAAAATCTTTTGAATAATCAGGCGGAGAAATAAAGTTGACCGCACCTTTCACGTCTTCGTTTGTGCCGTATACCTTTATGATTTGACCGGGGTCGTTGGTTATCTCGGAAGTGACCGAGTCACCGTTTACCACCATAATCGGTATGCCGGTACTCATACTTGACCAAACGTTTGCCGTAATCATACGGTTTATCGCTATTTGGTTAGGGATAAGATAGGTCACTTCGCTATCGCCGTATACGCAGTCATCCCTCTCTTCAAAGCAAAAAACATTTATCGGATATTTGCTCAAAAATGTTCTGAAAGGGGGTCTTATAACGGCGCTTTCGGTGCTTTTTACACACATCACTATCTCTTCGCCGCTTTTTGTATACTCTTTATATAGTTTTGTAAAGGTTAATACTTTACCGCCGACGCTGTCTTTAATAATACTTTTTTCGTCAACCGTTTTTTCAAACTGTTTTGCCTCTCTAAGTACCCTGTCGGTATCGTAAACACCCGTTATGATGATATATTTTTGCTTTTCTATATCCTTTTCGTGCGGGTCGGAAAAAAACACGTCGTTTACCGACAACACTTCACACCCGATATCTCCCGTGCCGCCTCTCGCCTTTTGGTCCCAAAAGGTGTAGAGTATTCCCGTTCCTGTGACGTAGGCATCACGAAGGGCTTTGGCGCAAAGATTTTTGAAACCGAGTCTTTCGGCGCAAAGTTCACGGTTTTTAGAAAGCGCTTTTGCTATAAGGTTCATTTCCGCATTGTCAGGTTTTTCACCGAGCGCCGCTTTGCCCGATTTTATAATTTCGTCTTTGAGTGCGGTTATGTTTTTGCGGTCGTTTTCAAGGTATGCTATATTGTCGACAAAGTATTTTATGGGCGTTTCGTCGGACATTATTCTTGATAACTTAAAGTCGGCTATTCGCTTTATTACGTTATGTCTGACAAGTGGCTTGTCACCTGATGTGTTCACGCCGTACCACTGGTCGCCTCTGTAGAAGCGCTCGTTTATACGGCTTTGCTCATATATACCTTTATCCCCTATACTGTCCTTAAAATCTCTTGCCGCTTTGTACTCGTTATATATTGTATTTGGAATGGTGTTCATATCCTACTCCTTTCGGGAAAAGGGAGGGTTTCCCCTCCTTTTTCCTTAATTTTAGGTGTTAAGTATTATTCTACCGTTACTTTGCATACGTCTGAAACAAGCGCTTCTACGCCATCAACATATACCTTTACAAAGAAGTAATACTCGCCGGTTTCAAGGTCATCGGGCAGAACATAATCGCTCTCGGTAGCACCCGAAATCTTAACGGCGCCGTGTCCCTGTTTATCGTCACAGGTAAACCACTGGTAAGCAAGAGTGCCTGTAGAAGAAGCGGTTATATATACCGTTTCACCTATATTACCGTATGTTGTGGTAATATCGCCGGGTTCCTCGCTGACAATGATTTCAGGGGTGAGCCAAGACCAGATGGCGTCAAGTCCGCTTTGTTTAACAAATACGTCGTAATAAATACGATAGTCAAACTTATAAGCGTCGGCATCGATATTCTGCTCGGGAGTGAAAACTCTTAACTGCTCGGTCTTTTTAACGAGATGTGCGCCGCTTTTCGGACAAACAAGCATAAGAATACTGTTTGCATTTGCCTTTGGTTTGAAACCGCCTGCGGCAGTATCCAAAAAGTCATACTCGGTCTTCATTCTCTCGCTTACAACCGGGATAAGCGCTACGCCGTTGATGCTCTTTACAGTGAGGTTTATATCACCCTGAGCAAAGTCGGAAACGGTTATCACACGGGAAATCTCGGGAGAGTTTTCGAGTGCGGCGTATACTTTTGAGTCTACAAAAGCCACAAGTTCCTCATCAAAACCTACGTTGTTTCTGACGTTGTTTATCAGTTCACAAAGGGTTTCATAAGGCTTTTTTATGTCTCCGCAAACTGTATTTGCTCGCTCGTGCGAAATACGGGCAAGTTTTGAAAGAACATAAGCGTCACACTCGGGGATAACCTTTGTGCGAACGTATTCGCCGAGTATTTTTCCGGCAAGACCGGCAATACCGCTTTCGTCCATATCTTCCCTGTCAATTTGCAAAGAACGTGCTCTGTCCATTTGCATTGTATAGGAACTGTTAGAAACAGTTACTGCACCACGTGAAAAACCGTTATCACGGTTATAGTCGGCAAGTCCCGCAAAATCAACGTTCGGTATTATTACGGTCTTTGCGCCTACAAACTTTGTGCGCAAAGCGTTGTCGGCAAAAAAGCCGGTTGCGCTCTTTTGGGTAAAGAGGCGGTCAAGTTCGTTTGAATAAGCAACTGCATTTTCAATAGAGTTAATAGCCATTTTCTTTTCTCCTTTATTTATTCCATATTCCTTTTATAAATTCGTTCTTTGAAGCGGTGTTATTTGAGGACGACCCTGTTTTAAGCGAGCCTATACCTCCAAAGTCAACCGCTTTTATTCTTTTGTTGTTTTCATTTTCTTTTCTTTTGTTTTCGTACAAATAGCGCAAAAAACTGTCAAGCAGGTTCTTTCCCCTGTTGTCTGAGTATTCTATTACCTCTTTCGGTAATTCCTCTTTTTCCTTTATATCGGGGAACATTAGTCTTAACTCTTCAAAATCATTGTCGGGCGCATTATCTTCAAGAGATAATACATAGTCGGCAAGTTGTTTATTCCCTCCCGACTGCTCAATAATTTCTTTTCGGTGGTTTTCTTTAGTTTCGTTTTCTATGGATTTTAGATATTCATCCACACTCTTTCCCGAGTTTTTAGCCAAAGTTTTAAGCCTTAAAAAATCGTTTTCTATCTGCTCATACTTTAGCCCCATTTGCGCTAAGTTTGTCGCTTCTTCTGTTGTGAGTTCTCTTATTTCTTTGTTGAACTTCACTTCAATTTTGGGCGTTTCTTTATTTTCTTTTTCTGTTTTGTCGGCTAAGGTTTCGCCATTTTCTTTTAATAATTCAAGATTGTTTTCTTCCATCATTATTCTCCTTAATATTTCCGGTACCGTCATACTCTAACAGGGTCTGGTAGTCCTTATCGAATATAACGGCGCCGTTTGCGGTTTTTGTTTTGCGGTGGCTTTGCGTTTTGTCTTTAACAGGGAAAATAGTTCCCAAATAAAACCCTATTGCAAAAATCACCGCTGACGATATCTGAAGCAATGCACCTGTCAACCTGCCGGACCTCCTTTTAATATGGTTTCGGAATAGTTGCTTTTTTGCCGTATTATATTATCTCTGCTCGGTGCAACGTCACAAACGGCGTACCTTAATGCATCGCATAGGTGGTTGTTGCTGTCCTTCGGCATTATGTACCCGTTCTCTCTCACCTTCTCATCATAAACATAACTTGAAAGTTCGTTTATCATATTTTTGCAGGACGGATGAACATATATTTTGTATTCGTTCAGTTTCGCTATTCCGCTTAAGATACTGTCCCTGCCCTTTAGCGACGGGGCAATTCTCACAATACCGAGCCGTTTTAACTCATCGTTTGATTTCGGCTCGGCACAGTCGGCTCGTATTCTTTCTTTTTTGTAGCCTCTCCTGATAATTTCGTTTGCGATTTCGCTGTTTAACATTTTCTTTTTATAAAACTCGTCAAAAACATATATTATCTTCTTTTCATAACTTGCACGAAAAGCGACAAAGGCGGTGGGGTCGTTTGTGTAGCCGTAATCAAGACCGAAATAATTCTTATATAAGTGCTCCTCGTTATCAGGTACAACAAACTCCTTTTCTTCCCAGTTTTCAAAAACAAGTCCGCCTATTATTCCCCAATGCCCTAGTCCCGCAACCTCATATCTTCGTCTGTTTTCCGTTTTCATTTTTTCAAAAACGGCTAAATCGGTAGGGTCTAAAAACTCGTTTATAAGATAGTTGGTTTTATACACCGAAACATTATTTCGCTTAGTATCGAAAAATCTTTTTTTAAGCCAATGACTTTCACTCCAAGGATTAAATGTGAGGGTGGTTTGCTTAAAAAGATTTCCGTCTGTTTTGCCTCTTGGCACCGAAAGGTCTAAGGTGTCAAAATCCTCTTCTCTTGCGAGTTCAAATGCCTCCTCTATCCAAACAAAGTTAAGACTGCCTTTAGGCACTGTGGCAGATGCGAGTTTCATAACATCGTCAAAACCACGAAAAATTATTTTTTGACCCGTATTTTTAAGGGTTATTTCCATAGGAGAAACGGTGTTTTTGAAAAGATCCGATACCCCGAGCATTTCCTGCGCCCACAAAAGTTGAGCAAAGGTACTGTCCCTATGGGTGTTCATATACGCTCTGACAACCAGCAAATTGCTGTTTTTGTACTTGAGCAGACGATAAATCATATTAAGCGCCGTTGTGGTACTCTTTTTTGAGCCTTTACCACCCATAAGCACACGGTATCTCGACTTATTGTTCCAAAAGTCGTCATACCCTTTGCCGACTATTTTACTCAGTCTTTTCTCCGATATCGTCTACAATCACCACCGTTTTATCCGTGTCGGTATTTTGCGAGAGTGAAAGCAACTCACGTATCTGTTTTAGCGCCGTAAGGTCGCCGTTTTCCGCCTTTTTATAAAGGGCCACGGCGATAGCGGCGCTTCTCGTAGGTTTCTTTAACTTAAAGCCCTCCGCTTTTAGTTCCGCTATGCGATCACTCGGCAATTTTTCCGACATAAGAGCCTTAACCGATGCGCAAAGTACGTCTTGCGTTTCCACGGTTTCCCTCCCTTTTGTCTTAAAAACATTAAGATATCTTCTTTTGTGCACAAAGTTTTAAGACTAAAAGCAGTTTAATATATGCCTTTGCGACTTTCACCGACTATATCCTTTTCAGTTCCCTGTTGCTTTTTTTAACGCTTTATTGTATAATTTATAAAGAATAATTTTATGGAGGTATCGCTTTGAAAGATTATAAAGCCTCGGTAAAAATAACCTTATGCCTCGTTTACGTGGCTATAGCAATAATGGTTTTAATCACCATCTTTTTTCCTTTTTTGGTACAGTGGTTTGTTGAAAAGCGACATAAGGACCCGGCTCTCGCTACTGCAATTATGATTGTTTTTTATCCTTGCGTGCCCTTTGCCGCCGCTTTCCTTTATTCGATTAGAGGACTTCTTGTAAATCTCAAAAAAGGTCTTGTATTTGGCGACGCCAATATAAGACACCTTAAAGTTATTGCTGTTTCCTGTCTTGCGGCAGGCGTGATAATGATTATAGGTGGTTTCAGATATATGCCGTTTTGGATCTCGGGAATAGCCGCCTTAGCCGGTGCGCTTCTTTCCGCCGATATGGAACGGGTGTTTAGTTTTGCTCTTTCAAAACAAAGAGAAGAAGAATTCAGCGATGTGAGGGAACAGTATGAAAAAGACAATAATATCGGTAATAGGTAACGATACGGTAGGCATTACTGCCGAAGTTTCCGCCGTTTGTCAAAAAAACAAGGTTAATATAATTGACATTTCGCAGTCGATTATGCAGGATTTGTTCGTAATGGTTATGATGACCGACGTAGAAAAAATGACCTGTACTTTAGCTTCTTTTAAGGAACAGATGAAAACCGTCGGCGAAAAAATGGGACTTGATATCCGTGTTATGCACGAAGATATTTTCAATTCAATGCACCGCATATAAGGAGATTTTCTAATGCTTAACATCAAAGACGTTCTTGAAACGGTTAATATGATAGAGCAGGAAAATCTCGATATTCGCACCGTTACAATGGGTATTTCCCTGCTTGACTGTGCGGATAGCGATATAGACGCTTCCTGCCGTAAGGTATATGAAAAAATCACCCGTCTTGCAAAAAATCTTGTAAAAACGGGTGAGGATATTGAAAACGAATACGGTATTCCGATTATAAACAAACGTATTTCGGTAACCCCTATTGCAATGCTTGTTGCCTCTTCGGGCGGTGACCCCGTAAAATACGCCAAAACGCTTCAAAAGGCTGCTGATACCACCGGTGTCAACTTTATAGGCGGATATTCCGCCCTTGTGCATAAGGGCTTTTCCGCCGGCGATTTGGAACTGATAAACTCAATTCCCGAAGCGCTGTCGGTTACAAATAACGTTTGCTCTTCCGTAAATATAGGCTCTACAAAGTCCGGTATAAATATGGACGCCGTAAAAATAATGGGCGAGATAGTAAAAAAATCCGCCGAGATTACGGCTAATAGAGATTCAATAGGTGCGGCAAAACTTGTTGTATTTTGTAACGCCCCTGAGGATAATCCCTTTATGGCAGGCGCTTTCCACGGTATAGGCGAGCCTGACTGTTGCGTCCACGTCGGCGTATCAGGACCGGGCGCCGTTCATAGCGCACTCAAAAAATGCAAGGGTGATTTAGGTGATGTGGCGGAAACAATAAAACGCACCGCCTTTAAGATTACCCGTATGGGACAACTTGTCGGCGTTGAAGCTTCAAGGAGACTCGGCGTTCCGTTTGGTATAGTTGACCTCTCCCTCGCCCCGACACCTGCCGTAGGCGACTCGGTGGCAAGAATACTTGAAGAAATGGGACTTGAACACTGCGGAACTCACGGCACCACCGCCGCTTTGGCGCTCTTAAACGACGCCGTTAAAAAAGGCGGTGTTATGGCGTCCTCCTCAGTCGGCGGACTATCAGGTGCCTTTATCCCCGTGTCAGAAGACGCCGGTATGATAGAGTCGGCAATATCGGGTGACCTCTCTCTTTCAAAATTAGAGGCTATGACCGCCGTTTGCTCTGTGGGTCTTGATATGATAGCAATCCCCGGCGACACACCGCCTGAAACCATTTCGGCAATTATAGCCGACGAAGCGGCAATAGGTATGGTGAACAGTAAAACCACCGCCTGCCGTCTTATCCCCGCCATAAACAAAAAAGCCGGAGAAATGCTCACCTTTGGCGGTTTGCTTGGCGAGGCGCCTATTATGGATATAAACCTGAAATCTTCACCAAAAGAGTTTATATACCGTGCGGGCAAAATCCCGGCGCCAATGCAAAGCCTTAAGAATTGATGTTTTATAAAAAATATCAATTCAGATGACAGATAACAGATATCAGACATCAGATAAGAAGTGTTTTGCCAAAGGCAAAACAAAACAAAACAAAAAAAGCCGTGCTTTATAAGCACGGCTTTTTTAACAATATCGTTTCATATAATCAATAATCTGTTGGTGTTGCATTTTTGCTTTTCATGCAATCGGGGCATATTTTTCTGTATCGTGTACCTAAACTATCGACAATTTTACATTTTATTACATCAACATCCTGCTTTTCGCAAAGTTCACAAGTTCCTTTTTCAGATTTATAATGCTTTTCTTCTTTACCTACAGTTGGATTTATTCTTTTTGAATTAGTACCAGAATAATTATTTGGTTCTCCTGACAATTTTGAGTTTATTTCCTGCATCTGGTCGATAAGTTCACCAAATCCGTAAAGGGCAAATGAACTTATCCATGACAGCAATGAACCTATAACCATTACTCCTAGTCCAATTCCAATAAGAGCATCGTTCGTTCCAATCAATACAAATCCAACAATTAAACTTGCACTTATTCCTATCCAGCAAAACACCTCTGCTAATACTTTAATTTTATTCCCTATATTTGTAAACATAAAATCCCCTCTTTTGTATTCTTTTTTTAATATTATATTTTGAATATAGTAATAATATATCATATAGAATACAATAATGTCAAGAGGTGATTTGATTATGGATTCGTTTATTCCTAAAAAAACCGATAAAGAGGTAATATCAATACGACTTCCCGAAAAATTATTATCAAATATTGATAAATTCGCTGTGAAATACAACCTTAGCCGCAACGAATTCATTAACCAATGCTTGACCTATGCTATAGAGCATATTGATGAGAAAAAATGATATAACATCACCGGATATCGAGGGCGTCACCCTGTTTGCAGGAGGTTTTCGCCCCGTTTCCGCACACCTTACAATCACTCAAATCGCCTAACTTTGTAAAAAAATAAAGCGTTTACCAAATGGTAAACGCTTTATTATATTATAATCATCTGACGTCTGATATCTGACATCTGATATCTGTTTTAGTGCACAAATCTTCCCGTAATATTTACGGATAAACACACCGAAGGGTGCAACAACCCTCAGTCACGATATGTTTTTGAAAATGTGAGCACTAAAAGATATTACTATTATACAAGTTCGATAATAGCCATTTCTGCGGCGTCACCACGACGGGGACCTGTTTTTACAATACGGGTATAACCGCCGTTTTGCTCTTTATACTTAGGAGCGATTTCGTTAAAGAGTTTAACTACTACTGCTTCTTTAGTGATAAAGGACATTGCCTGACGCTTTGCTGAAAGGGTGTTATCCTTAGCGATAGTAATATATTTTTCAGTCATAGCGCGAACTTCTTTTGCTCTTGTAACGGTTGTTTCGATTTTGCCGTTTTCAAGCAAGTAAGTTACCATGGCGCGAAGCATTGCTGTTCTTTGCGCACTGGTTCTGCCAAGTTTACGAGTTCCCGGCATATATGTTCACTCCTTTAATCATCGTTCTTTTTGAGACTAAATCCAAAGGAAGCAAGTTTGTTTATAACCTCTTCCAATGACTTTCTTCCCATATTCCTTACCTTCATCATATCCTCCTCAGTCTTTTCAAGGAGTTCCTCAACCGTGTTAATCTTAGCACGTTTAAGGCAGTTATAACTTCTAACCGAAAGGTCAAGTTCATCAATGGTAAGGTCAAGTACCTTTTCCTTGGTGTTTTCGCTCTTTTCAGCCATAATGCTCGGCTTGGAAGCGGCGCCTTCGGTAAGGTTAAGGAATATCTCAAAGTGTTCAATAAGTACTTTAGCCGAAAGAGAAACAGCCTCGTTAGCGGAAATTGAACCATCGGTCCAAACCTCAAGGGTAAGTTTGTTTTTATCAACAACGTTACCAACACGGGTGTTATCTACGGTAAAGTTTGCTTTCAGAACGGGGGTGAAAATTGAGTCCATCGGAATAACACCGATAACCGTTTCGCTACCCTTATTCTGTTCAGCGGGTACATAGCCTCTGCCTTTATCAAGGGTCATCTCCATATTGAGTCTTGCGCCCTCGTCAAGAGTTGCTATATACATTTCGGGGTTTAATATTTCAACCTCGGAATCGGCTTTGATATCCGCAGCGGTAACAACACAAGGTCCTTCCGCTTCAACGTATATCTTTTTAGAAGTATCGGAATGAAGTTTCGCAATTAGTCCTTTAAGGTTAAGAACTATTTCGGTAACGTCTTCTCTTACGCCGTCAATGGTAGAAAACTCATGTAAAACACCGTCAATTTTAACGTCGGTTATAGCAACACCGGGAAGTATTGAAAGAAGAACTCTTCTCATACTGTTTCCGAGAGTTGTAGCATAGCCACGCTCAAGCGGTTCCATGACGAATTTACCATAGGTACCGTCTTCGGTGAGTTCCAAAGTCTCTATTCTGGGCTTTTCAATTTCTATCACCTAAAACTCCGTTTCTCCGCACATTTTTTTATTACCGCAATATCCCTTTTTAGTGCGGCAAGGGATAAAGCGAAAAACATAGAAAAATCTAATTATTTTGAATAGAACTCGACGATAAGTTGTTCATCAACCGGGGCCTCAATTTGTTCACGGGTCGGAAGATTTTCAACCTTAACGGTCATAGCGTCGTGGTCAACGGTCATCCACTCGGGAGTGGGACGTGCGCCGTTAGCCTCTACTATGCTCTTCATCTTGTCAAGACCACGTGATTTTTCACAAACTGCAACGGTATCGCCCGCTTTCAAAAGATATGAAGCGATGTCTACACGGCTGCCGTTTACTTCAAAATGGCCGTGACCTACAAGCTGTCTTGCTTCAGCACGGCTGTTTGCAAAGCCTGCTCTGTATACAATGTTATCAAGACGGCTCTCGAGGATGCGGAGTAAGTTATCACCGGTAATACCCTGTTTTCTTTCCGCAACTTCAAAATAATGATGGAATTGATTTTCCTGAACGCCATAAAAACGTCTTGCGGTCTGCTTAGCACGAAGCTGTAATCCGTACTCGGAAAGCTTCTTTCTACCCTGGCCATGTTGACCGGGAGCATATCCACGATTAGCGATGGAACATTTATCGGAGTAGCATCTTTCACCCTTTAAGAAAAGTTTTTGACCTTCTCTACGGCAAAGTCTGCATACTGCACCGGTATATCTTGCCATCAGTTACACCTCCAAAAATTATAAGTAAATTATTAAACGCGTCTTCTCTTGGGAGGACGGCAGCCATTGTGCGGAATAGGAGTAACATCTTTAATCATTGTTACTTCAAGACCGGCTGACTGTAATGCGCGTATAGCAGCCTCTCGACCGGCACCCGGTCCTTTTACATAAACTTCAACGGTTTTAAGACCATGCTCCATAGCGGCTTTTGCTGCTTTTTCAGCGGCAGACTGAGCTGCAAAAGGAGTAGACTTTTTAGAACCACGGAAACCGAGTTCGCCGGCACTTGCCCATGAAAGAGCGTTACCCTGTGTATCGGTTATGGTTACTATTGTGTTGTTGAAGGTTGACTGAATGTGCGCGGCACCGCGTTCAATATTCTTCTTTTCACGACGGCGTCTAACACCTGTCGTTTTCTTAGCAGTTGCCATTAGTTCTTCCTCCTACTTACTTTTTCTTGTTTGCTATCGTTCTCTTGGGGCCTTTGCGGGTACGAGCATTTGTTTTGGAACGCTGACCACGAACAGGCAAACCTTTACGATGACGAACACCGCGATAGCTACCGATTTCAATAAGTCTTTTGATATCCAAAGCAACTGTACGACGACGGTCACCCTCAACCTGAAGGTTGTGGTCAATGTACTCACGAAGTTTTGAAATATCTTCCTCAGTAAGATCCTTTACACGAACATCGGGGTTGATACCGGTATCGGCAAGAATCTTTTTTGATGTTGTAAGACCGATTCCGAAGATATAGGTAAGACCGATTTCTACACGTTTCTCGTTCGGAAGGTCAACACCAGCAATACGTGCCATTTATCAAAGCACCTCCATATTTTTTAGTGCGCAGGTTAACCCTGGCGCTGCTTATGCTTCGGGTTTTCACAGATAACCATTACTTTACCCTTGCGCTTAATGATTTTGCATTTTTCGCAAATCTTTTTTACAGAAGGTCTGACTTTCATTTGGATTATACCTCCTAAATTATTTGTGTCGAAAAATCGACAACAGTTAAATGTTTTAGTTTATCTATTTGGAACGCCAGGTTATACGTCCTTTAGATAAATCGTACGGGGACATCTCAACCGTTACCTTATCACCGGGAAGAATACGTATAAAGTTCATACGAAGTTTGCCGGAAATATGGGCGAGTATTTGGTGTCCTCCTTGGATTTCTACCTTGAATACTGCGTTGGGCATTGCTTCAACAACGGTGCCTTCAATCTCAATCATATCTGATTTTGACATTTGTTTTCCTCCATATCAGTAGGCTTTGCCGACAAGGCGTTTAGCGCCTTGCGAATAGAACTGTTACTGTTTAGCTGTTTTGACGTTAGAAATGCGTCGGTAAACTTCAGATGTTTAGGATTTTTTTGTTTGGGTTTTTCTTTCCTTCGGTCTTTTCCGTTGCACACAAGCGGAAAAGCGCCGTTAAATCCTACAACAACCAAAAGTTCACCGCGGTCCCGCCCTTTAGCCGAACACACTACCTGCCCTATCATACCGCTATACCTTTGTAAGTATTTGCGGTCCGTCGGGCGTAATGGCTATTGTATGCTCAAAATGTGCCGAAAGGGAGCCGTCGGTTGTCAAAACTGTCCATCCGTCAGGCATGATTTTTACGTTTTGTTTGCCGCTGTTAATCATCGGCTCAATTGCAATAGTCATACCCGGCATGAGGCGGATACCTCTACCCTTAGTACCGAAGTTCGGCACTTCGGGTGACTCGTGAAGTTCGGTTCCTACTCCGTGTCCGACAAACTCACGAACAACGGAAAATCCCCTCTCTTCAGCATAGGTCTGAACGGCGTGACCTATATCGCCGATTCTGCCGCCGACAACCGCCGCCGCTATGCCTTTATACAGGCTTTCACGTGTGGTGTCTATCAGCCGCTTTGCCTCATCGGATATTTCACCGCAGGCAAATGTTGCGGCATTATCGCCGTTATAGCCGTCAAATTTTGCTCCGAGGTCTATTGAAACAATATCCCCCGCTTTAATAACACGCCGTTTACTCGGTATTCCGTGAATAACCTCGTTGTTGATAGATATACAAGCGGTTGCCGGATAGCCTTGGTAATTCTTGAAGTTGGGAACTCCGCCTTCTTTAAGTATATACTTTTCGGCTATCTCGTCTATTTCGGCGGTTGTTACCCCCGGTTCTACCGCTTCACCTGCTATTTTTAACGCACCGGCCGATATGCGACATGCTTCACGCATTATTTTCAGTTCACGACCGGTTTTCAGGACTATCATAAATCAAATCTCCGAAAGCGTGTCAATAACAACTTTAGCTGTATGCTCATAGTTATTATCAACTTCTGCTTTTAATAGTTTATTTTGCGCCTTGTAGTAATCTACAAGCGGCTCGGACTGTTCGTGATAAACGGCAAGTCTGCTTTTAACCGTTTCCGGTTTGTCGTCATCCCTTGTAACAAGGGCGCCGCCGCAAACGTCGCACACGTTTTCACGTTTCGGTTTTATAGTTACAATATGATAACTTGCACCGCACTTTTCACAAACTCTTCTACCCGACATACGCTCAATAATGAGTTCGTCTGAGGCGTCGAGAAGCAGCGCTGCGTCGATTTTCACACCCATATCGTCAAGGGCTTTCGCCTGAACTATGGTGCGTGGAAAACCGTCAAGTATAAAACCGTTTTTACAGTCCTTTTCCGCCAAACGTTCTTTGATAATATCAATAACGATACTATCGGGAACGAGTGCGCCTTTATCCGTATATTCTTTTGCTTTTTTCCCCATCTCGCTGCCGCTTTTAAGCGCCGCACGAATGATGTTACCCGTCGAAACGGTGGGAATGTCATACTTTTTCGCTATAACAGCCGCCATGGTGCCTTTACCGGCACCGGGCGCACCGAGTAGTATTAAGTTCATAACCTACACCTTAATCAAGGAATCCCTTATAATGACGCATCATCATCTGAGACTCAAGATTTTGAACAATTTCAAGCGCAACGCCAACCATAATGAGTATGGATGTACCGCCGAGAGAAATGTTTATTCCGCCGACAGAGCCGAGTATTATCGGCAATATAGCGACAACACTTAAGAATATTGCACCCATAAGAGTTATTCTTGACAAAATCTTCTGAATAAAATCGGAAGTGGGTTTGCCGGGACGAATACCAGGTATTGCACCGCCGTTTTTACGAAGGTTGTTTGCCATCTCAACGGGGTTGAACTGTATTGTTGAATAGAAGTAGGCAAATGCGATAATAAGCAAGAAGTAAATTACCGCATAGAACACACCTCTGGTGCTGAACAACTGAAGGAAGTGACCGAAAGATGTTTCGGTATTCTTCATAAATCCTAAAATCATTGTAGGAAGCATGAGAATAGATGAAGCAAAGATTATCGGCATAACACCCGCCATATTAACCTTTATCGGAATATGGGTGTTTTGACCGCCATACATCTTGTTGCCGACAACTCTCTTTGCATACTGTATCGGTATTCTACGCTCTGCATTAGTCATCCAAACAATAAATGCGATAACTACGAGGAACAAAAGAACTATGCCGATAACCGATGCCTGCTTGCCCATTTGCCAATACTGGAGCATTGCGGCAAACGCCTGCGGTCCACGTGACAAAATACCTGCAAACAAGAGTATGGAGATACCGTTTCCGATACCTTTAACGTCTATCTGTTCACCAAGCCACATTACAAGTGCGGAACCAGCCGTGAATGCGAGAATGATAACAAACGCCGCAAATACGGTAGCGCCTTTACCTGAAACGCTTAAGAAGTTACTTCCTTTAAGGTAGAAGAAGTATGCAGTACCTTGAATAAGCGCTAATATCACCGTTGCAAAACGAGTGATGGAAGCAAGTTTCCTCTGACCCTCTTCTCCCTCTTTGGAGAGACGTTCAAGCGCCGGGATAGCCACACACAAAAGCTGAATAATAATCGAGCTGTTGATGTACGGTGTTACCGACATGGCAAATATTGCGCCATATTCAAGACCGCCGCCCGTCAGAACGGACAAGTAGCTGAAGAACTCATTAGCGCTTCCGCTCGAAACCGACTGTTGAAGTGCGGAAACGTCAATATAAGGTACCGGTATTACCGAGCCTATACGGAATATAAGAATGATGAATACGGTAAATAAAATCTTATTGCGGATCTCTTTTACCGCCCACGCATTTTTTAGTGTTCCGAACATACTCAGATCACCTCTGCCTTTCCGCCGGCTTCTTCGATTTTCTTAGCCGCCGAGGCCGAAAAAGCATTGAGTTTTACAGTAAGCTTTTTAGTAAGTTTACCATTACCAAGTACTTTTACGGTACTGTTCTGTTTTTTAATAATTCCTTTTTCTGCAAGAGCCGCTGCATCAACAATAGCGTCATTATCAAATGCCTCAAGGGCTGACAAGTTGATAGCAATTACCTGCTCTGCGAAAATGTTATTGAAGCCACGCTTAGGAACACGACGTTGAAGCGGCATCTGACCACCTTCAAAACCGGGACGCATACCGTGACCGGCACGTGCTTTTTGTCCTTTATGGCCTTTACCTGCCGTTTTTCCGTTTCCGGAACCGTGACCTCTTCCGATACGTTTTGACTCACGGGTGGAGCCGGGTACCGGTGACAATTCGTGCAATTTCATATTCGCACCTCCTTGCTAATTTAGGAGCGATATATACATATCGCTTTGCAGTTTGCGTCTTAGCCTTCGATAATCTTTACAAGGTGAGAAACCTTCTGCACCTTACCACGAGTAGCGGCGTTATCGGGCTGAGTTTTGGTATCGCCAACCTTATGAAGACCAAGTGCTTCAACGGTGGCAATCTGATCTTGTTTAGAACCTATAGGGCTTTTAACAAGTTTTACGGTAAGGCCGGCAGCCTTTTTCTTTGTTGCCATAGTGCTGCTCCTCCTTAACCTATGATTTCCTGCGCGCTTTTTCCGCGTACCGCAGCAACCTGCTCGGCATCACGAAGAGCGGCAAGTCCCGCAACAGTTGCGCGAACTACATTGCACGGATTGTTTGAACGGAGAGCCTTAGTTCTGATATCTTTGATACCAACGGTCTCAACAACCGCACGAACTGCACCGCCGGCAATAACGCCGGTACCGGGAGCAGCCGGTTTCATAAGAACACGACCTGCGCCGAACTCTCCTATAATTTCGTGGGGAATTGTAGTGCCTTTAAGAGAAACCTTAATAAGATTTTTCTTTGCGTCTTCAATACCTTTACGGATAGCATCCGGAACTTCTCCTGCTTTTCCGAGTCCGTAGCCTACGATACCATTACCGTCACCTACGACTACCAAAGCCGAAAACTTCATTATACGTCCGCCTTTAACGGTCTTTGAAACACGATTTATGGCAACTACTTTTTCCTGTAAATCCAAAGTTGATGCATCAATATTAGTAGCCAAAAGTATTCCTCCTTCTTAGAACTTGAGGCCGCCCTCACGGGCACCTTCGGCGAGCTCCTTAACACGACCATGGTAAAGATAACCGCCTCGGTCAAAAACAACCTCGGTAATCTTCTTCGCCTTAGCGCGTTCAGCGATTAACTGTCCAACCTTGCGGGCGCCTTCGCAATTACCGCCGTTTGCACCGAAATCTTTTTCATTAGATGCGGCACTTACAAGCGTTACACCCTTAACGTCGTCAATAATTTGGGCATATATATTGCTGTTGGAGCGAAAAACATCAAGACGGGGGCACTCTGCAGTACCGCTGATCTTGGCGCGAACACGGGCATGACGTTTAAGTCTTGCCGCATTGCTGTTAGTTCTGCTAACCATTTATCATACACTCCTTTACTATTTAGCACCCTTGGCAGCTTTACCCTCTTTACGACGGATATGCTCGCCTTCGTACTTAATACCCTTGCCTTTATACGGCTCGGGCGGACGCTTCTTGCGTACATCTGCCGCAAATTGTCCAACGGCCTGCTTATCGGCACCGGTGATAACAATACTGTTAGGTGACGGTACTTCAATGCTGATGCCTTCAATTTCCGGCACTACAACCTGGTGTGAATAACCAAGGTTCAATACCAAATCTTTGCCCTGCTTTTGAGCACGGTAACCAACACCGTTTACCTCGAGAACTTTTTTGTACCCTTCGGTAACACCTACAACCATATTGGCGATGAGTGAACGGGTGAGTCCGTGTAAAGCACGATGCTCTTTTTGGTCATCAGGGCGGGTAACGATTATTTCGGTACCCTCTAATTTTATACCTAATTCCGGTGAGAACTCTCTTGAAAGTTCACCTTTGGGTCCTTTAACGGTAACTTTGCTGCCGTCAATTTTAACCTCAACTCCTGCCGGAACGGTTATCGGCATTTTGCCTATTCTTGACATCTCTTGCTACCTCCTTACCAAACATAAGCCAGAACTTCGCCGCCTACGTTGGCTTTGCGAGCCTGCTTGTCTGTCATTATTCCCTTAGAGGTAGAAAGAATTGCAATGCCGAGGCCTTTCATAACCTTAGGCATATCCTCTACGTTTGTGTAAATACGCAGACCGGGTTTTGAAACGCGGCGTATGCCGGTTATGGTCTGTGCCTTGTTGGCGCCGTATTTAAGAACAATACGGATAACGCCTTGTTTGTTGTCATCAATGACTTCAAAACTTTGAATGTATCCTTCGTCAAGAAGTATCTGAGCGATAGCCTTCTTTACCTTTGACGCAGGTACATCTACCGAATCATGTTTTGCCGAAGATGCATTACGAATTCGTGTAAGCATATCGGCTATTGTATCGGTGATTTGCATAGCGTAAACCTCCTTAAGCCTTACCAGCTTGCCTTCTTAACGCCCGGGATCTCGCCTTTGTAAGCGAGTTCACGGAAACATATGCGGCAAATTCCGTACTTGCGAAGATAAGCATGGGGACGGCCGCAGATTTTGCATCTGTTATACTGTCTTGTTGAAAACTTGGCAGGACGAGCCTGTCTTACTTTCATAGATGTTTTAGCCATAATTCCTTCTCCTTATCTTGCGAACGGAGCGCCCATAAGCGTTAATAACTCACGTGCTTCTTCGTCTGTTTTAGCGGTGGTTACCATAATGATATCCATACCGCGTACTTTATCGATCTTATCATAGTCAATTTCCGGGAAGATAAGCTGCTCTTTAATACCCATAGCATAGTTGCCACGACCGTCAAAAGAGTTGGG
Source organism: Clostridia bacterium (assembly GCA_017431035.1). Taxonomy (GTDB): domain Bacteria; phylum Bacillota; class Clostridia; order Oscillospirales; family Acutalibacteraceae; genus UBA737. The sequence continues at coordinate 26,014 of JAFRLW010000028.1, forward strand.
GTTAATTCCACGGAAGTCTCTAACGCGCGGAAGCGCAGTATTGAATAGACGATCAATAAATTCGTACATTCTTTCGCCACGAAGTGTTACCTTTACGCCGATCGGTGCGCCCTCACGGAGTTTGAAGTTAGCAACTGACTTCTTGGCACGGCAAGCAACGGCTTTTTGACCGGTGATCTTGCCAAGGTCTGCGATAACGGCGTCGATAACCTTTGAGTTCTCTTTTGCCTCACCGCAACCTACATTGATAACGACCTTTTCGAGCTTCGGAATCTGCATGACGCTCTTATAGCCAAATTTGGTCATCAATGCAGGAGCAACCGAATTCTTGTATTCGTTTCCAAGCGTTGACATATTGTCATGTCCTCCTTATCTCTTAAAAAGTCTCGCCGCATTTTTTACAATAGCGGTCTTTCTTGCCATCCTCATAGATTTTAACACCTACACGGGTGGGCTTATTACATTTGGGGCATACGAGCTGTACTTTGCAAGCGTATACCGCACTCTCTGTTTCAATAATTCCCGAGGGGTCTCCGGCTTTCTTGGGTTTAACGTGTTTCTTAACCTTGTTAATACCCTCAACGATAACCTTTCCCTCTTTGGGACTTACCTCAAGAACTTTACCGTTCTTGTTACGGTCTTTAGCGTCTCCGGTAAGGAGTACGACCGTATCGCCGGTTTTAATGTGAAGTTTACTCATTTTCCATTACCTCCCATTAAAGTACTTCGGGTGCGAGAGAAAGAATTTTTGTATATTCTTTTTCACGCAACTCACGGGCTACCGGCCCGAAAATACGGGTGCCGATCGGACTTTTGTCTTCACGGATTATTACAGCCGCATTTTCATCAAATCTTATATAAGTGCCATCATTACGGCGAAGACCTTTTGCGGAACGAACCACAACAGCCTTTACAACGTCACCCTTTTTAACCGTACCGTTAGGTGTGGCTTTTTTAACAGAAGCAACGATAACATCGCCGATGTTGGCATACCTCCTTTTGGAGCCTCCAAGAACACGAATGCACATTATTTCTTTTGCACCGGTGTTGTCGGCAACCTTGAGGTAACTCTGTTGTTGTATCACAGTGGTTTCCTCCTTTGAAGACTACTTAGCCTTTTCGATTACTTCGGCAACGCGCCATCTCTTATCCTTGGAGAGAGGTCTCGTTTCCATGATGAGAACTCTGTCGCCTATACCGCACTCATTATTCTCGTCATGAGCCTTAAGTTTGATTGTGTTTTTGATGATCTTCTTGTAGAGCGGATGTTTAACGTTATCTTCAATGGCAACTACAACGGTTTTATCCATTTTGTCGCTAACTACCTTGCCTACTCTTGTTTTACGAAGATTTCTTTCCATTAACGTCTACCTCCTATCAAGCGTTAGCAGCATTTTCAGCCTGTTTTTCGCAGATAACGGTCTGAACTCGAGCGATATCTTTCTTAACAGCGGAAATGCGCATCGGGTTGTCGAGCTGGTTAATGGCGTGCTGGAAACGAAGCTTATAAAGCTCGTCTTTGAGGTCAACTAACTTATTTTCTAATTCTTCAAGTGTGTTTTCTCTGATTTCCTTTGCGTTCATTACTGCTCACCACCCATCTCTTTTGTTATAAACTTGCATTTAATAGGAAGTTTGTTCGCCGCAAGACGCATAGCCTCACGAGCGAGTTCCTCGCTTACGCCGCCAATCTCAAACATAACTCTGCCGGGTTTAACAACGGCTACCCAGCGCTCAGGAGCACCTTTACCGGAACCCATACGAGTGCCGAGCGGTTTTTGAGTTATCGGCTTATCGGGGAATATCTTTATCCAAACCTGACCACCACGTTTGATGTAACGAGTCATCGCTACACGGGCAGCTTCGATTTGGTTGGAAGTTATCCATGCGGGCTCTAAAGCCTGAAGACCGTACTCGCCATGGGTAACTGTTATACCACGTGAAGCAGCGCCTTTCATTCTACCACGTTGCACACGACGGTATTTAACACGTTTAGGCATTAACATTAGCGAGCACCTCCCTGACGTCTGTTCTTCCTGCGGTTCTGGTCAAGAACCTCGCCCTTGTATATCCAAACTTTAACACCTATTCTGCCGTAGGTTGTATCAGCCTCAGCAAAACCGTAGTCAATGTCTGCACGAAGGGTCTGAAGCGGAATAGTTCCCTCGTGGTAACTTTCGCTTCTTGCGATTTCGGCACCGCCTAAACGGCCGCCGCATTTGGTTTTGATACCTTTAACGCCTGCACGCATTGCTCTTCCTATGCAAAGTTTCATAGCTCTGCGGAAAGATGTACGTTTTTCAAGTTGAAGAGCAATATTCTCTGCAACCAACTGGGCATTGGTATCGGGGTTTTTAACTTCAACGATGTTGATAATAACCGGTTTGCCGAGCATTTCCTGGCATTTAACACGGAGTTTTTCAATCTCCGAGCCGTTTTTACCGATTACAACACCGGGTTTTGCACAATGAAGATGCAATCTTATTCTCTTCTCGTCACGTTCAATCTCAACCTTTGCAAGACCGCAAGTATAAAGGGTCTTTTTAAGGTATTTACGGAGGTTATAATCCTCTACTAACGTATCACCGAAGTCTTTATCGTTAGCAAACCAACGAGAGTCCCAGTTTTTTATAATGCCTACACGAAGTCCGTGCGGATTAACTTTTTGACCCATAGTATTTAACCTCCCTTTCTCAGATTTCACGTTCTTTAAGAACGATAGTCATATGGCTTGTTCTCTTTAAGATGCGGTGTGCTCTGCCGTGGTCTTTCGGACGAATTCTCTTAAGAGTAGGTCCGGGGCCTACGTTGCACTCTGCAACATAAAGACGTGACATATCCATATTCTTTTCCTGTGCATTCGCCATTGCTGAATGCAATAACTTTTCTAAATACTCACACGCTGATTTAGGAGTAAATTTGAGAATAGCCATTGCTTTTTCAGCATTCTCATTACGGATGATATCCATAACGATTTTCACCTTACGTGGTGAAATACGGGCGTATTTAAGTGTAGCCCTTGCTTCCATGTTTTACTCTCCTTTCAGCGATTAACCGGTTGTCTTTGAGCCGGAGTGACCCTTAAAGGTTCTTGTCGGCGCAAATTCTCCGAGTTTGTGACCTACCATATCCTCCGTAACGTATACAGGAACGTGTTTGCGTCCGTCATGTACCGCGAAGGTATGTCCGACGAAATCGGGGAATATGGTGGAAGAACGGCTCCAGGTTTTAAGCACACGCTTTTCGCCTGATTCGTTCATTTCTTTGACTCTTTTAAGCAAAACGGGTTGCACAAAAGGTCCTTTTTTAACGCTTCTTCCCATTATAATTCTCCTTTCGTCAATTACTTATTACGGCGTCTTACGATATACTTATCGCTTGCCTTGTTCTTCTGTCTGGTCTTATATCCGAGGGTAGGTTTACCCCAAGGAGTAACAGGACCGGGACGGCCGATAGGTGACTTACCTTCACCACCACCGTGGGGGTGGTCATTCGGGTTCATGACAGAACCACGAACGGTAGGACGCCAACCCATATGACGCTTACGACCAGCTTTACCGTAGTTAACGTTTGCGTGCTCCGGATTTGAAACACTGCCTACGGTTGCCATACAAGTTTCGGGAACGTTACGAAGTTCGCCTGAAGGCAAACGAAGTAATGCCATACCGTTTTCTTTTGCCATAAGTTGTGTCATATTACCGGCGCTGCGAGCAAGTTGAGCGCCTTTTCCGGGGTAAAGTTCAACATTGTGAACAATGGTACCAACCGGAATGTTAACAAGCGGAAGTGCGTTGCCGGGTTTGATATCGGCATCGGGACCGCTTACTACTTTGTCGCCTACTTTTAACTCCTGAGGAGCCAAAATGTAACGTTTTTCACCGTCTTCATACTGAACCAGCGCTATGAAAGCTGAACGGTTCGGATCGTACTCAAGGGTAAGAACGGTAGCGATATCGCCGAAACGCTCTCTCTTGAAGTCGATAATTCTGTATTTCTTACGGTTTCCGCCGCCACGATGACGAACGGTTATTCTGCCGTAACTGTTACGACCGGCATTTTTCTTAATTGATTTAAGCAAACTTCTTTCAGGCGCAACCTTTGACAACTCGGAATAATCCATAGTGGTCATATTACGTCTGCCGTTAGTAGTCGGCTTATAATGTTTTATTGCCATTTGTTTCACTCTCCTATATTGGCTTAGCGAAGTGATTTTCTCACTTCATACATCACCGGAAATTACTTTCCTGTACTGCGGTTAGATAAGTCCGTCAAAGAACTCAATGCTCTTAGAGTCGGGCTTAAGGGTAACGATGGCTTTCTTCCAGGAGGAAGTAGTTCCCTCATATCTACCCATTCTGCGTTTTTTGCCGCGTACGTTTACGGTGTTTACCTTGGCAACGCTTACCTTGAAAAGTTTTTCAACCGCGTCTGCTATATCGTATTTGTTAGCATCCTTGGCAACTTTGAAGGTGTATTTTTTGTCGGCTATGCCGGACATACTCTTTTCGGTTATTACCGGAGCAATAATGATATCTTGTGCAAGTTTCATTATGCGTACACCTCCTCAATTTTCTTAGCGGCTTCCTTAACGATAACAAGCTTGTCGGCATTTATTATATCGTAAGGATTGATGGTGTTTACCTGAGCGGTTTTAACACCCGCTATGTTCGCAAGGCTCTTTACTTTGAAGGCGTTGTTGTCATCAAGAACAACAAGGGTCTTCTTCTCGGCGCCGATAGCCTTCATGCAGGCAGCGGCAGTCTTGGTTTTGTATTCATCCATTGCGAAATCTTTTAATACAATAAGGTCTTCGGTAAGAACTTTATCCGAAAGGGCTGACAAAAGAGCCAACTTTTTAACCTTTTTGTTTAGTGAATAGGAATAATCACGCGGCTTCGGTGCATGTACGATACCACCGTGTCTCCACTGCGGTGCTCTGATAGAGCCCTGACGCGCGTGTCCCGTTCCTTTTTGTCTCCAGGGCTTTTTGCCGCCGCCGGAAACTTCGGTACGAGTCAGAGTGGACTGTGTGCCCTGACGCTGATTTGCGAGATAGTTAACTACCGCCGCATGCATAACAGCCGCATTGGGTGTTATACCGAATACAGCATCGGAAAGTTCAATCTTACCCGATTTTTTTCCTTCCATATCAACAACTTGTATAGTAGGCATTTAGTAACACTCCTTCCCTTATGCTTTTACGCTGTCGAAAAGAACTACTATTCCGCCCTTGGGTCCCGGAACGGCACCTTTAACGGCGATAATATTCTTTTCTGCGTCTACTTTAACTACGCTGAGGTTTTGTACGGTAACACGTTCATTACCGAGGTGACCTGCCATCTTCTTGCCCTTGAATACACGGGAAGGAGTTGAACAAGCACCGAGCGAACCGCCATGGCGGTGAACAGGACCTGTACCGTGGGTTTCTTTAAGGCGGCCGAAGTTCCAGCGCTTAATTGTGCCGGCGTAGCCTTTACCTTTTGAAGTACCTCTTACATCAACAGCATCGCCTTCAGCAAAAACGTCTGCTTTGATGATGTCGCCTACGTTAAGTGCGGCCGTATCTTCAAGTCTGAACTCACGAAGCACCTTTTTGGGAGCAACGTCATTCTTTGAGAAGTGACCTTTCATAGGCTTATTAACCTTTGATGCTTTCATCTCGCCAAAGCCGATCTGAACTGCATCATAACCGTCGTTCTCGGCGGTCTTCTTTAACGTTACCGAGCAGGGACCTGCTTCAATAACGGTTACCGGAATAACATTTCCGTTTTGGTCAAAAAACTGGGTCATACCGAGTTTTTTACCAACAATTGCCTTTTTCATTTTCTTTCCTCCTAAGTTATTGGTCAGCGTTGCTGACTTGACCTATCGGCGTTTATATAAAAAGGAAATTACTTATAATATTATAATTATATTTATATATTACAGTTTAATTTCGATTTCTACGCCGGCGGGAAGCTCAAGACTTGTAAGCGCTTCAACAGTTTTGTTTGAAGGTCTTATAACGTCTATGAGTCTTTTGTGGGTCCTCATTTCGAATTGCTCACGGCTGTCCTTATACTTGTGAACAGCACGAAGGATTGTAACGATCTCTTTCTCGGTGGGTAGCGGTACGGGACCTGAAACCCTGGCACCTGTACGTTTAGCGGTTTCCACTATTTTTTCAGCGGACTGGTCTACAAGCGCATGATCATAACCCTTAATACGAATGCGGATCTTTTCTTTTACTGCCATTGTTTTCGCCTCCTGATTTGGTTGGCGGGCAAAACTTACACCTTGCCGTGTTTTTCTTTAAGGTGCAATATAAAATCCGGTAATTGCTATGGGTTCTGGCAATTCCGGAGCGGCGGCTTAATCCGTCGCCGATGTTCGATTCGCAAGTATCAAACATCTTACCTTTACTTTCGCCCGGTTTGATAATCGGACATACTCCGCGGAAATTTCCCGACTCGAAGGTCGGCCACCTCCCGCATCAACGCATGTATACGCCGCAATTTCGCAGCGTGCCTAATGATAATACCATAGAAATTATCGGATGTCAAGTGAAAAATGTTATTTTTTAACTTTTATTTTCCAGAAATAATATATCTTGTATAAATGTTCTGATAGACAGTAATAAACACTATATTTTTAACACCAAAAACCTTATTATAACTCGATTTTTCCGTGTTTTTCCTCGTAAAGAGATATTGCATCTCTTATAAGTATTAGTATTTCGCTGTTTGCCGATCTTCCCTCGTAGTCTGCAACAATATGCAACTTATTAAGCATCTCTTCATCTATTCTTATTGATAAACTTTTTGTAGCCATAAATAACTCCTTTTATATTTATTATGGCTTTATTTTATATTCATATTATGTTATAATGATTAAAATAGATATATTGTGTGTTCATTTTATATTTGGGATGTGGTTATTATAAAGAGATGTTGTGCATTTGGACATAGAGAAATCTTCAATGATATAAGCGAAGATATATACAATGTTGTGATAAACGAAATAAACGCAGGTATAGAAATATTTTATTGTGGGTGTATGGGGAGTTTTGATAACTCGTTTGCTTAAGCCGTGAGCAAAGCTAAAAAAAATAACCCCAATATTAAACTTATATGTGTCAAACCCTATATGACAAAAGAATTAAACTATTTAAGATACTACTATGAAGAACTCTATGATGATATAATAATTCCCAGCGAAATCAAAGGTTGTCACTATAAATCTGCAATAACTCTACGCAACAAATGGATGGTTGATTTGTGTGATAGTGTTATTTTTTACTTAAAAAGAGAATACGGCGGAGCGTATACGGCGTATAAGTATGCCAAAAGAAAAAACAAAAAAATAACTATAATCTAATATAAAACGAAAACCGGCGGAGATTATCCGCCGGTTTTTATTATTTATTCAACAGTTTCTTCTGCTTTTTCTTCTGCTTTTTCTTCAGCCTTTTCTTCTTTTTCCGGCGAAGCGGGTTCCTCTTTAACCTCTACAGGAGCCTCTTCGGGTATTTCAACTGTATCGGAAACGGTTACCTCTTCTTCGGAAGCGGTGGCAACAACTTCATCCTCGCCTGATTTTTCTTCCTCTACGGGTTTTTCTTCAACGGGGAGAAGCGCACGGATAGAAAGGCTTACTCTCTTCTTCTCAAGGTCTATATTTGTAATCTTAACCTCAACCTCTTGACCGACAGTCAACTCATCCTGCGGTTTCTCAATGCGACGGTTTGCAATTTGAGAAATATGGATAAGACCGTCAACGCCGGGGATGATACGGGCAAATGCGCCGTATGCGGTCATACTTACTATAGTAACCTTGATAGTGTCACCCTCGGAGTATTCTTTTTGGAATATTGCCCAGGGGTTGTCCTCAGCCTTTTTATAGCCGAGAGAGATTTTATGTTTCTCTTTATCAAGGTCTTTAACGTAAACTTCGATTTCCTGTCCCTCGCTCAAAACTTCGGAAGGATGTTTAATTCTGTTCCAGGAAAGTTCGGAAATGTGAACAAGTCCGTCAACACCGCCGATATCAACAAATGCACCGTAGGTTGTAATAGACTTAACAACACCCTTTATTCTGTCGCCTACTGCGATAGAAGACCAAACTTTTTCTTCAGCCTCTTTTCTTGCCTCTCTGAGTACGCTGCGGATAGAGCCTATCGCTCTTCTGCCACGGCCGATTTCAATAATACGGAAATCAACCTCAGTACCTTTGAGTCCGTCAAGGGGTTCGTTTCTTGAAGCGGTAGCCTGTGAAGCGGGGATGAAAATACGAACACCGCTATAAGAAGTAACAACGCCGCCCTTTACTATATCACGAACAACACCGTGCAGAACTTCGCCCGACTTTTTAGCCGCAACTACTTTATCCCAACCGGCAAAGGCATCATAACGACGCTTTGAAAGCATTGCTGTTCCGTCCTGGTCACTTATTTTCATAATGATGAGATTTATCTCATCACCGACATTAACCTCTTTCTCAAGGTCAACGTCATCCTGAGAGTATTCATCGGCGGTTACATAACCTGTAACTCCTCTGCCGATATCCACTGTAATTTCAGCGGAGTTTACGGCAACAACGGTGCCGACTACCTTTTGATCCCCGGTAAGACTGCTAAGTGACGCCTCAAGTGCTTCCTCATCCGTCATTTCCTCAAATGTTTTTTGAACAGTTTCATTTCCCTCCATCTGTTCGTCAACCGGTTGTTTAATTTCTGACATGGTTTTAATAGCCTCCTTAATTATACCTGCAGGCGTAGATGCGCCTGCCACAACACCAACCTCTTTAGCAGATACAAACCATTTTTCTTTTATCTCGTCGGCAGTTTCAACCAAATGGGTTTTGGGACAAAAGTTACTCGCCACGTCGAAAAGTTTTGCAGTGTTGGAAGAGTGTCTTCCGCCGATGACAAGCATCACATCGCTTTTCTTTGCAAGTGCGGCGGTTTCCTCTTGTCTTGCCGATGTTGCATTACATATTGTATCAAAAATATTTGCGTTTGTACACACTTTTTTTATAAAAAAGTGTGTATTTTTGTATTTTTTTTCGTTAAAAGTGGTTTGTGAGACCACGCTGACGGCATTTTTTTTGATACTTTCGTTGTTTTTTATTATTTCTTCCAGTTCTTCTTCACTTGAAAAGACATAATATTTGCCGTCTATATGACCGGTTATTCCCTTAACTTCCTGATGATTTGGATCTCCGGCTATTAGTATTATATCGCCAAGCGCCGAGCGTTCTTTTACAATATCGTGTATTTTTGCAACAAAAGGACAGGTTGCGTCGGCGATTTTTATATTCTTTTCTTTTGCCTCTTTGTAAATATCTTCCCCGACACCGTGCGACCTGATAACAAGGGTCTCGCCCTCTTTGACTTCGCTTAAATCCTCTACCGTTCTTACACCCTTTTGATGTAACTCTTCAACCATTTGGGGATTATGTATTATAGGACCTAAAGTGCAAACCTTTTCGCCCGCTTCCAAAAGGTCATATACCATTTTGACCGCACGGTTTACTCCAAAGCAAAAGCCTGCGGTTTCAGCAAGTGTAATATTCACTTTATTTTAACCTTTCGTTTATTATTTCATAAAGTTTTTCTACCGACTGTTCAAGCGTGTTTCCCGTGGTATCGAAAACTATTGAGTCGGCGGCTGGTTTTAGCGGTGCTATTTCCCTATGAGAGTCATTATAGTCCCGTGTTTTTATATCCTCTAAAACGGAATTGTAATCGGCTTTTTCACCTATTGCCTCTAAATCTATAACACGGCGTCTGGCTCTCTCCTCAGCCGAGGCGGTAACAAAAAACTTCAGCGTGGCGTCAGGTAGAACTACCGTACCTATATCCCTGCCGTCCATAAGAACGTTGTTATCTTTTGCAAGTTGCCTTTGCATATCAAGTAAAAAAGCACGAACGGGCGGTTTTGCCGAAACGGCGGACGCCATCATAGAAACATTTGACGTACGTATTTTATCGTTGACGTCTGCGTCGTTTAGAAAAACGTGTTGTGCGCCGCCGATAAAACGAATATCTATCTTAACGGTTTTAAGTATAGAGTCTATATCGCAGTCAAGATTTGTATCAATACCTTTTTCAATAAACTTAAGCGCAGTTGCTCTATACAAAGCGCCGGTATCAACATAGATAAAGCCGAGTTTTTTTGCCAGTGCTTTTGCTATTGTACTTTTTCCTGCTCCGGCAGGTCCGTCAAGTGCAATTGAAATCATAATTATTCTCCTATAGTGTCTTTTTCTATTATATACTTTGCCGCCGAAATACCGGCAAGGTTGCCGCTTGAAAAGGCAATTTGCAAATTAAAACCGCCGGTCAGGGCGTCAACGTCGATAACCTCTCCCGCAAAGAAAAGTCCTTTTATTATTTTAGACTCCATTGTAGCGGGGTTTATCTCTTTAACACTCACTCCGCCCCTTGTCACAACGGCACGGTCGGGGTCTTCCGTCCCTGTTATATCAAGGCGAAATCCCTTTATTACTTTACAAAGGTTTTCCCTCTCTTTTGCGGTAATTTGGTTGACCTTTGTATCCTCTTTTATAGCCGATAATTTTATCACTACCGGAATAAGACTTAAGGGAAGCAGTTTTTGTAAAGCGTTTTTGAAATCTTTATTTGAGAACTCGGCAAAATCCCTCAGCACCCTCTTGTTCAGCGCATTTTCATCAAGTCCGGGTTTGAGGTCAATTAAAACGCTGTATTTTTTTCCTTTTTTCATAAGCGCCGAAGCGGTCAAAACCAGCGGACCCGATATTCCGTTATGGGTGAAAAGCATTTCGCCCGTGTCTTTGTAAACAGGTTTTTTCCTGCCTTCTTCCATAAGAGAAAAAGATATGTTTTTAAGGGTCAGCCCTGCGAGAGCCGAGCAAAAGTTTTCTCTGCAATATAGTCCTATCAATGAGGGTGATAGGTCGGTGATACTGTGTCCGAGCGCCTTTGCCATTTTGTATCCGTCACCGGTGGAGCCGGTAAGGGAATAATAGTTTCCGCCGGTTGCTATAATTACGGCAGTGGCGGCGGTTTTTCCTTTTTTTGATATTACCGTAAAACCGTTTTCACTCACGGCAACGCTCTTTACGGTATCGTGAACGATTTTTGAATATTTTTTTGCCTCTCTTACAAGCGCATCGGTGATACTTACCGCCTTATCGCTCTCGGGGAAAACCCTGTTTCCCCTCTCGGTTTTAAGCGGAACGCCTGCCTCTTCAAAAAAGCGCATAGTGTCTTTGCTGCCGAACTTTGTATAAGCGGAGTACATAAATCTCCCGTTATGTATGGCGTTTTTCAGATGAGTATCTATATCCGAGTTGTTTGTTACGTTGCACCTGCCTTTTCCGGTAATCATTACCTTTCTTGCAGGGCGCTCGTTTTTTTCTATGAGGATAATATCTTTTTGTCCTGCTTTTCCGGCGGATACCGCCGCCATAAGTCCTGCGGCGCCGCCGCCTATGATAACAAGACTTTTCATATTATCCCCCCTTATACTATTTTTTAAGTATTCTCGCCACCAATTTGTGTATTTTCCTGAAATAAAAATCGGCAAGTGACGAAAGACAACGGTCATAAAGCACAAAGGCGATATTTCCGAGAATTAAAGTTATTATAAGCATAAATGAAAACTTTGAGGTTTCTTCTATCTTTATACCCATAATATAGGTCAGTACAAGATACGATACACCTACTGCCGCATTTAAGTAGAGCATCTTCAGTACCCACTCGACCACTCTGTTTTTGACCCTTTCGCAAAGCGCTTTTATTATGGGATAAAGTCCCATAAGGGTCACAAAATAGAGCGACGCCTCTTTTTCGCACAAAAGCAAAGACAAAACGCCTATTACTATATAGGTGCCTATTGAATAGGGCATACCGACTTCAAGTAAAACCAGCATAACCGCAAACGAAGCAACAGCCGGCACCGAAAAGGTGGCATACGGGAAAAACGATAGAAACATAACCGCCGTGCCAAGTGCCGCCATAATACCCGATAGGGTTATTTTCAAACTCTTTTTCATAATTAACAACAGGGTATAAAGTCGCCGCCCATACACTCGCAACAACAGTCGGTACATATAAGTCCCTGACAAATGTTGCAGGCGTTACAAGAGTCACAAGCGCCGCCCGACGGTGCTCTATAAGGGTTATAGCCCATACCGTTTCTGCTGTTTGTCGCATTGTTTACCGCTCTTTTATATTCCTCATTATCGGGGTCCATATTAGAAGCGTGGGTAAAACTTGTATAAGCGTCATCAAACCAGCCGTGTCGGTAGAGAATTGTTCCGTTAAGGAAATACCATTCGGCGTTGCGGTCTTTTATATCTACGCCGTCGAGTATCTCTCTCGCTTGTTCAAGTCGGTTTTGTCTGATTAGCGCTCTTACTTCGGGAAAAGCAGATTTTCCGTTATAACTGCCGCTTTGACCTCCCTGCCCTCTGCGCTCGTTCATAATTGTATCATAAGCGTCATTAATCTCTTTCATTTTGTCGGCGGCGAGGTCAGACAGAGGATTATCGGCGTAGTTGTCGGGGTGGTATTTCCTTGCAAGAAGCCTATATGCGTTTTTTATTTCTTCCTCAGTGGCGTTTTTGCTCACACCGAGTACTTCATACGGATTGTTCATTTTTAAGCTCCCCTTTGAAAGTGTCTTCAAGTCCTAAATAGATAATATTTCCAAGAATTGATTTATATCTCTTAAAGTTTATAAGTTCAAATGCAAGCGCCGCCTCGTTTACAGAAGTATACAGTTGAGGCTCTACCCTTTTTGCCACTTCTTCTTTTGTCTGTTCGTTGTAGCCAAACACGTTATATGAGCCGTTCTTTTTATCTTCTTCAAAATCAACTGCGGCGTCAAGCAAATAGATGTATCGCCCTATGCAATAGCCCATACGTTCAAGCGCAAGGCGGTTTTTCTCGTCATCAGAACAAAGCGAAAACAAAAATCCCAGCGCTTTTGCCGTAGGGTCGGCGGCTTTATCAAGAGATGTTTCGTTTGATTTTTCAAGGTCGTTTTGACAACCTATATATTCCGTTATTTTTTCATCTATTAAAGGATAGTTTTTTGCCGCCTTTTTTCGCATAGCCGAAAAAACGGGTTTTATAAGAATAAAAGGCAGTTTTTTCAAAAAGCGGTTGTCACGGATGTTGTCTTCTATCTTGTAATAAACGGTTATAACCGCCGCCGCCGAGGGCATATCGAGTAAATCGGTGCTTTTGGCGTAGTTGCATTTTTTAAGCGGATTAAAGGTACATCTGCCCTTTTTATAGGCAGGGCAACTGTCTGACAGCGAAAGTGCGAGCAACGCCAAAAAGGTGAAGTCATAACTTAACGTCAGCCTTGACAAAAGGCCGTACCTTTTTCCCATATTCTTGCAAAGTGAACAGTATACGGCTCTATAGGTTTCGTATTCGTTTATTTTCATTTCGCCTTTTGAAAACTTCACATAGCCGAACATAGTAGCCTCCGCATTATTCTTATAACAATAATGCCATAAAGATATTATAAAGTGTTTAATAAATTGTTAATTTAATAGTTTTTTAAGGAACTTACCTGTGTATGATTTTTCACATTTTGCAACTTCTTCGGGTGTTCCGGTGCAAACCACCTCTCCGCCCATATTTCCGCCCTCGGGACCGAGGTCGATAATATGGTCGGCGGTTTTTATTACGTCAAGGTTATGCTCAATAACAAGAACGGTATTTCCGGCGTCAACAAGTTTTTGCAAAACTTCTATCAGCCTGTGAACGTCAGCGGTGTGAAGACCGGTGGTCGGTTCGTCAAGAAGATAAATGGTTTTTCCGGTTGAACGACGGGAAAGTTCGGTGGCAAGTTTAACCCTTTGCGCCTCACCGCCCGAAAGGGTGGTGGCGGGTTGACCTATCTTGATGTAGCCGAGTCCCACGTCATACAGCGTTTTTAGTTTCCTGTAGATTTTTTCGTGGGTGCTAAAGAAGTTCATTCCCTCTTCCACAGTCATTTCAAGAACGTCGTATATACTTTTTCCCTTGTATTTAATGCTGAGAGTTTCCTTGTTGTATCTCGTGCCGCCGCAAACCTCACAGGGAACATAGATATCAGGCAGGAAGTGCATTTCTATCTTGATTATGCCGTCGCCCCAACACGCTTCACATCTTCCGCCTTTGACGTTGAAAGAAAACCTGCCCGGCGTATAGCCTTTGGCTTTGGCGTCCTTTGTTTCGGCAAAAAGATTTCTGATATCGGTGAAAACACCGGTATATGTTGCCGGATTTGAACGGGGAGTTCTGCCTATCGGCGACTGGTCGATGTTTATGATTTTATCGAGGTTTTCTATACCCTTTATTTCTTTGAACTTGCCCGGTATTGTTTTAGCCCTGTTTAATTTGTTGGCTAAAACTTTATAGATAATATCGTTTACAAGAGAGGATTTTCCGCTTCCCGAAACACCTGTAACCGCAACAAAAGTACCTAGCGGAATATCAACCTTTATATCTTTAAGGTTGTTTTCCGCCGCACCTATTACGGTGAGTTTTTTGCCGTTTCCTTTGCGACGGGTGTCCGGTACGGGTATTTTCTTTCTTCCGCTCAAATAGTCAGCGGTTATCGAGTTTTTGCATTTTATAAGTTCTTTCGGCGTTCCGCTGAAAACAACCTCTCCTCCGTGAACGCCGGCGCCCGGTCCTATATCGACAATATAATCGGCGGTGCGCATAGTGTCCTCATCGTGTTCAACAACAATTAACGTATTGCCTAAATCACGCAGGCTTTTAAGTGTGTTGAGCAATCGCTCATTGTCCCTTTGGTGAAGTCCTATAGACGGCTCATCAAGGATATAAAGCACACCGCAAAGTGCAGAGCCTATTTGTGTTGCAAGGCGGATACGTTGCGCCTCACCGCCCGAAAGCGAGCCTGCCGAACGTGAGAGAGAAAGATAGGAAAGACCAACGCTGTTAAGGAAAGTAAGGCGTGACCTGATTTCCTTTAGTATCGGCGCCGCTATCATTTCACGCCTTGTGTCAAACTGTAGCGTATCGATAAACTTCAAAATATCGCCTATCGACATATCACAAAACTCTTTGATGTTTTTGCCGCCGACGGTGACCGCCATATACTCGGGTTTCAACCTTGTTCCGTGACAGTCGGGACACTCACTTTCCGCCATATAGGTTTCAAGTTCGTTTCTTGAATAGTCGCTTTTGGTGGTTTCATATCTTCTTTGCAGGTTGTTCACAACGCCCTCAAAAGGTGCGTAGTAAACACCGCCGCCTAAAAATCCTATACGCTTTAATTCAAGTTTTTCGTCACCCGTACCGTAAAGAACGGCGTTTTTTGCCTCATCGCTCAAATCTTTCCACGGGGTGTTTATATCAAAATTATATTTTTTGGCAATTCCCTCATAGTACATCTGCGCTATAGCGCCGGCGTCGGGGTTGAACCAGGTGTTAACTCCCCAGCCGGAAGCCTTTATACATCCGTCAAGGAGTGATTTTTCCTCATCATTTATGATAAGTCTCGGGTCAACCTTCATAAACACACCGATACCCGTGCAGGTGGGACAAGCGCCCATAGGGTTGTTAAAGGAGAACATAGTCGGAGTAAGTTCCGGAACGCTGATACCGTGTTCCTCGCAGGCATAGGTCTCGGAAAATTGCAATTCCTCTCCGCCTATAACGTCAACGGCGCAAAGTCCGCCCGAGAGGGTAACGGCGGTTTCAATACTATCGGCAAGGCGTGAGCGGATATCAGGCTTTATGACCAGTCTGTCCACCACAACCTCTATAGTGTGCTTTTTATTCTTTTCAAGTTTTATATCTTCCGAAAGGTCATAAATAGTCTTGTCTATTCTGACTCTAACGTATCCCGATTTTCTAAGGGAGTCAAGTTCTTTTACGTACTCGCCCTTTCGGTTCATAACCGTAGGAGAGAGAACTTGGATTTTAGTCCCCTCGTCGAGTTTCATAACGGTATCAACTATTTGGTCGGTAGTCTGTTGGCTAATCTCTTTTCCGCATATGGGACAGTGCGGAATACCCGTTCTCGCATACAATAGTCGCAAATAGTCATAAATCTCGGTAACCGTTCCTACGGTGGAACGAGGGTTGTTAGAGGTGGTCTTTTGGTCAATGGATATAGCGGGAGAAAGCCCGTCGATAACGTCAACGTCGGGCTTGTCCATTTGTCCTAAAAACTGGCGGGCGTATGAGGAAAGCGACTCAACATATCTGCGTTGTCCCTCGGCATAAAGCGTATCAAAAGCGAGGGAGGATTTTCCGCTTCCCGAAAGTCCCGTAAAGACTATCATTTTGTCACGTGGTATTGTAACGTCAACACCCTTTAGGTTGTGCTCTCTGGCACCTTTTACGATTATTTTATCATTAGCCAACTTCTTTGACCTCCATAAAGACTTACCTTTTTATTTTACGATATTTTTTGCATAAAGTAAATATTTTATTATAAAATCTATATAAATATGGGTATAAAAAAATCCCGAAATGCCGATTTGACATTTCGGGATTATATAAAAACTTATCAGAATATGCCCTGAGCCATCATAGCGTCGGCAACCTTTTCAAAACCGGCAATATTTGCACCGGCAACAAGGTCGTAGCCGAGACCGTATTTCTCTGCGGCAGCAGCGGAGTTGGCGTGAATATTCTTCATCATAGAGTGAAGTTTCTCGTCAACCTCTTCGGCAGTCCAGGAAAGGCGCTCGGAGTTCTGTGACATTTCAAGTGCAGAAACGCCAACACCGCCGGCATTAACGGCTTTTGAAGGAGCAACGATAATATCGCCTTTAGAACGCAGGAAGTTAAGTGCGTCATTTGTGGTCGGCATATTTGCAACCTCAATATAGTACTTAACGCCCGAAGCGGCAATTTTTTCAGCCTCTTTCATAGTAACGTCGTTCTGAACGGCAGCAGGCATATAGATATCAACATCTTTTACGCCCCAGCATTTTTCGCCCGGAACAAACTCTACGCCGTATTTATCGGCATAAGGTTTACAATGCATAGGATCTTTCTCACGCATCTCTAAGATGTAGTTGAGTTTTTCCTCGGTGTTAACGCCATCGGGATCATGAATATAACCGTCAGGACCTGCAAAATAGGTAACCTTTGCGCCAAGTTGCATAGCCTTTTTCATAATACCCCAGCCAACGTTGCCGTAACCGGAAATGGCAATTCTCTTGCCCTTTATATCGTCATTTTCGTGTTTTAATACTTCCTGGAGATAATATACAGCGCCGTAACCGGTAGCTTCGGGACGGATAAGTGAACCGCCGTAAGACATACCTTTACCGGTGAGAACGCCGTTTTCAAATGTACCTTTAAGACGACGATACTGACCAAAGAGGTAACCTATCTCTCTTCCGCCAACGCCCATATCGCCTGCCGGAACGTCTATGTCCGGTCCGATATAACGATAAAGCGCAGTCATAAAGCTCTGGCAGAAACGCATAACCTCTGCGTCAGATTTGCCCGCCGGGTCAAAGTCAGAACCACCTTTTGCACCGCCTATCGGAAGACCGGTGAGTGAGTTTTTGAAGGTCTGCTCAAAACCTAAGAACTTGATTATACCTTCATAAACGTTTTTCTGGAATCTGAGACCGCCCTTGTAAGGTCCGATAGCGCCGTTGAACTGACAACGCCAACCACGGTTGGTATGCCATTTGCCGTTATCGTCACACCAGTTTACACGGAATGTAAACATACGCTCAGGCTCAACCATACGGTTAAGAAGGTCGGCCTGCTCATACTCGGGGTGAGCGTTGATAACCGGCTCAAGAGAAGTCAAAACCTCTTCAACGGTTTGTACGAACTCTTTTTGATAGGCGTATTTTTCTTTTACGCCTGCGAGAACGCTTTCAAGATACTTATTCATTTTTATTACTCCTTTTCGGCTTTAATTTTCAAATTATATATCTTGCAGCCTATATACAACATATTATTTTATCTATAGTTTTTTTGATGTCAACAATTATTACAAAAAAACTATAGTATTTTCATTTAGAATAACTCTCGATTTACTTTGATAAGCCTTGTGAGTATTAAGAATAGCAAAAAAACAAACCTTTTCGTTACTATTATTCTAATCGCCGAAAGTTTCAAAATATACCTTAACTTATTTCCTGCAAAAACAAAACGCCAAAGGAAGAAAAAATCCGGCTATTTTATGTTTGTCGTACCGGTAAGGCCTTCAATTAAATTATAAAAAAATATGCCCCATTGTCAACCATAATTTTATAATTATACCTTTAAGAAATACTATAACTTTGAAATTAAGCAATTTTTGAAAAAGTATAAATAATTTATACAAAATAGATTGTCGATAATAGACAACGGGCTGGATATTATCCGCCCGTTTTTCCTTGTTGTAGGGGCTGGCGCCCTCGACAGCCCGTTGTTTTGTGGTTTTGTAGGGGCTGGCGGTTTCCGACAGCCCGTTTTTGTAGACGGCAGGAGTAAAGCGCCTGCCCCTACAAAATATCAATAATGCCCGATTTATATCCCGTCAGTCTGCCGCCTGCCATCTGTTAAAAAAAGCACCCTTTCGGGTGCTTTTTTTATTCTATCGGGTATTTATCAGGGAAATAGAAGTAGAAGAGAAGATATATTGCGTCCTGGTCGGTCATTTGTCCGTCGCCGTTAAAATCGCAGTCGATAGCGGCGGGGTAATCATCAGGGAAATAGAAGTGGAAAAGAAGATATATTGCGTCCTGGTCGGTGACGGTGCCGTCGCCGTTGACGTCGGGATTTTTTGACCCTTTTTTGTATATCTTTTGTTCCGTTTTTCCGCAGACTGAACATTTGCGCTCATAGGTGACGAACTCGCCGTCGTCTTTCGATATACTCCATGTGCCAAAGGTATGGGGCAGGATTTCAAAGGTGACGGTTTCTTTTTTGCCGCAGACGGTACATGTGCGAATGCCCTCACCCTTTTCGGTGCAGGTTGCATTTTTTGTTATCGTAACGTCGCCGAAAGTATGGTCAAATACCTCTTCGGCCATTCCGCAATATTCACATCTATGCCAATGTCCCGTTGAACTAAATGTCCAGGTGGCAAGGTAGTTATGATCTACCTTTGCTATTTTCCGTTTCTCAACCGTATTACAATTAGCGCAGACACGTTGCTCTTCCCCCTCATAATAACAGGTGGGGTCGACTGTTCGGGTCCACTCGCCAAACTTATGTCCTGCGGCTAAAACAGTTCTTGTTTCCTCTTTTCCGCAAACGGTACAATACCTCTTTTCCTCTCCGTTTTCGGTGCAGGAGTTAGGTGTTACCGTAGTCCAAGCACTGTATGTATGGGCGGATTTACCGCTTATCTCATTACATCTTGAACAGGTGTACCAGTGATAACTGCCGTCAAAGCCCAGGGTGGAAGAAAAGTTATGACCTAAAGCCGAAACTGTTCTTGTTTCCTTAGCACCGCAGGCGCAAACCCTTTGCTCAGTACCAGGCTCCGTGCAGGTCGCCGCTTTTACCGTGCTCCACGCACTGTAGGCGTGGCTATGGGTACTGCCGCCGCTTCCCGAAAAGACGGGTATTTTGAAGGTGACGGTTGAGGAGTGATCGCCGAGATAACTTTTTGCTAATTTGTTTGCGTTTTGTATATGGTCAACAAAGTTAGTCGCATACTGGTGCCAAAATGTTCCGTTATACACGTTATAGTCTTTATAATAATGTGTGTACTGACCGCTGTTTACATAGTCGCTTCCGTATTTTTTAGCGCCGCCTGATAAGGCTTTTTGTATAGTGTCCCAACCTTGACTTTTTGCATAGGAAAGACCGCTTGTTATAATTTGCTCTGTAGTAGCGCCTGATGCGCTGAAATTATAAAAGTTATAATATCCCTCATAGCCGGGGTATGTACCAAGACAAAGCGCACTACCGGTAGAGCCTTGTTCCTGGAGTATAAGTCCCGCCAAAACGTCCGGGTTAACGCCCGACTCTGCGCCGGCGGTGACAATAGCGTTTATATATGTATCGGTATCTAAAAAGGTACCCGAAACTATTTTCTTTACGCTTTGATAATTTTGTGTTGCCGAGTCATAACCCTGGTGCATAAACATAAATATACCGGCAGGGGTTATAAAGTTTTCGGGGTTCATAACAAAGGATATAGCGTACTTTGAAGCATACTTGTAACCCGGTTCAACGGTGGTTTGACCGCTGCTTGTGCGCCATGTTTCAGGAAGGCTCGTATAAACATTTGATATTAGTTTTTTTCCCTTTTCCTGACTGGCGGCATAGTCAAGAGTCATAGATATTTTATCCGCCTCAAATCGCCAACCGGGATATAGCGTATGCAGGTATCGAAGCCCGTTCCAATAACTTCTCGGAAAAACGGCGATAACCTTTTCAAAATCTTGATCAAGGGTATAACCGCACTCGCTTACAAGGTCGCTTCTGATATATCCGTCAAGTCCGCCGGGGGTTTTAACCTTGTACCACTTTTCACCAGATGCATTTGTTTCGGTGCCTGTGGTCACCATAGCGCAGGGCCAAACCTCCGCAATAGCGGTTGAAGAAGTGGTAGGTGCGCTTCTGACGTTGACGTTTCCGTCGGCAGTGACTATTACTATCTTATTATTATCCGTAAATATAGAGGGATAAAGCGAGTTTGCTATATATTCGGTGTTGTCTACAGGGTCGGACGGATTATCTATCACAGTGACGTACTGACTGTACGCATACCCCGTGACCTCATTAGAGCCTGTAACCGAAGCGGGTATAATAACGTGATACCACGTCTCGCCATCCTGATTAACAACAGTACCGTCCGAAGTAGCATTTATACTGTATCCCGGTGTAGTATAAAGTTTAGAGTAATTTGTTGAAGGTCCGTGTCTTACATTAACGTAACTTCCGCCAATGGTTATGTAGGTTATAGTTGCGGTCGGTGTTTCTTCTTTGACCGTTATATAGGTTGCTATAACGTATCCGGTTTTATCTCCGCTTCCCGTTTCGGAATTGGGGATTGTGACGTGGTACCAGGTGTTTCCCGAAGAATCGGTTGAGGTGCCGTCCGACGTGGCGGTTAGGTTTTTTCCTTTCGGTGTTGTATAAACCACCGAATAAGAGGTAGAGGGTCCGCTTCTGACGTTGACTTCGTCATCTATGACAACGGTTATATTATCAGCCGAAACCTTATTTATAGATAGCGGCACTAACATAATGCACAAACAAAATATTGTAACAACAATTCTGCTAATCCGTTTCATATTTCGCCCTCCTTCTATCTTTTTTGATATTTTAATCCATTTTACTTATTATATTATAAAAGACAATTTATGTCAACCAATGGCAATTTTTACACGTCTTTTTTGTAGGGTCAACAGTATCAAATAATAGCCGTATTTTAAGGTTTTATTTATAGACATTTAAGTAAAAAATAAAAATCTTGACAATTATCGATTATATATTGTATAATAATTGTAACTTGTATAACTATATGTATTTTTGCAGAAGGAGGGAATATAAATGAGTGAAGTTAAAGTTAAAGAGAATGAATCTCTTGATAACGCTTTGCGCCGTTTTAAGAAACAAACAGCGAGAGACGGTGTAATTCAGGAAGTTCGCAAAAGAGAACATTATGAAAAACCCTCTGTAAAACGCAAAAAGAAATCCGAAGCGGCTCGCAAGAGAAAGTTCAGATAATCTCAAAATTAAAGCGACTAAGTTTTTACTTAGTCGCTTTTTTTATTTCTCGGTTTTATAGTGAAGTTCGCTATCGGCATAAAAGGTTATATCTCCGCAAATATCCGTGCGAAGCACCTTTGCGCCCGAAGTGACAAGCCTTTTCAGTGCCTCGTCGTGCGGGTGGCGATATACGTTGCCCTCTCCGCAGGATATAACGGCATAGAGCGGAGTTGCCTCCATTAAAAACGCAGCGGTCGAAGAACCTTTACTGCCGTGGTGACCCACTTTCAAAACGTCACAGTCAAAATCAATACCCTCGTTTAGCATACGCTTTTCGGCGGCGCTTCCGGCGTCACCGGTGAATAAAAACTTTTTGCCGTTTAGTTCGGCTATTACAATAACCGAGCGGTCGTTTTCGTCGCTTAATTCATAATAAGCGGATAATACCGATAGTTTGATTTCCCCTACGTTATAAAAAAGTCCCGATTTTGCTACGCTGACGGCGCCGCCCTCGTTTTGCACCTTTTCGCTGACGGCGTTTAGTATCCTTGTAGGGCTTTTAGTGCCGCTTAAATCAGGCAAAAATAGGTTTTCTATATCAAAGGTATTTGCTACCGCTTCGCTTCCGCCCATATGGTCGTCGTGATTATGGGTAAGTAGCATATACTCTATATCATCAACGCCCATTTTCTTTAATTTTTCACAAAAGTCATAGGCGTTTTCGGGCGTTCCGTTATCAATTATAGCTTCATTATCGCCGTCTTTGATAAGAGCGCCGTCTCCCTGACCGACGTCAAAGAAGGTTATACTGCCGCCTTTTGTTGTGACGGTCGCCGGCTCTTTTTTATCTTCCGCTTTTATTCTTGATAAAAGAAAGATTATAAGTATAACACAAAGGGCTATCAAAACGATATATAAAAGGGTTTTCCTATCCCTTTTTGAAAGAGTGCTCACAGTAGGTTATCCCCTGCTATACGCTCATTAAGTTCATCCATAGTAATCAGAACTTTTCTCGGTTTAGAGCCTTCATAAGGTCCTACTATTCCCCTTTGTTCCATCATATCTATAACCCTTGCGGCTCTGGCGTAGCCGAGTTTGAGTTTTCTTTGAAGCAGTGAGGTTGAAGCCTGACCCATTTCAACAACTATTTTGATAGCGTCTTCAAGTACGGGATCGGTATCGCCGTCATCGGTTTCAGCCTCGGCGCCTTTCTTTTGTTTATCCATTGCCGCCTGGCGTTCAATTTCCTGCATAATATTATCGTCATAGTGTGCCTTAGCGGCGGATTTGACGTATTTAACAACCTTTTCAACCTCGCCGTCACTTACAAAACAACCCTGAACACGCTTTGGTTTTACCGAGCCGATAGGTGCAAAAAGCATATCGCCTCGACCGAGCAATTTTTCGGCGCCGACGGTATCAAGTATTGTACGGCTGTCGGTTCCCGAAGAAACCGCAAAAGCAATACGTGTCGGAATATTGGCTTTGATAACGCCGGTGATAACGTCAACCGAAGGACGCTGTGTAGCGATAAGCAAATGCATACCTGCGGCTCTCGCTTTGGCGGCTATACGGCGTATAGACTCCTCTACCTCACGAGGCGCCGTCATCATAAGGTCGGCAAGCTCATCAATAATAATAACTATATGAGGCATCCTTTTTATATCCGGCTCATCGGTGAGGGTATCTACAAAGCGGTTATATCCTTCAATATCACGGACGTTTCTATCGGCAAACATTCTGTATCTGTTTTCCATTTCCTCAACCGCCCAGCCGAGCGCACCTGCCGCTTTTCTCGGGTCGGTGACAACGGGGATAAGAAGATGAGGTATGCCGTTATAAATACCGAGTTCTACTACTTTCGGGTCTACCATTAAAAGTTTTACTTCGTCAGGATTTGCTTTATAAAGTATACTCATAATAATTGAGTTGATACAAACCGATTTACCCGAACCGGTAGCACCGGCAATAAGCCCGTGAGGCATTTTTGAAATATCGCCGACAACAACCTTTCCTGCAATATCTCTACCCATAGCAACAGTGAGTTTGCTGCGGGAAGAGGTGAACTCGGTCGACTCAATAATCTCACGAACGTGCACCGCCGCCGCCTTGCGATTTGGCACCTCGATACCTACCGCCGCTTTGTTGGGGATAGGCGCTTCTATGCGAACGCCTGCCGTAGCAAGATTCATCGCTATGTCATCGGCGAGGCTGGTGATTTTACTGATTTTTACTCCGGCTTTAGGTTGAAGTTCATATCTGGTAACGGTAGGACCGTAGCTGACGTCGACAACCTTTGTTTCTATTCCGAAACTACGAAGTGTTTCAACCAGTCTTTCGGCAGTCGCCCTGTGTTCCGCCTCGGCAACCTTTGAGTTGTATCCGTCACCGGAACTAAGCAGGTCAACAGGCGGTTTGATATAGCCTATGGTATCCTCCCGCTCGGCTATTTCTTCGGTGACCTTTGCGGTCTCCTCCTCCATATCAACCGTGATACGCTCGTTGTTTTCTTCATCTATGTCGTTTAACGCATCTTCGAGTTTATCGTCATCATCCTCAATATCCTCTTCATCGTTATAAGCGTTTATAAGGGTTTTGCCCTTGTCTTTATCCTTTTTATCTTCTTGTATGTACTCTTTTTCAGTATCATCTACCGCAAAATCAATATCGGTTTTGACCTTTTTTACTTTCTCTTGTTCCTGCTTTTCACGTGTTTCGGCACGTTTTTGAACACGCTCGGCATACGCCTCTTTTGCCTCTTCTTTGATATTTTGCGCCGGCTTTTTAACCGACTCGAAAAGGGAGATAAGCGTAGCGCCCGTGATAAGCATTATAAGAACAAACATCAAAAGAAATACGGTTATTGCGGCTCCCACTTTGCCAAAAGCCATATAAAGCGGATGACCAAGCAAAGCGCCTATAAAACCGCCGCTTTTAAGAACAGTTCCCGTTTCGTATGCGTTGGTCAAATGGTTGACAAAACTGTTTTTCGGGAAGGAGCGGAGAATATCCACCACCGCACCAAGCAAAAGGACTAATCCTTCTGTCTCAAAAAGTTTAATCTTAAAGGATTTTTTCGCTTTGCCCATAGCGGTGAGAAAAGCGATAACGCATACAAAGAAGGGATAGAAAAATGCAGTTATGCCGAAAACTCCGAAAACAAAGTTTCGCATAACGGTCCAAAAGTTTTCCCCTTTTATGAATACAAGCGCCATTAAAAACAACGATACGGCAAAAAGCACAACCGCCTTTATCTGACGGTTGCCGTTACTCTTTGCGGCGGCGTTTGTATTAGTCTTTTTTCTTCCCTTTTTTGCTGCCATACTCTATCTCCTCTAAAACTGTTATAATTCTTTATCTTTTTCTTTATCTATCATTTCATACAAACAGTCAAGCACCGTACTAAGATCGGAACAGGTGTCTATCAGTCCCTCTTTTACAGCCTTTTCCCCTGTAAGCACCGTTCCAACGTCGGTCACAAGTTCGCCGGTGTTCATCATCAGTTCGGTAAAACGAGACTTTTTAATATGTGAGTTTTTAACGACAAAATCGGTTATTCTCTCCTGCATCCTGGCAAAATGATTCATCATTTGCGGAACGCCGAGTACCAGCCCGTTCATCCTGACAGGGTGAATAGTCATAGTAGCCGACGGGGCAATAAACGACCTCTTTGCCGCAACGGCAAGAGGAACACCGATAGAATGTCCTCCGCCAAGGACAAAGGTGACTGTGGGCTTTCTTATACCGCTTATCAGTTCCGCTATGGCAAGACCTGCCTCAACGTCACCGCCGACAGTATTAAGAATAATCAGCAACCCTTCTATCTCGCTGCTTTCCTCAGCGGCGATAAGTGCCGGTATCACGTGTTCATACTTGGTGGTTTTGGTTTGTTCGTTTGAGATGTTGTGTCCCTCTATCTCACCTATTATGGTAAGGCAAAATATTTTATGCTTTTCACCAAGCGTTTCGACCGCGCCAATCTCCTTTATGGTATCAGACTCTATAGCCTGTTTTGTCTCTTTTTTGTTGTCATTTTCTTTCATACATACTTCCCTCCAAATACTATTATTTGAAAAAAAGCATATATATACTCTAATTATACAATTAAATATATATTTTTTCAAGCAAAAGAGTTAAAAAAACCGCGTTGCATATGCAACGCGGTAATTATCGTTTTTATTAAACGAGGGTAAGTTCAGTATCTTTATCAAAGAAGTGGATTTTATCAAGTTCACAAGCAACCTGAATTTTATCCCCTGCTTTAGCTTTAGTTGCAGGATCAACACGGCCTATAGCACGCTGATTTGCAACATCGATATAAAGATAGGTTTCAGAGCCCATAAGTTCGGTAACGTCAACTTCAGCCGGGAATGTAGCGTCGGGATGATCACTAAGGAAGTCTTCATCATCATGAATATGCTCAGGACGAATACCGAGGATAACCTCTCTGCCGAGATATTCATTAAGTACGCCGTCAACATTCTTTTCAGCCGGAACTTTAATCTTAAAGTTTTCAGCCAAAGCCACCATATCGTCGCCCTCTTTATCAAGTTTAACGTTGATAAAGTTCATCTGCGGAGAGCCGATAAATCCTGCAACGAAAAGGTTAGCCGGATGAGAATAAAGGTTTTGAGGAGTATCAACCTGCTGGATAACACCGGCTTTCATAACAACGATACGTGTACCCATTGTCATAGCCTCTATCTGATCGTGTGTAACGTAGATAAAGGTTGTGCCGAGACGTTTATGTAATTTAGAAATCTCGGTACGCATTGATGCACGAAGTTTAGCATCAAGGTTTGAAAGCGGCTCGTCGAAAAGGAATACCTTAGGCTCACGAACGATAGCACGGCCGAGAGCAACACGCTGACGCTGACCACCTGAAAGAGCCTTAGGTTTACGGTCAAGCAAATGCTCGATATCGAGTATTCTTGCAGCCTCTTCAACACGACGTTTAATTTCATCACGAGGAGTCTTGCGAAGTTTAAGAGCAAACGCCATATTGTTAAACACCGTCATATGAGGATAAAGCGCATAACTCTGGAAAACCATTGCTATATCTCTATCTTTAGGTGCAACGTTGTTTATAAGGCGGTCGCCTATGTAGATCTCGCCCTTTGAAATCTCTTCAAGGCCTGCAACCATACGAAGTGTGGTGGATTTACCGCAGCCGGAAGGACCAACGAGAACTATAAACTCCTTATCTTCAATTTCAAGGTTAAAATCTGCAACAGCCTGAACGCCGCCGTCATAGATTTTATAAACATTTCTTAGTGACAATCCTGCCATAACAATACCTCCGGGAAATTATTTTACAATAGACATTATATCAAAAGTGCGATTATTTTTCTATTATTATTTGTCACAATATTTTTCCGTCACTTTTGTTTATAATTTATAGTTTTTCTTAACAAATCATCAAAACTGACCTCTTTTATGTCGCCCGGCATAAGATTTTCGGGCAATTTTAACAAACCGATACTAACCCGTTTAAGCGCCAAAACTTTGTTACCTCTCGCCGCAAACATTCTTTTTACCTGGTGATACTTTCCCTCATATATTTTAACCTTTGCTTTTTTATCTCCCGCTTTTTTAAGCGTTGCGGAAAGACAGGTTGTCCCGTCGCTTAGAACTATTCCGTCAAAAAACGCCTTTACATCTTCATCGTTTATATCTTTTATGAGTTCGGCTTCATACACCTTAGGCACCATTTTTTTGGGGGAAATAATATTATGAACAAAGGCGCCGTCATCGGTCAGTATCAAAAGCCCCGTAGTATCTTTATCAAGCCTGCCGGCAGGGGATAAATCTTTTCGGCGGTATTTTTCCGGCACAAGATCTATAACCGTTTTTACACCCTTATCACGAGTGGCGGTCAGAACACCGCTTGGTTTGTTCATAATTAAATAAATATGCTTTTTATATTTAATCTCTTCACCGGACAGGGTGACAAACGAAGTGTCGGTATCAATAGAAAAAGAGGGGTCTTTAACCGTTTTGTTATCAACGGCTACTTTACCCCTTTTTATCTCTTTTATCGCCTCGCTTCTTGAGAGCGAAGTTTGGTTTGAAACAAATCTGTCAAGTCTGCATTTATTCATTATCTATTCCTTTATAAGCACGTTTTCTTTAAGCGGGAACATTTTGCCGTCAAGCGATACAGATGATATATCACCGCCGATTACCCTGTCTTTATAAACTAACAGGTTTATAAAATATTCGGGATTTTCTTTTAATTTGTAGGTGTAAAGAGTGACCTTTTCACCCTTGTATAACGAGAGGTCGTATCCCGCTTCCTTTTGAATATCGTTATACCTGTTATACACCTGTTTGAACTCTAAAGGTATATATACGCTCTTTTTTTGGCAGTCGCTGTTCATAGGGGTTAAATTAAGCGCCTCTATAAACTCACGGCGGTCTTCATCACTTGCCGCATTTTTTACATCTTTTGCGGCAAAAAACGAGAGAAAAACAGCCGCAACAAACAAAAGTGTAAAGAGCGCAATAAGAATGTGGTTTTTTCTTAAACTTAATAGCATTTTCATATTTATCACCAGTTAATAATATGAAAATGCTATTTATAATATTATTCGGTTATAAGGCAAACCGCATGGGCGGCTATTCCCTTTTCTTCACCGGTAAAACCGAGTTTTTCTTCGGTGGTCGCTTTAACGCTGACGCTGTCCTTTTCTATTTTAAGCGCCGCCGCAATATTCTCTCTCATAGTCTCTATATAAGGGGAGAGTTTAGGTCTTTCAGCCAAAACAGTGGAGTCTATATTAAGAACAAAATATCCTTTTTCTTTTAACAGTTCTCCCGTTTTTTCAAGCAGTTTTACAGACGAAATACCGAAATATTTCATATCCGAGTCGGGAAAATGTTTGCCTATATCGCCAAGTGCCGCCGCTCCGAGCAGGGCGTCGCATATGGCGTGGAGTAAAACGTCGGCGTCGGAATGGCCTAAAAGCCCTGCTTCGTGAGGTATCTCTACCCCGCCGATAATCAGTTTGCGGTCAGGCGCCAAAGCGTGAACGTCATATCCGTGACCTATTCTCATAAAAGACCTCCGTTTATTATCGCCTTTGCAATAAGTATATCATCAGGCGTTGTTATCTTTATGTTCCTTTTGTCGCCTAAAACGGCTTTGACTTTATATCCGGCATTTTCAAGCACCGAAACGTCATCGGTAAAATCGCCGTTCTTTTCCGCCGCAGAAAGAAACTTTTCAACCTTTACGCCCTGCGGCGTTTGAGCAAGGTACAATTTTTTCCTGTCAACCGTACCTTTTACAATTCCGTTTTCGTCTGCCTCTTTTACAGTATCGCTGACCTTAATAACGGGAAGCACCCCGTCAAAACTTTTAAGCGCCGATATGCAGTCATAGATAATATTGTCGTTTATAAAAGGTCTTGCCCCGTCGTGAATAAGCACCGATTCGTCCTTTTTATCAAGTCTTGCGATACCGCATTTTACCGAGTGGTGTCGGTCTTTTCCACCCTCTATAATATCGGAGACCTTATTTATTGCGTATTCCTCGCAAATACTCTCCATTTTAAGTATGTCTTCCTTTCTTGTTACAAGAATTATTTTGCTGATATATGGTGAACGCTCAAAGGCGAGAAGAGTATGGGCTATTACCGGTTTGCCGTCAAGAAGCATAGTTTGTTTGTTAACTTTGCCCATACGACTTGAACTGCCTGCGGCGACAACAATCACCGGCAAAGGCATAATGTCGGAAGGCTTTACCACATATTCAAGTTTTGGTTTTTCCGTTATCATAAAAGCCACATCCCATAAAAACTTATTGGCGGCAAGGACAATAAGTAAAGTCTTATTAAAAAACGCACCCTTACTCCAAAAGGGAAAGGGTGCGAAAAAGATACAAATTATTCCTTATCGGCGGTTTCTTCGGTTTCTTCCTCTTTGCAATCTTCACAATCGCACTCGCAGTCGAAATCAAACTCAAGATTTTCGCCACAGTTCGGGCATTCAATTCCGCCCTCTTCTATCATATCTTCATCAAGGTAGATAGTATCGTGACAGTTAGGGCACTCTATTTCATAAAGTTCGTCATCGTCACAGTCACAGTCACAATCGTCCTCATCGTATACTATTTCCTCAACTAAAGAGAGATCCTCATCAACAGCGTCGATTTGTTCGCCCATTTCTTCGCAAA
Organism: Clostridia bacterium; assembly: GCA_017431035.1. Taxonomy (GTDB): domain Bacteria; phylum Bacillota; class Clostridia; order Oscillospirales; family Acutalibacteraceae; genus UBA737. The sequence goes on from JAFRLW010000028.1 coordinate 55,812, forward strand.
CGTCTTCTATCTCGCAAATCTCAGCGGTAACGTCGCTCAAAAGGTCTATAATCGCCTCAAGGATTTTACCCTCTTTGGTGGTGGTGTCGAGTTCTAAACCCTCTGCCAAACCCTTGATATAAGAAATCTTCTCACAAATATCCATATTTTCGTTCATATCAAACACCTCAATAATAATCTAAGCGGCTTACGCTTTTTCCATATATTCACCGGTACGGGTGTCAATACGGATAACTTCACCCTCATTGATAAAGAGCGGAACACGTATCTCGGCACCGGTCTCAAGGGTAGCAGGTTTTGTAGCATTGGTAGCGGTGTTACCTGCAAAGCCGGGTTCGGTATTAGAAACGGTCAGTTCTACAAATGTAGGCGGTTCAACACCGAAAACCTTTCCTTTGTAAGAGAGTATTTTGCAAACCATATTCTCTTTTACAAACTTAAAGTTGTCCGAAAGTTCGGATGCGTTTATCGGAACAAGCTCATAAGTTTCCTGATCCATAAAGTAATACAGATCACCGTCATTATACGAATACTCCATATCCTTGCGCTCTATAAAAGCGGTGGGGAACTTGGCGGTCGGGTTGTATGATTTTTCAACAACCGATCCGGTTATAACATTTTTTGTTTTGGTTCTTACAAACGCCGCACCTTTACCCGGTTTAACGTGCTGGAACTCGATGATCTGTAAAACCTGACCATCTTCCTCAAAGGTTACGCCATTTCTGAAATCGCCGGCACTAATCACTATTATTTCCTCCAATATAAAAATATATTATTATCGTTATAAATTATAAGGCTTAAAGCCCTTTTTGTCAAGTCGGGGTTAATGTTTCTTCCACATTGCAGGTGTGAAAAGCAACAATAGCGGGAATATTTCAAGACGGCCAAGCAACATAGCAACTGATAGCACCACTTTTGAAAACGAGGAATATGCGGCATAGTTGCCCGCAGGTCCTACGATATCAAGTCCCGGTCCTATGTTGTTTATACAAGCAAGTGTTGCGCTGAGGTTTGTTTCCGTATTGAACGGAGGCGGCTCAAGGCAGAGCAACATAAATACCGCCATTATACAAATGATGTAAAGGATGAAATAAACGCTTACGTTCTTAAGCGTATCCTCATCAACCGGTTTTGAGTCAAAACGTACCACCGAAACGGATTTCGGGTGAAGCATATGCTTTATCTCCCTGCCCACCTGTTTTATAAGCAGCGCAACACGGGATACTTTCAGTCCGCCTGCGGTTGAGCCTGAGCATCCGCCTATCATCATTATAACCAGCAGCAGTCCCCTTGAGAAAAGCGGCCATTTGTCAAAGTCTACAGTGGAATATCCCGTTGTGGTCATTATTGAGGACACCTGGAAAAACGAGTTTCTGACGGTTTCGGAAAAATTGTTGTAAAGAAAAGATACGTTAAAAGATATGAGAACAAAAGAAATAAAGAATATGGATAAATACCAAAGCAATTCTTTACTTTTAAGAACGCCCTTTATTCTTTTTGCGATAATCAGATAATAAATATTAAAATTGACGCCGAAAATCAGCATAAAAATACCTATTACCCATTGACAGTAGGGCGAATAATAGGCAATGCTCTCTCTCTTAATACCAAAACCACCGGTACCGGCGGTACCGAAAGAATGAAGCAGGCTCTCATAAAAGGTCATACCGCCGCAAAGAAGCAACACGACCTCTATAGCGGTTATAACTATATAAATAGAATAAAGTATTTTTGCCGTTTGTTTAAGGCGGGGAACTATTTTATCAACTACGGGTCCCGGAACTTCCGCCCTCATAATATGCACAGTTCTGTCCGACAGGTTAGGTATTATCGCCATAACGAAAAGCAAAATACCCATACCGCCTATCCAGTGGGTAAAACTACGCCAGAAAAGTATTCCCCGACTTAGTTTTTCAACATCCCTTACAATCGAAGCGCCGGTGGTGGTAAAACCGCTGACCGTTTCAAAAACTGCGTCAAAATAATTCGGTATTTCCCGACTGATTGTAAAAGGCAACGCTCCCACAAGGGACATAACTATCCAAACGAGCGCAACTATTATAAAGCCCTCTTTAGCATAAATAGTGGTTTTTCGAGGCTTTGAAACGAGCCATAATAAAAGACCCGTAAACAACGAAAAGAGAGCAGTTATAAGAAAAGCGAAAAAGCATTTTTCCAGGTAGTAAACCGATACCGCCATAGGCAATGCCAAAAGCGCCGCCTCGGCTATGAGCATTCTACCCAAAATGTTTAGTACCATTCTGCGGTTCATTTGCTATTTCCTTTCACTCAATAATATCATTAAGGTTTAATATGTTTTTGTTTGTAGAGATGATAACAACCTTATCACCCTCTAAAATATAGTCGTCGCCTGAGGGAATAATTATCTGACGACGGTTGCGTATAATTCCTGCGATAATTGCATTTTTAGCCGTCTTAATTTCTTTAATCGGCACATTTATATACTCAAAATCCTTGCCGACCTTGAACTCTACCGCCTCAACCTTTTCGTCAAGCAGTCTGTAGAGCGTTTCTATATTACTGCTGTTAATAGAGTTTTGAAGCGCACGGGCATAGCGTGAAACGACGTCCTCTATTATATGTTTCGGGGAAATAAGGGTATCAAGTCCTAATCTTTCGGCAATATTATAAAGTTCTTGTCTGTTGACCTTTGTCACCACTTTAGGCACTGAGAGGGTGGAAGCAAAATAGGAAATAAGTATATTTTGCTCGTCCATACCGGTAAGTGTTATGAAAGCATCTACGTTTCCTATTCCCTCTTCAAGCAAAACTTCCTGTTCGGAACCGTCGCCGTTTATAACGGTGACCTCCGGTACCGATTTTGCAAGTTTTTCACATTTTTTTGCGTCAAGGTCAATGGCTTTAACGTTGTTTCCGCCGCCGACTAACATCCTCGACAAATATTCCGAAACTCTGCCTGCGCCGAGAATAATAATATTTCTCGCACGTTTTTGCATAATGTCCAGTTGTTTTAAGAGTTTCTCTATTTCGGAAGTTTCGGCGGTTAGACCTATCTTATCCCCTGCCATAAGTTTGAAATCACCGCCGGGGATATACACCTCGTCGCCCCTGCCGACAGCGCAAATAAGAAACTTTCCGCTATACTTTTTTCGAAGTTCAACAAGGGTAACGCCGTCAAGTTTAGAACCGGGTTTTATGACAAGTTCTATCATTTCAAAATTGCGACGTGAAAAGGTTTCTATATTAACGGCGGAGGGAAGTTTCAATATGTTGAATATTTCCTTAGCCGCAAGAAGTTCCGGATTTATGACAAGAGAAATATCCATATGTTGTTTTATAAAACTAAGGCTCTTATCATTTATCTCAGGGCTTCTGATACGTGATACGGTATGCTTTGCGCCCATTTTTTTAGCCATAAAACAGGAAAGCATATTTGTTTCATCTGAATCGGTGACTGAAATAAACATATCGCACTCGCCGGCGCCTGCATCAATAAGGGTTTCCTGATCGGTTCCGCTTCCCGTTACACACATTACGTCATATATGTTGGTAACAGTTTGAACCACCGCTTTTGACTTATCAACAGCGATTATATCGTGACCCTCAGACACAAGACGGTTTATAATTGCGGTGCCTATTTTTCCGCATCCGACAACAGTAACTTTCATACAAAATACTCCTATAAAAATTATCGTGTTAATTATACTATATTATTTAAGATATTTCCACATATTTTTAATTTGGACTATAATTTTCAAAAAAATGTTGCAAAATGATAAAAGATATGCTATCATAATTTGGTATCTGATGATAGATTAACGGAGGTTTAAGATAATGAACGCACTTCAAATCATTATAGGGATTCTCACAATTATTGTTTCCCTCATTATTATTGCGGTAATTTTGTTCCAGCAGGGACATCGTGCCGGTGTAAACGGTGTTATTTCAGGCGGCGCCGATACTTTCCTTTCGAAAAACAAGGCTCGCACCTTTGACGCCACCCTTGCAAGAATTACAAAATATATCGCTATCGTATTTTTTGTTTTGGCTCTTGCGGCTAACGTAGTTGCGGCTTTGGTTAAATAATTTTTATAAGCAAAGTAATTAAAGCGCCCGTCAGGGTGCTTTTTTTATAGGATGACAAACGGTAGGCAGGGTTGCGGTTTTCGACATCCCGTTTATATAAAGCGTAACAACACATATTCCCTATTATAGATTATAGAAAAACGGGCGGTATATCCGCCCGTTTTCTACTGTCTGTCGTCTAATGTCTGTTATTTGTTGTGACATTGTCCGCTCATAGGACAATTGGCACAACCGCAACCGCAGGAAGATTTACCTTTTTTCTTGTCTTTTATAACTTTATAAGTCACAAGCGATAATAATGCGATCAATATAAGAGCCACAACAATAGTGCCTATATTCGCTTTAAGAAACGATAAAAACATATAAATCTTCCTTTCTTTTTTATTCTATTATCTCTTAATTTTGAGGGTATTTGCTTCTTTATATTTCTTGAAGAATACCATATAGATTATAAAGATCAGCGCAGCAATAGCAAAGATTAGTCCTATAATATTAACCTTGCCGATAAAGATGTTGCCGAACTGGTTAATCATAAGGGATACAATGTATGCAAATCCGCACTGATAACCGATAGCAAACCAAGTCCATTTTGCATTGTTCATCTCTCTCTTGATAGCGCCGATAGCGGCAAAACAAGGAGCGCAAAGCAGGTTGAATACAAGGAACGAATAACCGGTAATTCCGTTAAAGGCACTACCGAGTGTCTCCCAAACGGAAGCCTCTCCGCCGCCGTAGAGAATACCCATAGTACCAACGATATTCTCTTTTGCAACAAGACCTGTGATAGAAGCAACTGTTGCCTGCCATGTACCAAAACCGAGAGGAGCAAATATCCAGGCAATACCTTTACCTATAAAGGCAAGTAGTGAGTTTCCGAGTTCTTCTTCGGAAAGCATTCTGAAACTTCTGTCCACAAAACCGAAATAGGATGTAAACCAAACAATAACGGTTGAGAGAAGGATAATGGTTCCTGCCTTTTTGATAAATGACCAGCCACGCTCCCACATAGAACGAAGAACGTTTTTAAGGGTGGGCATATGGTAAGCAGGGAGTTCCATAACAAACGGAGCAGGATCGCCGGCAAACATTTTGGTCTTTTTGAGCATAACGCCCGAAATGATTATTGCCGCCATACCTATAAAGTATGCGCTGGTGGCAACGAGTGCCGAACCGCCGAAGATAGCGCCGGCTATCATAGCGATAAAGGGAACTTTAGCGCCGCAGGGGATAAAGGTTGTTGTCATAATGGTCATTCTGCGGTCACGTTCGTTTTCTATTGTTCTTGACGCCATAATTCCGGGAATACCGCATCCTGTACCTACAAGCATAGGAATAAACGATTTACCCGAAAGACCGAACTTGCGGAAAATACGGTCAAGCACGAATGCTATACGTGCCATATAACCGCAGGCTTCAAGGAAAGCAAGCAAGAAGAAAAGTACAAGCATTTGGGGAACGAAGCCGAGTACCGCACCTACACCGGCAACGATACCGTCGTTTATAAGTCCCGAAAGCCAGTCGGCAGCGCCTATTTTTTCAAGACCTGCACCTACAAGCGCCGGAATACCCGGTACCCATACGCCATAGTCGGCGGGATCAGGCTCTTCGCCTATTTCTTCCAAAGATTTAAGAGCCTCATTGTAGTCATCTATCGTAGCAGTTTCGGTAGTAATTTCGAGGGTTTCTTCATCCTCTACCTCATAGGTGAACTCTTTTTCGGGGGCTTTGCCGTTTTCTTCCATATATGCGTCGTATGCGGAAACAATACTGTCTGATGTGGCGTATTCTTCGGCAACTTCCTCATACTGTGAAGTTCCTATACCAAACAGGTGGAAACCGTCACCGAAAAGTCCGTCGTTAGCCCAGTCGGTAGCGGCGGCGCCTACGGTTACCATTGAAATATAGTAAACAAGGAACATAATAGCCGCAAAGATAGGAAGTCCAAGCCAACGGTTTGTAACAACTTTGTCTATCTTATCGGAAGTTGTGAGTTTTCCTTTGTTTTTCTTTTTATAACAAGCCTTAATAACTTCGGCTATGTATATGTATCTCTCATTGGTGATAATGCTTTCGGCGTCATCATCAAGTTCGGTCTCCGCCGCAGCAATATCTTTTTCAATATGAGAGAAAGTTTCGGGGTCTATTTTAAGGCTATCGAGCACCTTATCGTCTTTTTCAAAGATTTTTATTGCATACCATCTTTGTTGCTCTTCGGGCATATCGTGAACAGCGGCTTCCTCAATATGAGCAATAGCGTGTTCAACCGCACCGGAGAAGGTATGCTGCGGAATTGTTTTTCCGTTTTTAGCCGCTTCTATAGCCGCTTCGGCAGCCGCCATAACTCCGTCGCCTTTAAGCGCCGAAATCTCAACTACTTCGCATCCGAGTTGACGGGAAAGTTCTTTTGTATTTATCTCGTCACCGTTTTTGCGAACTATATCCATCATATTCACGGCTATAACAACCGGAATACCGAGTTCGGTAAGTTGAGTTGTCAGATAAAGGTTACGCTCAAGGTTGGTACCGTCAATAATATTAAGTATTGCGTCGGGTCTTTCTTCAATAAGATAATTTCTCGCAACAACCTCTTCAAGCGTGTAGGGTGATAATGAGTAAATACCCGGAAGGTCGGTTATGGTTACTTTGTCGTGTTTTTTGAGTTTACCTTCCTTTTTCTCAACAGTAACGCCGGGCCAGTTTCCGACAAACTGATTAGAACCGGTAAGAGCGTTAAAAAGGGTAGTTTTACCACTATTAGGGTTACCGGCAAGGGCAATTCTAATGTCCATATATTTCTCTCCTTATAATACACTATTTAAGTTAGTCAAAACTAACTTGCTTCTAAAAAAATTATTCAACTTCTACCATTTCACTGTCAGCTTTACGAAGACTGAGTTCATAACCTCTGACCGTGATTTCTATCGGGTCGCCTAAGGGGGCTACTTTTCTGACGTAAATCTCTACGCCTTTTGTAATGCCCATATCCATAATTCTGCGTTTAACGGCGCCCTCACCGTGCAGCTTTACGACCTTCACGGTCTCGCCGATTTTGGCTTCTTTTAATGTTTTCATAATCTACTCCCCTATATAAATATTTTGCCCGCCATTTCACGGCTTATGGCAATTCTTGTATCTTTCACAACGGCAATAATATTGCCGCCGGTTTCAGATATAATCTTTATTTTGCCGCCTGCAACAAAGCCCAAATCTTCAAGGTGTTTTTTCATTTCGGGGCTTCCGCCGACACGCTTGATGATATTGTCCTCGTCAGGCTGGGCAAACAGTAAAGGCATCATTTGCTATCCTCTCCTTACGGGTTTGATTACCTGTTGCTAACTCTATTATAGTTAGCCTTTGCTAACTTGTCAATAAAAAATTAAATATTTTTTTAATTTTAAGTGTTTTCGTCCTTGATTTACTGCCGGTAAGCTCTTATCTATATTCTTGACAATTACGGTTTATTACTATAAAATATTTGTATATCATATATAAAGGGTGAGCAAAATGAAAGAATCAGGAGAAATGTATCTTGAAAACCTGCTTATCTTAAGCAAGGAAAAAGGCGAAGTCCGTGCTGTAGATATAGCCGAAAATATGGGTTATTCAAAACCCTCTATCAGCCGAGCCCTTAAAATCCTTCGTGAAGAGGGATACGTTGACGTAGACAAAAACGGTTTTATAACCTTCAAGGAAAAAGGCAAAGTTCTTGCCGAAAAGATATATGAAAGGCATCAGGTACTATCAAAACTATTTATTAAAATAGGAGTAGATGAGGAAACCGCTATCGCCGACGCTTGTAAAATCGAGCATGATATCAGCGACAAGACCTTTAATATTATCAAAAAGTTTATCGATTAAAAGGTAGATAGAAATGATAAAAAACCGTTTTAAGCCGAGCGCTTTTCAAATAATATCCGCCGGCTATCTTTTGCTGATACTGTTAGGGTCGCTGCTTTTAATGCTTCCCGTTTCCAGTGCAGGAAGAGGGAGCGCAACTTTTTTTGACAGTTTCTTTACCGCAACCTCCGCCGTATGTGTTACGGGACTTATTGTTCGTGATACCGCACTTCACTGGTCGGAGTTTGGTCAGTTTATAATAATGCTCCTTATTCAAATAGGCGGTATGGGTGTTATAACTGTTGCCCTTATGTTTTCCTTTTTGTCGGGCAAAAAAATAGGCCTTAAACAGCGTAGTATTATGCAAGAGGCGATTTCCGCTCCTCAACTCGGAGGAATAGTCAGGCTGACAAAGTTTATTATTATAACAACCTTTTTATCGGAAATTATCGGCGCGCTTCTATTGCTGCCGAGATTTTTGAAGATAATGCCTTTCCCCCGTGCGCTGTTTTCTTCCCTTTTTACCTCAGTTTCCGCCTTTTGTAACGCCGGATTTGACGTTATGGGAAAAAGCGGCGGAGAGTTTTCTTCACTTACCCTCTTTTCGTCCGATTATCTTGTAAATGCGGTTGTTATGTTCCTGATAATTTTCGGCGGGATAGGATTTCTCACCTGGGACGATTTTAAGACCCACAAGTTCAAAATTAAAAAATACCGTATGCAAAGCAAAGTTATTTTGCTTTTGACCCTATTATTTATTCTTATTCCGGCAATTTGGTTTTTCTTCTTTGAGTGTAAAAATATGCCGACCGGCAAAAGAATAATCGCTTCCCTTTTCCAGTCGGTTACCCTTCGTACCGCCGGGTTTAACACCGTAGACTTAAGCGCTATGAGCGGAAGCGGAAAAACCCTTATGATAATCTTTATGCTCATAGGCGGAGCGCCCGGCTCTACCGCAGGCGGTGTAAAAATCACCACCGTTGCCGTTTTGGCGCTTACTGTTCGTGCCGTGTTTAAGAGGGATACTTCCGTCACCTGTTTTGGCAGAAAGATATCCGACGAAACGGTAAGAAACGCCATCACGCTTTTTATGATGTATTTCTTTATGTTCGCAACAGGCGGAATAATCATAAGCGCTGTGGAGCATCTGCCCATACTCACCTGCCTTTTTGAAACGGCTTCCGCCGCAGGAACGGTGGGACTTACACTTGGAATAACAGGCGGACTGCACGCCGTTTCCCGCATTATTCTTATAATACTTATGATTTTCGGGCGTGTCGGCGGACTAACCCTTATATATGCCTCCTCCGCTACACCAAATCCCGAAAAGGGCGACCTGCCCTATGAAAAAATAAGCGTAGGCTGATTTTAGGAGTTTATTATGAAATCTGTACTTCTTATAGGTCTTGGAAGATTTGGCAAAAACGTTGCCGAAAAACTAAACGAACTCGGTCACGAGGTTATGGCGATAGACAAGGTAGAAAAACGTGTTAATGCCGTTTTGCCTATAGTCACCGATGCGCAAATAGGCGACTCCACAAACGAGGCTTTTCTGAAAACTCTCGGCGTTGATAACTATGACGTTTGTATTGTCACAATAGGCGACGATTTTCAAAGTTCGCTTGAAACGACCTCACTGCTGAAAGACCTCGGCGCTAAACGGGTCGTGTCAAGAGCGAGTGACGACATACACGAAAAGTTCCTGCTCAAAAACGGGGCGGACAACGTTGTCTATCCCGAAAAGCAACTTGCCTCATTTGTCGCCATTAAATATACAACAAATCATATACTTGATTTTATCGCCCTTGACAGCGAATATGCCGTTTATGAAATATCCGTTCCTGAAGAGTGGTATCAAAAAAGCGTAGGCGAACTTGATGTGAGGAAAAAATATAACCTCAACATTTTAGCGCTTCGTGACGAGAATAAACAAAGCATAATCGTGAACAGCGAAACGGTCTTTTCCCCGTCTCAAACTGTTTTGGTGCTTGGCAAATGGAAAGATATTAAAAAATGTTTTAAGGACTAAAAAAGAGCCGACGATGTCGGCTCTTTTTAATATAGGTTGTAATTGATTTTTTATCTTTAACACATTATAATAAATATATAAAGACTTTAATTTGAAAGGATGTGCTTTTATGTACCCGATACTGCTTAATTCTCCATTTAAGGAAAATATGCCGTCAAACGGAAAAATCTATGATATTTACAAGACGGAGAGTTTGAAAAACGCTTCGGAAATATGGCTTCTTTCTTCTGATAGCGAGGGCGAGTCGACCGCCCAAAACGGAGAACTAAAGGGCAAAACCATAAGCGAGATAGCAGAAATCTGCGGCAAACGTTTTTTCGGCAAAAAGTATGACCAAACAAAAGCATTTCCTTTATTTATTCGTCTTATAGATGCAAAAGACAACCTGCCACTTTGCGTCAGCGATAAGGACAGGCTTTTGATAGTTAAAGAGGCGGAAAACGGCGCTAATATGATTTTGGGCTTTTCGCATAACGTAAGCGAGGATGAACTGCGCCGCCGGGTAGAAACAAACACCCTTTTTTCCTCTCTTAATATGATACCTTTAAGTTCAGGCGATATTATAAGAATACCTGCCGGTTATCTCTACGCCGTTGGCAAAGGGGTGTTATGCTTTGAAATAAGCGAGGGCGATACCGCAAACTACACTATATCCGATTACGGCAGGGTGTATGAAAACGGAAGACGAACAAAACTTCAAACAGAAGCGGCGATAAAATCCGCCGTTTGTACTGCGGCTCAAAACATCACAAGACCTGAAGACACCTTTCTCTACCCCTTTGGAACTGTGAGCGAGGCAAGGCTTGGCAATAAAAAAATATCGCTTGTCAGGCTTTCGGGCAGTATGGGACTATCGGAAGAGGACAGTTTTACCTCCCTTATCATAAGTGAAGGCTCGGTTATGATGTCATATCCGTCGGGGTCTATACACCTTAAATGCGGCGACAGTATTTTAGTACCTGCCTCAACAAAGATAAAAATGTCCGGCTATGCCACTATTATCTGCTCTTCACTATAAATCTTATAACGGGCGCAATTCTAAAGTATAAGATTAAGCAGCAAAATGCCCAGTACAAAGGGAGCGCTTAACACGCCGCTGCCTATAACGGTATAAAGATTTATAGGAATACTGAACCCTGTAAAACGGGACAAGAGGTTTAGTATTTCTAAAAGCGACAAACCGAGTAATGCGTGAAGTAAAAATGAGCGGACGGGACGCAGAGTTTTTATATGAAGATATAAAAGCGCCAAAAAACCAAGAGATAAAATAATAATAGATATAATAATAAATATTTTCATAAAATAAAAGCCTCCGTATTATAATACGAAGGCTTTTCCCATTTTATAACCTTATCAGTTACCGAACTTAGCGGTACTTAGTTTAATTCCGGGTCCCATAGTGGTTGCAAGTACGCAAGATTTTACATACTGACCTTTTGTGGCAGCCGGTTTTGCTTTAACAATAGCGTCCATAAGTGCTTCAAAGTTCTCTTGGATTTTCTCGGCACCGAAGGAAACCTTGCCTATCGGGCAGTGGATGATGTTGGTCTTGTCAAGACGGTATTCAATTTTACCGGCTTTAGCCTCGGTAACAGCCTTAGCAACGTCAGGTGTTACAGTACCTGCTTTAGGTGTAGGCATAAGTCCACGCGGACCTAACACTTTACCAAGACGACCTACCATACCCATCATATCGGGTGTGGCAATAACAACGTCGAAATCAAGCCAGTTCTCATTTTGGATTTTGGCTATCATATCTTCAGCGCCGACATAATCAGCGCCTGCCTCTTTTGCGGCGTCAGCCTTGTCTGCTTTACAAAGAACAAGGGTACGAACGGTTTTACCTGTTCCGTTCGGGAGTACAACCGCACCACGAACCTGCTGGTCAGCGTGACGGGAGTCAACGCCCAAACGAACGTGAACCTCTACTGTTTCATCAAATTTTGCGGTGCTTGTTTTAACGGCAAGAGCTACTGCTTCGGCGGTATCATAAAATTTGCCGTTTTCAATAAGCGCCACACTGTTTTTATAATTTTTTCCGTGTTTCATTACTTAGTTTACCTCCCAATAAGTGGTTAAATCGGAATTATCCTCCCACGAGAGAGAATCAATCTACAACCTCAACACCCATACTGCGAGCAGTACCGGCTATCATACTCATAGCGGTTTCAATGCTTGCGGCATTAAGATCGGGCATTTTGGTCTCAGCGATTTGTTTGATTTGTTCTTTGGTGATTTTAGCAACCTTTTGCTTGTTAGGCGTACCGGATGCTGTTTCAATTCCGCAGGCTTTCTTTATAAGAACTGCTGCGGGGGGCGTTTTGGTGATAAAGGTGAAAGAGTGGTCGGCATAAACGGTAATAACAACCGGGATAATCATACCAACATCATTTTTGGTCTTTTCATTAAACGCCTTTGTAAACTCCATAATGTTTACACCGTGCTGACCGAGAGCCGGTCCTACCGGGGGAGCCGGAGTGGCTTTGCCTGCCGGTATTTGCAATTTAATATAACCTATTACTTTTTGAGCCATAAATAGCACCTCCATTATTCGTGGTAACCGTGTTCTAAACACTTGGCGGAACAACTCTTCGTTTGTTCCTCCCACCGTGACATACAAACGCTCACACCGAACGAACGGTTAACCAAAACGTCCGGTATTTGTATGCCGGAAGTTAATAAGCAAATATTTTTGCGTATTAACAATCAAATTACTGTTCAGCTGAAATCTGGTCAAGTTCAAGTTCAACCGGTGTTTCTTTACCGAACATAGAAAGAACTACAGAAACGTTATTATTGGCCGTATCAATAGAGCCGACCTTTCCGCTGTAGCCCTTAAGGGGTCCGCTTATAATCATTACGTTATCGCCAACCTTATAGCCAACCTCAACGCTGTGCTTCTCAACGCCAAGTGCCGCTACTTCCTCATCCGTAAGCGGTACGGGTTTGGATCCGGGACCGACAAATCCGGTACATCCACGAATATTGCGGACAACGTACCAACTGTCGTTAGTAACGATCATTTTAATGAACACATAGCAGGGCAAGAGTTTTCTCTCAACCTCACGAGTGACATCATCTTTAACCTCAGTAACAGTTTCCATCGGGATTTTGATATCCTGAATATAATCCTGCATACCTCGGCTTTCGACTATTTTTGCAAGGTCGCTCGCAACCTTGTTCTCATAGCCTGAATAGGTATGAACTACATACCATTTAGCCTGATTAGAATCTGCCATTTCACATTCTCCTTTTTATTTTAGTTAAGGAGCTCAAGCAGTTTTGCAAGGCCTTTGCCGAGACCTAAATCAACAAGCCAGATAAGTGCGCCGATAATAAGGCACATAACAAGAACTATTCCCGTGTTTTTAAGAACATCCTTAAATCCCGGCCAAACAATTTTCTTGGTCTCGCTCTTGTAATCCTTAAAGAAACCGATTACTCGGCGTAAGATGGTCTTTTTCGCACCTTTTGAAGCCTTCACCTCAAGATAATCATCTATGAATAAGTGGGCAATAGAGACGGCAGCGAAAACGAGCATACAAATTGCAGCAGCATAGATAAACTTTGCGTACTGAATTTTAGTAACGCCCAAATAAGACGAAATGGGTCTCGGGTCAACAAACTTGATGGGCTTTGAAAGAACTGCAACCAGCATATAAATACCGGCGGCAAGAGAAAAGCCCGAAGCAAGATAGCGATTGAGTTTGGCTTTGAAAGAGAATATGGCGAAAAGTAACGCTATAACGTTAAGCCAGAAACAAAACAGAAGTTTTGTTGAATGAGCCAACGTATAGGTTGTGTCACCTATTGTCTTTTTAGTACCAAACGCAAGTTGAGCACCGATAAGACTGACCGTGCTTCCGTCACCTAAAGTAAAGGTCGCAAAATTAAGGAAGAAAAGAACCAAGGAGCCGAGTCCCAATGCGATAGCAAGAAACTGGCAAACTTTGTTTACAGCTTTCACTCTGTTTCCTCCTTACTTTGTTTCCTTATGCAAGGTGTGCTTTCTGCAGAAACGGCAGTACTTGTTCATTTCAAGTCTGTCAGGGTCGTTCTTTTTGTTTTTCATTGTGTTGTAGTTGCGTTGCTTGCATTCTGTGCAAGCGAGTGTAATTTTTACTCTCATAACGGCACCTCCCGCTTTACGGAATTATTTTTTCCCTTTTATAAGACTAAGGGAACGCCTCCCTCAATACAGGCACCCATAACGCCGGACACTACATAATGAGTGCCCGAAAGCACACAGCGCTATATGGTGTATTTCTGTATAAAAAGGTCGTTTTAAGTGAAAATCATTTCAAAAAAAAAGACCTCCAAGAGGTATGATGATTATATCACACTACCCCTATAAGGTCAAGCATTTTTTTACAATTTTTAAGTTTCTATTTATATATATAATAATAGCAACTCTATTTGTGGTATTTTGAGCCTTCGTTTATTTTGAAGGCTCTGTATATTTGTTCCAGTAACATCACCCTGAAAAGTCTATGCGGAAAGGTCATTTTTGAAAAGGATATTCTCTTTGCCGCTTTTTGCTTTATGCTTTTTGAAAGCCCGTAAGAACTGCCTATCAAAAAGGCTATTTCCGTTCCGCCGTTTTCGTCTTTTTTAAGCATATCGGCAAACTCAACGCTTGAGACCTGCTCTCCCTCAACACAAAGGGCGTATACCTTTTTGCCCGTTATCTTTTTTTCTATCTTTTTTGCTTCCTTTTCGAGCGCCGCCTCAATTTGAGAGTCGGAAGGATTTTCGGGCAGGGGCAGAGGCTCTATCTCTTCTGTCGATAAATCGGCGTATCTTTTAAGGCGTTTTTCATATTCCATTGCCGCCTCTATAAAAAACTTTTCTTTGAGCCTTCCTAAAGATATTATTTTTATCTTCATCATATTGCTGTCACTCCGTTACCCTCAGGTTTAGCAACCGTCAGAATATAATCCTCGTCCTCTTTTGCGCCTATTAGTTTAAGTTGATTTACAGCCGTCAAGCGAGCGAGGGTCGGAAGGTTATTCTCTTTACTCAAATGACCAAGAATTATGCGGGTTGTTCCGCCTTTTATAAGGGCGGGAAGTTCCGCCGCCGAAGAGATGTTTGAAAGGTGTCCCTTGTCGGAGAGTATTCTGAGTTTGAGCGGAGGCGGATAGGGTCCTCTTTTTAACATTTCCACGTCGTGATTAGACTCAAAAAACACTAAACTGCTACCCAAAAGGTTTTGTCTGACCTCGTTTGTCACAACGCCGAGGTCCGTGCAAACGGTTATCTTTTTTCCGCCTTTAAGAGTCACCGAATAACCGCTCGGTTCATTGGCGTCGTGACTTGTGGCAAACCGCTTTACTATGATATCTCCTGCCGCCGTTTCGTTTGTTATCTCATAAACTTTAGTTCCCTTTGGAACGGCGCCTTTTTGTATCATACCCTCAATAGTTCCTGCAGTGGCATATAGCGGAATATTATGTTTTTTCAGCAGTGTTGACACGCCGGCTATATGGTCGGAATGTTCGTGGGTGATAAAAATTGCCGAAAGGTTTTCAAAATCTCCGCCGGCTCTTATAAGCGCTTCCGAAAGTCTTTTGTATGAAACTCCGGCGTCGATTAAAACGCCTTTTCCGTCATCATCTCTTATGTAAATGCTGTTACCCGAAGAGCTGCTGAACAGCGGACATATTCTTGCCATAATACTTCCCCTTTTGATATTAAAAGGCGGCAAAAAACCTTGCCGCCGTAAAGATGGATTATCATTATTAAGCCATGGCTTATCATTGATAAGCCATATTAAGCCAATTTGATATTTTGTACTTCATCGGGTACCGAAACCCTCTTTATATCGGCGCCGAGTGCGGAAAACTTTTCCGCAATAAACTCATAGCCACGGTCGATATACTGTATTTGTCCGACAGATGTCTCGCCCTTTGTCATAAGTCCGGCAATAATGAGCGCCGCACCTGCTCTGAGGTCCACCGCCGAAACCGCCGCCGGAGACAATTCCTCAACGCCGTTTATTATTGCGGTTTTTCCGTCAACCCTGACCTGCGCCCTCATTGAAGAGAGTTGGTCTAAATACCTATATCGGTTATCCCAAACACCCTCGTTTATAACGCTTGTCCCGTCCGCAACGGAAAGCAACACGCCAAACTGCGGCTGCATATCGGTCGGGAAACCGGGGTGAGGCATAGTCTTTATATTGCAACATTTAGGCCTTGTTGTCATCTTCACCCTTATCGACTCATCATATTCGGTGACCGATGCGCCCACCTCAACAAGTTTTGCGATAATGGACTCAAGGTGCTTTGGAATAACGTTTTCTATAAGCACGTCGCCTTTTGTAGCAACGGCAGCCACCATATAAGTTCCCGCCTCTATCTGATCGGGTATGATGCTGTACGTCGTACCTTTAAGGTGTTCTACGCCACGTATTCTTATATTACTCGTTCCGGCACCCATAATATTAGCGCCCATAGAGTTGAGGAAGTTTGCAAGGTCAACTATATGCGGTTCCCTTGCGGCGTTTTCTATAACGGTAAGTCCCTTGGCTTTTACGGCGGCAAGCATAATGTTTATAGTAGCGCCGACCGAAACCATATCGAGATAAACAGAACCGCCGAAAAGTTCTTCTGCGTGGGCTTCAACCATTCCGTTTTCTATCGAAACATCGGCTCCGAGCGTTTCAAACCCTTTAATATGCAAATCAATGGGTCTGACGCCGAAATCGCAACCGCCGGGAGGCGCCACAACGGCGTTTTTACACCTGCCGAGCAGGGCGCCGAGAAAATAACTCGAGGCACGCATACCCTCCGCCATTTCTTTGGTGACAAGGCAACTTCTGACACCTCTCGGGTCAATACGAACGGTATCTTTATTTATAAGTTTAACATCCGCGCCGAGCGTGGACAGGGATTCAAGTAAGGTCTGAACATCGGATATCTGAGGTAGATTTTCAATTGTGCAAGGCTCATCCGATAATAGTACGGCAGGCAATATCGCAACCGCCGCATTTTTGGCGCCGCTAATTTTGACGGTGCCCTTTAAGGGTTTACCGCCGTTTATTACGAACTTCTCCAAAAAACCGACACCTCCGCCTAATATATACAAAAACATTATACATAGTTTAATGTCATTTGTCAATTTATAACTACAATATCTTTTACTATTAAACTACAATATCTTTTACTATTATTTGATAAAAGCCCTGCAAATATACAATATAAGCGACTATTTATAGATGACTTTTTTAAGAGTGTTCAAATTATCGGTCATTATTTTAAGATAATCGGCGCCCTCGCTCTTTTCCTTTTCGGTTATAGACTGCAAGGAGTTAAGCGATACGATTTCGGCATTTTTTTGCTTTGTGTTGTTCTTTACGGTTTTGGCTATTGCACCGTCGGAAGTTTCGATTTTGATTATACTTTTAAGCCCTAATTCATCAACCTTGTTTGCCAAAAAGATTATTGTTTCAAAACTTGCTTCGGTCTCCGCTGAACAACCCTTAAAGGCGGCGTAATAGTCAAGTCCGTAATCCCTGAACATATACGCAAAGGGGAAACGGTCGGCAATTACAAGGGTCTTATAGTCCGCATTATCAATAGCCTCACTGTATAAAGAGTCAAGATTATCTATTTTCTCTATATACTCGTCAGCACCCTTTTTGTAGTTTTCTTTATTGTCGGCATCTTTTTCTCCCAATGCTTCGGCTATTGCGCTAGTGGCGATTTTTGCATTTTTAAGAGAAAGCCAGATATGTTCGTCAAGTTCCTCATCGTGCTCTTCCTCGTCATGCTCTTCTTCGTCCTGCATACCCTCTTTCAGTTCTTCACTGAGTGCGTTTTCGCCGATTATTTCCATAAGGTTAAGGGTTATCATATCTTTGTTGTGCGCTTCTTTCAGTGCGTCTTCCACCCACTCGTCCGACTCACCGCCGACGTAAATAAAAACATCACAGTCGGATATAGTGAGAATATCTTTTGCTGTCGGTTGAAAACTATGCAAATCAACGCCCGTATCGAGCAACATTGTAAGATCTATATCATCATTATTCTTTCCTATAATGTTCTCGGTCCAGTCATAAATCGGAAAAACGGTTGTAACAACCTTTATTTTTTCGTTATTTAAAGCTCTATCGCAACCGGCAAAAAGGGTTACGAGAAGTATTACCGATATTATTAAAGTGATTATTCTTTTCATTTTTTTATCCTCCGTTTATTAAAGTAAAAATCCACAAAATATAATCTTTTTAATTTGTCATTTTCACTTTTAATCTAATAGGAGTTGATAAAGTTTCGCCGGTTTTTTTATTAAAGTTTATTTTATTAGCGGACACGCCGCATAAAAATACCGCCAAAACAAATAAAACCGCCATTTTGACTGTTTTTGAACATATTGATATTATCTCGCATATTTCACACTCTTCACCGGCACAATCGTGATCCAGTTTTACCGATACAAGAAGCAAAGAAGAAAGAACAAATATAACGGCGAGAACAAGTGAGAGGAGTGTTTTTATTCGTTTTGTCATTATCTTGCCCTTTCTTTGCATTTTTTACAAATGCCGAAAAACATTGTGGCGTTTGGGTCTATATCAAAATCCGTGGCACGTTTTACACTATCGATAACGTCACCGGATACTTTATTCTCTACGTGAAACGTTTTTCCGCATTTTGTGCAGGAAATATGCAGGTGGTTTTTACATTCTTTCAGCATAGACGAGCGATAAAATGCTTTGCGGTTTTCCTGTTTTACGACACGCATTACGGCGCCCTGTTTTTCAAGGGCGTCAATATTTCTGTAAACAAAGCTTATACTTACTTCCCCTTTAAGCCCATCGGCTATTTCGTCGGCGGAAAAGGACCTGTCCGCATTTTCCCTCAAAAAATCGAGGAGCCTTTCTCTTTGTTTTGTGTTGTACCTTTGCAAATTATCACCTGAATAATAGATTTGCGAATTTTTCGCAAATTAAGTTTATCATAAACAATCATTTTTGTCAATTCCGTTTCTATATAAAAAACCCCTGCTAAAAAAACAATGTTCACTAGCAGAGGTTTTAATAAAATATAATTATATTTTTTCCGTTTTTACTTCTTTTATAAACGCAACAATAAGCAGGATGTAGCATATTGTTTTCGGCAACATCAACATACCGAGTATCGGCAACAGCCCTGCCGCTACGGCTACGGGAATATAAAAAAGGAAAGACAATAAAATATAAATCCAGACGTTTTTAAATGTTCTTTTTTCTTTTCTATGCTTAAAGAAAAGCAGAACCATTATACCGCCTATAATAACAAACGGGATGTTCCTTATTATACCGAAAAGGGTATCGCTGCTGTTTTGAAGCCAGCCGTTTTGCGGTAAAAAACAAAGTATAAATCGGAAAGCTAAAAGCACAAATAGTAATATAGTAAGTTTCTTGTTTTCTTTGACCTCATAATACCCTATATATACGTAGTACAAAAGTATATAAAACACGGTCATTGTAAGCGAGGTCACAAGTTTTCCGATACCGAGCGCCGCAGTAAAATCGGCGTCAACAAAATAGTTTAATACCCTCGGTATCAAATGAAAAGAGTCGCCAAGTCCTAATATAACAGCCGACAGACCCATAAGTTTTTGAGGCCTGTTACGAGCCTTTTTCAGTATAACAATACCGCTACATATCGCAAAGACGAGGTAAAGAATATCAAATACCGACTCACCGTATCTCATTTTATTTTAAGCCCGTCCTTGAAAGCGTCTCCCACTCTGCCGGAAACTTTATAATAACCGTGAGTGTAGGGGTCAAACGCAATGGCTGAAAGTTTATCAATATCGACCTTTCCTTCAACCAAAAACTCCTCTTCAACCGAAGTTTTAAGCACCTCGCCTATAACGCCTATTCCTGTAGCGTCGCTTTGATATTCAACAAAACGGCACTCCATGGCTATCGGGAGTTCATTTATAATCGGTGCGTCAACAAGTTCGCTTTTTACATAGGTCATTTTGCTCTTACTAAACTTATCGGGCACGGTTTTGCTACTTGCCATACCGAAATAATCGGCTTCCACAACGTGTTTTGCATCGGCAATATGAACGACAAAACCGCCTCTTTTTTTGATATTCTCAACGGTTTTGTGTGTTTCGGTAAGATTAAGCGCCACCCTTGTTGGTTCTAACATTGTACCCCAAGCGGCGTTCATAACGTCAACGCTTCCGTCCTCATTAAAGGTGGAAATCAAAAGCACGGGCATCGGGAAAATGGCTTCGGTTGTTTTTATTTGTTTTTTCATAGTGTTACTCCTTTATAATTTTTTTGTATTTATTACCCCACTCGCTCATAGAGTCAAGTACCGGGCGCATAGACTCACCTATTTCCGACAGGGCATATTCAACGTGTGGTGGAACTTCGGGAAAAACCGTTCTTGTGATAATTCCGTCCGCTTCCATTTGCCTTAAACTCTCGGTAAGCACCTTTTGGCTTATTCCCTCAAGGTTTTTTTGAAGTTCGTTAAAACGCCAGGGGCGGTTTTGCAAATTGCGGAGTATAAGAAGTTTCCATTTTGTACCCACAAGCGCAACCGTTGTCGCAACGGGACACTCGGGCAGTCCCTTTTTTGTCTTCATAATATGCCAATACATCCTTTTTTGTATGTTACAGTAATATTATAATGTATTGTAATTCTATTATCAAGTAAAATAAGTCTATGGTTACAAAAAAGTGCCTACTTGTTATGTGAAAATATTTTGATATAATTAAACTATAATCAAAAAAGGCGGTGAGGATATGATAATAAACACGGGACAAAGAACGGATATTCCCGCTTTTTACCCGGAGTGGTTTGCAAACAGGCTGAAAGAGGGTTACGTTTGCGTCAGAAACCCGTATTATGAACATCAAATCAGTCGTTATCGCCTTGATCCTTCGGTGGTTGACTGCATCGGATTTTGCACCAAGAACCCCGCGCCGATGTTCAAATATATGGACTTGCTTAAAAAATTTGGGCAATACTGGTTTGTTACAATTACTCCCTACGGACGAGATATCGAGCCAAACGTTAAGGATAAATATGAAGTTATAAACGATTTTAAGCGTTTAAGCGATATTGTCGGCATAAACTCTATCGGCTGGCGATACGACCCTATTTTTATAACGGAAAAATACTCTATCGACTATCATATCAGGGCGTTTTCAAAAATTGCAAATGAACTGAAGGGCTATACAAATACTGCCGTGATAAGTTTTATTGACCTTTATAATAAAGTAAAGCAAAACTTTCCCGAAGCAAAACCCGTAGAAAAGGAAGAACGACTCTATCTCGGCAAAAGGCTTGTTGAAATTGCCACTCAATACGGCATGACCTTAAAACCCTGCGCCGAAGGAAATGACCTCGCAATTTACGGTGCTGACTGTAGCGGATGTATGAAAATATCCGACTATGAAAAGGCGATAGGGCAAAAGCTCATTGTCCCTAAAAGAAAGGGCGCAAGGAGTGAATGTGCTTGTTATTTATCCTGCGATATAGGGGCGTATAACACCTGCCGTCACCTTTGCAAATATTGTTATGCAAACAAAAGCGCCGACTATGTTATGCAAAACACCAAAAACCATATTGTTTCTTCCCCGTTGCTTATAGGAAATATAGGTGAGGGCGACACGGTGCATGACGTTTTTCAAAAATCGTGGATAGCGCCGCAAAAACAGTTTTTTTAGTAGGTGATAATATGACAAACAAAGAAAAAAGAGAGTACCTCATACGCTATCTTTTAGCCGAGCGAGGCGAAAATAGTGTTCTTATTCCAAATGACGAATATGAGCAAAGAAACCTTTTGCGTTCCCTTTTTAACGTGCGAACACCCGGTAAGGTAAGTGAAGAATACAAACAAATTGAGGGTGAATACTTAAGGGAAGAAATAGCAAAAAAAGGTGTTACCGACTACAAAACGCTGACTCCGATAAAGCCCGGTATTTACCTTTGGCAAGGCGATATAACAACCCTTAAATGCGGCGCTATAGTTAATGCGGCAAACTCCGGTATGACGGGTTGTTGGCAACCTTTACACAACTGTATAGATAACTGTATTCACACCTATGCAGGAGTGGAACTTAGAAACACCTGTGATAAGATTATGAAAGAGCAGGGGCACAAAGAGCCCACCGGCAAAGCAAAAATCACTTTGTCTTACAACCTGCCCTGCCGCTATGTTATACATACCGTAGGCCCGATAGTAAACGGGCTTTTAGAGAACAGTCACAAAGAACTTCTCGCCTTATGTTATCGCTCTTGTCTTGAAATTGCCGACTGTTACAATATAGAGAGCATCGCCTTTTGTTGTATTTCGACCGGTGTTTTCGGTTTTCCGCAAAGCGAGGCGGCAAAGATAGCAATAAAGACAGTAGAAGAATATTTAGAAAATACAAAAAGCAAAATAGAGGTGATTTTTAATGTTTTCAGAGCCGACGATTATAAAATATACCGAGAATTACTCAAATAGCATAAAAAAACTAAAACAGGCGCTAAAGACGGCTGACACCGTAGTTATAGGCGCAGGTGCGGGGCTTTCCACCTCGGCAGGTTATATTTATAACGGCGAGCGGTTTTTAAGATATTTTTCCGATTTTAACGAAAAATACGGTTTTTCGGATATGTATTCGGGCGGATTTTACCCTTATGCCACAAAAGAGGAGTTTTGGGGCTTTTGGTGTAGAAACATTTATATAAACCGTTATACGAAAACGCCGAAACCTGTTTACAGTGAACTGCTTGAACTTATAAAAGACAAAGAATATTTTGTTATAACAACAAACGTTGACCACTGTTTTCAAAAGGCGGGTTTTGATAAAAAACGCATTTTTTATACTCAGGGTGATTACGGACTTTTTCAGTGTAGTACCCCCTGCCACAATGCGACCTATGATAATGAGGAAATCATACGCGCTATGATACTGTCAGAAGATTTTGAAATAGCAGAAAACGGAGAACTGATTTTCCCTAAAGACAAAAAGGTGAAAATGACCGTTCCTTCCGACCATTTGCCCACCTGTCCCGTTTGCGGAAAACCGATGACCCTAAATCTTCGTTCAGATAATCGGTTTGTCGAGGACGAGGGTTGGCACAAGGCGGCGGAAAGATACGAAAACTTTCTTCGCACGAGGGGTGGCAAAACGCTCTTTTTAGAACTCGGCGTAGGATATAATACCCCCGTAATTATAAAATACCCGTTTTGGAATATGACGGCAAAAAATAAAGACGCCACCTATGCCGCCGTTAATCTCGGCGAGTCGGTGACAATAGATACCATAGCCGACCGCTCGATTTGTATAAACGCCGACATAGGCGATACCATAAAAGATTTAGCCGACTAAGAGAATAAAAAAGAAAGGGGACAACGTTCAGTTGTCCCCCCGTTTTTATATATTTTTATAATTCTTTTTTTACCTTGTTGACAACAACAAATCTCCGTGATACAATAGTTAGGCAAGGCTAACTATTTTCTTGTTATGTTGAAGAGTCAAACTCTTTATTTTTTTAGATGTGAGTTAGCACCTGCTAACAAGGGAGGATAAATTATGTCTATTGTATCATTTGATAACGTATCAAAAATCTATACAAGCGGAGACCACGAACTGTATGCGCTCAATAAGGTTAGTTTTAATCTTGAGAAAGGAAAGTTTGTCGTAATTCTCGGCCCGTCAGGCGCCGGAAAAAGCACCCTGCTTAACCTACTCGGCGGACTTGACAGTCCAAGCGAGGGCACTATTACCGTATCGGGAAAAGATATTTCAAAACTAAGCGACAATTCTCTTGCCGATTACCGTGCCGCTACGGTAGGTTTTGTTTTTCAGTTTTATAACCTTATACCTACGCTTACCGTATATGAAAACGTAAAACTTGTTTCCGAAATATCAAAAAATGCGCTTGACGCCAAAGAGATGATAAATAAAGTAGGTCTTCTTGACCATTTGAATAATTTCCCCTCTGAACTCTCAGGCGGTGAGCAACAAAGAATATCGATAGCCAGAGCCCTTTGCAAAAACCCCGAAATACTTCTTTGCGACGAGCCCACCGGTGCGCTTGACTCCGAAACGGGCGTTATGGTATTAAAACTGCTACTTGATATGGCAAAAAATTACGACAAAACCATAGTTATTGTAACCCATAACCAAAACATAGCAAAAATGGCGGATGTTGTTATTCGTGTTAAAAACGGAAAGATACGCTCAATAGAAAACGAGGAACATCCCCTATCAGCAGACGAGGTGGAGTGGTAATGCTTATAAAAAAATTGCTCCGCACCGCATGGAGTTATAAATCACAGTTTATTTCAATGATAATAATGATGATACTCGGCATTGGTGTGTTTTTAGGTTTTAATATGGAGTGGAAAACCATTGAATACGATACCGACCGATTTTTCACCGAAACAAAATACGCTGATTATCGTCTTTATTCGGAAAACGGCTTTACAAAGGATGACCTTAAAAAAATAACCTCTATAAAAGGGGTTGATGCGGCTACAAGATTTCTTTCGGTCAACCTTGACATAAAAGGCAAAGACAAAAAAGCGCTCGCCGTTGACGTATCGGAAAACTTCACCGTTTCAACCTTTAAGTTGATGAGCGGTAAAAAATATGACGACAAAAGTGAAGAGATATGGCTCTCCGATAAGTTTGCCGAAAAAAATAAAATAAAGACAGGCGACACCCTCACCCTGCTTTTTCAGGGTACGGAGATTGATTTTAAGGTTGCAGGGCTTATAAAATCGGGCGAACATATGATTTGCCTTGCCGACAGTAATCAGGTTATGCCTGATTTTAACACATTCGGCTTTGCCTACATAACACCAAGTAAACTAACCGCTATTCTAAAAGAAAAGATGATAACTGCCGCAACGGATAAGATGACCGCCGCAGGTATGCCGGAAGACTTGGCAATTAAAGCGGCTACAAAAGCGGTAGATAAAGAAGCGATAGAAAAAGCAGAGAACGAAGCATTTTCCGCAATAAATCTACGCTCTGATCTTAATAAGACGGAACTTGAGGATCTTGTAAAAGAAAAACTCGGTAAAACGCTTATGGTAGTATCAAAAGATGACCACGTAGTATATAAAGAGGCAATGGGTGAAGCGACCGAGGGCAAGACAATGGGGTCTATACTTCCCGTTTTGTTCCTTGCCATAGCGATACTCACAATGGTCACCACTATGCACCGTATCGCCACCAAAGAAAAGACCCAGATAGGCGTTCTAAAAGCGCTCGGTTTCAAAAACCGCACCATACTTTTACATTACTCGTTCTATGGACTATTTATCGGTATAGTAGGTTCGGCTTTAGGCGTGGCTCTCGGTTACTTTATATGCAAACTCGTTATGAGCGAAAACGGAATGATGGGAACATATTTTGATATGCCCTACTGGACTGCGGCAACCCCGACTTTTTGCTATCCCATTATAGCAGGTACCGTTATCCTGCTATCGCTTATAAGTTACCTATCGGTAAAAGCGCAACTTAAAGGTTCGGCGGCGGACGCTCTGAGGCCCTACACGCCAAAGGCTATGAAAAAATCTTTTCTTGAAAAGATACCCCTCTTTTCAAAACTCAACTTTGCAACAAAGTGGAACATCCGTGACCTTGTTCGTCACAAGAGCCGTTTTGCCATGACCCTTGTCGGCATAATAGGTTGTATGATTTTGTTAGTCGGCGGACTTGGTATGAGAGACACAATGTCTGGTTTCCTTGATTTGCTTGATAACGATATTTCACACTATGCCACCAAAGTCAACATTGTGGAAAACACCGATATTAAAGCCGTAAAACCGCTGATAGATGAACTTGACGCCGATTATGAAAGTTACGTCGGTATCAGTATTGACGGTTATACCGCCACCCTTGATATTGTGAGTAACGATAATGGTAAAATCAGCGTTATAGATGAGGACAATAAAGAAATCGACCTCAAAGACGACGGCGTTTATTTGTGCCTTAGACTTAAAGACAAAGCAAAGGTGGGAGAATATATTGAGTTTTCTCCCTACGGCAGTGATGATACCTACAAAGCAAAAGTATTAGGCTATAACCGTTCCATAATGACCGAGAGTATAACCTTGAGCGCTAAAGCAGCGGATTTGCTTGGAATTAAATACAGCGTTTCCGCACTCTATACGGACAAATCTTCAAACGATATTAAAAACTCCGACCTGATATCCGGAAAGCAGGATAAAAAACAACTTATGGACAGTTTCACAAGTTTTGTCGAGATTATGGATACTATGGTTATAATTCTTGTTGTCGCTGCGGTAATACTCGGTATCGTTGTGCTTTATAATCTCGGTATAATGAGTTACGTTGAACGTTCAAGGGAACTTGCAACGCTGAAAGTATTAGGTTTCAGAAGTAAAAAAATAGGGCATCTTTTAATATCACAAAACATTTGGCTTTCTGCCCTCGGCGTTATACTCGGACTTCCGGCAGGAATTATTACTCTTAAATGGCTCGTAGTCGCCCTCGCCTCCGAGTACGAACTGAAACTGATGTTAGGACCTCTTACATACTTGGTATCTATCCTTTTGACCTTCGGCGTATCTATTCTTGTAAGTTTTATGGTTGCAAGGAAAAACCGTAAAATAGATATGGTTGAGGCGCTTAAAAGTGCTGAATAAGCCTTACTAGGACAACAAGCCGTAAAAAGCCCGAATTTAGCCTTTTATCAGGCGTTTTTCCTTATCAATGATAAGCAATAAATCAACCTATACATTTTAGCTTTCTACACTTTTGTGTTTCTCCTAATTTTGTGTTTTGCAAAAAACAAAAAAGGAACCTTTGGTATTCTCCAAAGGTTCCTTTTTTGGCGTTCCCGAGAGGATTCGAACCTCCGACCTACCGCTTAGGAGGCGGTCGCTCTATCCAACTGAGCTACGGAAACATATATAGGGCATAGCCCTATTTATATTTTGTTTTATATTTTTATATTTTTCATTTCGTCACCCAAAACGTCTGCTATCTCTTTCAGGTGACCTGTGCGTTTGTTCTTTAGTTTGTAGTGTTGCAAAAGTCCGTATCCCGGGTATTCATTACCCTCAACAAGCACGGGGCCGTTTTCGGAAAAAGCAATATCCCAACCGATATACCTGACCTGCGGTATCTTCTTTGCGGCGGTTTTGCAAATATCAAACGCCTCTTTTACAAAGGGTATTTTAATTTCGTTAAAACTAATACCGGTCAAAGGATGTGTAGTGTAAACGTTGCCGAGATCATCAATAACGTTGCTGTCTATTCTCCCGTCTTCACCGAGACTGAAATACAAATCCTTTGTGCAACCGATGACGTTATCCTCACCCTGATTAACCCTGAGGGCATTGTTGATTATATGCGCCTCACCGTCTTTATAAAGGGTAATTATACGGAAAGAGTTAACGACGCTCGGGTTTATTTTATCAAGTTCTTTGTGCTGGATTATCTCTTCTTCAACCAAGAAAAGACCCTGTTCTTTCAGTTCATTATAAAGTGTATCGGCGTTTTCTATTTCGCTAACCTTTATCTTTTTAACTCCGTGACCGCCATAGCCCACCGGGTCTTTTGCAAAAACGTTTGTTTTATTCTTTATAAACGCCTTAAAATCTTCACTGTCTGCAACCCTGAGGTTTATAAAACTTCTTCCGAGATAACATTTATAAAGTTCGTTAAAAATGAGTTTGTCCTCAATAACCATAGTATAAGAAGGGTCGTTTAAGTAGGCAAGTATTTTATAAAAACTTTTTGCGGTTACAAAGGTATCTTTTTCTTTAGAAGATATCTCCAAAAAATTGCCTCTGAAAAAGTCGGTATAGCCGGTACCTCTTTTCAAAAAACTAAGAAACAGCGCCAGATAAATCTGCGCTTTGCTTTTGCCGGTGTTTTTTTGCATAACGAGTATATGTTCGTTCATTCTGCCCTTATTTATATCGGTAAACTTATGAAGAAGCCATTTTGTAACACCGCTTGCCAAAATAACACCGTCCTTTTAACTTTGTTGCCATATTATTTTATCTTAATTAAAAGCACTTGTCAACACCGCACTTGCTTTTTTTCCCTTTTTTGATATAATAGATTTTAAGGTGATGAGAAAGGTTGGTGGTAGTTATAAAACCATTTTTTCAAAGTCTTAAAAAAACCTTTTTTTCCAAAGGATTTTTAGAGTTTTGTCTGCTCGGTTTTGTAAATTGTTTTAACGACTCACTCTTTTCCTGGCTTGCAAAACTTGTAGGTCTTCAAAAAAATGCGGCGGCGGTTTTAGGTTATCTCATATCGCTGACTATTGCATTTTTCCTCACAAGCAAGTTTATATTTCACGCAAAACCTACCTTTATAAAATGGTATCGGTTTTTATTATCATATATACCAAACTTCATAATCTTCTTCCTTGTCACATTTATCACGATAAATACGTGGAAGTTTCACCAGTTTGTCGGCACCTTTATCGCTGCGGCGGCAGGCGGACCGATAACCTACCTTATTATTAAAATCTATGCCTTTGGCAAGAAAAATGATTAGGCGGTGAAAAAATGGAAGAAAAAAATATTATAAAAGCAGAAGACTACGAGGAGCCTCGTTGTCTACTCAACATGAAAAGAGATAATGTAAATCCCATTGATACCGGACGGTTTATAGAAAAACTCGACGAATATCTCGGCAAAAACGATTTACAAGGTGCGCTTCGCCACCTTCTTTACTGGCGTGAAGAGGCAAAATCGGGAAACGACCTTCGTGGCGAGTTTTTAGTCCTTAACGAAATGATGGGTTATTACAGAAAAAACAACAAAAAGGCTGAAGCCTATAAGGCGATAGAAGACACCCTTGAAGTCATAAAAAAATTAGGTCTTGAAGAGGAGATTTCGGGCGGTACGGCGTATGTCAACATAGCCACTGTGTATAAAACCTTTTTTGATTCAGAAGCGGCTATTCCTTTTTTCGAAAAGGCAAAAGTAATATATGAAAAACTATTAAAAAACAATGACTCCCGTCTAGGCGGGCTTTATAACAATCTTGCTCTTGCCCTTGTCGACCTGAAGAGGTATGACAAAGCGCTCTCCTACTACGAAAAGGCGCTTACTGTTATGGAAAAAGCGGAAAACGGCGAGCAGGAGGAGGCTATTACCTATCTCAATATGGCAAATCTTAAAGAGGCGACGATAGGTATTGAAGCGGCGGAAAAAGATATAAATGAATATATCGAAAAAGCCAAAACACTTCTTGACAGTAAAAATCTTAAAAGGAACGGATACCACGCTTTTGTTTGTGAAAAATGCGCTCCGACTTTTGAGTACTACGGTTATTTTCTCTACGCAAACGAACTGAAAGAAAGGTCAAAACGCATTTATGAAGGGAATTGAGATTTCAAAAAAATATTATGAACAAGAAGCAAAACCCATTTTAGAGCGTGATTTTGCCGATATTCTTTCCCATATCGCAATAGCCCTTTGCGGAAGCGGATCGGAGTGCTTGGGCTTTGATGACGAGATTTCCCGTGACCACGATTTTGAACCAGGGTTTTGTATTTTTATTCCGGGTGAAGATATTATCGATCGCAAAGCAGCCTTTAGTCTTGAGCGTTTTTATGCCAAACTACCTAAAGAGTTTATGGGGCTTAAAAGAAGTATGATGTCCCCTGTCGGCGGCAACCGTCACGGCGTTATAAGACTAAGCGATTTTTTGAATGAGAAAATCGGCACCCCTGACGGAAATCTTTCTATTGAGGCCTGGCTTAAAATACCCGAATATTCCCTGCTTGAAGTTACAAACGGCGAGGTCTTTTTTGATAAGGACGGCACCTTTACAAAAATACGGGAACATTTGTCAAATATGCCCGCCGACGTGGTTAAAAAACGCCTTGCCGGTAATTTGCTTATTATGGCGCAGGCAGGACAGTATAACTACACAAGATGTATAAAACACGGCGAAAAAGCGGCGGCGCAAATGGCTGTTTTCGAGTTTGTAAACGCCGCTATAAACGTTTGCTTTTTGCTAAACGGAAAATACCGTCCTTTCTATAAATGGTGTTTTCGGTCGCTTAAAGAACTTAAGGTATTAAACGAGTTTTCAGACACCTTTGAATATCTTATAACCACCGAAAATGATGATGCCACCGCCGAAACAAAGTATGAAATAATTGAAGACGTGGCTATGCGTATTATATCGGAATTGCAGGAGAGAAACCTCACCGACGCCATTTGCGGCGACCTTGAAAAACACGCCTACTCGGTAAATGATAAAATAGAAGACTCTTCTATCAGAAACTTGCATATTATGTACTGTGTGTAATATAAAAATACAAAAAAGCCGTGAGTATTAACTCACGGCTTTTAATTTTGCTTTTAATTATTCAGCTTTTCCTTTTTTAGCCGAAACGATAAGGTTAACGATTATACCGAGAATTAAAGCAGCAGCAATTTCGGTAATGGTTACCTTGCCGATTTTGAGGGTCATACCGCCGATACCTGCAATAAGGATAACCGAAGCGGTGAAGAGGTTGCCGTTATCATTAAGGTCAACCGGCTGAAGCATTTTAAGACCGGATACGGCGATAAATCCGTAAAGGGTAATGCACACGCCACCCATTACACAAGAAGGTATTGTGGAAAGGAAGGTTACAAACGGTCCGAAGAAGGAGATTACAATAGCCATAATAGCGGTGCAAAGAATTGTTACTACCGAAGCGTTACCGGTAATAGCAACACAACCTACCGACTCACCGTATGTAGTGTTGGGGCAACCGCCGAAGAAAGCGCCTACCATAGAGCCTACGCCGTCACCGAGAAGTGTTCTGTGGAGACCCGGCTCCTCAAGAAGATCTTTTTCGATAACTGTTGAAAGGTTTTTGTGGTCGGCAATATGCTCAGCGAATACAACGAAAGCAACCGGAACATATGCCACAGCGATAGTTGCGATATACTTAGCGTCAATAGCCTTTAGTCCTTTGAAACCTTCAATAAAGGTAAATGCGGGAACAGAGAATATCTTCATACCTTTGAATACGCTGAAGTCGATAACTTTAAGAGCGTCATTACCGGTCTTTATACCGATAACAGTGAAGATAGCTGCTACTAAATAACCGGCAAGTATACCTATAATAAAGGGAACAAGTTTAGTCATCTTTTTGCCGTATACCGAGCAAATGATTACGGTTATCAAAGTAACGAGTGCGCAAATAAGAGCAACCCAAACGTTTGTCTTCATAACATAAGCGGAAGCAGCGGCGTCAAAAGCACCTGCGAGTGAGTCGCCGATAGCGTTTCCTGCAAGGGACAAACCGATGATAGCAACGGTAGGTCCTATAACTACGGCAGGCATAAGTTTGTTAATCCACTTAACACCGGCAAGTTTGACGATGATAGCAATTACTACATAAACAAGTCCTGCAAAGAAAGCGCCTATGATGATACCGGCATAACCGATAGATGTTGAAGCCGCACCGGCAAAGGCAGCAAACATTGAACCTAAGAAGGCAAATGATGAGCCTAAGAACACAGGACTTCTGAACTTAGTAAAGAGCAGGTAAACTATTGTACCCACACCTGCGCCGAAAAGCGCTGCAGACTGTTGCATTCCGTTTCCTACTATAGCAGGAACGGCGATAGTAGCCGCGAGGATTGCCAAAAGTTGTTGGAAAGCGAAAATAATCAGCTGACCGAACTTCGGCTTGTCTTGAACATTGTAAGCAAGTTTCATTTTTTTCTTCTCCTTTATATTCCGCACACCCGGTACGGTTTAATATATTAAAACGAGTTCCCCCGAATTAACCGAAAAGTTCAACCGCCGTTTTATCGTCATAAGGCGGTATTTTAACCGATATACGCTCTATTTTTGAGGTTGGAACGTTTTTCCCGACGTAGTCGCCCCGTATCGGCAGTTCTCTGTGTCCACGGTCTACAAGCACGGCAAGTCTTATCGCTGCGGCACGACCGTGCGCCATAACTCCCTCCATAGCGGCTCTCGCCGTTCTTCCGGTGAAAAGCACGTCATCTACAAGAATAACCGTTTTGCCCGTGATATCAAACGGGATTTGAGCGGCTTTTAAGTCCGGCTCGTCATACGCTTTGCCGAGGTCATCTCTGTAAAAGGTTATATCAAGCACACCTACAGGCACCTCTTTGCCCTCAAAGGCGGCTATGTTAGAGGCGATTATGTTCGCTATCGGCACACCACGTCTTTTGATACCGACAATACACAAATTATCGGCGCCGCCGTTTTTCTCTATTATCTCGTGGGAGATACGCCTCAGCGCCCTCTCCACCGCAATACTGTCCATAAGGGTTGCTTTATACTGGCTCATAAATAACCTCTTACACAATATAATAAATAAAGCCGTGCTAATGCACGGCAAAAAGTTATAATAATATTACAGTGGCGCACCACCGCTATTCATCATATACCCTTGCCGGCATCTCTGTACCGATCTTAAAAGGAATTTTAACTATAGGTAGTTTACCACAATATATTTTGTTTGTAAAGAGTTTTTTAGCATATTTTGTATTTTTTTATATTATTTGTATTTTTTTATTGTTTATGGCAATAATTACCTTATATGGCAAAATCGTTATCTTGCACAAAATAAATGACATTTATTGGCAATTAAATAACCATTTTTTAATAGATTACAATTTTGTAACTTTTTTGAGGGGTTGTTTTTTGTGCATTGTGTACAATTTCAGGGGCGTTTGGATACTTTGACATAGTTTATTTTGATGAGTATAATATAGAGGATCCGAAAAAAGACGTATGCATAATCTACTTAAATCTCACGTATACGTTTAGAAAAAGGAGAATTGAATGGAAGAAACCCACAGTATAAAGTTTAAGGCGTTAATGGAACGAGTAACAGGGTTCACCCGTGATACCATATCACGAATAAGAACCAATAAAAACGTTGCCTCTCGCCTGCCGCTTATACCTATTCTTATCATAGCGGCTGTCGCCGCCGGAGTTGTCTTTGCAAAATCGGTAAATACTTTTGAGATTTACGAGGGCAAAAACAAAACGGTAGTTTACAGTATTTCACAAAAAGCCGAAACCGCTATCGGTAAGTTGGGACTTTTCGGTGATGATTATAAAATCACAGGTCAAGTTAAGACGGCGAAGAAAAATCGTGTCACCATTGAAAAAACCTTTCCGGTTAGAATTATTTCGGGTGACGAGGTTATCAAGGTCAAAGCCATTAAATCAACCGTAGGCGAGATTTTGGACGAAGCCGGAATTACTGTTGATAAGTATGATATGGTAAACCCCGGTGTAGCTGAGGTGATGTCTAAAAAAGGCACCATAGACTACGTCAACATCGACTACGTTTCCGAAACCAAAGATGAGGTAATCCCCTTTGATACAAGGACGGTATTTTCAAGCACCCTCTCCTCCGGCGATTCATACGTAACAAATGGCAGTGACGGACTGAAAACAGTTAGTTATCAGACCAAACTCGTAAACGGTATTGCCACCGAAAAAACGGTCATCAGCGAACAGGTTATTACTAAACCTACAAGCGGAGTTAAGGTTGTAGGAACTGCAAACGGCGGACGGATCACAACAGGCGTTGCAGTAAGCACAAGCAGTCAAACCGGTTGTTATTCAACCCTGACCCCTGCTTCACCTATTCCGCTTGATGAAAACGGTGTTCCCACAAATTATACAAATCATATCACCGTTCAGGCTACTGCCTATACCTATACGGGCTTTAGAACTTCTACAGGTAAAAACCCGCAACCGGGATACGTTGCAGTTAACCCCTCATATATTCCCTATGGTACAAGAATGTATATTATATCAAGCGACGGCGCTTGGATTTACGGCTACGCCGAGGCGGCGGATACGGGCGGATTTACCGCTTCAAGACCTACAAACATAGACCTGTTCCTTGAAACCGTATCACAGTGTTACGCATTTGGCAGAAGAAATATAGAAGTTTACTTCTTACCGTAACAAATATAGGACTGAAATCAAAACGATTTCAGTCCTTTTATTATACCTTTTATCATATTAAAAAGGCTTCGAGTATAACCCGAAGCCTTTAATCATTTATTACAGTAAACTAAAGTTTACAACTATTGCCGCAAATACAATGGAAACCATTGAAAGCAGTTTGATAAGAATGTTGATAGCCGGTCCCGAAGTATCCTTGAAAGGATCGCCTACGGTATCGCCTACAACGGCTGCTTTGTGATTATCGCTGCCTTTGCCGCCGAAGTTTCCTGCCTCGATATACTTTTTAGCGTTATCCCAAGCACCGCCTGAGTTAGACATAAATATCGCAATAAGGAAGCCTGAAGCGGTAGCGCCGGCAAGAAGTCCCACAACCGACTGATAGCCGAGAATTAATCCTACAACGATAGGAACAACAACGGCGATAATGGTGGGAAGTACCATCTCACGAAGAGAAGCCTTTGTACAAAGGTCTACGCAGGTTGCATAATCGGGGTCGGTTTCGCCCTCCATAATGCCCTTTATCTCTTTGAACTGACGGCGAACCTCTTTAACTACCGACTGAGCGGCTTTACCAACCGATTCCATAGTGAGCGCCGCAAATACGAAAGGCAAGCAAGCGCCGATAAATAAACCTATAAGTACCTTCGGGTTCATAAGGTTAAATACTGTTTCAACTTCTTTTCCTGCTTTGGCGGCTATTTCTTCAACCTTGTTGATATAAGAAGCCATAAGAGCAAGAGCGGTAAGAGCGGCAGAGCCTATCGCAAAACCTTTTCCGGTTGCGGCAGTGGTGTTTCCAAGTGAGTCAAGAGCGTCTGTTCTGGTACGAACCTTCTCGTCAAGTCCTGCCATTTCGGCAATACCGCCGGCATTATCTGCAACAGGGCCGTATGCGTCGGTCGCAAGTGTGATACCGAGTGTTGAAAGCATACCTACTGCGGCAAGAGCAATACCGTAAAGTCCGTCATTGATATTAGCCGAAGAAATCTTAAAGCCGTTAGGCGCAAAGTATGCAACAAGAATACAAGCCGCAACAATTACTATCGGGAGAGCAGTTGAAAGCATACCAAG
The DNA here is from genome assembly GCA_017431035.1 of Clostridia bacterium. Classification (GTDB taxonomy): domain Bacteria; phylum Bacillota; class Clostridia; order Oscillospirales; family Acutalibacteraceae; genus UBA737. Next base: position 90,731 of record JAFRLW010000028.1, read on the forward strand.
ACCCAAACCGCCTATAATAATGGTGGCAGAGCCTGTCTCCGATTTGCCTGCAAGTTTTCTTGTGGGCTTATATGAGTCGGAGGTATAGTATTCGGTAGCTCGTCCAATAAGCACGCCGGCTAAAAGTCCGGCTAAAATTGCGAAATAATAACCTACTTTTGAAAAGTCGTTTATTTTTCCTGCAAGGCAGATATTAACAAGCGGAAGTGAAATAACCGCAATTGCAATAGCCGCAAAGTTTGTACCACGTGACAAACTGCCGAGCAGTTGTTTTTGACTTGCATTTTCTTTGGTTCTTACAAAGAAAGTACCGATAAGTGAGCACAAAATACCTATAGCCGCCATAATCATCGGAAGCGCCATAGCGTTAAAGCCGTTGAAAGCCGCAACGCCGAGTGCGCAGGCGGAAATAATAGAGCCTACGTATGACTCATAAAGGTCAGCGCCCATACCTGCAACGTCGCCAACGTTATCGCCAACGTTATCGGCAATAACGGCAGGGTTACGGGGGTCATCCTCAGGGATGCCGGCTTCAACCTTACCAACAAGGTCGGCGCCAACGTCAGCCGCTTTTGTGAAAGTACCGCCGCCGACACGGGCAAATAGCGCCATTGAAGAAGCACCCATACCAAATGTAAGCATAGCGGATGTGATAGCGCCTGCGTCAAGTTTGAATACGTATCTTAAAAGGGTGTACCAAATCGAAATATCAAGAAGACCAAGTCCTACAACGGTGAAGCCCATAACCGAGCCGGCACCAAAAGCAACTCTGAGTCCTTTGTTAAGACCTTCGATACAAGCGTTTGCCGTTCTCGCATTTGAAGAGGTTGCGATAGTCATTCCGATAAAGCCGGAAAGCGCCGAAAAAACGCCGCCCGTAAGGAAAGCAAACGGTACAAACCAGGTAAGGCTGCCGGTTGCCGCCATTACGCAAAGTATGACGAACATCACCGCAAAAAATACGGCAACAACGGTATACTGGCGCTTAAGATATGCTTTTGCACCCTTTTTAATGGAAGCCGAAATTTTTTTCATTTTGTCGGTTCCTTCGGGGAACTTAAGCACTTTTGCTGCCGTTAAAGCCGCAAATAAAAGTGCCGCAATAGCGCCTACGAAGGTAAAAATAACTATGTATTTTTCCATTCCTACATCTCCTAAACATTTTAGTTATAAATACGGTTTTTACCGTAATATAGTAAAACTATTATACTTATCTGACTTTAGATTGTCAAGAAAATAAGAAGATAATTTCTTTATAAAAATCATACAAAAATTGTCGATTTTTTAGAATTGCATAACGCTGTGATTATACCTCAAAGTCCATACAAGTTCTAACTTTTGTAAAGGGGCGTACCTTGTTATCGGCAACAGAAACGTGAAGCGGATGTGTAGCATAGCCTTTAAGCGCCTTTTCGTCTGTAAACTCGCTATAAAGCATAACGTCGGCGTTTGAGGTTGAAAGCGGATCGATATATACCTTTATATCAATCAGACCGTCAATTTTGCCCTTTAATCCCTCAAGCCCTCTTTTTATGCCGCTTTTTACTGCGGCTTTCTTTATATCGGGCAAATCGTCGTTTAACTGCCAAAGAATAACGTGCTTAACCATATTTATTCTCCTTTTATTTTAATGCAAAACCGAAACAGACATAAAGCCTGTTTCGGTTTTTTTGATATTAGTTATTGTCGATAGACTTTTTACCTGTACCTGCAGGTATAAGTTGACCGATGATAACATTTTCTTTAAGTCCACGCAAATCATCTTTCTTGCCGTGGATAGCCGCCTCGGTAAGAACACGGGTGGTTTCCTGGAAGGAAGCCGCCGACATAAATGACTCGGTCGCAAGAGAAGCCTTTGTTATACCAAGCAAGGTTGCTTCGTAGGTGGCTTTCTTAAGTCCCTCTTCGCCTGCGTCAATACGTCTTTGTATCTCGGCGTTAGCGTCGGCAATTTCTTTATACTCGTGTTTTGTACCCTGGATAAGTTCGGTAGAGCCCGAATCGGTAATTCTGAGGTTCTTCATCATCTGACGAATAATAATCTCAATGTGCTTATCGTTGATATCAACACCCTGTGTACGATAAGCGTTCTGGATTTCGGCGATAATGTATTCCTCAACCGCACGGGGTCCCTGCGCCTCTAATATATCCTGAGGATATTTAGCGCCCGGAACAAGCAAATCACCCGGCTCAACGTGGTCGCCTGTGGCAACGTTTTCTCTTGAGCCGTAAGGAATATTGATTTTCTCAATCTCCTTAGTTTCGGGATTTTCTATGATAATAACTTTGCTCTTTCTCTCTTCCTCAATACGAACAGTACCACCGATTTTGGCGATAAGACCGCAACGTTTAGGTCTTCTTGCCTCAAAGAGTTCTTCAACACGGGGAAGACCCTGTGTAATATCTTCGGTAGAAGCGATACCACCGGTATGGAAGGTACGCATCGTAAGCTGGGTACCCGGCTCACCTATCGACTGCGCCGCAACTATTCCGACAGCCTCGCCGACGGTAACGGGTTTATTGGTAGCAAGGTTTACACCATAGCATTTTTTACATACGCCACGGTGACTGTGACAAGTAAGGTTTGAACGGATTTCAATTTCCTTAATGCCGGCGTCAACAATTCTCTTGGCGTCTTCTTTGGTCATTATGTGGTCATTATCACAAATAACCTCGCCCGTTTCGGGATTAACAGCAGGATGAAGAAGATATCTGCCTACAAGTCTTTCTTCTAATTTCTCAAGAACGTGATTTCCGTCTTTGATATCGGATACAAGAAGTCCCTCTTCGGTTCCGCAGTCGTCCTCACGAACGATAACGTCCTGAGCAACGTCAACAAGTCTTCTTGTAAGATAACCTGAGTCGGCGGTACGAAGCGCCGTATCGGCAAGTCCTTTACGGGCACCACGTGAGGAAATAAAGTACTCAAGTACGTTAAGTCCTTCACGGTAGTTAGCACGGATAGGAACTTCGATAACTTTACCGGCGGTGTTGGCAATAAGTCCACGCATACCGGCAAGCTGTCTGATCTGGCTCATAGAACCACGTGCGCCTGAGTCCGCCATCATATAGATCGGGTTGAACTCATCAAGGTTGCCGGTAAGTGCTTTAGCAACCTGCTCGGTGGCTTCGTTCCAAATCTCGATTACCTGAGCGCTTCTCTCATTGTTGCTGATCATACCACGACGGTAGAACTTAACAACTTTATCTATCTTGGCTTCAGCATCGGCGATAATATCCTTTTTAGCCTCAGGGATAACCGCATCGATAACCGCAACGGTTATAGCGCCCTTGGTAGAATACTTAAAGCCGGTCGCCTTAATATTGTCAAGCACTTCGGAAGATTTTGTAGTTCCGTGTTTATCAATACATTTCTCAATGATAACACCGAGTTGCTTCTTGCCTACCTTATTCTGAATAATATCTTCAGCCGAGGTAACGGCAGAGGCTTTCGGGTCTTTAAGGGAGAAACTCCACTCAAGTTTAAGTTTATCTTCGGGATTTGTTCTGTCGATAAAGCCTAAATCCTGCGGAAGCGACTCATTGAAGATTATAAAGCCTACGGTACACCATACAAGACCTGAGTTGCCCTCATTATCGGTCATACGAACACGGATAGGAGCGTGAAGTCCGATGATGCCGTCGCTATAAGCCATAATCGCTTCGTTTTTATCACGGAACACCTTGTTTGTGCCGTTTTCATCGGGTTTAACAAGGGTGAGGTAATAAGAACCAAGTACCATATCCTGAGTAGGAACGGCAACGGGTTTACCGTCAGAGGGTTTAAGCAGGTTGTTTGCCGCAAGCATCAAAAATCTTGCTTCGGCCTGCGCCTCAGCGGAAAGCGGTATATGGATAGCCATTTGGTCGCCGTCGAAGTCGGCGTTGTATGCGGTACAAACAAGAGGATGAAGTTTGAGCGCTTTACCCTCAACAAGTACCGGCTCAAATGCCTGAATACCGAGTCTGTGAAGTGTAGGCGCACGGTTAAGAAGTACCGGATGCTCTTTGATTACAAGTTCAAGTGCATCCCAAAACTCTCCCTGCGCACGTTCAACCATTTTTCTCGCAGTCTTTATGTTGATAACCGCTTTGGTTTCAACAAGACGTTTCATAACAAACGGTTTGAAGAGTTCAAGCGCCATTTCTTTCGGAACACCGCATTGATACATCTTGAGTTCAGGACCTACAACGATAACCGAACGTCCCGAATAGTCAACACGTTTACCGAGAAGGTTTTGACGGAAACGTCCCTGCTTACCTTTAAGCATATCGGAAAGCGATTTAAGCGCACGGTTGTTAGGACCGGTTACGGGTTTGCCACGTCTGCCGTTGTCGATAAGGGCGTCAACCGCCTCTTGAAGCATACGCTTTTCGTTTCTGACAATTATATCAGGCGCACCGAGTTCCAAAAGTCTTTTAAGACGATTGTTACGGTTGATAACTCTTCTGTAAAGGTCGTTAAGGTCGCTTGTGGCAAATCTGCCGCCGTCAAGTTGTACCATAGGACGAAGATCGGGCGGAATTACCGGAATAACGTCAAGTATCATCCACTCGGGACGGTTGCCTGACTGACGGAACGCCTCCAAAACCTCAAGCCTTTTGAGTATTCTTGTGCGTTTTTGTCCGTTGGAGTTTTCAAGTTCCTCACGGAGTTCTTCACAAGTTTTTTCAAGGTCAATTTCGCAAAGGAGTTTTTTGATAGCCTCTGCGCCCATTCCCGCCTCGAAGTCGTCTTCATACTTCTCACGCATTTCGCTATACTGCTTCTCGGTGAGCAACTGCTTCTTTTCAAGCGGTGTGTCGCCGGGGTCGGTAACAATATACTGTGAGAAATAGAGTACGTGTTCAAGCGCTTTTATTGAAATATCAAGCACAAGACCCATTCTTGACGGAATGGTTTTGAAATACCAAATATGAGAAACCGGGGCGGCAAGTTCTATTGTGCCCATACGCTCACGGCGTACTTTGGCACGGGTGATTTCAACGCCGCAGCGCTCACATATTTTTCCTTTGTAACGTATTCTTTTATACTTTCCGCAGTGGCATTCCCAGTCCTTTGTAGGTCCGAAAATACGCTCGCAGAACAGTCCGCCCGGTTCGGGCTTTAAGGTACGATAGTTTATTGTCTCGGGTTTTGTAACCTCACCATAAGACCAACTTCTGATTTTTTCCGGAGAAGAAAGTCCTATTTTTATTGATTGAAAATCGAGTTCATTATCAGCCATTTACTTTCCCTCCTGATTATTCGTTTTCTGTTACGATTTCGTTGCCGTTTTCATCCTGTAAACCAAAGCCCTCTTCGGCAAGTTCGCCATCTACAAGACGGTTCTCACCGAGTTCGGAAGCGATTTGCTCGGCTTCGTCTTTAGCGCTTGAAGAATTAAAACCAACGTCATCATCTTCGTCAAACTTTTGTTTTAAGTCAATCTCATCACCGTAACTGTCAAGAACGCTGACATCAAGTGACAAAGATTGCAATTCTTTAATAAGTACCCTGAACGATTCCGGTATGCCGGCTTTTGGAACATTTTGTCCCTTAACTATCGCCTCATAGGTCTTAACACGGCCGACAATATCATCCGACTTAACAGTGAGTATCTCCTGCAATGTGTATGCCGCACCGTATGCCTCAAGCGCCCAAACTTCCATCTCACCGAAACGCTGACCGCCGAACTGAGCTTTACCGCCGAGGGGCTGTTGAGTAACGAGTGAGTACGGACCGGTTGAACGGGCGTGTATTTTATCATCAACAAGGTGATGCAGTTTGAGGTAGTACATATAACCAACGGTTACACGGTTATCGAACGGCTCACCCGTTCTTCCGTCATAAAGTTGGATTTTACCGTCTTCGGGCAAACCTGCCATCTTGAAGCACTCTCTGATATCAGACTCGTGCGCACCGTCAAATACCGGTGTGGCTATCTTCCAGCCGAGCGCTTTAGCGGCGTAACCGAGGTGAACTTCAAGAACCTGTCCGATGTTCATACGGGAAGGAACGCCCAAGGGGTTAAGAACTATATCAAGCGGAGTACCGTCGGGTAAGAAAGGCATATCCTCGCTCGGTAAAATGCGGGATACAACACCCTTATTACCGTGACGACCCGCCATTTTATCGCCGACGGAAATCTTACGTTTTTGCGCGATATAACAACGAACAACAACGTTTACTCCGGGGCTTAACTCGGAAGAGTTTTCACGGTTGAATACTTTAACGTCAACTATTGTACCGTATTCGCCATGCGGAACACGAAGAGAAGTATCTCTGACCTCTCTCGCCTTTTCGCCGAATATGGCACGGAGGAGTCTTTCCTCAGCGGTAAGTTCGGTTTCACCCTTAGGTGTAACTTTACCTACAAGGATATCGCCCGATTTAACCTCTGCGCCGACACGGATAATACCACGTTCGTCAAGGTCTTTAAGGGCGTCTTCACCAACGTTCGGAATATCTCTTGTAATCTCTTCGGGTCCGAGTTTGGTATCTCTCGATTCCATTTCATATTCTTCAATATGAATAGAGGTATAAACATCATCACGAACAAGACGTTCGTTAAGCAAAACGGCGTCCTCGTAGTTATAACCCTCCCAGGTCATAAAGCCGATAAGGGCGTTTCTGCCGAGTGAAATCTCGCCGTTGCTGGTGGCAGGGCCGTCAGCGATAACGTCTTTTTCATTTACCTTTTCGCCTACTGAAACAATAGGTTTCTGGTTGATACAAGTGCCGTGGTTGGAACGCAGGAACTTGATAAGTTTATACTCGTCAATCTCGCCGCCTTTGGCACGTATCTTTATTGTATCGGCACTGACGTAAATAACAGTACCGGCACGTTTTGCAAGAACTACAACGCCCGAGTCAACAGCCGCTTTGTACTCCATACCGGTAGCAACAATCGGGTTTTCGGGTTTAAGTAGCGGAACAGCCTGCTTCTGCATGTTAGAGCCCATGAGCGCACGGTTGGTATCGTCGTTCTCAAGGAAGGGTATCATAGCGGTTGCTACGGATACAACCATCTTAGGCGAAACGTCCATAAAGTCGGCTTGTGAAGACTCTATCTCCTGGAACTCGTCACGGAAACGAACAGTAACCTTTTCACGAACGAAATGTCCCTCTTCATCAAGCGGCTCGTTCGCCTGTGCTACGTAATAATCATCCTCTTCATCCGCCGTCATATAAACAACGTCGGATAAAACACGGCCGGTCTTTTTATCAACCCTGCGGAACGGGGTTTCTATAAAGCCGTATTTGTTTATACGGGCATAGGTAGCAAGATAGGATATAAGACCGATGTTAGGACCTTCAGGAGTTTCGATAGGACACATACGACCATAGTGGGTGTAGTGAACGTCACGAACCTCAAACGACGCACGGTCTCTTGAAAGACCGCCGGGTCCGAGCGCTGACAAACGACGCTTATGAGTAAGTTCGGAAAGCGGGTTTGTCTGGTCCATAAACTGTGACAGCGGAGAGGAGCCGAAGAACTCTTTTATCGCCGCTACAACAGGACGAATATTTATAAGTGATTGGGGAGTGATGGTCTCGGCGTCTTGTGACTGGAGAGTCATCTTTTCACGAACAACCCTCTCCATACGGGAAATACCTATACGGAACTGGTTTTGTAAAAGTTCGCCTACGCTTCTTATACGGCGGTTGCCGAGGTGGTCAATATCGTCAACACTGCCCACTTCATAAGGCAGTCCGAGGAAATAGTTGACACCGGCAAAAATATCCTCACGTGTGATGTGGTTAGGTATAAGAGCGTGTACGCTTTCAATAAGCGCATTTTTAATATCTTCTTTTGACTTGTTCTCTTCCAAAATCTCTTTTAAGATATCGAAAGAAACCTTTTCGTTAACCCCTGCCTTATCAAGTTCGATAAGGTCCTTTTCATCAAAGTCAACAAAGCCGGACAAATCAACCATCCTGTTTGTAAGGATTTTGATTTCTCTCTCTTTGCCCTCGGGGTCAACAACCTTGATATATGCCTCGCTAACGCCCTTTTCCTCAAGTTTGTCCGCCATTTCACGTGTAACGGTGGTATCCGGCTCGGCAAGTATTTCACCGGTCATGGGGTCAATTACCGGACGGGATAGTACCTTTCCGCGAAGACGTGGGCTAAGCGATAATTTTTTGTTGTATTTATATCTTCCGACACGTGACAAATCATATCTGTGAGTATCAAAGAACAACTGATAAAGATAGGTCTTTGCACCCTCGATAGTGACAGGCTCGCTCGGACGGAGTTTTTTATAAACCTCTATTAGTGCATCCTCGGTGTTTTTGGTCTCGTCTGCTTCAAGAGTTATGGCGAGACGCTCCTCATCACCGAGAAGTTCACGTATTTGCTGATTTGAAGAAATATCAAGCGCACGCACAAGTTGAGTAAGCGGTATTTTTTTGTTTTTATCTATACGAACGTAGAGAACGTCGTTCATACCGGTCTCAAACTCAAGCCAAGCACCACGGTTTGGTATTATCTGAGAAGCATAAAGGATTTTACCTGTTCTTTCGTCCCTTTTCTCATCATCAAAATAAGCGCCGGGGGAACGAACAAGTTGTGATATAACGGCACGCTCAGCACCGTTGATTACAAATGTACCCGACTCGGTCATAAGCGGGAAATCGCCCATAAATACTTCGCTTTCTTTTATCTCGCCCGTTTCCTTGTTGAAAAGACGAGCGGTAACACGAAGCGGAGCAGCATAGGTCGTATCACGTGCTTTGCACTCGGTAACGTCATACTTAGGCGGCTCATTAAGGCGATAATCAATAAATCTGAGTTCCAGATTACCGCTATAGTCGGTAATGGAGGTCATATCTTTGAATACCTCCATAAGTCCCTCTTCGACAAACCACCTGTATGAGTCCTTTTGTATTTCAATAAGGTTAGGCATATCGATAACCTCATTGATTTTTGAGAAGGTCATACGAGTGTTTTTACCCATCTGAACCGGCTTTACCATTGCTGATTTCTTCATAGGTTTATAATCACTCCCAAAATAATTTTTTTGCCCTTTAGCAAAATGCGCAAAAGATGTAACTTTTTGTGGTATTTTGTACGCCATACGTGGACATTTTTCCAAAAAAGGCGCAAAATACCCCATCATTACTAGTAATGAGTTATTATACAATAAACAAGTGGATAAGTCAAGGAATATTTTAGAAAAAACAAAAAAATTATCCGACACTTTAGCAGTGTCGGATTTTTATAATTATATACTTCTTATAAATATATATATAATTATATTCCTTTATATTTCTTCTTTGTTGCAAGCCCGCCTCTTATATGGCGCTCGCTTTTATTTTTTTGCAGTATTTTTTCAACCTCTTTGTATAAACTTGCATTTTCTTTTTTCAGGCGGTCGGTCACATCTTTATGTACCGTGGATTTAGAAACCCCGAAAACCTTTGCCGCCGCCCTTACCGTTGCGCCCGTTTCGGTTATATAAACGCCTAACATTTGCGCACGGTCGGTCGTATCATATTTCATACAATCAACTCCGTTATAGGATGTTAAATTGTATGAAACGGGACACGCAAATATACCTTGCGTGTCCCGTTTATATCAGTTTTCTTTTCTCCAAACCATTTTATCGACAATACCTGTATAAGACTGAATAATCTTTACAACCTTTGTAGAAACGTTTTGGTCGGTATAATACGGTACGGGGATACCGTAGTCGCCGCTTTCGTTTAGCGCCACCGCCGTTTCCACCGCTTGTAAAAGTCCCTTTGTATCAATGCCCGATATTATAAAGCAGGCTTTGTCAAGCGCTTCGGGGCGCTCGGTGGAAGTTCTGATACAAACCGCCGGAAAAGGCAAACCCTTTGAAGTGTAAAAAGATGACTCCTCAGGCAAAGTTCCGCTGTCGGACACAACGGCAAATGCGTTCATTTGAAGATTATTATAATCGTTAAAGCCGAGTGGCTCGTGCTTTATAACCCTGCGGTCAAGCTTGAAACCTGTTTGTTCTAATCTTTTAGCCGAACGTGGATGACAGGAATAAAGTATAGGCATATCGTATTTTTCGGCAAGTTTATTGATAGCGGTGAAAAGACCGATAAAGTTCTTTTCATTATCTATATTTTCTTCCCTGTGCGCCGATAAAAGAATATACTTTTTAGGCTCTAGTTTAAGTCTATTTAGTATATCGCTTGATTTTATCTCTTCAAAGTTTCTCTCTAAAACCTCCGCCATAGGCGACCCGGTAACGTAGGTCCTCTCTTTCGGCAGTCCGCATTCGGCGAGATAGCGCCTTGCGTGTTCGGAATAGGCAAGGTTTACATCACTTATTATATCAACAATTCGCCTGTTGGTTTCCTCCGGCAAACACTCGTCTTTGCAACGATTGCCCGCCTCCATATGAAATATCGGTATATGAAGTCTTTTAGCCGGTATTGCAGCAAGACAGGAGTTTGTATCACCAAGAAAGAGTACGGCGTCCGGCTTTATGGCGTTCATCAGTTTATAGGAACAGTTTATAATGTTTCCTATCGTTTCTCCAAGGTCATCCCCTACTGCGTCAAGATATACGTCGGGAGCGTCAAGGTGCAAATCACCGAAGAAAACGCCGTTCAGATTGTAATCATAATTTTGACCGGTATGGGCTAAAATACAGTCAAAATATTTGCGGCATTTGTTTATAACAGCGGCAAGACGTATAATCTCAGGTCTTGTGCCTACGGTTATAAGCAGTTTGATTTTTCCGTTATTTTTGAAAGAAACGTCGCTGAAATCAGTTTTTATACTCATATACTTCTCCTATAAAAATTATACCTTTTCACCGAAAGTATCGGGATGATTTTTATCAAAAAGTTCGTTTGCCCACATAATCGTTACAAGCGGCTCGGTTTCACTTAAGTTTATAATATTATGGGTGTAGCCGGGCAACATATGCACCGCCTTTATCTCTTCACCCGAAACATCAAAACTTATAACCTCATCAGTACCGATTTTTCTCTCTTCAATTCGGGCCTTCCCCGACACCACTATAAAGAACTCCCATTTTGTATGGTGCCAGTGTTGACCTTTTGTGATGCCGGGTTTTGATATGTTTACGCTTATTTGTCCGACATTTTTGCTCTTTATCAGTTCGGTAAAACTTCCCCTATCGTCAATGTTCATTTTAAGCGGAAAGGCTACCTTTTCTTTCGGCAAATAGGATAAATAGGTTGAATACAGTTTTTTAGCAAAACTCCCCTTTGGTATTTCAGGCATAATAAGGGTTTCGCTTTGCTCTTTGAAAGAGTTCAGCAGTTCTACAATTTTGCCTAGTGTCACCCTATGAGTGACCGGTGCGGCGCAGAACTTTCCGTCCTCTTTGAGTACTGTGTCAAGTCCCGAAAACTCACAGTGGTGCTCTTTGCCCTCAATAGCGTCAAGCATCTCGTCTATCAGGTCATCAATATAAAGCAGTTCAAGTTCTGTAGTTTCATCATTGACCGTTATAGGCAAATCGTTTGCAATATTATTGCAAAAAGTAGCAACGGCGCTGTTGTAGTTCGGACGACACCATTTGCCGAAAAGGTTTGGAAAACGGTAGACTAAAACCTTAGCGCCGGTGCGCTCGCCGTAACTAAAAAACAGGTCCTCTCCGGCTTTTTTGCTTTTCCCGTACTCGCTGCCGGCAAATCTGCCTGATAGTGTTGCCTGAAGCGAAGATGATAGCATAACAGGACATGTATTTTTATTCTTCTTTAATAAATCAAGCAGTTTTGAGGCAAATCCGAAATTGCCTTCCATAAACTCCTCTTCGTTCTTTGGGCGGTTGACGCCTGCAAGATTAAAGACAAAATCCGCTTTTGCGGTGTACTCGTCAAGAAGTTTATGGTCTGTATCAATATCAAACGGGAAAATCTCGTCTATTATAATGCCGGGCCGTGTGCGGTCTTTTCCGTCTTTAATATTTTGTAATGCGGCGCATAGATTTTTTCCTACAAAACCGTTAGCGCCGGTGACAAGTATTTTCATTTAGTTTTCCCCGCTGTTAGTTGCAACCTTGAAGTTTTCGTCTTCTAAAAGGTTTTGCAGTATTATATCAACATCCTCAAGCATAAGTTTTTCATTATAGTCTTCGGTTTCGGTTTCAACTATATATATAGGTGTACCGTTATATGTGCCAAGCAGATATCCGTCACATTCCTTAAAAACAATTTCAAAAACGGTTTTGTCATTAAGGCTGAACACAACTTTATCTTCCTCAGTTTTTATATCGGCGGTTTTTTCCCATCTTTCAGGATATTTAAGGGTTGTTACTTCTGTTTTGATATCAAAAGTTTTTTGATTGTCTTCTTCAACCACTACAGAACTACTCTTATTTTCATCAACAGTCTTTTTGTTTTTTGATTTACAGGAAGCAAGACACAAAACAAAAAGAAAACAAAGCATTAAAGAAACTATTCTTTTCATATTTTACCTCCAAAGACTATTTGCAAAGTTCTTCTTTTATATAGGACAAAGCCGCAATCTTCTCTTTTGTTTCGGCAACGGTCAACATTTTTGTATTGTTTGAGTTAAACTCTGTTAGGGTGTTTCGTTTGCTGTCGCCGTCTTTATAATATTTGTCATAGTTAAGACTGCGGTTATCCGCCGGAACACGATAGAAATCTCCCATATCTATCGCTTTGGCACATTCCTCGTTAGTGAGCAAAGTTTCATACATTTTTTCACCGTGGCGAATACCTATAACCTTTATTTTATCTTTGTCGGCGCCAAACAGTTCACAAACCGCTTCCGCCTGAGTTTTTATGGTGCAAGCAGGTGCTTTTTGAATAAACAAATCACCGTTTTCTCCGTTTGTGAAAGCAAAAAGAACTAAATCAACCGCCTCTTCAAGCGACATTATAAAACGGGTCATAGTAGGCTCGGTAACGGTGACCGGCTCGCCCTTTTTAATTTGGTCTATCCAAAGCGGAATAACCGACCCTCTGCTGCACATAACATTGCCGTATCTTGTGCAACAAATCTTTGTTTCGCCGCTTGTTCTGCTTTTTGCGATTGCAACCTTTTCCTCAAGCGCCTTTGAAATGCCCATAGCGTTTATCGGGTATGCCGCTTTGTCGGTAGAAAGGCATATAACCGATTTGACCTTGCATTCAATAGCGGCGTTTAGAACGTTTTCCGTTCCGTAAACGTTTGTGCGCACCGCTTCCATCGGGAAAAACTCGCAAGAAGGGACTTGTTTGAGAGCGGCGGCGTGGAAGATATAATCCACTCCGTGCATAGCACCTTTAACCGACATATAATCTCTGACGTCACCTATATAAAACTTTATTTTGTCGGCATACATAGGATATTTTATTTGGAAATCGTGACGCATATCGTCTTGTTTTTTCTCATCACGGGAAAAAATGCGTATCTCGCCGATATCGGTCTTCAAAAAACGGTTGAGCACCGCATTTCCAAAGGACCCTGTTCCGCCGGTAATAAGTAACGTTTTATTTGTAAACTGTCCCATTTTTTTCCTTCTTTCAAAAAGGTTTCAGCAGTTTAGCCGGAATATCCGTTCTCCGCCGTGCCCCACGTGGAGGGACTGCTTTCGCACGGCTCATCCCCCGAATAATCGGGGGACTTTTTATCAGAGTATTATTTTTCCGTTTTCATCAATCACGTAGTTGCCTTTTTCAAGGAGTCCGTTTGTCCAGGACTGAGCAATCCATTTGATTGTATCTTTTACAACTACGCCGTTTGATGCAATATAGTAATAGTCATCACCTATTTTGATAACACCCTTATGAACAGGAGTATTGTTCTCATAGTAAACGCCGTTTACTATACCCTCTTTATTTTCGGGTTCAACAACAGGTTCTTCGGTAGTATCAACTACAACGGGGTTAACTATTTTGCCGTTTTCGTCTATTGTGTAGTTACCTTTAACGATAAGGCCGTTGGTCCACATTTCTGCAACCCACTTAACCGTATCTTTTGCCACTACACCGTTAGAGCCTACATAGTAGTAATCGTCGCCTATTTTAACAACACCCTTATGAACGGGAGCGTTGTTTTCATAGTAAACACCATTTATAATTCCCTCTTTATATTCGGGCTCGGGATCGGGGGTTACTACCTCGCCTGCAACTACGGGACTAACTATCTTGCCGTTTTCGTCTATAGTGTAGTTACCTTTAACGATAAGTCCGTTGGTCCACATTTCTGCAACCCATTTAACAGTATCTTTTGCTACAACACCGTTAGAGCCTACATAATAGTAATCGTCGTCTATTTTGATAACACCCTTATGAACAGGAGCATTATTCTCATAATAGATTCCGTTTACTATACCCTCTTTATTTTCGGGTTCAACACCGGGTTGTTCGGGTTCTTCGGTAGTATCAACTACAACGGGGTTAAGGATCTTACCGTTTTCGTCTATAGTGTAGTTACCTTTAACGATAAGGCCGTTAGCCCACATCTCAGCAACCCATTTAACAGTATCTTTTGCTACAACACCGTTAGAGCCTACATAGTAGTAATCGTCATCTATTTTGATAACACCCTTATGAGCAGGAACACCGTTTTCATAGTAAACGCCGTTTACTATTCCGTTTTCTGTACCGGGTTCAACAACAGGTTCTTCGGGATCTTCGGTAGCGCCGCCTATAACCTTAGGATCAACTATCTTGCCGTTTTCGTCAATCTGGTAGTTACCCTTCTCAATAAGACCGTTAGTCCAGGTATCAGAAATCCATTTAACAGTACCAAACTCAAGTCTGCCGTAGGAAGCGATATAATAGTAATCGTCGCCGAGTTTGATAACACCGTGATGCTCTAATGCGCCGTTTGCATCAATATAATACTTGTTGCCGTTTGCGGCGTCATAAAAACCGGTTTCGGTAATGTTTCTGATAAACTCGCCGGTAGCAGCGTCGAACTCATAAAGAGCGGCGGTGTCTCTTGAAGTTTTAATCTGAACAACACCTTTATAAATATGACCGGCTGTATCAAATCCATAAGTAATACCGTCTATTTCAACAAACTTGTTGGTTGCGTTGTTTGCCGCACGGTAGTAACTCGGTCCGTAGTAATAACGAAGTCCGCCTGCTTCCTCAACCCAAATACCGGAAATAAGTTTACCGTTTTCATCAAAATAGAAGGTTTTTGCGCCGGTACCTATAGACTCAACTGTAGTAAAGGTCGTTGGGCTGAAGTAATAATAATCATCTTCTATCTGCTGCCAACCGCTTACAAGCTGACCGTTAATTGCATAGTAGGTCTTACCGTTCATTTCAAACAGTCCTGTGCCGGGGTTGTATTTATCGCCGCAAACGGTGCATACAAACTCGCCGTCACTATATTCAAAGTTATGTTCAACGGTTGGTATTTTTGTTCCCCATGCAACAACAGAGTCACAAACCTCACAATATGTGCGGCCGGTGTATCCTGCCTCTTTGCAAGAAGGCGCCTTATCTTCAAGGGCGGTTACGGTATGAACGTGAACTCCGCCATGCTCAGCAAAGTATGTTGTCGTTGCAAGGTCGTTTTGCGGTTTATACATTTCTGTAGAAACACTGAACGATTCGTTAGAGAAAGTGCCTATTGTATTTGCACTATATCCGTCAACATACTCTATTTCACCATAGTCAACGTCAACTTTAAGGTCTTGCGCCCAGAAGTGATCGTTGGTGTTGGTCCAGTAGGTTTGCTCGTTGAGTCCAGGATATTTAATATCATCTGCAAAAGAGATAATGCGAATCGGGAGTGAAGCCAAAACAGCCTCTCCTGTATCGGAATTGCTTCCGGTGCGTGTTATGGTTATTGTTGCGGTTTTGGTTTCTGCATCTTCAGTGTAAGACGCTTCAAATCCACTTGCAACTTCAATGTTATCAAGTTCCCAATGGTTAGAACTGTTAAGATCTATCTTCGCAGTTACCGATTTAACGGTTTCAATATCGGTAGCCTTAAGGTTCATCCAGTATACAGAACCAAAAAGAAGTTTATCAAGAGATGCATCTTTAGGCTCAACAATTACGGTTGAAGCCTTAACATCAGAGTTAACCTGAACCAAACGAACGGCAACCTGTTTGTTACCCGCTCTGTCGCAAATCTCAAACTTAATTCTGTGAATTCCGTTTGCGACTGCTATATTTGAAATGCTGATTTTACCGGCACTATAAGAACTGTTGACTATTTTGCCGTCAACGTAGGCTTTAGCAGTTGCACCGTTCAAGCCGTCGCCGTCATCGCTTACATTTGCAACCACATCAAGAACGTTATCTGTTGTAGTTGTAACCGCAAGGTCTTTGAAAGCGGAGTCTTTGGTTGTGCGGCCGTAAGTCATATCCTTATCTTCGGCGCCGGAATCACTCAAAAGGGTTATGGTTCCGAACTTAGGCGCAGTTCTGTCGGCAACATCAGCTGCGTAATCAACGGTGAAATTATCAAAGTAAACTGTATACTCACCGTTTACGGTTCCGTCTTTTAGAATATTGTTGGAAGTGTGCGGATAAGCAAGAATATGTATCGCACGGCAACTCTTCGGAATAGCCGCAGATTTCAAAGCAGCAGTCAAATCGCTTCTTGTCTGATAATCAGCACCGGGAATCATTATGGTTTTACCGCCAACCGGTATATTAAGATAGTACCAACCCGATTCCTCAAAGTTTTGGTATATGCTAAGACTTGAAATGGGCGAAGTGGAAACTACCTTATCAAATATGCCGTCGTTATTGGTGTCGGTTATGTATCTCATATTGAACTCATGAGCATACATTTCATCATTTATATAAACCCAAACACCGTATGACTGAACATCGTTCAGTATAATACTCTTTTCAGGTGCGGCAACAAGCTGATAATAGTCTTTGCTGCCGTCAAATACTTTTGCGCTAAGTTGGTTGGTGTAAAGACGTAAAGAGCCTTCGCCGTCATGAACCTGACCGTTTTCCGCATTAGCGGCGGAAAGTGAATAGTTCACACCACGTTTAGCATATTTTTCTACATCTATTTCCCAAATATTCCAACCGCTTGTACCGTTTTCAAAGTCAAAGAGAACTTCGGTAATTTCTTTGCAGATTACAACCTTTGCAGTTCCTTTAATATTTGAGCCGTGGTTAAGGGTTACCGTTAATGTACCTGTTTTATTATCAGGTGCGTTGGCTTCGTTTACGGCGGTAAATACATCGCCGTTTATTGTTCCGATTGCCGCATTGTTGCAGGTAATTGTATAATCGCTCGGTTTCAAAACAACTTCGTTCATACCGTTATTGGTTGTTGCAACAACAGAAAGATTTGAAGATGTACCGTATTTAACCGAGAAAGTTGATGCCGTGAAAGCAATATCAGGGATAACTATTTCAATGCTTTCCTCGCCTACAACCTTGTTATTATAAACAAGCTGAGCGGTAACGGTGCCGGTTGTTCCGTTAGAAACAAATACACCGTTATCAATAGTGCCCATACCAGACTCTTTTATCTGCCATGTGGCTTCTGCGGGTATATCGGCAGCTGTACCTACAAGGTCAGTACCTATTGCGTTAAATGTAACCGTGCTGCCGGGAGTATAGTACTTGTTATCAGCATAAATATGAGCCTGAACAAACTGACCGTCTGCCGGAGCGGTGGAAACGAAAAGAATACCGTTTGTTGTTTCACGGGGTGTGCCGTCAGAAGGAGAGTTAACTACTTCAAGCGCAGCGCCCGGTCTTTGTGAAAGGAAGGTTGAAGATCCGCCGCCGTCACAGTTACAAGCGAATACACAACCGAGGTCTATCATCATTTCGGCGCATTCGTACATACCCATACCGACTGAAATGGTTTGACGACCGTCGTTCTCCATTATCACAACCTTACCGTCGGCGGTAACGCCTACTACCGAACGGGGAGCGGATTGAGAGTCGGCGTGTGCGCCTGAGGCTGAATACTGGTTTTTACCATCCTTTACAATGAAACCTGAAGAGCAAGGGATAACCTGTTCCTCATATCCTGTGAGGCTGTCTAATCCGGTTACTGACTTCATTTCAACCTTAGCCATTCCGTCAGGACGTTCGTCTTTGTTAATTACAACGCAGGTCGGAAATCCGAGATTGCCGTATTTCTTAGTGAGATCCCATAGTATATCACCGTCAATCATCATAAATCCGAGCGGTTCATGAATATGATCTGCAGGATAGCCACTGTACCATGACAAACACGTATTCATAGCGCCGACAACATTCCAGCCGAGTTTTTCTTCGGCGGCTGCCGCCTGCTCAACCATATTTGCGGTTGCAAATACAGATGTATCCATATTTGCATAACTGGTAGTAACCTTTACATATTCATTAGTTACATCAGCAATCATAATATGGCTGACCTGTCTTCTTGAACCTGTACTGTTGTTCAAAACAATTTCAGATTCAGAAATACCGGGAGCAATTTCCCAGTCTTTTTTGGATACTACACTGTAGTAGTTATCCGAAGACGACGCACTATTGTGGTTGTAATTTACTGCCGCAAATACCGAGGATGGAACGATACTTGCAAGAAGCATTACGCTTAGAATCACAGATAATATGCGTGCTACGTTCTTCTTCATTTTGCATTTCCCCTTTTTGAAATAATATTATATAAACACTCAAAAGAGTATATATACCTTTTTTTACGCCTTACTATGACGACATACCGAAAAGAACAGGGTTTTTCTTTTCCGTACTTCTTGTCACTGTCGGCAAAAAAATCAAGGTTTATCGGTTAGTATTCTTCTCATCGCTTCGGGGTATTCTTTTGCGAGGTTTTGCATAATCTTCTCATACCCGTTCTCGACGATATTATCGGTCGCAAGTTGATATTCCTGAGAATTATCGACGGTGGAAAAAATCCTATGATATTTTCTTGTTTTTATAACGGGGGTTTTATTCTCTGCCGCCATAAACATATACCAAAGGTCATCGCCACGAAGCGCCAGTCTTTTTATCTTTTCTTTATTGTAGGCATCTTTGTAAAACGCACCATACGGCAAGAGACATCCGCCGCCGCCCGAAGGACAGGCGCTAAACGAGGGCTTTTTCACGGCTATAGAGGAAATAGTATCCCACCTGCCGGGATTTTTAAGGGTTTTGTCTTTATTAAAACTAACGGTTTGCGCCCTCTCGCAAACTATACAGTTTGGATACTTTTTATGGGTTTTTATAAGTCGTTTCACCGAGTCGGGCGAATAAATTATATCGTCATCATAGGTGATAACCACCTCGTCCGGCTTTTGCTCTTTTGTGGCATAATAATACTTTTTGTGAGCGCAAAGGTCATCACACCACCCTATTTCGAGTCCGTGTTTTTGAAGATTTAGTATTGACTCGGGCAACTGTTTTTCGGAAAACTGCTCACTTGCGAGCCAAAGTATAATTCGGTCGGGCTTCACGGTTTGAAGCATAAGTGATTTTATCGCCTTATAAGCATAACCTATACGTGCGGGAAAAGAGGTGAGCGACAAGGTTATTTTTATATCTCTTTTTTCCGTATTCAGCGGATTTTCGGGTATTGTTTCCTTTTCGATACACCTGTTATCAAGTTTCCTTATATAATTATACCATACACCGCCGAAAAATGGTATCCTAAACGACTCAATAAGTTTTATTTTTTCTAAAAATCTTCTGTCCATTTGTTATACCTTTTCCGCCTGTCTTTTTCCTATTACTTTTGAAACTTTATTCTTTATAAACTGCTTTTCACCATTTTCAAGTGATAAAAACCAAATTGACACCGCATACACCGCCGTATAAACGGCTATTTCGGTTAAAAACAGCGGTATTGATTTTGAGTTTATGATATTGTTAAATACTATACCTAAAATAACGGGCGGAACAAGGCCTATGCTTGTTCTTGCAATACTTTTCCAAAACTTTATAATATCAACATTACAATGCTTATGGTAGTAAATGTTCAGCATAACGCCGTCTACCGCAAAGACCGAAACCGCCGTGCCGAAAGCGGCACCTATAGCGCCGTACAACTGACAAAGATATATGGTAAGTAAGAGGTTGACGCCTGACATTATAAGGTAAGCAATGCTGCGGAACTTGTGACGGTTAAGCGCCCTTTGTATATCAACACCGACATTTTGTATAAGCGCTATTGTTGCAGGAAGAATAAGAAGCAAGGTTACATAGTAGGAGTCTTCATACCCTTTTCCCGCCCATATCTCAGTAATAAACTGATAACCGAAGAATATAAGCCCCGTGGCGATTAGCCCTAACACCATAAACTGTACCCTGCCGACCTTTATAAAAAGCGAGGTCAGTTTTTCTCTTTGTTCTTGACTGTCAAGTTCGGTGGTGTTCACTATCATATGTACCCTTGTTCTGAAAACGCTTGAAACCGAGGTGGAAAAGTTCTCATAGTAAACGTGCAGTGAAGACGCAACCGCATATATCGCAACCACAGCTGCACCTTTGAACCGACCGAGCAAAACTTTATCTATATTCCAGTTCACCTGTTTTACAATGGTATTTATCATAATAAACGAGGTGTAAACAAACAAACTGCTGAAAAGACCTTTTTCAAAGTTTTTGAAATAGAACTTGTCCTTTAGCACAAAGAAAACATAGTACATATTTGCCATATCGACAAGTATCGCTATAAATACCGTGACCGCCACTACGGCTATTGACTTATGACCTGCAATAAGCAACGGCACAGTGAGTAACGGGGTCAGCACCGTTTTGCCCATATGCATCAGTTTATGGAAAATAAATCGCTCGTTTGCGGCAATTATCGTTCCGAAAACACTCATCGGGAAAGAAAGAGAAAGATTTATTGTAAGCAGCAACATCAAAACTCTCGCCACTTCATACTCATCATTTGTAAGACCTTTATCAAAAACAAGCCTTAAATTAAAGGTCAAAAACAAACCGAGTATGAGCGCAATAATACCGACAACGGTGAAAATAGTCATAAACATTCCGTTTAGGCGGTAAATGGCGTCTGTATCGCCTTTTGCCTTGTATTTTGCATAATAGCGCAAATATCCGCTTCCAAAGCCGAGACTTAAAATTGAAAGCATTGATATTGTAGACGCCGCAGTATTATATAAACCGTACTCGCTTTGTCCGAGCATTCTTATCATTACGGGGGTGTATATTATACCTACAAATATACCGACCGCCATTTGAACGTAAGATAGCACGGCGCCTATGCGTATTTGTTTTTTGTGATCAATAGAACTCAAATCAATTCTCCTAAAGTTTACATTCTATAATTGAGCGACAACACTCATAATGTTCCGCCTCAGGCGGTATTTGCATATAGTCGCCGTATCTTCTCTTCAAAAACTCATCATAATTTTTCGGTATCGGAAACTCGGTGTCCTCAAACTTGTGCATTATAAGGTCCTCAAAAGTTTCCCTTTTTATCGGATAAATACCATTATTCGGGTGTGCCACTTTATACACGTATTTAGTCTTAAAAGGCTTGAACATTTTCATTGAAAAGTCACGAAAAGCATTTATAACACCGTAGGGCAACAAAGAAAAGGGTTTATAGATACTTTTCTTTTTGGCGGAACCTGTATATATTCCGCTTTTTACTTTGCCTACGCTTGACCAAAACATAGTCAGTTTTACCTGAAGTTTCAAAAGGGGGGGCAAAATGTTATCAATGGGGTGCAAATCAATAAACACGCCTTTATGAAGTTCGGTAAGTGACGCTAATTCTTTTTCAAGAAAAACCGTACCGTTAAGCCGAACCTTTGCCCAGTTGTTAGGATATCTTTTTTCGGTAGTATAGTGGCTTACAAAGATTTTGTCGTTTTTATTTTTTTTCATGTATCTTAAAAACTTATCAAAATCTTTTCTCGGCATACACATATCAATATCGTGGTCCCAGGGGATAAAACCGTTATGCCTCACAGCACCTATAACCGAGCCGCCATATAGCGAATACTTAAAACCGTTTTCTTCACATATACGCTTTACTTCAAGAGCAATTTTAAGCATTCTGTCGTGTACGATATCCATATCATACCCGGCGGCTTTATATAAGCTCATAATAATACTCCTTTAATCTTTTGTCAGATAACTCATAACGTAGAGGTTATTTTTATCTAAATCGCTTGCCTTATCCTTATAGTAGGCTTTAATAAAATGGTGGGTGATTTGTTTTTCTTTTGGCGGCGGAGTCATATAATCGCCGAAGTATGCGGTCAGCAGTCGGTCATATCCTACGGGAGCGGGATATTCCTTCCCCTCAAAAGACACCAAAACCGTACTGTCAAAAACACTCTTTTCTACCGCACATCTGCCGTATTCCAAAAAGTTTGCAACAAGTTTTGTTTCACTTTTGTTAAACTTAGTTGCGTTTTTAATCATCTCAAAAAGATAGTGGTTTTGCCCCTTGCTTCTAAGATAATTTCTTCTTACCCTTTTTATAAGACCTTTCAGCCCCCTGCCAAGTTCTTTATCGGTTTGCTTTGAAAGGGAGGACAGGCGTCTTAATTTGTCACGCTTATCAAAAACGTTTTGTATGTTTTTTCCCGGCGCATTATCATAAATATCAACGTCAATATTAACCGACAAAAGATACTTATTATCCTCAACAAGATAGGTTTTGGTATCAACCACCTTGCCAAAGGGACAAAAGATGTTAGACTCGTTATAAACGGTTATAAGTTTATAACGGTCGGTCTTAAAAGATTTTCTGAAAAGTTCATAGTCTTCTCTTAACATCCCAATATCAATATCGTCATCCCAGGGGATATAGCCTTTGTGCCTAATAGCGCCAAGCAACGTTCCCTTATCAAGCCAGTATTTTATACCGTTTTCTTTACAAAAAGTATCAACGGTGTCTAAAATGCCGAGCTGTATCTGCCTTAAACTTTTAATATCTATTTCCTGCATTTATTATTTTCCTTTAAGTCTTTTAAGGAGTATATCAAACCTGCCGTAGCGAATTGCGTTAAAGCCCATTTCAATTCTGCCTAACAGTCTTTTTACGGGGCTATATACGGCATTACGCCTTTTTTCCATACGCCTTGCATACTCGGCGTCAATTTGAACGTATTTAGGGTGTTTTAGGGGAAACTCTATTTCGTGGGCGGTATTATTATAAATCTTGCGTTCAGTTTTGCTCATAATTCTCGAATCGCTGACGCTTGAATGTGTGGCGTTTTCCGAAAAACCGATGTTTCTTACAAGGTTGACTTTCGGTATAATGGCGTATTTAGAGTCAAGAAAAGCCAAGTGACCTATTATCGTCTCCCAGTATAGTATACCGGAACCTGCATGGCGTTTTGATTTTTCAAGCCTTTTTTCCGCCCGTTTTCCAAGAGTATATTTCAGGTTATCCATCAAATACTCGTCATTAAAATGGGAATATTCTTCATCCCATTTTTCAGCAACCCTTTTCCAACTTGCCCAAGCGCCCGTTCCCGTTTCGGCAAACAAATAATCATTTGGGCACCAGTCAGCACAGTCAAAGGGGTTAAGTCCGCAAATATGACTAATTCTCTCGTCAAACTCATATTTATCAAGCAGTTCCTTGCAAAATCTGAAATACGACCTGCCGGGCACAAAATCATCTTCAAGAATAATGCACTTATCAACTATACTAAACGCCCAGCGAAACGCCATATAGGTAGACGGGTCGCAACCGATATTCTCTTCGTGATAGTTTTTATATACCTCGCAGTCCCAGTCTACACCTTCGGCAATTTTTCTGCACTCGTTTATTTTATCTATATCATCAGGACGGTTTTTTCTCGGTCCGTCCTGCCATAGAAGAAGTCTTTTCGGCTTTGCCTCTCTTACAGCGGCAAAAACCTCCTTAAAGGTTTCAGGTCGGGCAAAGAAGACCAAAAGAACCGATATATCGTTACTCTTGTTTTCCATCTATCTCTTGCCTTTCTATACTCATTTGTTTCATAGTAAGCGGAACTAAAAAAAGAACAACAAACATTACCGACGTTGAAGAATGTATGGGGTTTGTAAAGCCCATAAGTAAAAGCATCAACCAAAAAGGTGAATAATCTCTTTTTTCTGCGCCTAGGTATCTGTTTACCGCCGTTTTTGAATTTTTAAGCAGTAAGACAAAAGGTATTCCGCCGAGAAGTCCCGTTCGGGCAAATACTGTCAGGAGGGTAGCGTGTCCGTCAAAGTCAAGCGTTCTGTTTCCGATAATAGGCGAAAACAAAAAAGCCTTGATTGCCTTGCCGTACAGATTCAGTCTGCCGTTCAGGTTGTATCCGTCTTTATTAGAGCCGGTAATGAAATCATACACTTCATTTAACCGGATGGATATTTCCTCGGAAGGTACCCTTGCGGCAAGAACCTTTATAATAATCGGTATTGCAAGCACGGCAATAGGCAACATTATCAAAAAAAGTATTTTTATATTTCGGCTTTTTATTTTTATATACCACATATACAAAAGTCCGAAAATAGACATTATAAGCGCTATTGTGTACTGTGATAAAACTATAAAATAAAGCTGGAAAGCAATAGCTAAAACCGCCAAAACTTTATTGTACGGCTTTTTGAAGTTTTTAAGCAGATAGACAAAAAGCACTAATAAAAACGGTATTGCATAAACAAAGGTATACCCTGCGATATTTTCTTTTGCAGTCTCTTCAAAACTTGTCCATTCTCTTGCTATTCTTGCGTTGACCATAAGTTCTCTGATAGTAGTTATCATTGTATAGAACATCAGAACCATACCGCTGCCTATTATCGCTTTTCTCTCAAAAGCATTAGACCTCTTGGTCGCCCAGTCAAGAAAAAGAATAGGAATAAACATATTCATATACTGATAAAGTTTGCTCGTAAACTGCTTTATTTCACGGTTTGACGCCTCTTCCGAAATGGTGGTGGTATCGGTCAAAACGGTGTATATAAAAGCCATATAAACAATTAAACCTAAGAGTATGAGTATTTCTTTTTTTGAAATTATGCGATCCTTTTTTAAGAACAAATAAACTATGTAAAAAAGATATGCCGCTATCATTAAATAAAACGGTATAGAGGAATAAGCCGCCGGCAAAATACAACAAACGGTAAAAAACAGGATAATCAGAAATTCAAACGATATTCTTCTTTTATTTTCCATTGTTTTTGTCGCCTCCTTTATACAGTTTTATAAAGCGCTCATAGTTTTTGTCTTTATCAAAATTATCTATCACAAACTGTCTTGCGCCGTCTTGGTATTTTTCTTTCCCGATTTTGTAAACGGTGAAAACAGCATCTATAAACTCTTTTATATTTCCGGTTTCAACCTTGAAACCAAACTCGTCAGACACCGTTTCTTTGGCGCCGGTGTTCGCATAGGTGATAACCGGTGTACCTGAGGACCCGGCCTCTACTTTTAAAAGATAAAACGACTCCTCTCTTGTACAGTTGGCAAACACGTCTGCCATATTGTAGGTTCTTCTGAGTTTTTCTTTGTTCATAAAAGGCAGGGTTATAACGTTTTTCGGTAAAAGGGCTTTGTCCCTTTCCGTAACGCCCATAATCACAAATGCCATATCGTCTTTAAGAGAAGATGTAAACTCTTTTAACAGTTCTCTGTTTGCCGGTTTTAGCCACTTGTTCGCAATACCGAGCACAACAAACTTATCTTTTATTCCGAGTTCCTCTTTTAAGGTGTCTTTTTGAGGCTTAAAAAAGTTTGTGTCAACTCCGTTATAAACCGTGACAAATCTCTTTGCCCTGATTCCCGATAATTTCGCCTCGTCGGTTATCCATTTTGAAACGCCGACTACGGTCAAATCCTTTATGGCGGAGAGGTATTTTATTCTGTCTTTCAGTATCTTTTGTGAACTGTCAAACAAATAGGATTTTGTGCCTATATTTCTCGCTTTACAGTTGCCGCAACCTTTTTTCCACTTGTCACACTCTACGGCAGTATAGTGGAAACATCCGCCTGTATAAAACCAGCAGTCGTGCAAAGTGATAACGGTTTTTATATCCGCTTTAGCAAGAAAATCAAGCAGCATATTAAGGTTTATATAGTTGCTGTGCAGGTTATGAAGATGAACAACGTCTGGCTTTATACCCTTTAGCCATTTTATAAATCTTCTTGTTGCAAAACTTGAATAATACCCTTGCTTTCCGCCTATTCGTGAGAGCAGAGCGTGAACCTTTTTGCCAAACACTCCGCCTATTTTATAGCCGTTTACTATAGTGTTTTCGTCTACGTCGGTTGTAGAATATGCAACGTATGACTCAAACCCGCTACTTAGCAAAAGTTTATGTATATCCGACATTATCGTACCCGTACTGCCGGCGTTATAAGTGGCGTTTACCTCTACAATTTTCATAATTTTTCCTCGTTTTGCCTAAACGCCCTGTGTTTTCGGTCTCCCGGTAGGGTGATAATGTTGTCTTTTATTGTTTTAGTGTTTCTGAGTTTTTCTTCAAAATCCTTTATGCGCTCGTCATATTCTTCACCGAGCACGGCATACGGGTCGATTACCGTACACATAAATCCAACGTTCATACCGTTTTTACTGTCGGTATAAAATCTGCCGACTGTATCAAGATATGCCGCTCCGGACATCACGCCCGATAATATGTCAATCAGCATAGCGATAGCGTATCCTTTGTGTCCTGCCATAGGCATTATAAAACCTTTTATGGCGCTGTCGGGGTCGTTAGTCGGCTCTCCGTTTTCATCAAGCGCCCACCCGTCAGGCAGTTTTTTACCCTGCTCTTTATAATAGGCAAACTTTGATTTTGCAACTATGCTTGAAGCCATATCTATAATAATGGGGTCTTTATCGGCTATAGGTATAGCGGCGGCAAAAGGATTTGTGCCGAGCATTTTTTCTCTTCCGCCTATGGGCGCCATTTGAGCCGGACTGTTAGAAGATATAATCCCTATCATACCGCTTTTGGCGGCGAGAAGCGGATAGTAAAAAGCCGGACCGAAAGTATTGTTGTTGCGGCTGAAAACGGTAAACATTCCATTTTCTTTTGCCTTACGTATAGCATATTCCATACTGTGAACGGCACTCACAAATCCTATTGAGTTATCGCCGTCTAAAACAGCAAAAGAGTTTGTTTCTCTTATTACCTTAAAATCGGGATTTAGATTAAAACCGTTTTCCGATAATTTCTTTATATAGGTTGGAAGCATTTTACTGCCGTGCGTCAACACGCCGCATTTATCCGCAACAGTCATAACATCGGCGGTAATTTCGGCGTCCGTCTTTGAAACGCCGTATGAGGATAATATTTCTATTATCTCTTCTTTTTCATAAAGCTTTATTTCAGGCATTTACTTCCCCTTTTTTGATGCTCTTGTAATAGTGTTTATAAAGGTTTCTTTAACAAGCGATTCTTCGTGATTTCGTTTTCCGCACATAAAGGCTTTTTTTGAATACTCTTCCACCGTTTTTTTGTCACCAAGTAGTTTTTCAAGTTGTTCTTTAACCTCTGCCGGTGTGGTGGCAATTACGGCGGCATCATTTTCTTTAAGGTACATTATCGGCGCTATTCTGCTGTCCCCTATGGCAAAAATACATTTACCGCTTGCAAAATAATCGGTAAGTTTTGTTGAGAAAGAGAGCCTTGCGTCAAGACAATGTTTTTTACTGAGCGACTCAACAAAAACAACCACGTCGGCATCTTTTTGTATTTCGGCAACCTTGTCTTTTGGTACGGCGCCTCTCATAGTGCATCCGTTTTGATTTAGTATTTCCATAGTTTTATCATCAAGCACGGTCGGAGAATAAATATCAAGGGTGATTAAGGTTTCATCACGGTTTATCTCTTTTAGCGCCTTTGATATTTCAACAAGCGAATAATCCCGCCCTATAAGCAGGTTGCCTGTGTATACCATTTTTACAGGGTTAGACGGCGACCTCTTCTCAAAGGTGAGGTTGTCATAGTTAATACCCTTTGTGAGAACAACGCTCTTTGTGCCGAAAAGTTTATCGGTTTCGTCGCCCTCTATTTTTGTTATGGTAAACATCTCACTGCAGTTTGTTGCAAGTCTTTTAACGTGTTTTCTGAGAAAAAACCTATGAATATATGCAAAAATATTTTTTCCGCACACCATATAGGAATAATTGTCGTCCGCAAGATAGCAAACATAGGGCTTTTTGTGTTTTTTCAAAATATACTCCTGTATCTTTGCGGTATATATAACAGGGTAAATCGGCACAAAATACACGTCGGCGTCAAAATCTTCTACAAACTTATCAAGCGCTTTTGTTTTCCAGCAGCCAAGAGACCACACCATCTCACGCACAAGGGTCATAAACCATGATTTTTTCTTGTGCGCTTTTGTGTAAAGTTTCTTTTCCGCTTCAGCAGCCCTCATATCCGCCGCCTCGCCGTTTCGAACCTCTTTGCCTACGGGTTTTCTGTTTATCACACTATGTATAATCGCATTTTCGGATATTTGAAAAAACCTGTCGCAAACGGGGGTGTTCGGCATATCGGATTTTGTATATATTTGAGCAAGACGCTCTTTATCCCAAAACTTAAATAAATCGGTTTGGGTATGTATTCCGCTGTCTTTTCTCCACGTGCTGAGCGAAATTGCAAGTACTTTAGGAAGTTGTTTTTCTGTCAACGTTAGCACCTCAAAGTTTATAATAATTACTGTCTTTTTATCTTATCAAGGGCGCTTAACATAGTAAGCATAAGGTTAAACCCAAGCGTTTTGTATGCCCGCCTTACAATAATCGGTCGACGGCTCACACCATAGTCTAAAAGCCAAGCGAGTTCTTTTATCGTTTTTTTATACTCTTTTTTCTGCTTGTCTGCTACACGGTTATAGGTGATAAGCAGGTTGCAATAGTATTTAGCGGTAGCGCTAAGGAGTGCGCATTTAAGCATATCGTTATCTTCTACCGCATTTATTTCATCGGCTCTTGCCTTTATAATTTCCACAAAATCTTTAAGATTTTTTATTTTCACCGTTGCGGTGGTAGAGCCTGCACGCTGTCTGTACGCTATAAACGGCTCGTCAATAAAGGCGGCGGATGTCGCTTTAAGACAAAGTCTCAACATCCAGTCCATATCCTCTCCGACCTTACCTTCGGGGAAGAATATTTTATTATCCACCATAACGCTTCTTTTAACCGCTTTATTCCACGCCATACCGAAAAAGGCGTCGTCCCTTACCAGCGCCGCAACAGAAGAGGTATAACCGTCGGCGGCTATGGCGTTTTTATAAGAATAGGAATAGGATGAAAACTCTTTTGTTTCGTCAAAAAACTTTTTATGCTTAAAGAAAACAATATCGGCGCCGGTTTCGTCAATAACCTTTGCAAGTTTTCGGTACAGGTCGTCACCCAAAAGATAATCGTCGCTATCCATATAAACAATGTAATCGCCCTTTGCGAGTTTTGCGCCCTCGTTTCTCGCCGCAGCTTGTCCGGCGTTTTTTTGATGAACCGCAACTACACGTTTATCCCGTGCGGCGTACTCATCGCAAAGGTCGCCGCTTTGGTCGGTGGACCCGTCATCAACAAGTATCAGTTCAAAATCGGTAAAGGTTTGAGAAAGTATACTGTCAACACATTCGCACAAATATTTACCTACGTTATAAATCGGGATAATAACGCTTATTTTCACCGACTTCACTCCCTTATGTTTCTCCCGTCAATTTTTTATAATCTTCAAGTTGATTACTAAGCATAATCGGACGGTCAAAATATTTTTTCGTTCTTATATATGCGTTTTGTCCGAGTGTTTTGCATTTTTCCGGGTTTCTTAGTATGTAAACCATTTTTTCTTCTAAACTCTTATAATCTTTAGGCTCGGCTAAAAGGCAGGATATATTCTCCTCCATAACCTCACTCGCTCCGGGAATACGGGTTGTAATAACCGGAACGGCGAGAGCGCCCGCCTCTTGTATAACCATACCAAAGCCCTCTCTGTAGGTCGGGTGAACAAGTATATCCATAGCGGAATAATACTTTTTCATATCGGTGGTTTCAACAAGTCCCGTGAAGATAACCTTGTCTGAAGCCTTAGCCCAACGAAGCAGTTCCTTTGTTTCTTTTCGCTCGGTATCGCCGGGACCTACTATCAAAAGTTTTATGCCGTCATACTTTTCGGCAATATTCTTATAGGCAGATAGCAGTTCAAAAGTTCCTTTATCCTTTGAGAGCCTGCCCGAAAAGCCGAAAATAAAATCATTTTTATCTATCGATAATTTATTTTTTATTTCTTCACTGAACTCTTTTTTCTTCTCTATATCGTACTCGCTTGTGTCAACGCCTATCGTTCCGCCGATACCCACAAGCCCAACCTTTTCCTTTTTATAGAGTTTCTCGTCTATACCAAACTGCATATTCTTAAAACTTTGCGCTCTGATATCGGTGGAAAGTTTGCAAACGAACTTTTCAATACACTTAAAGACAATGCGTGTAAAGCCGCTGAACCCTACATACCTTAATCCCCACTGACAATATAGCCTGACGGGTATCTTAGCCCTCTTTGCCGCAATAGACGCACAAAGCGACATATTCGGCGTTGAATACTGAACCATATCAAACTTTTCTTCTTTGAAGATTTTTTTGAGTTTTTTTATGGTCTTCGGCGCCGAATAATCAATACCCCTCGCCATTTTAACGGGTATATAGTGAATATAGGAAGGAAGCGTTTTAGCAAACTTTTCATCCTCGCTGCATATTAGGGTAACATCCCAACCGCACTTTTCGTGCAGATATTTCGCCGTCGGCACCACAAAAGCTTTCATAGTAAGCGAAACTGTGGTGCAAAAACAAACCTTTTTCATTAATCCTTAGCCTCTACAATTTTTCTGACAATTTGTTTTATTTTATTCAGATTGTCAACGTATTCTTTTTCGGAATACCCTGCAACCTCTTTTTCTTTTTCTCTTATGTTTTTAACGCCCGTCAAAAACAAGTCTTTTATCTCTATCGGGTTTTCCACACGGTTGGCGTCGCAAAAACTTCTCGATAAAATAGCGGCGGTAGACCCCAAGTGATAATGCTCGGCTATAACGTATTCGGCAGGCAACATTCCGTAACCTATACGGGCTATTCCGCCAAAGCCGTATTTTATTCCTTTTCTCTTTGCGGCAAGACAAATGTTTTTTACCGTGTCGTCACACAAAAGTTCAAACATAAACTTTTTGCCCATATCAAGATGTAAATCGTTAAGCCCTACATGTATCTCGTCAACGCCCGGAACATTTAGTATTTCGTCAATATTTTTTGCTGCGGCGACAGTTTCAACAAGCAAAAGCGTTTTCGCCCTTTTTCCTACCGCCTTTACAAAACGCTCAACCTCCGCCGCCGTTTTGAACATAGGAAGCATTATAACGTCGGCGCCTGCCGAAATAGCCAAATCTATTTCCTCTTCGCTGCCGGGTACTCCGTCACCTTTTTCATGTATCGGGTTTACCCGAACTAACAGTTCGGCATTTTTGACAAAAGGACGTATCCTTTTTATATCCTCTATGGTATGGTGATTTTTAACGGTGTCGAGATTTCCCTGTCTTTGCTCTTTACCGATATACTCCATATCTATCCATATTCGGTCTATTCCCGCCTCGTCAGCCATTTCGGCAATAACGGGATTGTTTGTTATATACATCAGTGTTAAAGAAATAATAATCACCCAAGTTCTTTATGTACTATTAAACGTTTGCCGTCTCTTTTACTTTACTGCCCGCAAACTCAGCCATTGTTTCGCCCTCGTCAGCGTTTATGCCTTTGTGAGTGAGAACGTTTTTAATGGTCATGAAAAGTATTTTTAAGTCAACCGAAAAACTGACATTGTCAACGTACCAAACGTCAAGTTTGAACTTTTCTTCCCAGGATATCTCGTTCCTGCCGTTTACCTGCGCCCAACCGGAAATGCCGGGTCTTACGTCATGTCTTCGCATTTCTTCATCACTGTAAAGTTCAAGATATTTACAGAGCAACGGTCGGTTGCCTATAAATGACATCTCGCCTTTTAGTATATTGAAGATTTGAGGCAGTTCGTCAAAACTGAGTTTTCGGATTACGGCGCCGCTTTTGGTCATACGCTCCATATCGGAAAGTTTTCTGCCGTCCTTTTCGGTTTCAACCCGCATTGTGCGAAGTTTATATATGCTGAAAACCTTTCCTTTGTAGCCCGGTCGTTTTTGCACAAAAAAAGCCGGTCCCTTTGACTCAAGTTTTATCACCACAAAACAAAGGGCAATAATAAGTGTCGCCGGAATAAGCAAGATAAGGGATAAGCAAATATCTAAAAATCTTTTTATGTATTTATTGTAAATGCCGTTTGAACCTTTTGTCATCTTCAAGTCCCCAAACAATATATTTACTATATTTTTTATTTATATAATACTACCATAACGATATAATAAAGTCAATAAAATAAAGTGAGTAAAATGGTGGAAAATATAACAAAAATTAAAAAAAACTTGCAATTTTCGGTCGGTTATGCTATCATTACTCACAGTGTAATGAATATTTGAGGAGGTGTAACCATATGCCCAACATTAAATCAGCAAAAAAGCGTGTTAAAGTAAGCAACGCTAACGCCGAAAAGAACAAAGCGTTCCGTTCCGCATTAAAATCAGCCGTTAAAAAGGCTAATGCCGCTATAAGCGAAAAGGATTCCGGCGCCGCCGAGGCAGTTAAAGCTGCGGTTAAAAAGATTGACCAGGCGACAACAAAAGGTCTTTTACACAAAAACAATGCCGCAAGGAAAAAATCAAGCCTTGTAAGCAAACTTAATAAAGACTAATCAGAAAAAAAGTAATGCGTCGGTTTTCCCCGACGCATTTATTTTATTGCTTTTAAGTGATTTTAATAGTAAAATACTAATAGATAATGCCGTCAGGGGTTGCAAACTTTGCAGGGAACATATCCCTCATTTATCAGTTCTTCACGACTGTCGGTAACGTAAATGTTGTCGTTTTTTGCATTATTTGCCTGCGGACAACTGCCTTTGTGAAATATTTTTGTCCTTTTATTGCCAAAGTATGAATACACGGCGCTTGATGATACCGTATCCTTATTATTCGTGTTTTTACTAATTGTATCATCCGTGTCAAAAGTGCCGCCCATACAAGCGGAAAAGGTCAAAACTACACATACTAAAAGCAGAAAAACAGATACTTTTTTCATAATATTACCTCGCAAAAACTAATTATAAGGGGGGATTTTTTTGGATAACGAAGCCTTAAAAAAACTCAAAGCCGAAGCAAACAGACTTCCGCTGACACCGGGCGTTTACATTATGCGTGACAAGTCGGATGAAATAATCTATATAGGCAAAGCAAAAGCGCTTAAAAACAGGGTCACACAGTATTTCGGCAAAGGCACCGCACATACGGAAAAGGTGCGTCAAATGGTTTCGAGAGTTCACCGTTTTGAATACATTTTGTGCGATAGCGAGTTTGAAGCGCTTATCCTTGAAAACTCCCTTATAAAACAGCATAAACCGAAATATAACATCCTGCTTAAAGACGACAAAGGCTATCATTATATCAAGATTACAAAAGAGCGTTGGCCAAAACTGCTTTTTGCTATGCAAATAAATAATGACAAGGCGGAATATATCGGGCCATACTATTCTTCTGCGGTTGTAAAAGATACGGTAGACGAGGTCAGAAAAATATTCGGTCTTCCCTCTTGCAACAGGAGTTTTGACAAGTATTCAAAGCCCTGCCTTAACTATCATATCGGTATTTGCGACGCCCCCTGCAAAGCGAATATCACAAGGGAAGAATATATGGAAAACTTAAACGCCGCAGTGAAGTTTATAAAAAACGGCGGAAAAGAAATGAAAGATATTCTATACAAAAAAATGAACGCCGCCGCAGAGCGACTTGACTTTGAATATGCGGCAAAACTAAGGGATAGAATAAACGCCATAAATAACCTTAAAGACCGCCAAAAAGTTGTTATGTGCAACCAAAAATCACAAGACGTTTTCGCCTCGGTATTCCTTGGGGAAAAGGCTTGTATCAGTCTGTTTGTTTTCAGGAACAGTAAACTTGTTGACAAAAAGCATTTTATTATTGAGGGCATAACCGAAAAAGACCAACTTTATGCAGAGTTTTTGGGCGTTTATTATGATGATAAAAATGATTTTCCCTCTCGCATTTTGTTTGATACTTTGCCGGAAGGAAAAGAAAATCTCGCCCGGTTTTTGAGTGAAAAAGCCGGCAAAAAAATCACCTTCTCGGTTCCTCAAAAGGGCGAGAATATGAGTATTCTTGCAATGTGCAAAAAAAATGCGGCGGAGGCTCTCGCTCACGAAAATGAACTGACGGGAAAATCGGTTTCCGCCCTTAATGAACTCGCTCGGCTTTTAGGTCTTACCTCAACACCGAGGATTATAGAGTCATATGATATTTCGAACATAGCGGGCGATACAAACGTTGCCGGTATGGTGGTTTTCCACGACGGAAAACCGTATAAACCTCACTATAGAAAGTTTATAATAAAAAGTTTTGCGGGACAGGATGACTTCCGCTCGCTAAACGAGGTTTTAGACCGCCGTTTCAGTGAGTACGAAAAGGGCGAAGATAAAGGTTTTTCCACCCTGCCGGACCTTATTTTGCTCGACGGCGGGAAGGGGCAACTCTCTGCGGTAAAACCGGTATTTGCCGCCCATAATATAACCGTTCCCGTTTTCGGTATGGTAAAGGACGGACACCATAAAACAAGAGCGCTCACAGACGGAACGGGCGATATAGAAATAAAAGCCACCAGAAGCGCCTATACCCTTGTCACGAATATTCAGGACGAGGTGCACCGTTTCGCCATTAGTTTCCATAAAGCAAAAAGGTCTAAAAATATGGTAAAGAGCAGTCTTTTAGATATTCCGGGCGTCGGAAAAAATACCGCCGCTTTACTTCTTAAAACCTTTAAGACCATAAAAAACATTAAAGCGGCAGGACCTGATGACCTTGCCGCAATAAAAGGTATAAACAAAACAACCGCCGAAAATATTTATAACCACTATCACAAATAGATTATTTCGCAAGGTCGTTTGTATCAATACTTTTTCCGAAAACGACAAAGCGTTGATACAAAAACTCGGTCACAAAGTTCAAAAGCATATTCAGTATCGTTACAATATATTCATTAAAGTGACAAATATCGGTCAGGTAATGCTCAAGATAGGTTGAAAGCGGAGTGAAAACAAGATAATATGCCGCTACAAGAAGCATGGCTTTAGGCACGTTGTTTGCGCTTTTGAAGGTGTAACGGCGGTTTATAGTAAAGTTCCATAATACACTTAAAATCAGCGCTATTAAGTAACTAACCCAATAGGGCAGTTTCAGAAGTTCGTTAAGAAGCGCAAAACTTCCGATTTGTATTAACCCTGCCGAAGCGGAAACAAGGGTAAACTTTACCGTGCGCCAAATCTCTTTTTTATAGGTTGCCATATTCTCATCCCCTTTTAGTGTGATTATAAGATAAATGGTAATGCTTTGCAAGATATATCTTGATTTTTATAACTTATGGTGCTAAAATAACCTTTGCAAAAAAATAGCGGAGTTCGGCCTCTAAATCCTCCGCATTATAAATTAAAACCAAGGAGAACTTTATGGAAAACAAAATAATTGAAACTAAAACCCTTTTGAAATCCGTGCCTAAATCCGCCACGATAATTTTTGTGGCAGCGGTGGTTCTTATGAACTTTTTGGCAAGATACACTATTCTTTCTTTGCCCTATCTTGCCCTCACCGCCGGGATTTTTGTATCATGGGTTTCTTTTTTGTTTATGGACGTTTTTACAAAAAACTTCGGCGCAAAAGCGTCAAACATACTGTCACTTTTAGCAATAGCGGTCAATATCCTATACACAATTATTTGCCTTGTTATAAGCAAAGTTTTTAAGGTGCCTTCTCTTGATATGTATGTCGGCGGTCAATGGTCAATACTTCTTGCAAGCACCATAGCCTACGTCATTTCGGCGCTTTCAAATAACTATACAAACATTTTTGTCGGCAAAAAAATAAAGGCCCACCCCGACTCTAAAACCGCCTTTGCGGCGAGAAGTTTTATTTCCACCTTTTTATCCCAAATACTTGATAACTTTATATTTGTGTTTTTGGCTTTTGTCATTTTTCCGCTTATTCCGGGCGCTTTGCCGGTGCGCTGGACCGTTTTACAGTGTCTTGGCTGCTCGGTAATATGCGCCGCTTTGGAACTGCTGACCGAGATGATTTTTTCACCGATAGGCTATCATATCAGTCGCAATTGGAAAGAGAAAAATGTAGGAAAAGAATATATAGAAAAATACTGCAAAAGCGGTATATAAAAAGGGTAAATATTTATGGAACTCGAACGTTTATCGGCTTTAGAGATAGGTACTCTTGTATCAAAACGGGAACTATCTCCCTTAGAGGTTATCTCTTATTTTGAAGAGAGAATTGGTAGCAGAAACAAATCAATAAACGCCTTTGTTTATACCAAGTTTGACTACGCCAAAGCGGAGGCAAAAAGGCTTGAAAAGAGGATACTAAACGGCGAAAGCATTGGACCTTTTGCCGGCGTACCCTTTGCGCTTAAAGACTTTTTGCCCTCAAAAAAAGGGTGGCTAAACTCACACGGCGGCGTATTTTCTTTAATAAAAGAAGACCCCGAAAACTCGGCGTTTTGCACCGCCCTTGAAAACTTAGGCGGAATAGCGGTAGGCAAAACCAACGCCCCCGCTTTCGGTTTTCGAGGCACCTGCGATAACAAACTCTACGGCGCTACAAAAAACCCTTTTAACACCGATTATAATTCGGGCGGATCGTCGGGTGGCAGCGCCGCTGCGGTGGCAGACGGATTAGTACCTATAGCCGAGGGATCCGACGGCGGCGGCTCTATAAGAATACCTGCCGCCTGGTGCTCGCTTTTCGGTTTTAAGCCTTCGGTCGGCACCGTGCCCGATATAAAAAGACCGGACGCCTGGTCGGCTACTCACCCATATTGTGTGAACGGCGGACTGACAAAAACGGTTGATGATACGGCGGTATTGTTAAGCGAAATGGCTCGTTTTGACCCCCTTGACCCTATGAGTATAAAAAGCGAAAAAACAGATTATCTAAAAGGGCTGAACCGCTCTCTTAAAGGGCTTAAAATAGGCGTTACCGCCGATTTCGGCATATATCCTGTCGAGAGGGAAATCGCAAAAAGGGTAATAGATACCGCAAGGGTTTTTGAGAGTGCCGGCGCATTTGTCGATAATGCCCATTTCTCTATTCCCTACACGCTTAATGACCTTAGCAAAATGTGGTGCAGGTCAATCAGTATTGATACGTCAATAGAATTAGAACTGATGAAAGCAAACGGGTTAGACCTTATAAAAGACCACTCTGACGAACTGCCTATTGAGTTTATTAACTGGAACAAAAAAGCCTTTTCTTCCACCGTTCTTGACTTCTACGACTTTAACGTTATGAGGACAAAACTACTCGACGAAACAGAAAAAGCGTTTAGTAAGTTTGATATAATCATCTCACCTACAACCGCCTGTCTGCCGGTTCTTAATAGCGACGATAAAAACACTTTAGGTCCCGAAAATATAAACGGAGAAAAGGTTGAGCGACTAATCGGTTTTTGCGAAACCTTTATCTTTAATTTCACGGGAAACCCTGCGGCAAGTGTTCCGATAGGTCTTTCAAAAACGGGACTGCCTATAGGTATGCAGATTATCGGTCGCCGTTTTTGTGACGCCGATGTTTTAGCCGTTTCAAAGGCTTTTGAAGAGATAAGACCCTGGCGTGACCTGTACGATATTCCGCAAAAAAGGAAGATATAATCGCCAAAAAAACCTTTTATCCACGCAAAAATGTATTTCACACCATAAGCGCATTTCGCAAATCACGACTAGATTTGTTTCATTAAAAAAGCACTTGCTCACGCAAGTGCTTTTTTCTAGTGGATCCGAAGGAGATCGAACCCTCGACCTTAGCGTTGCGAACGCAGCGCTCTACCGAAAGGGTGGCTTACGCATCCCCCGTATAACCTGGGCTTTGCATTTTGATCACATCGATAATCCGCACATTCGTTTTTTGGGCAGATCAGTGAACAAAAAAGCAGATAATGAGGACTCCCGATTTTTCTCGGAAATGCTGTAAAAACATAAAAAGTATAGACAGAGCCTGCGGCAGTATGGTAGAATGGTTTTGATAAGTGAAACGTTTAACTACTTCTAAGAAGCCCGAAAAAGGAGAGAACGCCATGAGCATCCGTTATATTGAAAGCTCCAAGCAGATCATCCTCGAGACCGCAGACACCACCTACCAGATGAAGATCGACGAGCTGGGTTATTTGCAGCATTTATACTACGGTAAAAAGCTCGGTCAGAACGATATGTCCTATCAATTCCGCATCTATGATCACGGGTTCTCCGGCAACCCCTACGAAATGAGAGACAATCGTGCCTACTCGCTCGACTCAATGGCGCAAGAATACACCTCCTTCGGCGTGGGTGATTTCAGGGTCACAAGCATCTATGCTTCGTGCTCCGACGGCAGCCGCTGCGCAGAGTTTCGCTACGCCGCGCACGAGATACTTGACGGCAAGTACACCATCCCCGGTCTGCCATCCGTCTATGATAACGGCGATACGGTGCAGACGCTGATCGTAACCCTTATCGATAAACCTGCCAATATTAAAATTAAGTTATATTACGGCGTGTTCGAGGAGCTTGATATCATTACCAGAGCCGCCGAGATCATCAACGCAGGCAATGAGATCGTCTGGCTGCGAAAGGCGTGTTCGATGTGTTTGGAACTGCCCTTCGGCAAGTGGGATATGATCCACTTCCACGGACGCCACTGCATGGAGCGTCAGCCGGAGCGCGTACCGCTGTTCCACGGCATACACACGCTCGTATCGGGTAGAGGTATGTCCAGCCATCAGCACAATCCGTTTGTCATCCTGTGCGACCGTGATGCGACCGAGGACAACGGCGCTTGCTACGGCGTGATGCTGATGTACTCCGGTAACCACAAGACCGAGATCGAGCGTGACCAGTTCGACAGCGTGCGCATAGTGACCGGCATAAGCGATGACCGTTTCCGCTGGGAACTTGCATCAGGAGCCTCCTTCTATACGCCCGAGGTCATCCTCACCTGCGCCGACGGTCTGACAAATCTCTCACACAACTACCATCGCGTGATACGAAATAACGTAGTGCGAGGCGAATACAAGCTTATGCACCGACCGGTTCTGATCAACAACTGGGAAGCGACCTATTTCGATATCACCGAGGAAAAGGTGCTCGCCATCGCAGAAAAGGCGAAGGAACTGGGCGTTGAGATGTTTGTACTCGACGACGGTTGGTTCAAGAACCGCAACGACGACAACGCAGGACTCGGTGACTGGATACCCGATACCGAAAAACTGCCCGACGGCTTAGGCGGTCTGATTGAGAAGATCAACAACATGGGACTGAGATTTGGTCTTTGGATAGAGCCTGAGATGGTTAACGAAGACAGCGACCTTTACCGCACTCACCCGGACTGGGCGCTGACAGCTCCAAACCGCGCGCCGATGATGGCGCGTAACCAGCTGGTGCTCGACCTCTCGCGAAAAGAGGTGCACGATTATCTCTTTGACACGATCTCGGGTCTGCTCGAAAAGTACAATATCACCTACATCAAATGGGATTTTAACCGTCCGATCTCGGATGTCTATTCATACGCATTTCCCTCATCCCGTCAGGGCGAGGTGTCTCACCGCTACTATCTGAGCCTGTATGCTTTGTATGAAAAACTGACCGCGAAATTCCCCCATGTGCTCTTTGAGGGCTGTGCAGGAGGAGGCGGTCGATTTGACGCCGGTATGCTGTACTACAATCCGCAGATATGGTGCTCCGACAACACCGATCCCATATCGAGATTGAAAATACAGTACGGCACCTCGTTCGGTTACCCGTCATGCACGGTCGGCGCTCATGTCAGCGCGTCGCCGAACCACCAGACCGGCAGAAAAACTCCTTTGAATACGCGCGGCGTGGTAGCTATGTCCGGCTCCTTCGGCTATGAACTCGATCTCTCACAGCTCTCCGACGAAGAGTGTGACGAGATAAAGAATCAAATAAAGAAATACAAGGAACTTGAGCCGATCATCCACGGCGGCAGAATGTACCGCCTGAGCCAAAAGAGCGACGCGACGCACTATATGGCGTGGCAGTTCGTCAGCCCCGATCAGAGCCGCGCACTGTTGAATATCGTCGTCACCAACCCGCTGGCGAATTCGGCGCCCGTCCATGTGAAACTGAAGGGGCTGATACCCGACGCGACCTATTCTGTCAACGGAGAGTTCGAGGTTCTCGGCTCGGCGCTTATGAAGGGCGGTTACACATTCCAAAGACTAATCGGCGATTATCCGGCCATGCAGCTGGATATCGTTCGCATTTAACCGATAAGGAGTACTCTATGCAGCCAGAAATCAATTATAAAGAAGCGTTACGGCTCGGTCAAAAGGAAGTCCACGCCAGAGCGGCAAAAAACGAAAGCACAGCCTTGCCTGTGCTGGACGAGATCATCCCGGCAGAAAAGACAATGTCGGGGATAAGTCTCGGCGTGATCCAGATACCGATGCGGTTTATCGTCGGGACAAAAACCGCCGGAAGAGTCGGCGCCTTTGCCCCGAATTTTATGCCGCTGTTGGCGGAGAGCACAGAGTTCGCTTCAAAGTGGGAATCACTTTATCGTTCTCATATGAGCGAAGGCATCCGTGAGCCGATCAAGGTGTATGAGTATCTGAACCGATATTATGTCGAAGAGGGTAACAAGCGCGTCAGCGTGCTGCGATACTGCGGCGCATACAGCATTCCCGCAGACGTTACCCGCATCATGCCGGAAAAATCTGACAGCGACGAGGTTCAGCTGTATCTGGAATATCTGGATTTCAACCGTTACAGCAAAATTAACTTTATCGAATTCTCCAAGCGCGGAAACTATAAGGAGCTGCTCCGCGCGATCGGAAAACCCTTCAACGAGTTTTGGAGCGTAGAAGAACAGCAGCGTTTCTCCAGCACCTATTATCATTTTGAAAGGGCGTTCAAAGAAAACGGCGGCGACAGGCTAAAGATGACTGTCGGCGATGCGATGCTCAGCTATATTCAAATATACGGTTATTCGCAACTACAAAATGAGGGAGAGGCGGAGATCCGCATCAACCTCAAAAAGATAAAGGAAGAGATCTTCCTCAAGAAACAGGATGATGAGATCGAGGTAAAGGCCGTTCCTGTCGAGGAGAAGAAGCAGTCTGTTATCGCCAAGGTTCTCCCGATCTCAAAGCCCCAAAAGCTGAAAGCCGCGTTCGTTTATGACTTTCCGCCCGAAAAATCAGGCTGGGTCAAAGACCACGAACTTGGCAGGATCCATGCCCAGACAGTGTTGGGAGACAGGGTCGATACCGTCGTCTATATTTGCGGCGAGGATAAGAATTACGCCGCGGTTCTGGAGCAGGCGATCGAGGAAAACTGCAAGCTGATCTTCACCACTTCGCCGCGAATGCTGCAGGCGTCCTTGCGCACGGCGGTGGAATATCCCGACGTCGTGATTATGAACTGTTCGCTGAACACCTCGCACCGCTATGTCCGCACCTATTATACGCGGATGTATGAGGCAAAGTTTATTTTGGGTGTTCTGGCGGGCTCGCTGACACAGAGCGGACGGCTCGGGTATGTTTGCGACTATCCCATTTACGGTCAGATCGCGGGTATCAACGCTTTTGCGCTTGGCGCTCAGATGGCTAATCCGCGCTCCAAGGTGTATCTGGAATGGTCATCTGTCAAGGGAGCGAAAGAGGCGGCGCTTTCGCTGAACCGTCAGCACATCCACCTGATCTCCTCCCAGGATACCGCACGCTTTAACGAGGATGACCGCGAGAGCTACGGATTGTCGCATATCGGCAGCGACAAAACCGATCTGCTTGCCGTTCCGATATGGAAGTGGGGCGTATATTATGAGAGGATCCTGCGCTCGATGCTCGATAAAACGATCAAGAGCGAATATATCAATACCGAACGCGCCCTGAATTATTTTTGGGGAATGTCGGCAGGCGTCGTGGATATCGAATACGCTCCGGCACTGCCGCTTGCATCCCGCCGTTATGCGGATTTCTTCCGCAGCAGTTTGATCAGCGGGGCGGGCAAGCCGTTTTTGACGCCGTTCTATACTCAAAGCGGCGAGATCATCGGCGCGCGGCAAAATGAGTTGAGTTTGGAACAGATCATCAATATGGATTATCTCGTCGACAATGTCATCGGCAGTATCCCCGTGTATGACGAACTTACCGATATGGGAAAGGCGACGGTCGATACGGTCGGCGTCAGCAAAGCAAGGCTGAAAGCGGATGAGAAAACGGAGGATAAAGGATGAAGATACTGGCAGTCTCGGATACTCCGTCCGATAAATACTATAAGTATTATCGGCCGGGGATGCTTAAAGAGTTCGATTTGATCCTTTCCTGCGGCGATCTCGGACCCGAGTACCTCGAGTTTCTTGTGACAATGGCGGGCTGCCCGCTGGTTTATGTTCACGGTAATCACGACGACAACTACGACCGTAGTCCGCAGGGGTGTATCTGCGCGGATGACAGGATCGTAACGATAGGCGGTTTGCGGATACTTGGCTTCGGCGGCTCGAACTATTACCGCGACGGAAACCGCGACGGAATATATATATATAAGGAAAAGGAAATGCAAAGCCGTATTCGCAGGCGGTGGTTCTCACTAAGACGGCACGGCGGTTTTGACATCCTTTTGACCCACGCACCCGCGCGGGGACTTAACGATTTTGAAGACCTTCCTCACAGGGGATTTGAATGCTTTAACACCCTGCTTGAGAAATACAAGCC
This sequence comes from Clostridia bacterium, assembly GCA_017431035.1. Lineage (GTDB taxonomy): Bacteria > Bacillota > Clostridia > Oscillospirales > Acutalibacteraceae > UBA737. The sequence continues at coordinate 133,430 of JAFRLW010000028.1, forward strand.
CTCGTATTTTGTCCACGGACATATCCACCGCAACTATGACTTTAGCATCCCGCAGGTCGATCATAAAGGCAATACGACGGTCATCAACGCTTATGAATACTGCATCATTGATACAAAAACGGGGCTATCGCGATAAGCGACAGCCCCGTGCTGTTATTTATGTGTTATTCCTTGGTCGTTCCGCCGGAAACATACCTGACAGGCAGGCAGATATTTGCACCGGCATTGTTTTCATCGGGATTAAGCAGGATATTGACTGCTGTCTCCGCCATCTGAGCGATCGGCTGTTCGATCGTGGAACAGACATAGCTGTCGGTAAGGCGGTCGATGATGCCGTCGTAGCCGATAAGCTGAACCTGATCGGGAATGCTGATATTCCTTTCGCTGAGAAACCGGATCACCTGGCCTGCCAAAATATCCGAGTTGCAGAAAATACCGTCATATTCGAACTCTCCGTCATGGATATGATTCTCCAAAAATTGAAAGATCGGCTCCTCCGGCTCGTCATCCATTAAAAGAAGTGTTTCATAATCGATGTTCCTTGACTGACAGACGCTTTCAAATCCGGCGCAGCGTTTGTTGGGCTCACCCTGGATGCGAGAGGTGATCCGCATAAACAACAGTTTGCGGCATCCGAGATCGATCAGCTTTTTGGCGGCAAGTTCACCGCCTCTGAAATTATCCGAGGAAACGCAGGGAATATCCTCGTCGAGATGGCGGTCAATGGTGACTATTGAGATAGAATCGCCCACCTCGAGATCGGGACTGTAGGTCAGGGCGATAACGCCGTCCATCTTGTTGCTCCGCACCATAGCAAAACTTTTTTGCTCGGCGTCGGGATCATAGTTCGTAATCATGAGGATCGCGCGGTATCCTCTGCTCATCAGACTTTTTGTCAGCTCATCGGTCAGGTAGGCGAAAAAAGGGTGCTTGAGAGAAGGCAACACCAATGCGACGCTGTAGGTCTTGTTGCTTTTCAGCGCGCGGGCATAGTTGTTCACCTGATAGCCCAGTTTTTTAATGGCTGCCTCTACCTTTTGGCGGCTGGCTTTTCCGACCGGCAGACCGTTGATGACCTTTGATACCGTAGCGAGTGACAAACCGCTCTCCTGCGCTACGTCTTTCATGGTGGGATTAAGATTAGTTTCACGTTTCATTTTCAAATACCTTTTGCATATACCCCTGAAATTCAATAATAAGGGTGTTTATTCATATTATAACAAATGAGTAACGAAAAATAAAGACCTAAAATACAAAAAATGAAAATATTTATGTTAAACGTTTTACATTGGCAATTATACACATAATTTGGTCGTAATTTTGTAACAACTCACAAAAAACACAACAAATACTGAAAAAAACTATTAAGTTATTGACATTTTTATCCACAAGTGCTATACTTTAGACACGCGAAAAACCTATATTGTGTAAAACGTTTTACATACGTTTCTGTGCAGAGGCAGACGAACAGAACCGTTGGAAAACGCGCTACACAAAACCCAAAAAATAATTATAGAAAGGAAAAATGCACATGAAAAAGAGATTATTGTCAATCGTATTGGCAGCCGCTTTAGTACTCGGACTGACTGTAGGCCTGACCGCCTGCGGCAACGGAGGCTCCGGCGGCAACGTAACCATTACCATCTTTAACTCAAAGATGGAGATCCAGAGCCAGATGGAAGAAATGGCTAAGAAATACTCCGAAGAAAAGGGAGTTGACGTTGAGGTTTATTATTCTTCCGATACAGTCGCAGCACATCTGTCCACCCGCTATGCTTCCAACGATCCCTATACCATCTCTATGGTTGACGCGAAGGATGTTTATTCTCTCGCGAAAGAGCACGCAATCGATCTTTCCGATCAGGATTGGGTAAAGGATACCACTCAAGCGATCACGATCGACGGCAAAACCTACGGCTTCCCGGTTTGTGTAGAGGCTCGCGGCATTATCTACAATGCGGACGCTATCAAGAAGGCTACCGGCGCTGACTTTGATCCCACCAAAGTTAAGACCACCGCTGATTTGAAGGCTATCGCCGAGAAATGCGGCACCGGCATTATGAAGGAAGACTGGTCGCTGGCAGCTCACTACCTCGCAGAGGTTTATGAGCAGCAAGATGATCCCGACGCATTTATCGCCGGCATTAAAGATGGCTCCATCAAGTTGGAAAAGGATCCGAAGTTCATCGCAATGATGGATACCTTTGATGTACTTAAAGCTAACAACTATGCAAAAGACGCTGCTATCTCCGCAGAGCGCGAGGTAACCGAGCAGAAGCTCGCCGAGGGCGAGATCGGTTTGATGTTCGGCGGCAACTGGGATTGGTCCGTAATCAATGCTTATGACTATTCCGAGAACATGGGTATCATGCCCGTTCCGAATGACGTCGATGACGGCTCTTCTGAAAAACTTGTCGGCGGCGGAAGCAAGTACTTCTTCATCGACTCTTCCGACAACACCACCGACGAACAGCGCAAGGCTGCGAAGGATTTCCTGAACTGGCTCGTATATGATGAGGAAGGCCAGAAGTTCATCGTTGAAGATTGTGCTCTCGTACCCGCTTACTCCAACATCAAACTCGAGGTCAAGGATCCGCTCGGCGCTTCCGTTAAGGAGTATGCAGACGCCGACGCTCTGATCCCGAACTACAACTATCTGCCTGACGATCATTATGCAAAGTGCGGCGCTATCTTCCAGAAGTATCTGGCTGACAAGATCGATCGCGCAGAATTTGCAAAAGAGATTACCGAATATTGGTCAACTGCTGAGGTCGGCGCTCACTAATTAAGTTTCGCCCGACACAATCATAATTCGTTGACTTGACTATGTGGCAGGATGTCAACAGGCCGCTTGGTGGCATCCTGCCATTTTCATACGACTTCTGATATAGCATGACGCATACCGGGGGTTCGTATTTGCTTTCAGCAAAGCGGCAGATTGGAATGATTTCTGTTTATGAAACAAAACAAACTATCCTATAAGATTCAACAGTATCTGATGTTCGCAGGTCCGGGCACGGCACTGTTCCTCGCGGTAGTTATCGTTCCGTTTATCTACGGACTTTATCTGACGTTGACCAGCTGGGACGGCGTTAGCGCAACAAAGCCCTTTGTCGGCTTCAAGAATTTCGTCGAGGCGTTTTCCGACGGCGACTATTGGGCAGCGATGGGTCGTACGGTGATTTATTCTATCATCGCCGTTGTTCTGATCAACATTGTATCTTTTGCCCTTGCATTCCTCGTAACGCGCGGCATCAAGGGTCAGAATTTCTTCCGTGCAGGATTCTTCGTTCCCAACCTGATCGGCGGCATCGTTCTCGGTTATGTATGGAAATTCGTCTTCAACCGAGCGTTTGTTGCGATCTTTAATTCTACATCACTACTTTCCACGACAAATGGCGCAATGTTCTGCCTCATTATGGTATCGGTATGGCAGTATGCCGGCTACATGATGCTGATTTATGTAGCGGGCTTCATGAGCGTATCGAAGGATGTTGAAGAAGCGTCGAGGATCGACGGCTGTACATCCGCTCAGGCGATGAAAAACGTCACTATCCCGTTGATGCGCTCCAGCTTCGTACAGTGCATCTTCCTCAGCATCACCCGTTGCTTCGTTGTATACGACGTAAACCTGTCCTTGACGAACGGCGAACCGTTCAAGTCGTCAACCATGGCGGCGATGCACGTTTACAACCAGGCGTTTACCTTCAAAAACTACGGCTTGGGTCAGTCGGAGGCGGTTATCCTCTTTGCTGTCTGCGCGATCGTAGGCGTGACTCAGGTTCTCATTGGTAAGCGAGGGGAGGTTGAGGCATAATGACTGATAATGCAAAAGCTGCTCGCAAAAAGAAGATCGCTCATGCGATCATGTGGGTTGTCCTTCTTATCCTCTTTATTTGCTTTATTTTCCCGTTCTTACTTGTTTTGATCAACGTTTTCAAAACCAAGGGCGACATCACCGCTGATCCGCTCGCGCTGATCGGCGCCCATGGCTTCACCTTCAATAACTTCCCCGAAGCGATAAAGAAGATGAACTTCCTTACCGTTTTCGGAAACTCTTTGATCGTTACCGTCAGCTCTACGCTCTTGACGATCGTTCTGTCGTCCATGACGGCATTCGTTATCGTGCGTAACCAGAGATGGAAGCTTTGCACCCTTATATTCTCATTGATGATCGCATCAATGGTCATCCCCTTCCAGGTTCTGATGGTTCCGCTGGTATCCGTATACGGCGTCGTTTTGAACTCACGAATTACACTGATATTGATGCACGTCGGATTCTCGATGTCCATGGCGGTATTTATGTTCCACGGAGCGATCAAGACGAATATTCCCTTAGAGCTTGAGGAAGCGGCAACCATTGACGGCTGCAACCGCTGGAAGACCTACTGGAAGGTTGTATTCCCGCTACTCAAGCCCACCATCGCAACAGTCGGTATCATTAACGCTATGGCGTACTGGAACGACTATCTCCTACCAAGCCTTGTACTCAAGAAAAAGGATCTCTATACAATCCCGATCGCGACACAGGCTTTCTACGGCACCTATTCCACGGATATCGGCTTGATTATGGCGGCTCTACTGCTGGCAATGCTGCCGATCCTGATTTTGTATGTGTTCTTACAGCGCTACATTGTCGAGGGCGTTACCTCCGGCGCTGTCAAAGGATAATTTCTATTTTCCCGCTTTCCTTTCCCCTTTAAGGAGTAACCGCCATAGCTTCTGATATCGTGATGTCAGTTTAACCGGCGTATACTCGGGGGAAGACAAAGCAAAACATGGGATAAGGAGGTCCCGCTGGATGAAAAATATATTTAGATCCGACAGCCCCATAATGAAGGCGCTGACAATCGCGGCAGATCTTCTTATTCTGAATTTGCTGACCATGGTTCTTTGTATTCCCATCATCACGATGGGTCCCGCCGTCACAGCCATGAACGATATCGTCATTCACATCGTTCGCGGCGAAGAAGGCTACACCGTAAAACCGTATTTCCAATCCTTTAAGGCGAATTTTAAGCAGGGCATGATTTTGGGGCTGATACTGGTAGCCGCAGCTGGGATCCTCTATCTGGATTATCTTGCTGCGCAGATGTACATTCCCATTATGAGAGCTCCGATCATCGCGATCGGCGTCATCATCCTGGCGATCGCGTTTTATGCGTTCGGTATGCTTGCCCGCTATGAGAATACGCTCCGCGGCACGATGAAAAATGCCGTGATGCTGGCAGTGGGGAATTTCCCCCGCACTCTGTTTATGACAGTATGCGCCGTTGGAATGTGGCTTATTTGCATCCATTTCTATCAGTTTGGAATACCGATTTTACTGCTGTTCGGCCTTTCGCTCCCGTGCTATGTGAACATTCTGCTTTTGAACGGAGTTTTCCGTAAGCTGGACGGAGAAGAGGAGCCAAAAGACGAAGAAGAAGGCGAAGCAAATAACAACAAGCTTTGGAAAAAGTTCTATCAAAAGAAATAAATCATAAGGAAGGAATTATGCCTAGTATTCTTCTTTCCCGTGCGCGTGATTATGAAACCGAGCACCTTTCTGATGTGCCGCCTGCGCATCTCCCGCGTTTTCATGTAACGGGAGGCGTCGGCTGGATCAACGACCCAAACGGCTTTTCGATGTATCGGGATGAATATCATTTGTTTTTTCAGTATAATCCCTATGATGTATATTGGGATAACATGCATTGGGGACACGTCAAGACCCGGGATTTTATCCGATGGGAACGCCTGCCCTGTGCTCTGGCTCCGGACAAAAGCTATGATGAATTCGGTTGCTTTTCCGGCAGCGCTGTTGAGCTCCGGGACGGACGGCACCTATTGATGTATACAGGGGTCGCAAAAGCCGACGACGGCGAAGATCGCCAGACCCAGTGCATCGCCTTCGGGGATGGGATCAACTACGAAAAATATGAAGCAAATCCGGTAATCACAGCGGATTTACTGCCGCCCGACGGAAGCCCCGTTCATTTTCGGGATCCGAAGATTCAAAAGGTCGGCGATAAATTTTCAGCCGTTGTGGGCAACCTCACATCCGACGGCAGCGGCGCCGTACTTCTGTTTGAAAGCGACGACGCGCTCCATTGGCGCTTTGCAAATAAGGTCGCCGCATCCGAAAACCGGATCGGCAGAATGTGGGAATGTCCCGACCTGTTCCGGTTGGACGGTAAGGACGTCCTGATCGTCAGTCCGCAGGAGGTTCGCTCTAGTAACCTCGAGTTTATTGAAGGCAACACGACGCTTTGTCTGATCGGAGAGCTGGACGAAAACAGCAGGCTCATTCGGCAGACGGAACAGACTATAGACTACGGACTCGATTTTTATGCACCCCAAACCGTTCTGACAAAAGACGGCAGACGCGTGATGATCGCGTGGATGCAGTATTGGAACAGCGTTGAGGTTCGCCCGATAAAAGAACTGCCTTTCTTCGGCCAGATGACGCTTCCGCGCGAGCTGACCGTTCGCGACGGCAGGCTGATTCAGAACCCCGTCAGAGAACTTTTGAATTATCGCGGCAACAAGATCTTATACAAGAATATCTCCGTGAGCGAAAAAATCACGCTACCCTGCGTGAAGGGAAGAAGCGTTGACCTTACGGTCAAAATCAAACCGGACAAAAGCGACAGTTTCAAAAGCGTCACCGTCAATGTCGCCGAAGGAAAAGACCATTCGGTCGCTGTCTGCTATTGCCCCGCTGCCGGCACCGTCCTCGTTGACAGAAGTCGCGGCGGCTGGCCTGAGGGTGTCTTGAATAAGCGCGAGTTCGCGGTACGCGACAGAGCAGGAGAGATCACGCTGCGTTTTATTCTGGATCGATACAGCATGGAGCTCTTTGTCAACGGCGGTGAAGAAGCGGCAAGCTTTGCCATCTTCTCACCTAAAGAGGCTGACGGAATCAGCTTTGAAGCCGAGGGCAAAGCTATCGCTGATATTGAACTGTACACACTGGATATTTAGTATCCGCAATCATTATCCGACAAATTATTACTATTACACTATATTATATAATCCATTGGCGAACGGTCACTCCACACTATGAGCGTTCGTACAAAAAAAAGGAGGATTATTACCGTTAGCTTGCGGTGCGGCAGCGTGGAGACCTGTCGTAATGCGGTGCATCTAAGAGTTTTTTCAAAGGATGCCGCGAGGCGGTTTGGAGGAGTCCTTTCCGTCAGAGCATATGTAAATGGCAGAAGTTATATTAAAAGGAATTAAAAAGGTCTACGACGGCAACGTAACAGCCGTTCATGACGTCAATCTTCAAATTAAAGACAAGGAATTTATCGTTCTGGTCGGTCCGTCCGGCTGCGGTAAATCCACTACTCTCCGCATGGTCGCCGGCCTTGAGGATATCTCCGGCGGTGAACTGTATATTGACGGCAAACTTTGCAACGATGTTGAGCCGAAGGATCGCGATATCGCCATGGTATTCCAGTCCTACGCGCTGTATCCTCATATGACCGTCCGCGATAACCTCGGCTTTGCATTGAAACTCAAGAATGTTCCCAAGGCGGAGATCAAGAAGAAGGTCGAAGAGGTCGCCGAGATTTTGGATATTACCCAGTACCTCGACCGTAAGCCGAAGGCTCTCTCCGGCGGTCAGCGCCAGCGTGTTGCGATCGGTCGCGCGATGGTTCGTAACCCGAAGGTGTTCCTGATGGACGAACCGCTGTCCAACCTTGATGCAAAGCTGAGAAACCAGATGCGCGCCGAGATCATCAAACTTCGTTCCCGCATCGACACGACCTTTATGTATGTAACGCATGACCAGACCGAGGCGATGACACTGGGCGATCGTATCGTTATCATGAAGGACGGTTTTGTCAATCAGATCGGTACGCCTCAGGAGTTGTTCAGCAAACCTGTCAACCTCTTTGTTGCCGGCTTTATCGGTATGCCCGTTATGAACTTTTTTGCAGGCTGCAACCTGTTGCTCGAGGACGGCAAGTATTACGCAGAGATCCGCAACGTCAAGTTCGAGCTTGACGAGTTCCAGCAGAAGGCGCTCAAATCCCGCGATCAGAAACCCTGCGAGATTATTTGCGGCATCCGTCCCCAGCACATCACTGTCGGTGAGGGCGAGCTGAGCGCAACAGTCGAAGTCAGCGAACTGCTCGGCACCGAGTTTAACCTCCACGCCCGTTCCGGCGACGATGAAGTCGTTATGGTCATTCCCACAATGGATCTTGATACCGACGTTTCTATGGGCGCTAACATCAAGTTTACCGTCCAGCCGAAACTGATCCAGCTCTTTGATAAGGAAACAAAGAACAACCTTATCTGGTACGATCCGGTTTCTGCTGAGGCAAACGCTCCGGAGTGCGCAAGGTATTAAAGAGTCATTCTGATTGTTTACCTTTTTCGGTTTTCGTTTGCGCCGGGCTGCTTCGTTAGCCCGGCACTCCTTTTATTATGCAATAAACAATACGAGGTTTTGAAATGGACAAAAAATTTGATGTAGTTGCCTTAGGCGAATTGTTGATCGATTTTACGCAGAACGGTGTATCGGATCAAGGCAATCCACTATTTGAAGCCTGCCCCGGCGGCGCTCCCTGTAATGTGCTCGCCATGCTGAAGAAGCTCGGCAAAAGCTGTGCCTTCATCGGCAAGGTCGGCGACGATATTTTCGGCAGAAGTCTGCGCGATACTGTCACTTCGATCGGAATCAATACCGAATCACTGCTGACGGATCGATCTGTAAATACGACGCTTGCGTTTGTGCAGACCTTTGAGAACGGAGATCGCGACTTTTCCTTTTATCGCAATCCGGGCGCGGATATGATGCTTACCCCGGATGAGATACCCGTCGATCTGCTGCGACAAGCGGAGATATTCCATTTCGGCACGCTGTCTATGACGCATGATACGGTGCGCGAGGCAACAAAAAAAGCGGTAGCGGCGGCAAAAGAAAATGGGGCTTTGATATCCTTTGACCCGAACCTTCGTCCTCCCTTGTGGAGCAGCCTGGATGCTGCCCGCGAGCAAATCGAATGGGGACTCTCACAGTGCGATATCCTGAAGATCGCCGACAACGAGATCGAGTTCCTGTCAGGCAGTGCGGATTTTGACGAGGGCGCGGCATATCTGAAAAAGAACTTTCCGAACATCCGCCTGATTAATATCACCGCCGGCCCGGACGGAAGTTATTCCTATTACGAGGATCAGCGAGTATATGTACCCGGCTTTCTACTTGGCGGAACGATCGAGACCACCGGTGCGGGGGATACGTTCTGTGCGTGTATTCTCGCGTGTATACTAGAGAAGGGTCTTGACGGATTAACAGAGAATGATCTCCGGCGCTTTCTGCGTTTCTCAAACGCAGCGGCATATTTGGTCACCACCAAAAAGGGAGCGATCCGCTCTATGCCCGAACGCAGCCGGATCGACGCGATCCTTGCCGAAAACTGATCCGTCTTTGCATTTTGCAACAATACTGATAACTGATTTGCACATTACCGTATCTGGGAGAACGATATTTTATGAAAAAGGATTATTCCAATGAATTCGGCATCCGCTTCAAAATACGCTATGACGAATTAAAGTGGCTCTATTATGAGCTGTATCACGATGATAAGCAGGGATTTGATTATCTCTGCAAGCTGATAAAACAGTATTATACCGAACGCGACGAGGCTTTGAAAAAGCGTGACCGTGAACGTGAGCAGGACACCTATTGGTATCGCGGTAACGACATCGTCGGCATGACGCTCTATGTGGATAATTTTGCCGACAATCTGGAGGGTGTGATCAAAAACATCGATTACTTCACCGAGATCGGCGTCAACTACATCCATCTGATGCCCCTGCTCGACAGTCCCGAAGAAAACAGCGACGGAGGCTATGCGGTATCCGATTTCCGAAAGATTCAGCCTAAGCTCGGCACGATGGAGGATCTGCAAAAGCTGACGGCTCTCTGTCATGAACGCGGTATCAACTGCTGTCTGGACTTTGTGATGAATCACACCAGCGATGAGCACGCATGGGCAAAAGCGGCGCGTCAGGGCGATCCGGATGCCCGCAGCCACTATTTCTTTTTTGACAGCTGGGAGACGCCACACGAATATGAAAGAACGGTCCCGCAGGTTTTCCCGACGACTGCGCCGGGGAACTTCACTCAGCTTGAAAGCGGAGAGATCGTGATGACGACCTTCTATCCGTATCAGTGGGATCTGAATTACGCGAATCCAATGGTGTTTAACGATATGACAGCCAATATGCTATTCCTCGCCAACGCCGGCATAGACGTTATCCGCCTTGACGCGGTGCCCTATATCTGGAAGAAACTAGGCACCAACTGCCGCAATCTGCCGCAGGTTCACAATATCGTGCGAATGATGCGCATTATCTGTGAGATTGTGTGTCCGTCGGTTTTGCTGCTTGGCGAAGTCGTGATGGAACCCTCTATGGTTGCACCGTATTTCGGAACAGAGGAAAAACCCGAGTGCCATATACTATATAACGTTACGACGATGGCGAGCATCTGGAATACCTATGCTACGCGTGACGTCCGCCTGCTGCGTAGACAGATTGACAAGGTCAGCAAATTGCCGCCGAACTGTGTGTTCCTCAATTATTTGCGCTGCCACGATGATATCGGCTGGGGGTTGGATTATGACTTCCTTCGTAGTCTCGGCATGGAAGAGATACCTCATAAAAGATTCCTGAATGATTATTTTACCGGCAGATTTATGGGCAGTAACGCGCGCGGAGAATTGTATAACGAAGATCAGATTTCACAGGACGCGCGTCTTTGCGGAACTGCTGCAAGCCTTTGCGGCATTGAGGCGGCGCTGTGGGAGAAGGATGATAAGGCGCTCAGTGTCGCTATCGACGCAGATATTATGCTCCACGCATTTATGTTTTCCTTAAGCGGCATCCCCGTCATTTACAGCGGTGACGAGGTCGGTCAGCTGAACGACTATATGTATCATGATGATACAAATAAGAAGTTTGATAGCCGTTATCTCCACCGCGGCAAATTTGATCACACGCTCGCCAATAGACGCCTCGATCCCGATAGCTATCAGGGCAGGATATTCAACAGTCTTAAGAAACTCGGCGAGGCGCGTGGAAAGAACAGGGCTTTCAAGCAATGGGCGAAGATATCGACCTTTGATACGGGATCTGATAACGTTCTGGGATTTTTCCGCACGTACAAAGAGCAGAATCTTTTGGCGCTGTTCAATTTCTGTAACGAGGAGCGTACAGTCGAGTTTGACATGAACCTTTCCTACACCGATCTGATGACCGGCACAAAGCATACAAAACAGCAGATCACCCTCGGAGCTTACGGCTTCGTTTGGGCACTGACAGAATAAATAGCTTACATAAATAAACAACCGCTTGTTCATAACGAACAAGCGGTTATTTTCTGTATAAGACGTGCATAAGTGACCAAAACCGAGGTAAGAAAAGTGAAAGTGACACCAGAATAATAACAAATGAAATGTTAATACAACGTTGATTTTTATTCCTCAAAAATAGTTAAGGATTTTCTTTTTGATCAATAGTTCAAAATCAGTTGAAAAAAATATTTTTATGTGTTATAATAGTCCTAAGCTTAGGACTATTTTGCCCTAAAACAAGGAGGTGCCTTAATGAATGAAGTATTGCTTGACAGTTATGCTTTACAAAAAGATTTGCGCATAAAGCTACCAAAACAAATTGTTTCAAATCTTCACGTGGATGTAGGTACGGTTTTTGATATTTATATTGGTACTGAATCGGGAGAAATCATTCTGCGGGTTTCTGATGAATCAAAAAATAGTACTGCACCTTTTAATAAAGAAAATACGAGGTATTAAAATGCAAAAGAGAAAAAGCCCTGATGGTATTTCAACAAACGATCTTGTTTTTTCTGCTCATGTCGGTACCAACGATGAGGTTTTTCCAAATATATTAAAACTATATGTCCTTCCCGGAAGCCGTGTTGCTGATGTGACCTATGGCAAAGGGGTTTTTTGGCGCAAGATCAACATCAAAGAATATATTTTTTATCCTACCGATTTGAAAACTGGCACAGATTGTCGCAATCTTCCATACGAAGATTTGATGTTCGACTGCTTGGTTTTTGATCCTCCATATATGCATACTCCGGGAGGAACAGCACATAGCAGTCATCAAAACTTTGAACAATACTATCAGAACAATGCAACAAATAGTGATAAAAAATATCACGAAGCTGTACTGGATTTGTATTATCAAACGGCCAAAGAAGCATATCGCGTTCTGAAAAAAGATGGCATTTTCATCGTAAAATGTCAAGATGAGGTCTGTGCAAATAAGCAACGGCTTACTCATGTCGAAATCATTAACGAGTATTCAAAATACGGTTTTGATGTTGAAGACATTTTTGTTTTGGTTAGAAAAAACCATCCCGGAGTAAGCCGAATAATAAAGCAAAGACACGCTCGTAAAAATCATTCCTATTTTTTGATTTTTAAGAAATCAGTTTGATAGGACTTCTGCCTCAAAAAAGAAATCGCCAAATGGTTTAACATGAATCGGGGGAAAAACTCGATTTAGGTTATCATATTTTTGCGGGACATCCAAATAATATATGCGCTTCATCTGTGCAATAAATAACTGATATACACGCCATTGATCAGGCAAGCAAATTTCTGTAACAACGTTGTTTTGATGATTAACTTTTGTCTCACTTAAACACGAAAGCAGTCCTAAAAAGCGTCCTGCGCCATACACGCCGTCTAATACACGTTGATGTGCCCATACTTGAACAACACGTTCTCTTGTTGATGTTTTTACTGGAACATGAAATTTCGGCCGGTTTTCTCCGAGATCAAAAATGAAATCTGTGGGTAGTGTTGCACGCATATCCATGTTCAAGACGTCAAGCTGATTCGACGGTAAAACATTTAATTGTACCGCCATCAAATGTCCTATGAAGTATTCAAAGAATGTGCCGGGCGTTTTTTGATCATTATCTTTCAGCATGTCTATACTACAGCAAAAACTAATTGCTATAGTATAGCATGCTTTTGTTATTTCTTCTGATGTTTGGTTGGTAATTTCACGGGCTTTTACATTCTGCAAAAACACATCTGCTACAGTATTATCGAAACTCAAAAATAGAGATCTGTTCACTGCACGTGAAATCTTCCCGTTTTGTGTATTTTGAAAGGCAAAGTATTCTTTTCCTTGCCCATCATAGACTAAAGGCAGAACAGCATATCCCTGAAGATATAATCGAGCTTCTCGAAAGGCTTCAATAATGCAGTCTGTTGTTCTTTCAGAAAGAGCATCATCCTTAATGGATTGTTTTAATGCTTCATATTTTTGTAAGATAATATGTGTGGCTCTTGGCATCTTTTTACCTCTCAAAATCGTATAGTGTGTATTGCATTTGCCCGTCTTGCTATTTTACAGGCCTTCAAATAAATCACTGAGCGTAACGCCCAGCCCGTCGGCAATTTTCTTAATATTGCAAATAGCGATGTTTCGCCGTCCTGCTTCGACAGAAGCAAAGTATGTCCTGTCCATCTCAATTTTCAGAGCAAACTTCTCTTGACTAAGCCCTGTCTTTTGACGAAGCTCTCTGATTCGATTTCCCAAATCCTTTGTAATCATTTCTTTTTACCCCACTATTGCGTCTATTATAATTATAGGAACATACGGCTTATAAAACAACGGTTTATGAGCAACATCGACGAGTTTCTTTCTTTTTCGTGGTTCAAGTCCTCCTTCCCTGACACTTTTTGCTTTTCTTTACAGCGTAAAGAAAAGTTGAAAGTACACCGTCTTTTTCGACCGATTTCTCGTCCCGAAAATAAAAAATCGAGCTTCCGGACGACTGATCAACCGTCTGAAAGCCCAAAAATGCCTGTTTTTCCTGTATTTTTGCCCGAAACGCGAAAAGAAACGTCTTTTGCCGTGGTAGACAAAAGACGTTTCTTTTATGGTGGATCCGAAGGGGATCGAACCCTCGACCTCCGCGTTGCGAACGCGGCGCTCTCCCAGCTGAGCTACGAACCCGTATAGTCCGTTTTACCGGACGATATTATTTTACTCGCTCCAATACTTTCTGTCAAGAGTTCTGAAACGAATTGCCGTAAAAATGTTTTCTTTTTCTATGTTTTCGTTGCCTTTAAGATCGGCTATTGTTCTCGCAACTTTAAGTATTTTATCATACGCCCTGGCAGAAAGACCAAGCCTCTCAAAACTATCCCTTAAAAGTTCGGCGGCGGCGTCCTCTAATACGCAATATTTTTTGAGGAGTGCCGGCGTCAGTTCGGCGTTGCAGGTGATACCTGTTCCACGGTAACGCTCTTGCTGTATTTTTCGGGCTTTGTTGACCCTTTCTCTGATAGTTGCCGAACTCTCTTCTTTAGTTGTGGCGCTAAGCGCTTTATAGTCAACAGGCGGCACTTCAACGTGAATATCCAGGCGGTCAAGCATAGGTCCCGACACCCTGTTCAAATATCTTTTTACCGCATTTGAAGAACAAATACACTGCTTTGTCGGGTGACCGTAAAATCCGCAGGGGCAGGGGTTCATTGCGGCAACAAGGGTAAATCGGCTCGGGTTGGTCACTCTGCCGTAAGCACGGGAAACGGTAACCTTTCCGTCCTCAAGCGGAGCACGAAGCGCTTCCATAGCGTCTCGGTGAAACTCCGGCAATTCGTCAAGAAACAAAACTCCGCCGTTGGCGAGTGATATTTCGCCCGGTCTCGGCTGCGTTCCGCCGCCGGTAAGACCAACCGCCGAAATGGTATGGTGGGGCGAACGGAAAGGACGGTTTACAATAAGCGGATTATCTTTATCGAGATTTCCCGAAACCGAATATATTTTAGTCGTTTCTATGCTCTCTTCAAAGGTCATTTCGGGAAGTATTGTAGGCAGTCTTTTTGCAAGCATACTTTTACCTGCACCGGGCGGACCTATAAGCAAAACGTTATGTCCGCCTGCGGCGGCTATCTCAAGGGCGGCTTTTGCGGCGGTTTGACCTTTAACTTCGCTGAAATCAACCGTTCCGACTATACTTTTTTGTGTTATCACTTTGGGTTTTGCAGGGCTTAAAACAATTTTACCCGACAAAAAGTCTATCAGTTCTTTTATGTTTGATACACCGTAAACGTTAATACCGCTGATAGTGGCGCCCTCGCTCTCGTTATCCTTTGGAACAAATATGTTTTTCACTCCGTTTTGCGAGGCGGTTATACACATCGCAAGCACGCCGTTTACCGAGCGGATATGTCCGTCAAGCGAAACCTCGCCCAAAAATACGTTGTTCACGTCGTCAAAATCGGGTATTTGTTTAGAGGCACGAAGCACGGCAAGCAGTATCGGCAAATCATATAGTGCGCCCTCTTTTTTGCGGTCGGCGGGAGCAAGATTTACAGTTATTCTGCCGTTTGGAAACCTGAAACCGCAGTTCTTTATCGCCGCTCTGACCCTGTCTCTCGACTCTTTTACCGCAGTATCGGGCAGTCCCACAACGTCAAAAGCCGGCAGTCCGTTTGAAACGTCCGCCTCTGCAACTATCATATAAGATTCAATGCCGAAAATACCGACGCTTTTTACCTTTGAAAACATTTTTTCACCCCTATTTGTCCTTACCGAACAATAAGTCTTATTTGATTATAACTTAAAAAAATATATTTTACAATAAAATTAACCGTCAATTAACAATTTTGTAAAAAAATACGGATAAAATAATTTTAGTAAATATAAAAAGAAGTGTTAGGTATGAACAATTTTTACTACAAAATAATGCGTTGGTTTGAGGGGCGCTACGGCATAGATAACCTCTTTTACCTGCTTTTTTGTTTTAGCGCTGTTTTGGCTATCATAAACATTTTTTTAAGGCTTATTTATCTTCAAATCATAGTTTACGCATTGGTAATTTACGCCGTTTTCCGTGCCCTTTCAAAAAATATAGAGGCAAGGCGAAGAGAAAACGAGACTTTAGAAAACTTAGTAATTAAAATCAAAAGAAAAAGAGAAAACACAATACTAAGAAAACAAGACAAAACCCATATATATAAAAAATGCCCCTACTGTAAAGCCGTGCTCAAACTCCCACGTATAAAAGGAAACCACAAAACCGTTTGCCCTCGCTGTAAATGTGAGTTTAATGTGAGGGTATATAAAGAATAAAAAAAGACTTCTAAACCGGGTTTAGAAGTCTTTTTTATCAGTCAAGTTCCGCTATTTCATTATAAAGGTCATAGTATCTTCCGCCCTTTTTAATAAGTTCTTCGTGGCTTCCGCTTTCTATAATCTCGCCGTGGCTTAGCACCACTATAACGTCGGATTTTCTGACGGTTGAAAGCCTATGAGCGATTATAAATGTTGTTCTGTCTTTCATAACATAGTCCATACCCTCTTCAATATGGCGCTCGGTTCTTGTATCAACCGAGGAGGTCGCCTCGTCAAGAACGAGGACAGGCGCTTTTGAAATGGCGGCACGGGCGATATTTATAAGTTGTCTTTGTCCTTCCGAGAGGTTGGCGCCGTCGTTTGTAAGATAGGTGTCATACCCGTTTTCAAGTTGCATAATAAACTCGTGCGCAGAAGCAACCTTTGCGGCGGCTATTACCTCGCTATCGGTAGCGTCCAGCCTGCCGTAGCGGATGTTCTCCATAACCGTTCCGCTAAAGAGGTGTGTATCCTGCAAAACCATAGCTATATTTTTTCTTAAATACTTTCTTGACATATCTTTTATGTTGATACCGTCTATCAGTATTTCACCGTCTACTATATCATAAAACCTTGTAAGCAGGTTAGTAATGGTTGTCTTTCCCGCCCCCGTAGAGCCTACAAAGGCAACCTTTTTGCCACGGTTTGCTTTTAGAGAAATATTTTTAAGCACCGGTATTCCCTCAACATAGGAAAAGGTCACGTTTTTAAGTTCTATTTCTCCCTTTATTTCACCCTTTTCTATTGCGTTTTGCGGCTCGGTTTCGCCGCTTATATCCATAACCTCAAACACCCTTTCCGCCCCTGCAAGAGCCGAAAATACGGTGTTAAACTGCATTGAAATCTCGTTTATAGGTCTATTAAAATGCCTTGTAAAATTAAGGGAAACGGTCAGTCCGCCGACGTCATATCCCTTTAGCGCAATAAGTATACCGCCGACACTTGCGGTAACGGCGTAGATAATATTGCAAAGCTGGTGTGTGACAGGACCCATAACGCCTGCCCTGAACTGCGCTTTTATTTGCGCATTTTTAAGCCTGTCGCTTAAATAGTTAAACTCGTCTTCGCAAATACCCTCGTGGTTAAATACTTTAACCACCTTTTGTCCCGAAATGCTCTCCTCAGTAAAACCGTTAAGGATACCGAGGCTTTTTTGCTGCTCTTTGTAGGCGCCTCTGCCCTTTTTTATAAGCGTTTTTGAGACAAATATCAAAAGCGGTGTCATAACAAGGGTTATGCCGCCTAAAATAAGGCTGTTATAAAGCATAAGTATGACGGTGCCTATAATGGTGATAATACAGTTAAAAAGTTGCACAAGGGTGGAACTTAGCATTCCGCTGACGGCGTCAACGTCATTTGTAAACCGGCTCATTATATCGCCTGCTTTATTCCTGTCAAAATATGATATCGGCAGGGTTTGCAGGTGAGAATAAAGTTCGTTTCTCATCCTCTCCATTGAACGCTGAGAAACACTCAGCATAAGCCGGCTTTGAAGCCACTGCATAAGACGAGCAAAAGCATATATCACCGCCATAACGATTATGCCAAGCGTAAGTTTTTTGAAATCGGTATTTTGATACTTAATTGTGTTTATAACCGGGCGAAGCATTTGCGAAGCGGCAAGGGTCAAAATGGTGTGAAAAAGGGTGCAAAGAAGCGCTATTATAAAAAGCGTTTTTTCACGAGATATGTATTTGAACAGTCTTATCGCCGTGTGTCTTGTGTTTTTGGGTTTTCCGCTGCTGCTCATAGCCGCCGCTCGCCCTGCACCTCTGTTATTAAGCGCAAAGGCCTTTTTATTTTCCACCTTTTTATCGCTGTATTTTTGTTCTATTCTTTTCAGTCTTTCTTCGGTCACGAGGCGGCACCTCCCTCGTTCAGATCTTTTTGAGAGAGATATATTTCCCTATACGGCAGGCAACTGTCTATCAGCGTATCGTGGTTACCTATACCTGCAATTTCGCCTTTATCAATAACGATAATGGTATCGGCGTCAATAACCGAGTTTATGCGCTGGGCTATCACTATTTTTGTGGTAGAGGGCATATATTCACGAAGATTTTTCCTGATAGCCGCATCAGTGGCGGTATCAACGGCGCTTACCGAGTCGTCTAAAATTAGTATTTTAGGCTTTTTCAGCAACGCTCTCGCTATGCAAAGGCGCTGTTTTTGTCCGCCTGAAAAGTTCTTTCCGTCCTGGGCGGTTTCGGTATCGTATCCGTCTTTTTGCGCCATTATAAAAGCGTCGGCGCAGGCGATTTTTGCCGCCTCTTTTATCTCTTTATCGGTGGCGTTTTCCTTGCCCCAGCGCAGATTTTCGGCAACCGTTCCCGAAAAGAGAGTGTTCTTTTGAAGCACAAAGGAAATACCCTCCCTCAGATTATAAAGAGAGTAGTCTTTTACGTTTGTTCCGTCTATAAAAACTTCGCCTTTTGTTGTGTCATAAAGGCGTGGAATAAGTGATACGAGGGTGGTTTTTCCCGACCCGGTCGAGCCGATTATTCCCACAAAAGAGCCGCCCTCTATTTTTAGGTTTATATTGTTTAATACGTTGTCATTTTTGTTTTCAAAATATGAAAAATCAACCGAGCGAAACTCAATATCGCCCTTTTCGATAACTTTATCAGGCTGTTTGGCAGTATCGTCGGTCAGTTTGACGCTATAGTCTAGTACCTCTGCTATACGTCGGTTAGAGGCGGCGGCACGGCTTCCCTGCAAAATAATATTTGCCATAAAGTTAAGCGCCATAAGCACCTGATTGAGATAGGTTATAAAAGCGGTGAGCGAGCCTATATCCATATCGCCCACATTTATCTGTCGGCTTGAAACGGCGATAACTATAAGTGTTGTGACGTTTATGATAATGTTATACGCCGGCATCATAAGCATCATTATTTTAAGGGCGTTTATCGTCCGTTTTACAAGCCTGGCATTAAGTATTCTGAAGTTTTTCTTTTGATACTCTTCTCTTACAAAAGATTTGATAACTCGCTCGTTTGTTATCGTTTCGCCTATGTTGGTGTTAAGGTTGTCAAGCCCCTCCTGCATTTTTATATATCTCGGGTTGCAGGTCCTTATTATCACAAACATTAAAAGCGCCAAAACAGGAATAACCACAAGAAATACCCTTGCGAGTTTTGCGTTAAGACTAAAGGACATCACAAGAGCGCCTATCAGCATAACAGGGCTTCTGAAAACGCCACGAAGCAGGGTTGCGGTAAAACTTTGCACCTGGGTGATATCGTTTGTGATACGGGTGATGAGCGAGCCGGTGCTGAACTTATCAATATCCGAAAAAGAGAGTTTTTGTATCTTTTTGTAGGTGTTTTTTCTGATATCGGCAGCAAGGTTTGAAGAGCCTTTTATCGCAAAATATGCGCCAAGCACCCCTGTTATAAGCATAAAAACCGCAAGTGCGGACATATAGCCTCCGCACTTTAGAATATATGACGTACTCGCCCGTTTTCCGACGCCGTTATTGATGATAGAAGCATTTATATAGGGCAGTAAAAACTCACCCGTTGCCTCAAGCACCATAAATACGGGGCCTAAAACAAAGCAGTACCAATATTTTTTTATGTACTTAAAATATCTCGCCAAAAAAACACCTCCCGGGCGTTTTATTCCACTATTTTACAAACGTCGATATACTCCTTTGCGCCGGATAATTCATAAAGTTCAGAAGTTGTCAGTTCTACGGCGCTGTTACTGCTTCCGCAAGCAGGATAAACGGTATCAAACCGCTTTAGAGAAATATCAGCATAAACCTCTACTCCCTCATTTATACCAAAAGGGCAAACGCCGCCTACGTCGTGACCTATGAGATTATGCACCTCGTCAAAAGAGAGCATTTTTGCCTTTGTATTAAAATATTCCTTAAACTTATGATTATCAATCTTTGTATCTCCGGCGCAAATAACCATAACCGGTACGCCGTTTACGTTAAAGGTCATTGATTTTGCTATATGGCAAGGCTTGGTGCCAAGCGCATTTGCCGCCAATTCAACCGTTGCGCTTGAAACGGTGAACTCCTTTATCCTGTCGGCAAAACCTTTTTTCTCCAAATACTCTTTTGCATTACAAAAAGCCATTTTTTAAATCTCCGTTTTTATTTTACTTAAAGTTTCTTCTATCTTCTTTTCTATCATAAAAAAGCCTAAATCGTTCGGGTGTACGCCGTCTATGGTTGCATCATAGGCATACTCACCGTAAAACTCGGCGCCGTCAATAAAATAAACGTTATCGCCATTATTTTTGGCTTTTTTATAGGTATCAAAAACAACCTCTTTGCGCTCATTATACTGCAAACAGTCGGGATTATCGGGCGCAGATACGATTATTATCGGCAAATCTTTGTTAGTGACCCTTACAAGTTTATAAAAATCATAGTGACGGCGGCGCAGTTCCTCATCGTCCTTTGCGTTGTGGTCAAAACAGTATACAAAGGCGGACATATCAAGCCCCTTTATATAATTTGCAATTTCCGCCTCGCCCTTGCATTTGCTCGCAAAACCGAGATTGATATAGTCAAGCCCCGTTTTCCTTGAAAATATAGCGGTATAGCAGTTCCCCGGTCTTGAAGCGGCGGCGCCTTCGGTTATGCTTGAGCCGTAAAACACCACCGGTTTACCCTCGTTTTTATAAGGGGAGACGGGCAAAACCTCGCTCTCGCCTTTTAGTCCTATATACAGTTCGCACACGTTGTCAAAAAGCGGGAAGTTAATGGTGTATTCGCCCATTTTGCCGTCGGTTTTTACTATATCGCAAAAACCGTTTTTAGCATTGGTTTTCGGTAAATAAGTGCCTACATACTTATCCTCTTTATAAATATCAAATCCCGACTGGGCGCAAAGGGTCATCATATTAAGTTGAATATTGTTCTCCTGCCTTGCAAAAAGAGCGATATAAGGCGAGTTTGTAGAAAAACGTATTCTTCCGCCCGCCGTATTTGCGTTAAGAGTCTTAAAAACGCCGTCAAAGTCTTTTATAACCTCGCTTTTCACCCTTAAATATCTTTTTTCACCCTCGTCATAAAAAACGCCGTAGGTCTTAAAAACAGGGGCTTTGGCACTTATCCAAATCAAATTATCCGCTTTAAGTCTGTCGCCTAAAACGATTTTTTCATCCAATTCCTTTACAACCATTATTCCACCACGCTTATCTTACGTTATACAGTAATTATATAATAGTTTATAGCAAGATACAAGTTTTTGTTTTTGTGCAAATAAGTTGTTTACATCGTGTCAATAGCGTGTTATAACGGCTATGCTGACACCGTGTCAATATGTTTTAGAAGATACTATGATAAAAGGAACGCCCGAACTTATCAAAGGCCGCAGGGAAGAGATTTTATTTTCTTTTAAGATTTCCTACGGAAAGTCCCTTGAACTTATGGAGAAAATACTAAACCGCCATATAAGCAAAATGAGCAAGGAAGACACAAAACGATTTATATATGCCTTTTTCCCTTAAACAGTAGTAATACGGTGCTTCTTATAGACTTCCGGCAGGACGAGGCGACCGCTTCGCCGAACCGGATGCTTCTTCCTATACTATTCATCTTACACAAAACAAAAAAGACACCGTAAAGGTGTCTTTTTTGAAATTATCACTCAAAAACGCAAAAATTAAAGCATTTATAATGATATATCACCTCACTGCGATATGATATACAACTTTTGCGCCGTTTTGTCTCTTGTTTATATTGTACTTAATGCTACCGCTAGTATAATTGCCATTTTTCACTCGATATTATCATGCTTACGCAAATTGCATGATGCACAAAGAAGCTGGATATTGGCCGCTGTAGTTGACGATCCTCCTTTAGAAAATGGAATGATGTGATCATAGTGGAGGTTTTTATCCGAACCACAATAGACGCATCGTCCTTTGTCTCGCTGCCATACTTCGACCTTTACACTAGTTGGAATCAGTCGGTTGTGTTCTTGCTCCAACAACGTCGGTTTATTATACGTCACATCTGAATCGTATGTTTCATCAATCATTTCAAGCCTAAATTTGAACACATCGCGCGCTCCTGACGGCTCTGTCCACGCATCAGCCAGACGGAAAACCCGTTATACGACCAAATCCCGGCCTTTATTTTTTCATATACTTTTATTATTTTTGGTGCATAACCCATTTGATAACTTTTTGCTGCTTCATTAAACTTTCCGTTTTCTGTTAAAATCCCGGAAGGTAATGTCATAGGCTGATCGACATCCTTTGGATCTTTGCCAGCCGGAACATAGTTTGATTGAACATCATGACCTTCGTAAATAATTGTTGTTCCATCATCTTCAAAGCGATCGGCATAGGGCGCGTTCGGGCGGACGCTCATGAGAATAATGCCGTACTCTTTGTTAGCCACATTAAAATTCATCCCACGTTGAATAGAAAATCCTTCTTCAATTGTCATATCAACATAACGGATAATGTCGCCTCGTTTCATTTATTATTCTCCTTTTTATTACGTATGTCAATTAACCATTTGCATTTGTATTTGAAATGGCGAGATCATTGCAGTACTTTTTTGCCGGACAAAAGCTGTATCAAACATGTGAACGTTCATGCTACGCCATTGTATTCGACATTCTTGTAATCCACGAAAATGCAAATGTTCCGGATTATAAGTATTTGCGACGGTTCTAGTTTAGCAAATAAACGTTCACTTTTATTAGGCTAGTCTTTTTTGCCTAATTTTTTTAGTCGTGAGTTTATAGAGCCGCTCGTACGCTGAAAAAGCCCCGCAATTTCTTTTATTGCTTTCCCGTCTTCAAAAAGTCGAACCAATTGTTCATCATCGTTTTTTGACCATGGCTTACCGGCGTTTTCAAGTTGCTTACGGGTTGATGTTTTTTCCACCTTAATCAATTGCTCTTTTGCAACATAAAGCGCTCTAATGATGTCCGGTTCGTTAAAACAACTATTCTTTGAGAAAACTTCGCCGGTTATCGGATTAACACCATTTGCTAACGCCTCAATAATTCTTCTCGCTTGTACAATATCCATATAACATAACTCCCTATTATATTCAAAATTATATCCTTACGCCACGTTTTGTATTAAAAAATCTTTATTTGTTTTTCCTCGATCTCGTAGTATTACGAGTGTCAATGCCTTTCATAATGATTTATGTTTTTAATATCAGCTGTCAACAACTCATTTTTCAACTTTTAGTTTTGTTCCAATATGAGCGTGGATTCTTACTTTTTATCAGCATCTCGGCAATGTCTGAACACAAAACCACATTTTGACTCTCTACATTCCAAACAGCACGTACTATTACATTTTCAAAAAAATGGGTGTATGTTTTTGAGTGTTTTTCATTATTGTTTCATTCGTTTCATTCAATTGCCCATACTGTATCATCACCGCAGATATTGCGTATTTTAAGTAATAGCAATAACTTTTCACTGTATACGTCCCAAAACTCCTTTGTTTTTTACCGTTTACTATAACATAACCGACAATAACAGCAAAGTCAATACATTTGTCATACAAATTTGAAAATATGCAACTCACAACTCCATTTAAGGCGAATGATATAAATCCACTCATACCTACATGTATTATGCACCCTGAAAAAACAAAAAAAATGTATCATCATTGCAAAGGATTTATACACGTTAAAGCGTGATGATATGCAGCCCTGACAGGCTGATAAGATACAATGTGCAAAGCACATTGAAGATATACCACCCGCTTCGCAATGGATAAAAAAAGCCAGTCGAGCGACTTGCTTATTTTTGGTGAGATAGGATGGGTACTCTGCGCCTCATGATTTTTTGGCCGCCCCGGGCGGATACGAAAAATATATGCTGCTCGAGACTTCACGGTTCGCAAACTTTATCGCAAGTTTGCGACCGCTTCGCCGAACCGGATGCTTCTTCCTATACTATTCATCTTACACAAAACAAAAAAGACACCGTAAAGGTGTCCTTTTTGTTTTGGTGGGAGAGGATGGATTCGAACCATCGAAGGCAAAGCCAACAGATTTACAGTCTGCCCCATTTGGCCACTCTGGAACTCTCCCGTATTTATATTTCAGATGATGGAGCTGGTGGACGGACTTGAACCCCCGACCTGCTGATTACAAATCAGCTGCTCTACCAACTGAGCTACACCAGCATTTTTAAGCGCCCAATAAATATATCACAAATAATCGGTAAAGTCAAGATTTTTTTGCTTTTATTTTTGATTTGAGAAGGCTTTTTTTGTCAAAAATGAAAATATAAACTTTTTTGACGGAGTAAGGTTATATGAAGAAGATTTTTATTTTGCTTTTTATAACAATCTTAGCGGTAGGATTTTTATCCTCCTGCAAAAAGGAAAACGGCGAAACGGTTATTTCCGTTTTAGGAGAAAGCCCCGTTTTTTTAGAAGAAGCAGCCGAACAATACAACAAAAAACACAATGAGAAGATAGTGATAAAAGTGGGAAACAAAGCAGATTCTTCCGCAGCCGCTATCGTATTTGACCTTGATGATTATAATACAGTAAAAGAAAAATATCAGATTTCAAGTCCTGATAGTTTCACGGCTAATCTCTATGACCGGCGTTTTGCCGCAACAGAGGACGGAAAGGCTTATGCTTTGCCGCTACTTTGCGACTGCGGTGTTTTTTTATATAACAAAGACATAATAAAAGAGACCGATATCACTGATTTTAACGCCCTTAAATCCGCCATTTATAAGGCGGATATAAAAAGCCCGCTATCGCTTGCAAAAGAGGATTTAGAACTTTATTCCCTATCGCTCTCAGGTGGTACTGTTTATTTTGAACTTGAAATGAGCGACGACTATTCTTTTACGCCTTTTGCGTATAAAAACGCACAAAAAACGGCGCTTCGCTACGGCGAAAACCTAAAGTCTTTTGTTGATTTTTTCAAAGACAAAACTTATATCTGCGACACGAGGAAAGAAGCGATAAACTCGGTGACCTCAGGCGACAAGGCGCTGACTTTTATAAAAACTTCTTATCTTGACAAACTGCCGGACGGCACCTCACTTCTCCCGTTTTTATCGGGCGAGGGCGAGGACAAAAAAAGCGCTGTTTTTATATACCCCACAATGTACTTTTCATTTTTAGAGAATAAAAGCAGTAAAACGGCGGAGGATTTTTTTGGGTTTTTGCTATATGAAAGTACGTCCGCAAAGAGCCACCGTCTTTTTTCACCTTATAAAAAAACCGAAAACGGTGACAAAACAATGGAAAATCTTATAAAAAACAATGATATAATCATCCTGTCAAAAAACGCAAGAAAAGATTTTCAAACCGCTTTTTTTGATATAATAAAAGAGTATTCAAAAGGCTTTGTCACCTGGAACGAGGCGGAAAAAAGAATAAAATCGGCGTTTTAGAAAAAAGCATAAGATGAGCCCTGAAAACCGACTGTTTTCAGGGCTTTATATTATTTAAGTGTTTCGGGATTGCCGTTTATCATAGCTTTTCTGAAGGCATTTATCGTATCGAGCGGAACACCTATTGATACAAGATAATTCACGGTTTTATCCCTCATGGTGTCTCCCGGTTTTGCCTTTATCTCATTTACAAGTCTCAAATAGTTGGAACTGTTGCACCTTGTTCTCTCCATTTGGGTTGTGTGGAACATTGTAAGTTCGTAATCTTTATCTATATCCGACTGTTCCATACCGAGCACTTGCTCGAGCAAAAATGCCATAGTTCCCGTTCTGTCGGCACCGACAAGGCAATGGATATAAACCGGTTCCCCTTTTATAACGCCGTCCATACAAAACAATATAGATTCTTTCATGTATGGGTTTCTATTTGCGGAAATAGTATATTGCTTAAACGTGGCCGGTCGGTAAAAGGATATATTATCACCAAACGGGGAGACGGTATTTGCCGTTTCGCTTCCCCTCAGGTTTAACTCCCTTTTTATACCAAGTTCGTTAACAAAGGCATTTATATCGTTTGTATGAATCTCGCCGCCACGGAAAATCAGTCCGTATTTTACGGTGCCTCCGTCGCATTTCCAACCGCCAAGATCACGCACGTTTACCGAAAGGGTGTTTATCCACCTTACACTATCAAGTGCGGTAACGGTACCCGAAACATTGCCGAGATCATATGCAACCGGAACACCGGGCTCGTTATTATAATAAATAGTATTCCCTACGGCTTTACCTACAGGTCTTACGTTGAACTGATTTACAAGAGGCATAACCTGTGTGATTTCGGGTGCGTAGTCTTTTATATTTGTATATGAATAATCTTCGGGATTATAAGTAGTGTTATCAAGGTATTCTCTTACAATTTGCGGACACTGATGCCAAGTGTGGTTAAAATCGGTGATTTTCGCATTCGGGTTAAACTCACTCTCAACAACTATCGGGTAGTCATCATTAAAATAAATGTGGAAAAGCAGGTAAATAGCGTCCTGATCGTTTACCACTCCGTTGCAGTCAAAGTCGCAATTGCCTTCTACCGGATATATATCGTCAAAATAGATATGGAAAAGCAGGTGAATAGCGTCCTGGTCATTTACGATACTGTCGCTGTTTGTATCGCCTGCTCTCTTGCCGTCAAAACTATCTTTATCAACGGCAATGGTTAAAGAGTTCGGCGCCACGGTAATGGTCTCACTCACGGTTTTAATGCCGTTTTCGTCATCATAATTATCTCCGTCGGAGATTATCACCCAATTACCCTCTGCGGCATACGTTCTTGTTATGGAAGAGGAGTTTGATACAATCAGCAAATCACGCCACTCATAATCGTTATCATTATGCCAAACACCGACAAAAAGGTCGGTATCTTTTGCATTTACCGCCTCTGTAAACTCGCCGGAGCCGTTTTTTATAGGCGAAAACTTTTGCCTTAACCCGATAATTTTGTCAAAATAATCTTTTATATCGGAGTTTTCTTCAAGCTTACTCCAGTCAATAGCATTTCCGTCATTTCCGAGAAACTCCTCGCCCAGCGTTATAACCGGTTTACCCGGCATAATGGCGTTAAGTCCGAGGGCGTGTTTTTGAAGTGTAGAACTATTGCCGGTATAGGCGTTTACATCAATGCGGTTTAGTTTATCGCCGGTTTTAATATCGCTTGAGAGAACGGAATAAACCTCATAATTTCTTTCAAGCCAAGACGGAATACTGCCACCGGAAAAGTCCTTTTGAGAGTAAAGAACAATATTGCCCTCTACCGCCTCTAAATCTTTTTTAAGAGAAGAAAAGATAGTTTCTTCAATATCACTTGTTATCTCAAAACCGTCTATAAGATAAGTGTTTATAAGGTTTATAAGCGAAGTTTTAACGTTATTATAAATCGAGCCGTCGCTAAGGTCCATACCCTCAAAATCAACACAAGCGCCGACCGACAGTCCCGCTTTATGAAGTGAAGATATAACGCCTTTTAACTCATTATTTATCAAAACGTCGTTATTCTCAGAAGAAAGGTCACCGTTTGATAAAAGGTTTTGCAAAAGGTCGCTTTTAAGCATTACCGACGAAATGTTTTCATTCGTTTTAAGATAATTTGTGTATGAGGAAAAGTTTGACAAAAAATCGTCAGCACTCAAAAATGCTATCAGATTATCGTCATTAAAATTGAAAATATGACTTTCATCCTGGGCTTTTGTAAGCGCTCTTGTAGGCAACAAAACAAATGTCATTACTATTGCCAAAAGAAGCGAAATCATACGGGAAGTTTTTCTCATGTGTCCTTTCCTTTGTTCTGTAGTGTTTCGATTGTTTGTCGTGTTTTTTTCAAGAATAGATAATTAATTATAACATATATATATAAATTATGCAATTATTTTTTGCCTCCTATTTTACCCAAAATGATATTGAAAATGAAAAGTCCCTGTGTTATAATACTTATACTATAAAAAAGGGGCGGATTTTATGTTTTATGACGCACTAAAAGAATATGACCCGGAAGTTTTTGCGCCTATGCAGGCGGAACTGAAAAGACAGCAGCAGAATATTGAACTTATCGCTTCGGAGAATATAGTTTCAAAGGCGGTTTTACTCGCCGCAGGAAGCGTTCTCACAAATAAATATGCCGAGGGGTTCCCCGAAAAAAGATATTACGGCGGTTGTGAACACGTCGACAAGGTAGAGCAAATCGCCATTGACCGTGCAAAAAAACTGTTTGGTGCGGAACACGCCAACGTTCAACCCCACAGCGGTGCAAACGCCAATTTGGCGGTCTTTTTCGCCCTTCTTAATCCCGGTGATACGGTGCTTGGTATGAGCCTTGCCCACGGCGGCCACCTCTCACACGGCTCACCCGTAAATATCTCGGGTAAATATTTTAACGTTGTTTCCTATGGGCTTGACGATGAAACCGAGTGTATAAATTATGACACCGTAATGGCTATGGCTAAAGAGCATAAGCCGAAACTTATTATAGCCGGTGCTTCCGCCTATGCGAGAACTATTGATTTTGCAAAAATGCGTGAAATAGCCGATGAGGTAGGCGCTTATCTTATGGTAGATATGGCGCATATTGCAGGTCTTGTTGCGGCAGGACTGCACCCCTCTCCCGTGCCCTATGCCGACGTTGTAACCACAACCACCCACAAAACCCTCCGTGGTCCACGTGGCGGACTGATACTCTGCAAAGAGTCTCTCGCAAAACAAATCGATAAAGCGGTTTTCCCCGGAACACAAGGCGGTCCGCTGGAACATATTATCGCCGCTAAAGCCGTTGCTCTCGGCGAGGCGCTTAAAAGCGATTTCAAAGAGTATCAAAAACAAATCATTAAAAATGCCAAGGCGTTGTCCGTTGCCCTTGAAAAAGAAGGCTTCCGCATTATTTCGGGCGGCACCGATAACCACCTTATGCTTATAGACCTGCGCAATTTCGGTGTTACCGGCAAAGAGATGCAAAACCGTCTTGACGAAGTGCATATAACCGCCAACAAAAACGCCATACCGAACGACCCCGAAAGCCCCTTTGTAACAAGCGGACTGAGAGTCGGAACTCCGGCAGTCACCACAAGAGGATTTGGCGAGGCGGAAATGGAAAAAATCGCCCACTGGATAAAACTTTGCGCCGAAGATTTCAGCGCCAACAAAGAGAAAATCACAAATGAGGTTATTGCTCTTTGTAACCGGTTCCCGATTTACGAATAATCAGTAAAATTAACGCAACCGTCAGGCGAAAACCTGACGGTTGTTTTTTATTCTACTGCTGCATATTGTCTTCTCATAGGCGTATATCTTTTTTGGCTTCTTTGAAAAACATAACTTGGTATCATATCAAGTTTTTTCTCTATTTTTTCAAGCCTGTAAAGAATAACGTCGGTGTTTTTCAAAATATTATTATGACTTTTTTTGTTGCCTAAAATGACCGTCAGCGCTGTGCCGCAAAGGGCACAAAGGGCGGTTATTGCCGCCGAGAGTATCTCGTTCAAACCTCTATACTCTCTTTAGGCTTTTTGTATAAAAGAGCGCTCTTGCTGTCATATATTCCTTTTGTTGTCGGGTCAACAAGTATTCCGACAGAGGCAAGAAATGTTATAACAGTGGCGAAGACGGAAATCATTTCCTCTTTTTTCACTTTAGGCACTATGCCGAAAAGTTCAAGTACCGAGTATAAAAAAGCAACTGCAGTAGGCAAAAAAGTAAGCAAAAACGTAGGGTTTTTAAGCCTTACTTTTAGATTTATTTTCATTTTTTCTCCTTTTTATTCAACTATCCATTTTAGTACAAGCCGCAAAAATCTCTTCAGCGCAGCAAGTATTCCTTTTTCAGTATCCTTTTCGTTTGTTTCGTCATCGGGCGTGTCGGGGGTAGGTGCTTCGTCGGGTGCAGGTGTTTCGTCAGGTGTCGGAACTGCGGAAGAATTAACCTCAACCGCCTTTTCCCCTTTTAGATTATAGGCGCCGTCTTTATCAATGGCGTAGGCCTTTATAGTGTAATTGCCCTCGTCTTTTATAGAGTAATCGGCATTAAATCCGTGATAACCGTTGCCTATTTTACCTACAAGGTCATCCCTTAAATCTTCCGCCAAAACGGAAACGAGGAAAATGGGCTCATCATTTTTATAAGCATAAAGGTGCACTTCTACGGGCGTATCGTTTGTGCCGTTATACGCCCAACCCGTAGCCGAGGTTTCACTTGCGGTATCAAGATAGCCATAGGGGGATTTTGTATATCCGTTAAGTCCTGCCGCCTTTATCACCGCAGGGTAGTCAATATAGGCATAGTCTTTATCAACCGCACCGCTAATTCCGTTTATATAGGGGCTTTCAATATAGTTGGTGCTTCCGCCGTATTGCCACATACCGTACGATTTTTGATAGTCGCAAACGGTATTCCACTGCGCCACCCATTTATCAAACCGGTCAAGACGACTATCGTTTAGTATCCCCGTAAGCCAGGAAAGAGAGGCGTAAAGCGCAACGTAGTAACCGCTGTCTTCCACCGTGTCTAAAAATGTTTCGCAAATGGTGACCGCCTTCTCTTTTGAAAGACCGCCTCGTTTTGCCTTGTAGCCGTCGGCGTCCTCCATATCAAAGCAAACGGGGTAGGACGGTTTTTTGCCCTTTAACCGTCTTAGCATATGGGCGGCTTCGCTCTTTGCTTCCGCCTCGCTCATAGCATAAGAGTAAATATATGCGCCCCAGGGTATGCCGTTTGCCTCGCAGCCGGCTACGTTCTCTTCAAAACGCTTGTCATCCTGACCCACATCGTCATTTCCGTAACCTATACGAAGTATCGCAAAATCTACTCCCGCAGCCTTTACTGCCGCCCAGTTAATTTTGCCGTTGTTGTCTGAAACATCTATTCCTTTTATCATAATCTCACGCTTTCTTTTGTGTGTTTTTATGGGTTTATTCTACAACTATAACTGCGTTTCCTCCGTCGTTTGAATGAAGAGTAAATCTGACGTAGGCTATTCTGCTGTCTGCCGGAACGGTAAAACTATATAGTCTTTTAACAGTCGTGTCATAGTTATACGGCGAGTAAATGGTCATTTCCTCACCTTCGGCATTTTGTTTAAGGAAATATGGTGTGATTTTATAATCTATTATAATATTTTTATTTTCGTCATAGAAGAAGGAACACTCGTATCCGCCGCTATTTCCTATATATTCGTTATAAAAACTTACTTTATCTCTTTGTTTTACGGGGATAAAACCTGTACATACGGCACCGGTTGCCTCTTCTTCGTTTGCATAACTGTTTATTCTGTATCCGTTTTTATATCCGACAGAGTTATAAATGTTACCGTTTTCATCGGTCGATTTTACAATCTCGTTTTCAAGAGCAGCCGATATAGGCACGGCTGAAACCGTAATAGTTATATTGTCGGTAGGGTTGTTTATCGTGATTTCTCCGTCGCTGTAAACGTTATCGGTAATATCAACGTTTCCCATAGTCACTCTGACGTCGGCGCCGGTTAGCGTATATCCCTCTTGTGCACAAAGAGTAGATTTATAAGAGTCTGTTATAGCGACTAAACCGCCCGTGGCCGTACAATTTGTAAAGTTTTCTTGTACGGTGTAAAGTTTAACAGGAGTGCCCTTTGTCATTTTTTCTCTGAACCTGTTTATACGGTCTATTGTTTCTCCCTTTTTAAGCATATAGTTTATAACCTTTGTCATCATTGTATCGCCTGTAAAAGTCATTACCTCGTCTACAAGTTTTTTATAGGCATTTTTGTTACACCTTGTTCTTTTTATTTCGTTGGTGTAAAACATTGAAAGTTCATAATCTTTGTCAATATCCGACTGATTAAAACCTAATATTTCTTCAAGAATAAATGCTAATGTTCCCGTTCTGTCAGCGCCTAAGTTACAGTGAAAAAATACCGGCTCGTTATGATTTATCGCCGTGATGATATAACTTACCGTATCTAATAAATAGGGGTTGTTCTCAACGGAATACGCTCTGAATTGTGCAGGACGGAAAAAGTGTATATCGTCACCAAGCGGCGACTCGGTGTTTTCGGTTTCATTTCCTCTAAGATTTACCTCGTGCCTCATTCCGAGTTCGTTCACTAAAGCACTTCTGTCTAAAGAGGATATCTCGCCGCCTCTTACTAAAAGTCCGTATTTTACAGTGCCGCCCGAAACATTATATCCGCCAAGGTCCCTTATATTGTTTCCATTCGTATTTATAAGGCGAAGACTGTCAAGCGGCATTACCCGATATGCGATGTCATAAAGCACATACCTAGTAAAATCTTTGGGCTCTAAATTAAAATAACTTTTTCCTTCGATATTAATTCCGATCGGTTTTGTATTTGATATTTTCGGAACTTCCGGCGCATAGTTTTCTATATACGAGTTTGAATAATCGTTCTCATTATAGTTGACGTTATCCATAAAATCTCTGACTGTTTTCGGACACTGATTCCACAGTCTTGTTTTTATATCACCGTTCAAATCAAACATTATATCGCCTTTACAATATTTGCCTGCGGTTTTTAGTTTGAGGGTATTAAGACCCGATAATTCCGATATCTTTTTACCGTTATAATATACTTTTAGACCCATTACCCCACACTCCCATCATATGTCGGTAAACTGTCTAAAGTTAAAAATCTGCTGTCAGCGTCCGCCTTGGTGTAATAATCGGACATATCGGGCATATCGCCCTTTTCACCCTTTCCGCCTTGCAGACCTATGGGTCCTCTAGGTCCTATGTCGCCTTTGTCGCCCTTTTCGCCTTTTGGACCCTTTTCACCTTTTTCACCTTTATCGCCTTTTTCGCCTTTTTCTCCCGTGTCACCCTTTTCGCCTTTTTCTCCCGTGTCGCCTTTTTCACCTTTTAGATAACCTCTGCCTACATTATAGAGGAAGTTTTCAAGTTCCTCTTTTACAAAAGAGATTACACCTACAACTTGGTCGTAGGTCGAGGGGGTGATTTCGGGCGGATTCTCGCCGAACAACAAAGCGTCGCTCTCGCTCACAAGCACCGAGACTATATCGGTTGTGGCAATACTGTTTTCGAGTTTTCCTATTACGCTTATCGTAAACTCAGGAACTTTCAGCACCTCAAAAGGCACGTAACATTTGTTTTCTCCCTCGCAGTAAGGGTTGCCCCTCGCCAAAAGGACTTCGACCGTTTTATCACTGTCGGGGTGTCTGAAAATAACCGTCTTGACGTATCTTTCCCATTCGTCGTCAAACGTAAACTCCACCAAAACATAGTTTGAGGCGCCGTCCGCCGTGAGAGAGCCTGAAACGGTGAGTTCCTGCCCGGTTACATATGCTTCTAACATTTTGTACTTTTCCTCCTTTCCTGCTGTAGAAGAAAAATACTATAAGACACATTGACTTTCACCGACAAAAAAATCACCCGAGATTTCTCTCGGGTGATAATTATTATATTTTTTACCAAAGTCTTATCAGCGTATTAACTGTACCGTCATCTTTTGAAAAGACCTTTATATCATATGCGCTTTCGTTTGTTTTTAAGGCTACCGCTATTTTGTCGCCGTATTTCACTTCTTTTTTGTATTCTATTATGAGGTTATCAAACTCTTTTTCCGGCATAATCTCATACGCCATATCAAGATAATTGAGATTATGAACGTGATCGTTTATATCAATATCGGTTTTTCTGATAGGATAGTCTATTATTTTGTCGGCTTCCTCGTTTGCGGTTAGTTTAGAGTTATCAAAATCAAAGGCTTTTCGTTCGTATTCGGGGTGATAAGACTCAACCGTTTTTTCATCAAGTCTTTTAGGTCTTCTCGTTTTAGCGTCAACAAGTATCCATATAGACCTTGCCACCGCAACCTTTTCTCCATCGGCAAAAACCTCAAAATCCCTGTAGACATAAAGTTTTGTGGCGCTGCTTATATAGGTGTTTACTTCTATTTCGGCGGCGTATGAGGGGCGCTTTAATACCTTTAAGTTCCAGGAAAGCAGTACCCAGGTTATCCCGTCGTCGATAATATCGGCAACGCCGTTTTTAACGGTGTCCGAGTGTTTTCCCGAGCAGTCCTCAAGATATTTCAGTATCGCCCTGTTTGTCAGTTTTTTATCTTTGTTTATATCGATAAAGCCCGTTTTATAAGTTGATTTATAAACCATAATTTCTCCTTTAGCCGTTTAGTGAGGGCTGTTTTCCACGTGAACTTTTGCGTTCTTCTCTTTTTATTTCTCCCGCTTTTATAAGTGCCGATTTTGTAAAGGTAGGTCCGAAAAGTTCAAATATCAGCACTCCGAAAAGCACAACGTTTCTTATCAGTCTGCCCTCGGTTTCGGGGAAAAGTCTGAGGGCTGAAAGCGACATTCCAAGCGCTACTCCCGCCTGGGGGAAAAGGGTTATGCCGAGCGCACGTTTAACCTTTTTAGGATAATGTGTTATAGAGCAACCCATAGCCGCACCGATATATTTACCCAAACATCTTGTAACAATGTAAACAAGACCTATCGTCAGCACCGCCGTATCCATAAAGACGTTCAGTTGCAGTTCGGCGCCGCTAAGCACAAAGAAAAGTACAAAAAGCGGAGCGGTCCAGCGGTCAACCCTTTCCATAAGTTCTTCGGCAAAATCGCAAACGTTACAAAATACCGTTCCCATCATCATACAGGTGAGAAGTACCGAAAAACCTATATTTATATTTCCGATTTTGAACTTTAACATCGAAAAAGCAACGGCAAAGAAAACAAATGCAACCGAAACGCTGAGTCTTTTACTCCTTGAGTGGAAAAACCGCTCAACATAGGAAAATATAAGTCCGAATAGCGCACCGATACCGAGCGATAAAACAATCTCAAGCAAAGGCTCAAGAATAATAGACATCAGGTTTACGCTTCCTATCATTGCTTTGGCTATGCCGAAAGAAAGGGCAAATGCAATAAGACCTATTGCGTCGTCAAGAGCAACCACCGGCAGTAAAAGCGATGTCGTAGGCCCCTTCGCTTTGTACTGTTTTACAACCATAAGCGTGGCGGCAGGCGCCGTTGCGGCGGCTATTGCCCCAAGGGTTATCGCCGCAGTCAGCGGAAACTTTTTCTCCCCGAGTATAAAATGCAAAGAGATAAGGGCAATATCGACAAAAATCATAGCCATAATCGACTCGAATATGCTGACTATCAGCACCTTTTTGCCGGTTTTTTTGAGTTCACTCATACGAAACTCGTTGCCTATCGTAAAGGCGATAAAGCCGAGCGCCGTTTCGCTTATGATACTGTAAGCCGATACGTTTCCTATATCCGTAAATCCAAGTCCCGAAATGCCGAAACGCCCAAGCACAAAAGGACCTACAAGTATTCCCGTTATAAGATATCCCGTAACCGCCGGAAAACCGAACTTTTTAGTAATCCTCGTCACAAGAAGTCCTAAAAGCAGGGCGGTCGCAAGGCTGAATAGTATTAAATAATGCTCCATAGTATAAGGTCATCTCCCAAGATAACAATTTTATCACCCCTCTTTCTTTAAGTCAAGGTTAAAGGGGATATTTGCCCTTTGCCGCTATCTTCTTTTGTATTAAAAAATATCCCTTAAATCTTCAAATTTTGTGTTGACAAAGCACTCGGTCGGTGATATAATAATCGGGCGATAAAAAATGCGAGTGTGCTGGAATAGGCAGACAGGCACGTTTGAGGGGCGTGTGTCATCGACGTATGGGTTCAAGTCCCATCACTCGCACCAAAAAAGACTATCATCCTTTAGGGTGGTAGTCTTTTTTCTTTGAATATAGTGTGATGGGACTTGAAGCCTAAGAGGGCTGAGTGCGTTAAGAAAAATAGTCCGGTGGACTGTTTTTTAGCACTCAGGTGCGAAGACGGGTACTGAACACATAGTGTTCGGTCGTCGAGCAGGGCAGATTTGCTTTAGCAAATATGCGTCCCATCACTCGCACCAAATACAAGAGTTACCCATTAGGGTGGCTCTTGTATTTTTTTCTATTATTGTGATGGGACTTGAAAAGGGCGACGGCGTAGCCGGAAACAACCTTCCGGTGGACGGTTGTTTAGCCCGTGGGCGTGTAGCCGCAACAGTTGCGGCGTGGCGAGTCCCATCACTCGCACCAAAAAAGACTATCATCCTTTAGGGTGGTAGTCTTTTTTCTTTGAATATAGTGTGATGGCTTTTTTATTACCTCATCCCCTCAAATG
The DNA here is from genome assembly GCA_017431035.1 of Clostridia bacterium. Classification (GTDB taxonomy): domain Bacteria; phylum Bacillota; class Clostridia; order Oscillospirales; family Acutalibacteraceae; genus UBA737. Next base: position 169,653 of record JAFRLW010000028.1, read on the forward strand.
CAACCTTTGCGGCGGCGGGGGAAATATTGCAGGAGAGTTCGTAAAAACGGACATATCCTGACGTCTCATTTAATAGTTCTAACGTGTGTTTTAAGTTCTCTTCATCCTGCGGTCTATATACTTGGTTTAGTAAGGTTGTGTACGCATCTAAAAAAGAAACCTCTTTTATACTGTTTTCTTTCCCTCTTTTTAGTACGCAAATCGCCTTTAGAGGCACCGATACATTTTTATTCATACCCTCTTTGCCGGACCAGGGGGTGCCGTTTACAAAAACGCCGTTTTCCTTGACCGATATAAGCGGTTTATCACCGTTTACAACGTATGCGCCCTCTATATTATGAAGCCAAAGGTTTGTATGGGTGGTTTTGCCCGTTCCCGACGGGGCGGTGAATAGATAGGCGCTGTTATCCACGGCGACCGCTGAGCCGTGCATCAAAAAGGTATTAAAGGCAATTAGTTTTGTCGCCGCTTTTCTGTAAACGGCAAGGGTTTCAAGATAGCCGTCGCTGAAATCCTTTGGGGAAACACCCATAAGTTTTGCTTCCGCTTTTGACTTTTCACGTTCAAAATCTATATCCGCCTTGTTAGTCTTTACGCTAAATGCCGCATCGCCCTCACAAAGATAATCTTTACAAAGGCTATAGGTTTCGCTGTAAATTGTTTCGACACCGATAACAACACCGGCAAGGCAAATCTTAAAAGTCATTTTTATATCCTTTATCCCAAAATGGTTGTTTTACACCTTAATTATATATACAAAACACCACGAGTTCAAGTAATTTTATCAAAAACTGACAAATATAATTGACAAAAGTGAAAATAAATGTTATACTTTTGATAGTTAGATATTCAAAATGATAGTTTGTCTATCATTTCTCGGTTTCAGGTGATTAAAAATGACAATGAAAGACGCAAAACTTAATTATGTTATCGAAACGGCTGCTTCACTCTTTTTATCCCGTTCGATAAGCAGTGTTACGGTTAAAGATATAGCAAAAGAGTGCGGTCTTGGCGAGGCTACGGTTTATCGCTATTTTTCTTCTAAAAGCGAACTTATTGTCGCCTGTGCCGTTTATATGGGGAACAAGGTTAAAAAGTTATTCACTTTGGACGATTCAAAAAACGGCGGTTATGAAAAAATAGAGCGTTTTTTTGAAACCTATCTTCACATTTTCAAAACAAGACCCGAACTATATAGATTTCTAAACGATTTTGACGCTTTTTGCGTTGCCGAAAATGTAGTAAATCTTAAAGAATATGAAGAAAGCATCGACAGTTTTAAGAGCGTATTTATGGAGGCTTTTTCAGAGGGACTGTCGGATAAAAGCATTAAACCGACGGATGATATAGAAACTTTTTATTTCACCGCCACACACTCGCTTTTATCCCTTTGCAAAAAACTATCCGACAACTCTGCGGTAATATCGCAGGATAAACTGAATAATAAAGAAAAGGAAATAAAAAGGCTTATTGATATTATTCTTTATTATATAAAAGCGTGATTTAAGACTTGTTGTCATTGTCTGCAATAAGTCAATGTCTATAGGCAAAATAAAAAAATCTTTTGAAGGAGGGGTATTGCCGACAGGCAATATCAAGGAACTATGAAAAGACTAACTAAAAAACAAATGATTATCTTTTCTATCGGACAGCTCGGCTGGTCAATGTTAAGCGGACTTATCAACGCTTGGCTTGTAACCTTTTATTTGCCGACAAAGGGCGATATTGAGGGTGGCGCCATTCAGTACATAAAACCCGGTCTTGTTGTATTCGGCTTCCTCACAATACTCGGTCTTATCACCGCTGCAAGTCGTATTTTTGACGCAGTCACCGACCCGCTTATAGCCTCTATGAGTGACCGCAGTAAAAATCCCCGTGGCAGAAGAATACCCTTTATGCAGTATGCCGCTATTCCGCTGTCAATTGTAACCGTTCTTCTTTTCTGCGCACCGGTTAAAGCCATAAGCGGTATAAACGTTGCCTGGATTTCAGTATTTATACTCCTTTTCTACCTCTTTATGACAATGTACTGCACACCCTACAACGCTCTTATTTCAGAGTTCGGCAAAACACAAGATGACAGAATGTTCATCTCAACCGCCATTTCTCTGACCTTCTTTGTAGGAACACTTCTTGCATATACTCCTTTCGTATTTGCAGGTATGTTAAGAGGGGCTGTAGGCTTTGCATGGAGTTACCGCATTTGCTTTATAGTTCTGTCGGTTATCGCTTGTATAGCCATGCTTTTGCCGACCTTTTTACTGAAAGAAAAAGAGTTTGTTGACACAAAACCGTCAGAGGTTAATATGTTCAAATCTCTTGCCGCCACCTTCAAAAACGGAGATTTCCGTGTGTTTGTAGGTTCTGACCTTATGTACTGGATAGGTCTAACCCTCTTCCAGACCGGTCTTCCCTTCTTTGTAAAGGTATCGCTTAATATCAGCGATTCATATACCATGATATTTATGGGCGGAATGACCGTTTTATCCGCAGTGTTCTATCCGTTTGTATCGGGACTTGTCAGAAAGTTCGGCAAAAAGAAACTAACCATTTGCGGATTTTTAGGGCTTGCTCTTGCATACGTTGTCACCGCACTCATAAGAGTTCTGCCCGTTCCGAGTGTGCTTTTAGGTGCTATCATTTGCGTTATCGCCGCTTTCCCGATGGCTCTTCTCGGAATTATACCCCAGTCTATCGTTGCCGACGTTGCCGAGGCTGACGGTATCAAAACCGGAGAAAACCGTGAGGGTATGTTCTTTGCCGCCCGTACATTTGCTATGAAGTGGGGTCAGTCTTTTGCAATGCTTATCTTCACCTCACTCGCAATACTCGGCACAACACAAAGTGCGAACGAAAACGAAATAACCGCTTCGGTTAAAGGTCTTACCCTTGTTGCAATAGCCGCTGTGACTTTCTGTGTACTCGGTGCCGTAATCCTCTCTTTCTATAACGAAAAAGGCGTTATGAAAACTATCGAGTCAAAAAACAGTGAAACAAAAGAAGGATAATTCTATGAACTGTGACTATACTCTCGGTTATTGTCATAACGGTAAAAGTCGCTTTATAAACAACAAAACCGACTGTGACCACTATACCCTGACCGTCACCGATACCGGCAACCGCCGAACAGTAGTTATTACGGCAAAAGAAGATATTTCTCTTTTGTACTATAAAGAAAAAGGTGTTTTTGGCGAAACGCCCATAGAAAAAGACGACCTTTTTCTTATGAACGGCTACCAAAGTTGGACCGATACAAAAGAGACCTATATAAGCGAAAAAGAGCACAACCTTAAAAAACTGCCCCGCAGGCTTATTGATGCATTTTCTTTTGACCGCTACGGCGATTATACCTTTTATGATTACGATAAAAATATTCTGCACGGATATGACGTCTTCTATAAAAAAGGTAAAAACTGCGCCTTTATCGGCAGCGTAAATAACAAAAACGCCTATCTTATTATCGAATTAAACCGCAAAAGCGGAGAAATAACCCTCACCGGTGACGTAAAGGGCAAAGACCTGAAAGCCGGCGAGTCCTTCACCCTTTGCGATTATGTTTACGGCGATAATATAGAGAAAACGTTAGAGTTCTATAAAGAGTTTTTCAGCGCCAAACCATATAAAAAGTTTTTCGGCTACACCTCTTGGTATAACTACTATGAGGATATAAATGAAGAAATAATTTTAAGGGACCTTTCGGCGCTTGACAGCCGATTTAACCTCTTCCAAATTGACGACGGTTTTGAAACCGCCGTCGGCGACTGGCTGAGTGTTGACAACGAGAAGTTTCCAAACGGACTTTCAGGTATAGTTTCCGCCGTGCATAAAAAAGGATTTATGGCGGGAATATGGCTCGCTCCCTTTGTCGCTGAAGAAAAAAGCCGCCTGTTTAGTGAAAAACAAGACTGGTTTTGTAAAGACGAAAAGGGCGAACCTATAAAATGCGGCTCAAACTGGAGTGGCTTTTATGCCCTTGACCTTCAAAATATAGAGGTCAGGAATTATATAAAAGGTTGCCTTAAAGTTTATGCCGATATGGGATTTGATTTCTTCAAACTTGACTTTTTATACGGCGCAAACCTGCCTGCTTATAAAGGCAAAACACGCTGCGAGGCGGCTGAGTTCGCTTATAATCTGCTTCGTGAGGCGTTGCCCGATAAACTTATTTTAGGCTGCGGTGCTACCACTATTAACGCCGCAGAGAAGTTTGACTATTTGAGAATAGGCCCCGACGTATCGCTATCCTTTAACGACGTCTTTTATATGCGGTTTATGCATAGGGAACGTGTTTCCACCAAAGTCACGCTTCAAAACACAATTTATCGTTCCTTTATGAACGGACTGTTTTTCGGCAACGACCCCGACGTATTCCTGCTTCGTGACGATAATATTTCGCTTACTGCGGAGCAAAAAAAGGCGCTCATAACAATAAACGCCCTTTTCGGCAGTGTGCTTATGACCTCCGATAATATAGCGGACTATGACGAGGATAAAAAAGCGACCTTAGACAGAACCTTGTCCCTTTTCAAAAACGGCAAGGTCACCTCTTTTGAGCGTGATAAAAACAAAATAAATATATCATATATGATAGACGGCGAAAGCCATAAAATAACCTACAATACTGAAAGCGGTGTACTTATATGACCGATAAAACAAGTGTTATTTTCGGAAATGAAATTGATAAAAAAACAGTAAAACAAGCAGAAAAGAGCAAAGCCGGCTATATAAAACAGTTCGGCGACGACAGTAGTGCCGATTATAAAATTGCCTTTCGCCCGATAGATACCCTCTCGCATATCGGTGTAAACAATATCGTTTTCGGTGAAACAAACGAAAAGTTCGCCGAAAAACCGCTTATCGTCGGCAATATCCGTATGGGCTTTGGTCACTATAGAATATCTATCGCCATGGCGTCCTGCGCAAAAGCGCTCGGTTTTACTCCGTATTGGCTTGACCTCGCTTCCTTTGACGCAACCGGTTCTAAAATGATAAGAAAACAAAACGATATGTATTCTTTAGCGTCAAGGATTTCGCAAAAATCCCGACTGTTTAATAAAATCGTTTGGGAACCGCTAAATAGCGAGGGCTTTAAGAAAATAACCTATAACGCAAAAGACCAAAAAAACAGTGAACTTTTAGTTCCTATATTCAAAAATATTCCGAAAGATATTCCCTATATCGCCACTCACGTTTGGCCGAGTCAGGGCGCCGTGCATGCGGGACTGACAAACGTTGTCAACGCTATTCCTGATAACTGGCCTATGGGACTTCATCTTTCCGAGGGCGCTATTCACACCGTGCAAACCCCCTTTGCATATCTTGGTTATAAAACCCTTAACGGCTTTAGCAAAAAGCAATTAAAGGGTATTCCCGAAAGCGAACTTTTTGACGTTGGTTGCTATGTTGACCACGAGTTGTTATCTGACCTTGAAAACGATAACAAGAGAAGAAAAGAAAGGGTAAAATCGGGAGGCGCCATCCGTATTCTTATGAACGTCGGCGGTGCCGGCGCAGGCGGCGATATGCTTCTTCAGATAATCGACCATTTGTCAAACGCAGTAGAACAAAACAAAGTTGCGCTTTATATCAATACAGGCGACCACAAAGCCGTGTTTGACCGCATAGCCGCACATCTTGAGAATAAAAAGAAGGTCAAATTGTTTAATAACGATTATGAAAGCCTTAAAACCCACGCAAACGAGATTAAAGAGGGCAAAGCAGAGGGTATTAACCTTATATATAATGAGGATATCTTCCCCGCCGTTTATTCCACAAATCTTTTAATGCCCGTGTGCGATTTGCTGGTTACAAAACCGAGTGAACTGTCATACTATCCTATTCCGAAACTCTATAATAAACATATCGGCGGACACGAGGTTTACGGCGCAATTCACGGCAGAGAGTTTGGCGACTCCACCGATGAATACCCCACCGTTAAAGGTGTTTGCGAGGCGATAGACCGACTTGTTGCCGACCGTGAGATTTTGCCCCATATTTGCGACAGAATAGATGCTCTTAAAGCTGCGGGCTACTATGACGGCGCATATAACTGCGTAAAACTCGCCGCAGGTATAAAATAAATCAGACTTCCGGTTATTCATTTTTATATTTCTCTTTTTTAACAAACCGCCCGACAGTTTCTACGCTGCCGGGCGGTTTGTTAAAAATAGATGTCAGATTACAGATTACAGATGTCAGACGGTAGGTGTCAGGCGATGCCTGACGGAAAATATAAATAGCCTTCCCCTTGAGGGGAAGGTGGATTGCCGCAGGCAAGACGAATGAGGTGTATCTAACATCTAACATCTATAATCTAAAATCGCAGGGCAGGCGCTCTGCTCCTGCCGTCTACATAAACCGGGCTGTCGAGGACGCCAGCCCCTACGAAACAACGGGCTGTCGGAAACCGCCAGCCCCTACAAAAAGGAAAAACGGGCGGAAAACCGCCCGTTATCTATTATCCGACATCTGATTTTTTCAGTTCGGTTTTGCAAGGATGAGATCCATATTGCCTTTAAGGGTTACGTTTTCTAATCCTTTCGGCAGGAAATAGGAGTCGCCTTTTATCATTTTTTCACCGTTTACGGTGCCGGCACCTGCGGCACAAATAAGACAAACAAAGGTATCATAAGTTTTTAGTTTATACTCATTTTCCACCTTAAATCTCTTTGTGCAGAAAAGCGAGCAGTCAGCAAGGGTGTTTTCATCCTCTTTGCCCATTTCATAGCGGATAGATTCTATCTCGCTATCCGAAAAATCACGGATGGTCTTCATAGCCTCGTCAACGTGGAGTTCACGGGGTTTTCCGTTTTGGAGTCTGCCGTAGTCATAAACCCTATAGGTCACGTTAGAGTTTTCCTGGATTTCGGCTATCAAAATACCGGCGCCTATGGCGTGAACAAGTCCCTGCGGGATAAAGAAAACGTCGCCTTTCTTCACGGGAACAAAGTTTAGCAGTTCCTCACACTTTCCGTTTTTAAGCGCACTTCTGAACTCACTTTCACTAAACTTTCCCTTTAGCCCGTAGACGAGTTTGGCGTCCGGCTTAGCGTCAAGCACGACCCACATTTCCGTCTTTGCGGGGTGGACCTGAATAGAGAGGCGGTCGTTAGCGTCTATGAGTTTTATCATAATCGGAAAATCCTTGTCGGTTCCTAAATAATCGGACAAAAGTTTTCCGCAAAGTTCGCCGTTTTCTATCTTGTTTATGCCCTCAGGGTGAACGGTCAGTTCCCACGCCTCAGCGATTTTTCCCTCGCCTTTGTTATACTCTTTAGCGAGTGCCTCTCCGCCCCAAACGATATCTTTAAGCACTGCGCCGAGTTTCATCGGGTAGGGTTTAGACAATACTTCGGGGTGGTGAGTTTTAGCCCAGTTTGCAACGCCTTTCAGGTGCGCAAGGTCGAGGTCTTTCGCCTGTTCTATAATTTTTATGGTGGAAACGTCTTTTAATCCTTCACGAAGGGTCTTTTCAAACAGCGGAAAAGATTTTGAAATCTGTCCGCCGAGATAGAGCGCCTCTGTGCCGTACTCTTTTAGTATCGGGGCGATAACCTCGGCTATGAAAACACCGAGGTCGCTATAAATCTTATAGGCGGTACTGTCAGTTCCCGCCTCAGCCATATCGCCGATTTCTTTAGCGTTGTCGCACTTTTTATCGGACAACTCATTATAGCGATTTACAACCGCCCTGCCTGAGATATAATCCTCAGCGGTTTTATTTCTATATGGAGCCGTATATATCGAGCGAGCAGGACCGCCCTTCTCGTTTTCAAGCACCTTTCCGTCCTTCATAACCGCAAAGCCGAGTCCCGTACCTATCATAACACCGGCGGCGTTTTTAACGTCGGGGTGGGAGGTGGAAGCTCCGCTTATAAATGCGGAAGAGTCGTGGATAAAGTAAACCGGTATATTGCCGAGTATTTCACGAAACCACGGGCGGAGAGGCACGCCGTACAGAGAAGTGTACTTATGCTCCATACGGCTGACTCCTGCATTAAAATCGAAAGGACCGGGTATATCAGCGGCAACGGCGGCAATAAATCCGCCCATATCTTCAGCCTTTTTATTCATACGTGAAATAAGTCTTCCGTATGCTTCTTTGATACTTTTTAACTCCCCGTCCGAATTGACAGGTTCTTTATCAAAAGAACTGTCAATCGGGGTGGCGTTTGTATCACAAAGACAGGCTTTTAAGTATGTTCCGCCGATATCCAGCGCAAACAGAAACTTTCTCATCTTTTTAAGAGGGTCTTGTGGATAGTAGTCCAGGTTTCAGGCTTGTTGTTTATTATCTCATACTCGCCGAAATCAGCCGGAACAACTACTATGTCAAGATATTTCATATCAAACTTGAGTGACGGATCTTTCTTTGAACGAACGGTAACGTCTTCACCGTCAACGAGGGAAAGAACGTGGAAATCACCGTTTGTATTGTCGTCCATATAGTCGCCGAAAATAAGGTTTCTGAGTGAGAAATAAAGTTTATCGCACTCACCTACAACAACCTCTTTAGCGTCGCCGTTTTCACGAACAACACGATAACCGCCGTTTACAAGGTTCTTTTCAACATAATCCTGAGTCATTTCACGCTTCAAGTTGATGTTGCCGAAATAGGTGTGGATAGGACGGGGATTTCCGTCAAGGTCCTTGCGCAAATAGTCATACATCTTATAGGTGTAAGAACCAACGGTCAAAGAGCCGATCTCAAGGATAAGCTGGTTTTTACCTGAACCGTGGATAGTACCGGCAGGAATCATAACCTGGATACCGGGTTTACTCTCAACGCTGTAGATATATTTTTGATAGTCAACGGGTTTGTGATCCTTTTCGGAACGTTTAACCTCGGCGATAAACTCTTCGGGGTCAGCGCCACGGTTAAAGCCTAAATAGGTACGGGCACGCTGAGCGGTTTGAACTATATAGTAACTCTCGTCCTGTCTGCCGAGTTCGTTATGGTTCGGAACAACAAAGTCTGCATCCGGATGAAGCTGAATAGACATATTTCCTGAAGAATGGAAAGTATCGTCATAGTTAAAGCGGATCGGGAAGAAACCGTGGAACTCATCAAGACATTTCTGACCCATAAGTTTTTTGCCTTCAGCGGCAACAAGAACGTAGTACGGGAACTCGAACTCTTTACCGTCCATAATAACAACGGTAGAAACTTCCATAGGTATCATATCAAATACCCAAGCGCAGTTTTTCATCTCTTTCGGGAGGTTTCTCTCTTTCATTGTGAGATAGCCGCCCCAAACGCCCTCAAGATATACAGGTCTTTGACGGATAGGATAGTCAAGTGTGCGGGAAACAAGTGCATGAAGAACGTCACCCGGCAAAATCTTGAGGTTGGTCGGATCGTCAGCGCATATATAGTAATCAAGATCGTTATTGGCAAGAAGTTTGCAACGAAGTGAGAAACCGAGTTCAAAGTCAACATAGTAGCAACGGCGCATAGTAACTTTGAAAGGAAGGTCTTTATCGTTACCGAAGTTGCGATAACCGCCGGCTTTGATATTAAGAACAGCCTTTTTCGGTGTAACGTCAACATAGATTTTAGTATCAACAAGGTCAGCCAAAGGCTCTGAAGCGGCGCCGTTACCGTAAATTACGGTGCAAACATCGCCTTTTGCCTCAAGTTCTTTACGAAGAGCGGCAAGTTTAGCCTCGTCGAAAATACCCTTGTATCCCTCTTTGAACAGTTTTCCGTAAAGTAATACCGGGTCTTTTTCACGGTCTTCGGGAAGATAATCAGCAAAGAGAGCGTCAAGTTCATCAGCTGTCTTATAGATAGAAGCAACCGAAATAAGACGAACATTTGCGGGAAGAAGCGCAACTACGGCATTAAACGGAGCGGTAGCATAACCGTCAATGGAAACAACCGTGCCCGGCTTAATAGCCTTAGCAAGAACGGCGGCAACCTGTGCGTTACCGATAGCGGTACGACCGAGATCTACAGAACCGTCATTTGCAATATGGTTGACTGCATTGGGGTCATTGTACGGGAAAGGGTTGAACATAAAACTCATAATAAAAGTCTCCTTTATATATCTTTTATTTTTTTACTTCTTTAATAGCGCAACAAACTCACGCATAAAATATGGCAGGTCTTCGGGACGACGTGACGTAACTAAGTTTCCGTCAACAACAACGGGCGCATCCTCATAAAGAGCGCCTGCATTTTTAAGGTCGTCGGCAACGCCGGGATAGCAGGTGGCTTTTTTCCCACGCAGCAAATCGGCGGAAATAAGCAGTTGCGGTCCGTGACAAACGGCGCAAACGGGTTTTCCTGCCAAAAAGATTTCTTTTACGACACGGATAACATCTTTTGATAAACGAAGTTTCTCAGGAGCGGTACCGCCCGGGAGAATAAGGCCGTCATAATCCTCGCCTTTGCAGTCGGCGATGTTTTTATCAACGTCCATAGTGAGAAAATGTTTGAAATGGAGTGTTCTTTTCTCCATAGAGGCAACAGTCACCTCGTATCCCTCTTCAAGCATACGATAATGGGGATATAAAACCTCCTGGTCGTCGCCCTTATCAAAGGTGATAAGCAGTATTTTTTTCATAGTGGTTTCTCCTTTCAATCAATTCTCGAAAAATCAAAGTCGCAAAGGTGTGCCAGCATTTCAAGTTCGTCAAGGTGGTCGCCGTCAACGATACCGTAATGCTGGGTGACACCGTTTTCGCAAATCTTTTGGAAAAGTTCTTCCGGTGTGCCATTTAACGGTCTGAAATCAGCGTGAGAATAACTAGCAAGATAGTGTTTTGTCGGTAAACACTCAACAAGAGTGGCAACCATTTTCATCCTGCCGTCTTTTTCCGACATATGAAGCATAGTCTTAATTCCTGCCGGGAATACGTGCCATGCAAAAGGTGCGCCGGCATATTTCCACTGTGATTTTGCAAAACGCTCGTCACGGGCGATAATAGTATTATCTTCTCCGCTGTGATAATGGTTAGGACCGGCGTGTCCTGCGATAAAGCGTCCGTTTTCGTGGTCTATGTAGAACGGTTCAATAAAGTTAGCCGGTTTTCCGCCAAGCATCTGGAGTATATAGGTGGCAAGTCCGCCGCCGATATCGCCCTCAGGAACGGTGACACGCTCCTCTTTAGGATCAAGGGGGGTAAAGCCGGGGCGAAGTCCCACAAACTCAAAGAGCACGGTATCAATATCATTAAGCACCAAAAGGTCAACGCCGTAACGTTTTGCAACCTGCTCCATAGCATAGGTGGCTTTTACTGAGGCGTGGAACTTTTCAAAATCAACGTTATCATAAACTTTGTATCTGTGGCATAGGTCTTTGACTATATTATCAATAACCTTATCATCGGTTTTTTCAACCTCTTCGGCAACCTCGGCAACCGAAATAAAGTGGATTTCGGGTCCTATCTTCATATAAATATTATACGGATCAACATAGGTAGCCCACATAGCCTCGTTATAACAAGCGAGTAAACCAAGCGTTGAACTGCGCAAAACAGCACGGGCTTTAGCGGCGTTGGCAAAAGTGCGCAGTTTCGGCATAACCTGGTCTACGGTACCGATACATAGGTCACTCATAGGACGGTTGAAACGGCGGAAAGAACCGCTTGCCTCTTGAAAACCTACAAGCGCACCGGCGGACAAAAAGTCGACAAACTGGTTTTCATCGTTTGTATCTGTGATAGAAAGGCTATCCCTTACAAAAGATACTAACATAAGCGGCATTGGAGGCAACTCTCTGAGAAAACGTATCCACGCAAAGTCCTCCGCCCAGGAAAGAAAACAGGCGACAACTCCGTCTACCTTTTCGTTGTAGAACTTTTTAACCGCTTCGTCGGCGGCTTCTCTTGTGTATACGGTTTCACCCGTAACCACGTCACAAAACTCGCTCATACGGTCGATATATTTTTGGGTTTCAATTGCTTTTCTCTCTTTATACGTACCGTCCTTTGTTCCCTCGCCTAACGGCTGAAAACGCTCGGCGCCTATAAAAAGAAGACCTATTTTAGGCTTACGATATAGATTCAAGCAAACTCCTCCTTATTGTTTGTTATATAAATTATATCAAATCAAGTTTTATCTGTCTATTTGTTTTATTATTTACTTTTGTAGAAATCTTGTTTTATTTCACCCTCTTTAAGTATAAATTATTTTGATATTTTAACCACCAAAACCGTATATGGATTTGGGCTAAGACAAAATAATTGAAAAACCTTTTTCTCTATGATAAAATAATAAAAAAGGAGGGCATTTTTATGAAAAAAGCACTAAAAATAACCCTTAAAGCGATTTGTATTTTCCTTTGCATAGTTTTAGTCACAGTCGGCGGATATTTAGCATACGTATTTATTGATTATCACCGTATAGGCGATACCGATATCACGGTCGGTGGCACCGGCGCCGATATTGTGGACAAAAACAGTTATACCATAACATCTTATAACATAGGCTTTGGCGCCTATGAGTCTGACTACGGCTTTTTTATGGACGGCGGCAGTGAGTCTTGGGCGTGGAGTGAAGAAAGGCTTGATAAAAACTTAAAAAACATAGCAAACTTCTTAAACACCCAAAAATCCGATTTCTATTTTGTTCAAGAGGTTGATATTGACTCAACCCGTTCATACCATTTTGATGAGCGGGAATATCTTAAAGAGGCGCTTGGTAAATACAGTTTTACCTTTGCTCAAAACTACGATTCTCCTTTCCTGTTTTATCCGTTTATTAAACCGCACGGCGCTTCAAAATCGGGCATTATGACCTTTTCTTTTGCAAACATAGAAAAGGGGCAACGTTTTGAACTGCCTATAGAAACAGGTTTTACAAAGTTTTTAGACCTTGACCGCTGTTACTCAAAGTCTTATGTTAAACTAAAAGACGGAAAATATCTTGTTCTTTATAACTTCCACCTATCCGCCTATACTTCCGACGGCAAAATTGCCAACAGTCAACTTGAAATTATCTTGAAAGACATAGATAACGAATATAAAAAAGGTAATTATTGCGTTGCGGGCGGCGACTTTAACAAAGATATTTTGGGCGATTCGTCAAAATACTTTGGTAAATCAGATATAGAATACACGTGGGCTCAACCTTTACCCGACGGCATACTTGACGGGTATGACGTTACACTTGTAGCGCCTATTGATGAGGAAAATCCCGTTCCCACCTGCCGTAATGCCGACTCCGCATATCATAAAGGGCAATATGTTCTGACTATCGACGGATTTTTGGTCACCAATAATATAAAGGTCAAATCATCCGAGGTTATAGATACAAAGTTTGCCTATTCAGACCACAACCCCGTGAAAATGGAGTTTGAACTTGTAAAATAACTGTACGGTCTTTTGTACTTTGGCTTTGTTAAAATATTTCCATAACGTTAAAAAAGGAGTTTTTATAATGGGAATATTCGGAAATATGTTTGATTTTAATAATGACGGAAAACTAAGCGCCGCAAAGCAGGGACTTGAGTTCGCCCATTTAGACCGCATTATAAATGAAGACGAGGAAACTCCGGAAAATGACTTGCTGGAACTTGACGAAATGTTTGAAGATGATTAGTGATAAAAGACTGTTGCAAATTGTATGTAGAACAAGCACTTTCCTTATGGTAGTTAATAATGAATTATAATAAATAAAACTGACTTCCGATTATAAGTGAAGTCAGTTTTGTTTTTTTCAGTACCTGTCATTACAAAATAAAATACACTCAACCCGATAAGGTTTTTTTCGGTCTTCAAAAGCCAAATAAAAATATATATTCTTGACTGCATAGTAAAAATAAAATATAATAGATATACACTTAATTTATTAAGGCAGGGGTACAAATATGGCAGAGGAAAAGCGTTTTACAAAGGCAACTTGGCAGATTATGGAACAACTTCTTGAGGTTGATAACCTTGAAGATGCGTTATCGGGAAGCCTTGAAATAATTGTGAAAACTCTTAACAGCGAAGCGGGTGCGATTTGGTTTTTAGACACAAAAACCGACCGCCTCTCTCCGCTGTTTCATATTGGTCCGGCAGATATTTCAAATATAACCGTTGAAAACGGGCTCGGTATTGAGGGCGTTGTAACAAAAACGGGCAAATCCGTTATAGTAGAAGATGCGGCAAACGACCGCCGTTTTGACGGAACGGTTTTTGACGATAACGGTCTTGCCACAAGGACTATGATATGTGTTCCGCTTAACAACCTTCACGAAGTAATCGGCTGTGTTCAGATAGTCAATAAAAAAGACGGAAGTCTTTATGAAAGGGATGAACTGCAACTTTGCGAACGTATGGCATCACTCGCCGCAATAACTATAGAAGAAAAAGGACTTTTGGTTGATTTTGGCGAGAAAAAAGAAACTCTCGCCGTGCTGAAAGACGTTATAAAAGAGTTCCCCTCGGGCGACGGGGTTTCAAGAGTGCTTAAAGGAATAAACCTCGATATATACAAAAATGAGTTTGTCGTGGTATTAGGTGAGTCGGGCTGCGGCAAATCTACAATGATGAACATTGTAGGCGGTATGGATTTTTTGACCGACGGTACACTTTTAATCGAAGATAAAGATTTTTCTCATCCGTCCGATAAGGACCTTACGGCATTTCGCAGAAACTATGTAGGTTTTATATTCCAGTCATATAACCTTATGCCTAACCTTACTGCGCTTGAAAACGTGCAGTTTATTGCCGAACTTGTGGATAATCCTATGTCTGCTGTAGAGGCGCTTGATAAAGTCGGGCTTAAAGACAAGGCGGATAATTATCCTGCTCAATTATCGGGCGGTCAACAACAGCGTGTTTCGATAGCCCGTGCTATAGTTAAAAGACCGAAACTCATACTTGCCGATGAGCCTACGGCGGCGCTCGATTACACAACAAGTATTGAGGTGCTCGGTGTCATTGAAGATATCGTCAGAAACGACGGGGCAACCGTTATGATGGTTACACACAACCCCGAAATTGCAAAAATGGCAGACCGTGTAATAAAAGTGCGTGGAGGAAAAATAGTAAGTATCAAAAAGAATATGCATCCTCTGCATGCGAAAGAACTTGTGTGGTGATTTGGTATGAAAAAGACACAGTTCATTGATTGTATCAGGAATATTGTAAAGCAGAAGGTTTCTTTCCTTTCAATTATTCTTATCGCCGTAATGGGTGTTACCGCATATTTGGGTATCGGCTATACCGCAACTGCACTCCGCAAAAACGGTTCCGATATTTATGACAGCCTTAATTTCCGTGATATTGAAATGGTTTCCACACTTCTTTTTACCGAAAAAGATATACAAGATATCAGCAAGATTAAAGGTGTTAAAGATGTTGAGCCTATAAGATACACCGGCGCAAAACTCCGCTTTGCCGAAAACCTAGCGAGCGTTGACGTTATTTCGGTTTCAAAACGTATAAATCTCTCCGTATCCGTAAAAGGCAGGTTGCCAAAAGGAAATAACGAGTGTGCCATTGAGCAAAAAACCGCCGACGAATTAGGACTTAAAGTCGGCGACAATATTTCTCTAGTGGATGTTAAAGGCAATACCGCAGAGTACCTTAAAAACAGTGAATACGTTATCACCGGAATTGCAAAACACGCCGACCATACAAATATACTCGTTCCGGGTTTGGCGTATGTTTTTGTCAATATGGACGCTTTTGACAGTGAGGCTCTTGACGGCGGCTATATGAAAGCGGAAGTTGTTATTGACAAGCCTGATAAAACAAACCGCTTTTCAAAAGAATATGACAATCTCGTCAGCAAGGTTATGAAACGGATAGAGAAATTATCGGTAATAAATACCGAGCGCCGTTTGAACGAGGTTAAAAGTACGGCCGGTGAAGAGATAACAAGTGGAGAAAAAACGCTTGACGAAGCCCTTAAACAACTTGAAGAAGCAAGACGACTGCTTGACGATAAGGCAAAAGAACTAAAGGTTGGCGAAGAAAAAGTAATTTACGGCGAAAGACAACTCATAGCCGCAAAGGCGGAACTTGACAAAGCAAAAGCCAAACTTTTAAGCGGAAAGCAGGAACTTATAAACGGCTTTGCCGAAATCGAGGCTGCAAAAGCCCAAATACGAAACGCCGTAAAAGAAGCATATGAACAAATATTTACAAGTGAAGAAGACCGAAATCTCGTAAATTGGGCGAGTGTTAAAACCGCCGATGTTGACAACCCGTCAGAAACGGCAAAATACCTTGATATAACCGATACCGTCCGTTTGGATTTGAGTGAAAAAATCGAGGATGTTAAGGCGCCCATTATCGATATCGCCGACGTTCCCGAAGAATTGCTTGTGGCAATTTATGAACTTACTCAAAAATCGGACGCACCGAAAATCGGCGACGTTTATGATATGGACGCCATAAAAGAAACGCTTTTGCAAACGGCGGCAACCGCTATTGACGGTTATAAGGCACTTTCAAACGCCTGTATCGAGTGGGATAACAGGCATAGCGAATATATTTCGGGCGTATCCCTATATAATGAGCAAAAGAATAAATATGAACAAGGCGTCAGGGAACTTATTTCAAGCAAAAGACTTCTTGAAGACGGAAAGGTTAAAATCGCCGAAGGTGAAGCCGAATATCAAGACAGTCTGACCGAATATGACGAGGGAAAACTAAAATTAGAGGACGCAAAAAAACAGTTTGATGAAATAGAAAAGTGCAAATGGTTATTGTTTGACAGCAGGGGAAACGCAAGTTTTGTTCAAATGATTATAGGCAGTGAAAACTTTTCAAATATCAAAATGACCTTTTCCCTGCTGTTTGTCGCAGTAGGCGCTCTTGTTATTGTTGCTACGGTAGGAAAAATCGTTGACGAGCAACGTTCCGAGATCGGAACAACCAAGGCGCTCGGCTTTTTCAACCGTGAGATTTTTGCAAAATATATTGTTTTCGGCGTATCTGCCACGATAATAGGTGCGTTTTTAAGTATTGCGGCAGCATATTACATTATAGAGCCTATGATGTTAAACGGATTTGCAAAGTATTACTGGTTTGATATTTCAAAACCGACGGTTGACATTATTCCTGCGGTAGTTGCTATTATTGCAAGTATTATTTTGTCGTTTGTTTCGGTTTGGTTTGCAAGTGTTAAACTTTTAAGTGAACCGGCTGTTCGCCTTATGCAACCTAAAATGCCGGGCGCAAACAAAAAGACCGGCGGAAAGGGACGGCTTTCGCTCTACTCCCGTTTGATTTTACTTAATATGAAAACCGATCTTAAACGTGTTATTGTAACCGTTGTCAGCGTGGCAGGTTGCTGTGCGCTTATAATAATCGGTATTACGCTTAAGTTCTCACTCAGCAATTCCGAAAAAATACATTATAACAAAATGTTGCAGTATGATATAAGCGTTTCCTATGACGGCGCCGCATTAGATGCCGAAACCCGAATAGAAAAAATACTAGATGCTGAAAAGACCGAATACACAAAACTATTAAGAACAACCGTCACCTACAAAACAGGCGGTATGCAGGTTGCCGAACTTTACTGCGGAGATATAAAGTCGATTGACAATTTCCGTCGTATAAGAGATTGGAAAACTGGAAAAGCCTTCGACAATAAAACCGACGGCGCTTTAATTCAAAGACGGTTTGCCGAACTGTATAACTTAGATAAAGGCAGCGAGTTCCAGATAACCTTAAACGGCACAAAAACCGCCACCTTGCGTATTGCCGGCGTGTTTGAAAACTATATAGGACGAAGTATCGTTATATCGCCCGATTATTATAAACAGGTTTTCGGTGACGATGTTACATACAACAATTATTTTGTCCGTCTTAAAGGGGCAAATGCTACCGATCTTGAAAAACAACTAAAAAAGGTTGACGGTTTTGAAGGCATCGCACCATATGATGACGACAGATCGACAGTCGAAGCTTCAAACTCAACGGTGGACTCGGTAGTTGTTCTCTTTATTGCAATAGCGGCGATTATGGCGCTTGTTGTTCAACTCAACCTTACTAATATGTATATAAACGGCAAAAAGCGTGAACTTATCATTATGCGAATAAACGGCTTTACCGTAAGAGAGGTTAAACAATATGTTATCAGAGAAACGGTATTTACAACCATTCTCGGCATATTGTTCGGTTTTGCCGTGGGCTCTGCAATAGCATATAGAATAATCAGAATACTCGAACAGGCTTTCTTCCAGTTCGACAGAAGGGTCAATTTTATTTCCTGGATTATTGCCGCAGTGCTCACCGTTGTATTTACGGTAATCGTCAATGCGATTGCTTTGCGCAAAACCAAAGATCTCAAACTGACCGATATACAATAAAAACACTTCTAAAGGAGAAATCTGAATGCTTGAAATTACAAAGAACATCGAAAACCAAAAGGCAATTCTGGCTCTTAAAGGAAAACTTGATACCACAACTGCGCCGGAACTTGACAAAACGATAAATGAGATTATTTCCGATATAAAAGAACTCGTTTTCGATTTTGCAGACCTTAAGTATATATCGTCCGCAGGACTGAGGGTTTTGCTTTCGGCTCAAAAAATAATGAACAGTAAAGGCGAGATGAAGGTTTGTAACGTTTGCGAAGGCGTTATGGAAATATTTGAGGTTACGGGATTTTCCGATATACTGACAATTGTTTAAGCCCACTAAGCCGCATAAATCTTTTGGTATAATAGGGCGTGTGCTTTTCTAAGTTAAAAAGCCTAACAAATACACAATGCGTTATATCGCATAATAAAATACAGTCTATAAAAAAATAAGGGGATGTACTGATGCTGCTTATTAGTGTTACAAAAAACGACAACAAGGTGGTCGTCACAACCGAGGGAACTATTGATACGGAAACAGCGCCAAAGCTCAGCGAGGCTCTGCTTGACCTTGATTACAGTGACCTTGATTTGACCATTGATTTTGACAAAACGGATTATATAACATCCGCCGGACTTCGAGTTTTACTCGTTGCCCGAAAGAAACTTTCGGAAAACACCATGCATATTATCAATGTGAGCGAACTTATCGCAGATGTTTTTCAGGTTACGGGATTTTCTAACATTTTATCCTACACACTTAAAGAGAAAAGTGAGGTCGACTGTCATCTCAGTTTCAAAGAACTTTTGAAAAAACGTGCAGACGACACCCTTGCCTTTGTCTTTGCCGGTCGCAGTTACACCTGGAAAGATATTGACCGTCTGTCGCAGATAGTTGCCGACGATTTGGCTAAAGCCGGTGTTAAAAAAGGTTCCCACGTCGGAATATGCTCACCGAACTCTATTAACTGGATCATAACCTTTTTTGCGGTGCAAAAACTCGGCGCTATTGCGCTGCTTGTAAACTACGGTCTTAAGCCCGACGAAATTGCTTCCCTTGCGCAAATCGGCGATATTACACATCTTTGCTACGGCGCTATACCGGGAATCACCGATTTCGGTATTTTCTCCGCCGCTTTGCTTGGCGGCAGATCTGCTATAACATATATGTATGATATCGGTATGGGTGTGGATTTTACAAAGCGACTTTCTGAGTATGACTCTATTTCGGATAAATACAGTGAAACATTCCATTTCGACGATCCGAGCGTTGTTATTTTCACCTCCGGCTCAACGGGAAAACCGAAGGCGGTTCTTTCCTCTTCTTTCAATCTTCTTAATTCCGTTAAGGCCATAAGCGCAGAGTGCGATTTTACAAACGAAGACAAATCCTGCGCATTTTTGCCCTTTTTCCATGTGTTCGGCTTTGCTTCCTGCATCGGAATAGGACTTTTGTACGGTTGCGTTTCTTATATTCCCGTAGACAACAAGCCTGCAACTATGATTGATATAATAGAAAAAGAGCGCTGCACTATTTTCAACACCGTTCCTACTATGCTCCTTGCTATGATTCAGCAGCCGACTTTTACTCCCGAAGCCCTGTCTTCCTTGCGTGTGTCGGCTCTTGGCGGCTCCGCAACAAGTGAATCACAAATGACCATGCTTCACTCTTTACTGCCGAATAACCATTTTTGTAATATATACGGTATGTCCGAAAACGCCGTAATCACTATAACCCATTATGAAGACACCTTTGAACATATCACGCAAACGGTCGGCACAAATGCAAACGGCATTGAAATCGAGATCAGAAATCCTCAAAACGGAAAAAAGGTTCCGGACGGAGAATCGGGAGAAATATATATACGTTCAAGGGAAATGATTGTTTGCTATTACCACCTCCCCATTGAAAACCAACCGCTTGATGACGAAGGCTGGCTCGCCACGGGAGACCTCGGTATCATTTTGCCGGACGGCTATTTGAAACTTGTCGGTCGTGCAAAAGATTTGATTATCCGTGGCGGTGAGAATATTTCTCCGGGTGAGATAGCCGATGAAGTTGCAAAACTCCCCGGTGTTGCCGATGTTAAAGTTATCGGCGTTCCGCACGAAATGCTCGGCGAAGAGGTTGCCGCCGTAATTATGATGAAAGAAGGAGCAACCTTTGACGAAGACTTTGCAAGAAAAACCTTGTCGGCTAAACTCGCAAAGTATAAAGTTCCGGCTTATTTTGTTGTTGTGGATAAGTTCCCCCTGCTCGGCAGCGGAAAAGTAGACGCCATAACCCTTAAAAAAGACGTTTTGGCAAAACTTAATTTGAGGTGAAAAGTATGTCTGAAAATATTAAAAACCCGCTTATAAAAAAAGATCGTGATTTTGCCCATGATATTGCCAAGGCAATAGGCATTTTACTTGTTATGCAGGTACATATATTTGACTATCCAGAGTGGTACCTGATTGTTATGGCAATTACAGGCGTTTGGCTTATGCCCTTTTACTTTACCCTTTCGGGCTATTATTACCAGCCCGGTAAACGTACACCGTGGCAGTCTATCAAACGCCGCACCTTGCAACTTGTAAAACCTTACTTCATTTATTCTATCACAATATGGATTATGACAACGGCTTATAACCTAATCACCTCGACTATGACCCTTAAAGAATGCGCTAAACAGTACCTCGCATTTTTATTAAGCCGCCATTCAACCGCAGATGTTCAGACTATGGGCGCTGTTACAAAAGGTATTCCGTTTACAACTGTTGTAGGAACGTTTTGGTTTATAGTTATAATGTTCTTTGCAGATATCCTTTTCTTCCTTATTGCCGACTGGACTCTTGTCTCGATGAAACGCTTTTTCTCTGTAACATCAGGTCTTGTCTTTATTTCCTTTTTCCTTAATCTCTTTGTTGACAGTATGGGAGAAGGACTTCCCCTCAATATTCAAAACGTGCCTATGGCAACGGCGCTTATACTTATAGGCGCAATGTTCGGCAAACACAAAGTACTGTCAAAAGATTTCACCTCTAAAAAATGGATGGTTATCAACTCTCTTGTGACACTTGCTTTGATTATGTTAATTCAATTTAAGTTTGGCGGCGCAGGCGCATTTGCCGCAGGTATATTTATGTACAACGGAGCGCTGGATGTTTTCCCCTGCGTACTTTACGGAATAATGGCACCCTTTATGGTAGTATGCCTAAGCCGTCTTCTTGAAAAAATACCGCTTCTTAATAAAGCGCTTATTTGGATCGGCTTCCGCTCACTTCCGATTTTGCTAGTACATATAGTGATTTCAACCTTTATTGCAAGGCTTACCGGCATAGAGCCGAGAGCGCTCGGACAGTACGGAGTAAAAATCGGAGAAAGTGCGCTTAACTTTGCACTTACCCTTGCAGTTATTGTTATATACCGCATCGTTTGGGAGTTTATCTTAAAAAAGATTTATAAGAATAAACTGTCCGTGTAGACTAATTGTTTTACAATATAAAACACCCCTCTTGAATTTGCATTCAAGAGGGGTGTTTCCGTATGTTTTTAACTCGCATTAACTTTGTTTTTCAAAAAACGTTTTTCGAGCGCTTCTATTGCAACAAAAATGCCAAATGTGAAGTGAATTACAATAAGCACAAGTACGCCAAGAGCTATAATATATGAAATACCACCTGTTCCGCCGGATATATTCCAAATAAACATAAGCGCCGGATTGTTGCTGTGGTTCATTAAGAATATAAAGTTCACATCAAACGCCTTGTCTATAAAATAAATCGGTATTGCCAAAGCGCCTATTGCAAAAAAGGTTGACCACACGCCTTTATAACAAATACGTATTTCACCGGCTGAATATCTCGCAATTATGTATGCTACAATTAGAGCGTGCGGTATAAAATGGTGTATCGTATAAAAGCTGAGCGGAGGATATTTGGTGGCATTAAGAAATATTAACGCCATAAAGGCTGAAGGCAGGAAAGCATAGCATAAAGGCGATTTGAAAAAGCGGTTATCGGGCCATAACGCATCTATCAAAATCGTGTATACCGCAAAACTGCAAATATGTAAAGGCAAATGGGTTGAAACGGTATCGCCCGTCAACCCTACAAAACACTGTTTCGCTATTTCAAACAAAATAAGAAAAAGGGCAAGGCTTTTTCTAAGGTTGTTGCGCTGCTCACTTTTAAGTTTAATATAAAAACGAGTTAAAAGCACTATACCTATAAGCAGAACAGCCAGCCAAACAAGGTGCGGCAGCGAAAAACAGGAAAACCCCTTTGCACTTGCGGCGATATAATATTTTTTATGTAACCAAAAAAAGTTTGTCATCCCTCTCGGTTCCTTTCCTCAAAGACGTCTAAAGCCCCTTTCACATAAGCATTTGTGATTTTTTCAAGGGGTATGTCATACTGACTAGACATAACCGTAAAAATATCAATCGGTATGATTATTTCACCATCTTTATATTTTTCACCAATATATCTGCCAAGCCCAAATGCCTCAACAAGCAACTGCACAGGCTCAAGGTCTTTACTCCACATTTTTTTGATACGTTCCCAACTTTTTTTCGCCAGTTTATTATGTATAATAAACAGTATTATCGAAACTAAAAAGCCGAGTATCAGCATCATAATAGCGGATATCCAAACAGGCCAGAAGGCTTTAGTCATATAAAAATCAGGCCAACCGCCGTTTTTTTCTCCGATTATTACGGCATTAAAAAAATATACCGCCATATAAACCCAATAAGGTATTAGTGTCAAAAACAACTCCAGGCGTTTGAAATTGATACCTGTTTCAACACTTTGAAAGAGGATTATTGTGAGTGCGGGAGTAACTATATGTAGCCAAAAATTGTTGCGCTGTACCGCAAAAACTCCCTGCGTGGGAAGTATAATCGTCAACGCAGAAATCATTGTAATGGCAAGACAGTTTGCGGCAGCGTACTGAAACAACACTATCCAGCGGGGTAGAACAAACCTCTTTTTCCTGATGCCCTCAACGGCGTACGGTATCATAAACGCCGCCGATGTAGCCGATATAATATTCGCCCATACCGTAAAATATTTCAACGGGTGCTCATAATGCCCCTTGTATTCTTCCGCCATCATAAATATTGATGAGAGTGCGAAAACAAAAATCAGTACCCCTGCCACAAGAGCAACAATACTGCGTGTTTCCTCAAGCGCAATCAAGTATTTCTTTTTTGGCTTTACTGTGTTCCTTAACATCAGTTTTCTCCTTATGATTTTCTATCATTAAAAGCAATGATATTATAGCATAACCGGTCAATAAATAAAAGTCTTTCGTATCATTTAATTAACTGCCGCCGTTTACCCGAAACTAGACATAACGTTTGAAAAAAAATAGTAAAAAGTGCTTTCGCAAATGCGAAAGCACTTCTTTTATGCTCTGTTAAACTTGGCTTTAGGTTGTTTGCAACGGGGACAAACAAAGTCATCGGGCAAATCGCTAAAGGCTACGCCGTCGTGCTCGGCGGGATCGTAAACATATCCGCATACCGAACAAACATATTTGCCGCTTGACTCGTTATCGGAAAAATCGTATTCCTCAAATACGGTTTCCACCGGATTATCAAGATCCATAACCCTTTTGGCCTCAAGGTTTTCATATCCCTGCGGCGTATGGGTGCCGCAATATACGGTCGGGTGATTTCTGATAAACTCACGTACACGGTCAAGTGTTTCTCTCGCCGCAGCTTTATCCTCAAAAACAACCGACAACTTGTTTTCGTATAAAGCCTCGTCAACGTAGGTTATATCACCGTGAAGCATATAGAAAAGTCCGCCGTCTTCAACTATAACAATACTGTTGCCGTTTGTGTGTCCTTTTGCTTTTATAAAGGTTACTTTTTCGGTTATTTTTTGGCTCTCTGGGAAATTATAGTATGCACCGTCAGTAAAATGTACCGGTACTATATTATCAATTCCCGCAAGTTCGTCGGCGGTGATTTCGTCGGCATTAACGTATATTTTTGCATTCGGGAAAGAACGCAATTCGCCCGAGTGGTCGGCGTGTTTGTGAGTGAGCAAAATCTTTGTCACACTATCGGGAGTGTAACCGAGTTTTGAAAGCGCCTCCATATAACTGCAAATATCACGGCCGGTGTAAGCGGGACTTGTTTCATCGGGCTTTTCCTCCGGTGTGCCGGCAGGCAGTCCCGTGTCGACAAGTATAACCTCGTCGCCCGTATCTATAAGATAGTTTTGCAAACTGCCTCTGTAACGTATATTCGGGTCAAACTTTTCAGCGCCCTCTTCTCCGCCAAAGGCGAAAGGCTGACCGTAAAAGCCGTTTTCTCTGAACTTTACTGCTTTTATATCCATTGTTTCCCTCCGTTTTGTTTTTTTACTTCTATATTATACAAAAAAACTATCGTTTTATCAATATATATTTGAACTCGCCTGTTATGCATTTTTGCATTTTTATTGATAAACTAAAAAACGGAGCAGGAAAACCTGCTCCGGTACATAGGATCAAATCATTCAACTCTCAGGATGTTGTACTTGTTTTTCTTGAGGAAATACCCGTAGGCGACGGCGGAAACGACGCTGTCAAAGGCGTTACCGATACCGAACATCAAAGCGATGCCGAGGAGGGTCGGCGTCCATACGCCGGTCAGATACAGAATGAAGAACGTTCCGTAATAGACCGTGTTGGTGACGACCGATTCGAACAGCATATAGTTGGTTTTACCTCTGCCGTAAAAGGTGCAGTCAAACACATTCTGAAAGGCGTAAAGGACGTAAAAACCGAACAGGACCATCACCAGTTCAAATAGCTTGTCCACGTCAGAATAGCCGAGAACGTACTGCATAAACGGCTTGTAGGTCGGGATCAGCACCGCCCACAGAACGCAGACGATCGCGGTAATTGAAAAATATCCGAGGGAATTGTGCTCGACCGCTTTTTCGTCGGTGGCGGTCTCCTGCTTGATCAATTCGCCCAACTGGATCACCGGCAGGAGCATCCAGCCCCAGATGAAATTGTTGGCGACCCAGTAAGTCCCTTGCTCGCCCACCATATTGACCATGCGCGACACCATCAGCATATAGGCGATATTGCGCACGAAGGATTCCAGTCCCGAGATGCCGCCGATCTTCGCAAAGTCTTTTGCCCACGCAAACGAGAGCTTTCCGCGGCTGAAAATGCGGCAGCCCTGTTTTGCAAGAATGACAACGGCGGTGACAAACAGCAAAGCGTTCACGATGATGTTGGAAACGCCGATGCCGTTCACGCCGAGGTTCAGCGAAACGGGCAGGGTGGAAACGAGGAAGGTATCCGAAATAACGCAAAGAACGAGTTTCACGCCGGTCAGTATGTAGACGAAACGGTCTTTGCCGAGGGTGACGAGCGCAACGGAAACGAAGCTGAACAGGATCCCGAAGATATTGGCGACCGCTTCAATGCGGATATAGGCTGCGGATTCCTTGATGATGTCAGGCGACGCCGCCATAGCCGAAAGCAGTGGCTCTGCGAATATCAGGATCACCGCCGACAGCGCCGAATAGACGCCGAGCGAGATCAGAAGTCCGGTCTTTATGCGGTTGGTGAATTCCTTTTTGTCGGAAACGACTTTTCCAATAAAGAAGAACAGGGGCAGGATGATCGCCTCGTTCACGATCTCATAGATCAGATTGACCCAGCTGAGCTGACCCGCGATGGAATAAGACCATTCGCCGGGAAGCTGACCGATAAAAAAGGTGCGAAGCGTCGTATAGATCGCCGGGCAGAGCCCCAAAACGAGCAGCGCCAAGTATAAACGCCGATTGATGTGGCGTAATGATTTGATTATTCTTTTCATGTATGACATCCTACAAATCAGTTTTGTAAATGATACCACAAAACGAATGAAAAAACAATAAAAATAAGAGTGGTCATAACTCGAATCCGTTATGACCACTATAAATGGTTTGAATGTTCATAACGCAAGTTAAAAACGCGAGGTACAGACTATAAAAAACGAGAACCTCAATTACGCGAATTGCGTGTCAAGGCTCTCGACTGGTTGCGGGGGCTGGATAATTACACCCTCTAAGCCCTTTATTTAAGCCATTTTTCAAAATTTGCGTGCAACGAGTGTGCAACGGAGAGAACCTCAACGTTATTCAAAATAGTTATACCCGTTATACCCAAAACTTTTATCTTGTTTTGGGTATAACAAAAAATAAAAGTCGGGCACCCGATTATATAGGATGCCCGTAATATTTATGCCTCTAAGCGGACAGCTTGTGTCGGAGTGCCGTAAGAAAACCCGAGGTTTGCAAAGTAAGCATCCGCCTTCTCAATATTTTCCTGCTGATAACTTTCAAATGCATCACAATAGGTGTTGAGTGTAACTTGAATGTCCGCATGCCCAAGAAGTTTTTGTAAAACTTTCGGCTGCATACCTGCTTCAATACACCTTGTCGCAAAAGTGTGACGGAGTGAATGAAGGGATACTTTGCCTTTGATATCGGGGTCTAACACATCGTATTTTTCAATGGTACGCTGAAACTGCATATTAACCTGCGCGGTGTTTATCAATTTGCCTTTGTGAATAAAGATATAATCGTCCTTTTTGTGGGCACCGCAAAACTTGAGTATTTCCTTAATAAGCGGCATTACCGTCTGAGAAATAGGAATTATCCTTTTGCCTGCTTCGGTTTTAGGGTTCTGTGAAATAAACGCTTCGCCTTTAAGTCCACGAGCCATTGTTTTATCAATAGAGATTGTTCTGAAATTTAAGTTGATGTCTTTTACTTGTAAGGCATTAATTTCACCCATACGCATCCCTGTAAACATTGAAAGTAACATCTGCCAGGAATACTCAACATCATTCTGTGTAATCGCCGTATAAAACCTTTGTTCTTCATCTGTGGTAAGTGCACGCACTTTTTCAAAGACTTTTTTAGACTTTGGCTTTTTCACATCTTCCATTGGGTTTTTAATTATAATTCCACGCTTGATTGCCTCTTTCAAAGTTCTTTGAACCATAAGGTAAACCTTATTTATAATGCTTTGTGACATACCGGTTTCACACAAAAGAAAGTTTTTGATTTGCGTATAAGATAATTCTTGAATCGGGGTGTTTCGCATATCACTGTTTTTCTGAATTCTTTTTAGCGTTTCGATATGACGGTAGTAGGTGCCTTCTCTTATATAGTTCAGATTTAATTCGTCATCAAGCATCAGCCGGGCAAGCTCACATACTGTGATCTCATTCGGGGCAGTATAGCTTCCTGTAATTATACTGTTTTTAATTTCGGTTAATTTCTGGTTTACCTCTTTTGCGGTTTTAGCAGTCACGCTTCGGCGTATCGGTTTTCCGTCATCGCCGTAGCCGACAACAATCTGACCTCTAAAACCGTTTTTTGTCTTATAAACCGAACCTTCGCCATTGCCTTTTTTCTTTTTTGCCATTTTTAATTCCTCCTTATTTTTGGCATTCGCACGGGCATTGTAGAACAATGCCCCAAAAAACTCAAAAGTGCGATCAAATTCGCCTTGTCGAAGCCCATTCCACAAACTTAGCTGTCATCACTTTGAGATTCTTTCCGCATTTTACAAGCGGAAAATCTTTACGGCGCATAATCTGTCTCGCTACCGGAATAGAACAACCCATAAGAGCGGCAACTTCTTTCGTGCCTATAAACTTCATAAGGTTTATTTCTTTTGGTGTTAATGCTAATTCACTCATTCTTGCCACCTCCTTATCTCGCACCGTCATCTCGCATACGACACTCACGCTGGTAGTTTTCTTTTGCAAGACGAATAAGCAGTTCTTCCATATCTTTCGGCGTTGAACCTCTCGGTGCATACTGCCGTATACTGTCGACCGGAATCTTCAGTTTTTCAACCTGATTGGGTTTTAGCTCGGACATAATTTCGTTGATAGAATCATAGTCAAGACTGCCTTCGGCGGCGAGTTGCCTCATCCGCCTTGCCTGTGCATGGGACGGGAAGATTTCGGTTTCGTCAATTCTGTCAACTATATCCCGCTGTCGTTCTTCGTCAAGGAAAGAAATCTCCACCGCCGGAGACACTTTCATTTTGCCTGTGTCAACATACTCTTGGAGTTCGGGTGTTAGATAGGTTAGCCGTATAAACCGCTGAACGGTCGCGCGGCTATCACCGCTGTCTTGCGCTATTCTTTCGTCAGAACGCAACTTCGTCTCAACTTGAGACGAAGTACCTTGATGTTTTATGGCTTCAAGTTTCATCCGATATGCCTTACCTCTTTCAACAGGCGATACACTCTCTCGCTGACAGTTTGAATCAACCATTAAAACGGTTGCCTCGTCACGGTCGATGAAATAAACAACCGCCGGTACTTCTTTGATTTCAAGAAGCTCGGCGGCGTGTACTCTGCGGTGACCGGATATTATTTCGTATTCGTCTGGTGTGTCCTCAAGCGGTCTTACGATTATGCGGTTTAATAGCCCTTTCTCTTGAATACTGATTTTAAGTTCCCCCATTGATTCGTCATCTACCACCTTGTAAGGATGACCTTCAAACGGATGAAGTTTCTCAAGTTTAATATTTGCCAGTTTCGGTTTTTGTCTCTTTTCAGCCGGTTCCTTTGCCATTGCTATATCAAGAAAATCGTTTATTTCCTCCGGTGTTGATTTTTTGTTTACCGTCTTTACGATAGATTGTTTTGTTTCTTTTTTCATATAATTATCTACTCCAATCTCTATTTTTTATTTTTTGTTTTGCTTGTATCTCAAGCGATTGTTCCTGCTTTACGAGTTCTAACAAATGCGGCGATTTGTTCCAAATCTTTTCCGCTTGTTTGAGTCTCTTTCGCAGGGGTGTAATTTGTTTTGTTAACTCTTTGCGTTGTTCCTTA
Source organism: Clostridia bacterium (assembly GCA_017431035.1). Lineage (GTDB taxonomy): Bacteria > Bacillota > Clostridia > Oscillospirales > Acutalibacteraceae > UBA737. The sequence continues at coordinate 198,745 of JAFRLW010000028.1, forward strand.
TAAAAATGAATGTCGTCAGGCGTTTTTGCCCGACGACGCTTGTTGTCATATTTATAACGCTGGTGCTCTAATTCGGAAATTTGTGCTTTTGTGCTTTCAATGTCATTGTATAGGTCTTCAAGAGTTTCAATATTGTTGTTTCGCATAAAGTGATAGTCGCTTATATATTGCTTTAGGTCTTTTACTTCATGCCTTAAATCTACGGAAAGTAAGAATACTTCTCTCATTTCGTGTAACAGTTCAAAGGTGCGTATAATAACGAGGAATAATAGTGCAATATAAATCTTTCCGATATCGTGGCTGTGCTCGATTGTAAACTCCAGTTCTTCGATTTCGTATAGAAGCGGAAATGCTTTCGGCTTGTAAGGCGGATACCTGCGTTTGAAATATTCAAAGTCGGGGTCATTATAGTTTTCATTTAGCCGCTTATTAAGGTATTCTCTTGTAAATCCGAGAGTATCCATACGCACAGGTCTTTGCCAACCGATTGCCATAATAGTAAGATGCTTTCTATCGTTATTTATTGTGTAACCGATAGATTTGAGATATCTATACACATCATCGGCACAGTCACAAAACTGTAAAGCATACTCAACATCTTCTTTAATCATATCTCGGTGAGTCATTTGTCCGTTACGCTGAACCCAGTATTCTTTCTTTTTGCCTTTGCTGTAAAAGTTGCTGTTTTCTAAAACCGACTTACCGTATTCACGGCAGACTTCATCAGATACCTTACGGAGTTCTATATGGTCGCCGATTTTGTTATTGAACTTTTGTCCGTCTTTGAATGAGCAGGGATTTAGAATGAGATGGCAATGAGTTGACTCTGTGTTCAGATGAACGGTGACGAGAACTTGATACTCATCTCCCCACATTCTTCGCGCGGTTTCTTTACCGATTTCAAACGCTTCCTCGGGTGTAACTTCGCCGGGCTTAAAGCTCTGTATGCCGTGATAAGCGACTACCTTACCTTTCATACCGAATCGCCTTTGAACCGAAACCATTTCGGCATAGGCGTTTTGTTTTGAACAGTTGATACCCGCAACGAACATCTGCTTATCTGTTTTGTCATCATTCTGCGCATACTGAACTGCCGAGTATAAATCATCGTCAAGGTACTCTTTCGGTATTGTTTTGTCGGGATTGTCGGCATACTCGAGTGTGGCTTTCAGGTTTCCGTAAACGGGCCAGAATCCTGTAACTGCAATAAAGCACCACCGTCCTTTCCAGGCAGAAGCAAAGTGTTAGAAATCTCTTTAAGCAACGCCTCAATCTTTGAATCGAGTTCGGGTGAACTGCTTTTGTCTTCTAAGCCGCCTATCTTTTCGAGCAACTTAAAAAGAGCATCAGGCGGAACCGCTCTCGGCTCATAACCCAATGCTCTTTGCTTGACATATTCAGTTCTCGATATACCGCATTTTTTTGCCTTTGCCGTAATGATTTGCTTTTCCTTTTGTGACAAGCGAAAAGTGATTCTTGTTTCTTTCCCCATATAACTTCACATCCTTCCAATGGGGGTTTGGGGGCGTTAGCCCTCAAAGATTCAGCCGGATATACGGCTGTGACGGGACTTGCGCGGCACACAAAGTCCCTGCTTGCTAAACTATAGGACAGACTATTTCTTTAAGTCTCCCGGTTAGCCGTTTGATACCCACATAGGCATCAGCTCCTTTCTTGTTTTCTATATAAAAACAACCGATATTTCTATCGCTTATCTTTACATCTTTGGTAGCAGTAGTAGCAGTAAATTTTATGTTGGTGCTACATTTTAAAGCATTATATGCAATGTTTGTTTGAGGTGAATTGGTAAGGTGCAATCTTTGCACCTTACCAAAGATATGACTGTCATTGACATAAGAATTTCCCAAGTGCTAAAAATGATCACTTGGGAGGCAGTTCTTCAGCAGCATATATTTTTGGTAAGAGGAAAAATTTTCCTCTTACCAGACTTTTAGTGCAGCCTAAGTTAATTATTTCGGAAGCGGCTTCCAAAACTATTTATTAAACATCAAGATTTCTTTTGTTGATTTAGTAAGGGGCAAATTTTTCCCCTTACTAAATCATAGGCATACAAGTTTATTTTAGTAAGTTATCAATTTGATAACTTACCAGCCAACATCTATTTTCAGCAAAGCTTGTATTTTTATCGTTGCTTTTCTCAGGTGGTCAAATTGACCACTTGTGAAAATTTTTAGATTTATACTGAAAATCAATGGCTGAGTATAGAGTTTGGTAAATGTTCATTTTGAACACTTACTAGACTGCTTTAATAAATATTTATAAAATTGGTACCAGTATTCTTTATTCAGATTATCGGCTTCAACGCATTTACATGGTGATATGTGACTGTATTTATTCTGCCCCCAGTCACAGGGAGAATGCCGGTAAAGTCCGCAGTATCGAACTTTCATATGCCGCCCGATTAAGTCTCTGCTTCCAACTTAAAGGACTGCATCCGAATTCCTAGCTACATTTTGTAGAAGTATCATTATACCCCTTCGTCTGTCATCGCCCACAAAGTAATACTGTTATCTACTTTGCCCGTGATACTGATTTATCGCTCGCCCGTCTGTTCCGACGAGGTCTTGGCGCTCAGCTCCGGCGGCTTGCCTTACGGCAACGAAAGGGAACGTAACCCGACATTCTTTCTATTCAGTTGTAACGGAAAGGAATTTCTCTATTCCTCTCCAATATATAACGAGATAACTATGTAAAAAATATTCCTGATTATTAAAAATTTTTTTGAAAATCTTAAAAAACTTTTATAAACGCAAAAAACGGCGCCGACCTTTTTTAGAGATCGACGCCGTAAATTTTATTGCCAACTATTAGATTTTTATGCCCGTCTTTTTAGTAATATCTTTGCGAATTTTTGAAAGCCTTTTGGAAACACCACCGTTGTTTGCAATGCCGACTTCTATGGCGGCTTCTTTCTGTGTAAATCCTGCCATTAACATTTTTATGATTATTCTGTCGTTTGGATCAAGCGTTTTCCAATAGTCCTCAAGCGCAATATTTGAAAGTGCGATTTCCTCAGGGTTCAGATTATTATCGTGAATTTGCTCGGCAAATTCGGGATCGGGCAAAGTAGGATGTGCCGTATCAGTATGATACCATCTGCGATTATGATCTTCCGCACGGAAATTAGGTTTAATATTTGGGTTAAAATCTTCAAACGCTGACATTTCGTGAATCAGTTTTGAAAGCTTTTCATACTCCACAACATCAAGCAGAGTGCCTACAGCGTTATGCAAGAAATTATCCGCTTTTGTTTCAAAATCGGGATCATTAAAATCAAACTGGCTGAAAATGGTATTAAGAATATCTTGGTGGTTTACGGCGATTTCATATACAGCATCGGAGATTATATCTTCCATACCGTCACGAAGTTCAAGGAGGGGATTACCCTGATGTTCAAAAGCATTGCCTCGCTCACCATTAACACGAATCTTATTTTTATAGTATTTTGCCGGCACGCCAACACCTTTTTCACGAACAACCTTTTCAACTTCGCTATCAATAACTTCTTTTATATCTACCATATCCGCAACTTTGTCGGCACTCCGTGAACTCGGATCCGTTATTGTTGCGGCAGACCAATCGTGTTTTTTGAAGAATGCCCGCAGTTCTTCAATAGTCGGCGCACGGTCAAGGTCAAGTAATGATGTATCTATAGACATAATTAAATCTCACTTTTCTAATAATCATTTTCATAATACGCCCCATTTTTTAACACCAAAACATATAAAAAAGGGTTACATCTGTTTCGCATTTTTTAGCCTGAAAAGCAAAAGTGAAGTGTTTCTACGGCACCGTGACACTAGAATTATTAGTTAATAGTTAACTTAAATTCTTTTCAATTTCAACATCTAATTCGCTATTGAATTTTAAAATAGTGTTATTCTTTATGCTCTCAAAAAATGCGTTATAACTTCTTGGAGTAAGCATCGTAAATTTATATTTTTCTTCATTAAGATGTTGATTGATTAACCTAACATGTTCAACGGCAGCTATATGCTTACCTACATTTTCAGGATGCGGGGAAGGTATTTCTTCATCACCCTTAATCTCTACAATAATAATTTTATCATTTGCTTTGATGAAGAAATCCGGATTAAATTTTTCATATCTTATAGCTTCGCCGTGTCGAGGATTTTTCTTCCACGAAAAGTCTATAGAATAAAATCCTTTTGAAGTAGACTTGACCCACGAAGTTATAATTTTCGAACTAGCTATTAATTCATCTATGAATCTCTTTTCGGGCTCATGGTTAGAAAAACAAAATGATGTTACCGTTTTAAAAGTATTTTTATTTGATACTTTTTTCTGTCTATAACCGTTACTTGTGTCTATTATTTCGTTAAAAAATTCAATTTCTTCATCTGACAAATGACTTTTTGTATTATCAGTCCAAAATAAAGTGTTGCTGTTTTTCAATCCGCTAGCACTCGTAGATTCACAACACAAACTTTTTGTTTTTACTTCAAAAAACTTATCTGGTTTTGTACTATACGTAACATATGTTGAGCCCTGTCGCCAAGCGGTAGACATAGACGCTATAAACTTGTTCGCGAGCGATTCTGTGATAACTGTGTTACCGCTTTCTTTTAGCGAACGTTTGATAATCTTCTCTAACGTTTCAACAGGATACTTGGCTTGATATTGTTCTGCCAAACCCAAATTATCATCGTCGGGGATATCCCTGAATCTATCCCACATTTTATAGGCCATATCCTCTACACTGATTGTATTATGAGTAAGTTTGGTTTTCCATGTTTTGCTTTCATTTTTTAAATTAGATAGTTCTATTTCAACGCTTTCTTCAGGCAAGGTGGTTGGTAGGGTTATGTAACCTTTGTCAAATAGATTATACAAACCTACTTTTTGTTTTGTTTGAGGTGAGGCAATAGGAACCTTTTTGTATTCACAATTTAAAATCTCAAAATGATAATCAGATTCCTGCAAAACTTTAGTAGAAATACGACGTTCTATCTCTAATATTTCATCAACAAGTTTTTTAACGGCAAATGCCCATTTTTCATGGTTAAAAACTATAACCTCGGGTTTACCAAACGAAAAACTCCAATTCGACGGAACGCGCAGACCTCTACCTAATACCTGAGCAATTAATAATTTAGAATTAAAAGCTCTCTCTTCGTCAGGAATAATTTGAAATACCCGTTTTACATCCCAGCCTTCCGTAAGCATGGAAACAGAAAAAATCCATTCAACTTTAGAATTTGGCGAATCCACATCTTTCAATCGTGCTCTATCTGCTGCCGCATTAGGCTTAGAATGAACAACTAAGACTCTTTCGTTAACTTCGTCATCAGTTAAGTTGTAATTTGTTTTTAAATATGTTTTAAATCTTTTGGCTAACGAATCGCAAGAATTTGTTTTTTCCGTAACTATGATAGAAATTGGTAAAATGTTTTTGACGCTTAATTCATTCTTTATTTCATTATGGGAATTTACAATGACTTGCCACTGCTCTTCCTTTTTGGCTGGCATGTTTTCTTTTATAATATATGATACACTTTTAATCCAACCGTCATCTATTGCTTGCTTTAAGGAATAACGATAAATGACGTCAACAAAATAATCGTTATCTTTATAATAACAAGTACCGGAGACGCCAATATTATACTTGGGGTTTATATTCTCTATAAAACTTTTCCATTGATTTTGTTCAGAGTAATAAATGTGATGCGATTCATCATTGAGTATAAGTGTTCGTTCTCCCTTACCTGTTAAGCTATCAACAATTGAATTTCTGGCGTTTTTGTATATAGCATCTCTATTTTCAATACATATACAACCTTTAACAATACTTTCGTTGCCAGAAATTATTTTAGGCGGCACCGAGGATAAGCAGTCATTTAATTTGCTATCCATGGCAAATGCTTCGAATTTATCTTTAAGCTCTCTTTCAATGGTAATACTTGGAACCAAAACAAGGACTTGATCAACAAATCCTGCACATAGCATTATTGTAGCAAGACCGTATAATACCCAACTTTTTCCTGTCCCTGTTGCTAAGTCAATATTGGCCGTATAATATTTTTGGAAAAACAATCTATTAATTAATGCATTTTGGGTTGGATACTTTTCTTTAAGATGTGGATTATTTATATAGTTTTCTAAAGCCAAATCTCTAATATTACTATATTGATCACCACACATAAAGCGCAAGGCTGTAAATATAGCTTCCTCTTGGTATTTTCTTCCGTTAGTTAATGCCAAAACGAAATTATCATACTTACTTTCATCCCATTTGCTAATATCTACATTATTACCAACTGTCAAAACTAAATCTTGTTCTTTAATTCTAATTTTATTTTGTTCCATCAATTATCATCCTCTTTTCGTTGCCGCAATTATCCACAAAGATAAACATGGCTGTTTTATCAAAAGATTTAATTTTTATTGACGTTTTCAATTGCCTTTTTTTAGTTTTAGCATTTATTTCGTATAAATCTTTGTTGTAAAAAACATCGTCAATATCAAAGACTTCACCATCATAGTTATAGTCAATTAAAATCATTGATAGTTCTGTTTTTTGTTCACCTTTCATTCTGCTGTTACTTCTGAATTTCTTAATTCTTAATTTATTAGTCGCAACCTCAAAATCAACAGTTGGCGGTTGAATAAAATCAAATCCAATAGAGTCTACTATTTCATTTATTGAATCACTATCTTTTGGTTGCTTAGCGGGTGTGAAATTTTCAGTGAACTTAGCCAGCATAGAATAAGGGACACGCAGAATATGATATATTCTATTCTTGATTTCAATATCATCTTCAGCAAATGTAAACTGTCCTTGAGGTGCTATTATAAAAATTTCGTTTCCAGTATTTGCGCCAATGATGGTGTCAATTTCATTAATGGTTTCATACGATATTTTTAAATTGTTTTCTTTTAGTTCTTGTGGCGAATATACCTTTACCAAGCAATTGTCTTTTTCACCATCAAAATCCAAACCTTTAACTTTTGTTTTTGAGGCTTGACAATTCCAAAGTTGTAGTGCAAATAGTTTCCAATTTTCTTTATCAAATTTATTTAATTTTTCTGCATCATACAAACCACCTGAATACAACATGAATGGACGTATATTTTTTATTTGCAACAGCCGTTTTTGAATTGTGTAAATTGAATACTTTCCTACATCAACAGCTATCCAACGCCGTCCTAATTTTTCGGCCATAACTGGAGTTGTTCCACTCCCTGCAAAAAAGTCTAGCACTAGATCCCCTTGTCCTGTACAACATTCAATTATTCTATTTAATAAATCTTCTGGCTTTTGAGTCGGATATCCAGTTTTTTCCTTCTTGTCTTTAGGATCTACTGCTTGTATGTCCATCCAAACATCGTCTATGACAAACCCTTTAACAGTCATAATAATGTCGTCATTTTTAGGATGTCTACCATTGTTTTTTACAAACTTATCGTAATATCCAGTAAAACGGCTATCGTTTTTTGGATAATTAGCACCTCTAATTTCATTGCCGTTTACAAGATACTCTTTCCATCTTTCCGCGTCAACCGTGTCTTCATAATCATCATCATACTCTAAAGAAAAGTTAGGGTTGTTTTTATTCTTATACCAGTATATTACATTATGTTTTCTCGGAAAATAATTCTGAGTTTTTCCCTGATAAGTTCTAAAATGCCAAACTATTTCATTCAAGAGATTATTTTTTCCAAAAACTTCATCCAATATAATTTTTATATAATGGCTCATTTTCTGATCCAAATGAACAAATATAGTTCCGTCGTCTGCCAGCAATTCTTTTGCCAATATTAAACGCTTTCTTATGAATTCTATAAATTCAGCCCCAGACAACTTATCCGCATATGCAACCTGCTCGGCACCTTGCACCTTAAAGTCCTGCTTTGTTGTAAAAGGTGGGTCAATATAAATTAATCTAACGCCATCTGTTCCGTCTGAATTTTTAAGTTTTCCATCTTTTTTCATTTGAATGAGAGTTTTTAATATTTGCAAATTTTCACCGAATATTAATTTATTAATCCATTCGTTCGAATTGAATTCAGTATTTGGCGGAAAAATCTTGTCTTCTTGTAAAGGCACAGGAATAGTTTCTGTTAAAATTTGCTCTTTTCTTTCTTTTCCCCAATATATTAATTCATATTCGCGTTTTTCGGGAGGAAAAAGTATGTGGGATAGTTCATTAGGAATTTCCTGATTGTTTTCTATATAATCCCTTGCCATTTCAAGTGCTTGCAATTGCGCTGCCTTTTCATTTTGATTAGTAAAGCTCATTGTTTAGTCCTCCGATTAACAACTTTGTTTTGAAAAATTGAAGTTATTGCTTTCAACATTAAATTTTATAATAATTATCTCACAATCTATGTCCCATAATCAGGACTTACAAATCTGATTCATTTGCCTACTACGCCTAGCACTCTTAAATAATCATCCAGCCGTTCGTTTACATATCCGGCGATGAGTTCTATCATTTTGCTGGCTTTGCCGTTTTTGTAGTATTCATCAAAAGCGTCATAATACTTTTTACGGTCGGCAAATTTTACATTGATAGGCGGATAGCCGTTACGAATTAAATCAAGATTGAGAATAAGTCGTCCTGTTCTGCCGTTGCCGTCAATAAATGGGTGGATACCTTCAAACTCCAAATGGAAAAGGGCAATTCGCTCGATTGGATTCATTGTAGAGTTTCGCTTTTCGTTTTCAAGCAGTAATTCGGTTATCTTTGGCTCAATCAAATATGGTTGCACTGGCTCGGTGAAAGCACCCATAATTCTTACAGGAATACGGCGAAACACGCCCTTATCATCAGGGCGGTCTATGAGTACAAGTGAATGAATTTGTTTAATAATACTTTCCGAGAGGGGAAGTTCCTTTGTTGCAATATCCTGCACAAAAAGAAAAGCGTCACGATGACCGATTGCTTCCATATGATCCTTAAGCGGTTTTTGATCAACGGTCATACCCTCAAGTGCCATAGCGGTTTCTTTAAGAGTCAGCGTATTACCCTCAATAGCGTTGGAATTATAGGTAAATTCAACCATAAATTCTTCACGCAAGCATTCGACCTCGCCTTGTGTTAGAGGACGAAGAGTAGATAGCAATTCTCGCTTTTGCTCTATCTTTTCAAATAGAGAAGGGGCTTTGAGTCTCCCGTCACGCGGTTTTTGTGCGTTTTCGGGAACCATATAAAGTTTTCCTTTTTGGATTGCACCCGGAATTTTCCCTTCGGCGCACAGAATACGGGCTCGTCGTGCGGAAATGCCCCATTTCTCGGCGGCTTTAGCCAGTTTTATATATTCCATTTGGTTTCCTCCCAAACACAAATATATTATTACGATAGTATAATATCACATTTCAGGAATAATATCAAGATAAAATAAAGATTTATTTTCTTTTTATTGTTCCCGTAATTTGCAAGCGATACAAAAAGCGATCAAAAAAAGAAACCAGTAGTGATTTTGCCACTACCGGTTTCTCAAACAATTTTCTCTTTAATTACATTTTAAAGTCAATGAGTAATCCTACGGCGAGAGTAAAGCCATATGTAAATGCGGCGGCTTCGGTTATTGAATCCATTTCATTTACTGCGGTGTAATATTTCTCGAACAGTTCGGCTTGTTCAGGGGTGAGGGTTGCTTCGAGTTTTTCACGATTGTTTCCCACAAGGCGAAGCAAGTTTTTATATTCCGCATTGCCCTCGACAAATTGTTCGACAGGGCGGATATTGCCGTGCCAGAGGTTTTCGAGTGTTGTCATGTAAACAGTACCTCGCTTTTGACAATCTCTTCGGTACGGTTGTGAATGTTATTCATCATTCCCACCCATTTCAGTTGATCGGTTGCTTTGAGTTCTTCGGTCACGCCTTCGGCTTTTGCCATTTGCTTTATTAGCTGAAAAAGCATTTCTTCGGCTTGCTCATTTACGCCTTTTAGATAAGAGTTCAATGTTCCGTTCATCCGCATAACATTTATAACCGTTGGTTTGTTTGCTTTTAGGTAATCATAATGTCTGCGGCCGAGAATTCCTATGTCTTTTAAGTTGTCTTTCATAATGCAAAACCTCCCTTGCGGTATCATCATACTATAAGGGAGATTTGATCCAAAATGTGCGATTTTGATACGGGTAAATGTAGATTAAAAGTGTTGAATGTGTGCAACGCGCGTGCAACGGAAACGAATTTAAGTGAATTTTAAATTTTTTCATTTTGGAAACAAAAAGCCCCGAAACCCTCATAAATAAAGGGCTTTAGGGCATTTTGAGACAAAGAAAATCCGCCTTAAAAAAGACGGATTTTTGGTTGCGGGGACAGGACTTGAACCTGCGACCTCCGGGTTATGAGCCCGACGAGCTACCAACTGCTCTACCCCGCGATATTCGGTTTGTAGAAAATATTATACTACAAACCATATTATATTTCAAGTGTTTTTTTCATTTCTTTTGCAAATATTATTTGAAGCCTTTATGTATCGGCGGTTATCAGTAGTTAAGCCTTGCCATAATCTCGCCGCCCTTATCTTTAAGCCAGCGATTTCTTTCTTTATAATCGGGCAAAACGCTATAAACCTCATCATAAAAACTCTTGCTGTGGTTCATATGTTTTAGGTGACACAGTTCGTGCACAACGACGCTGTCTATAATATCGGGAGGCGTCAGCATCAAAAGACAGTTGAAGTTCAAATTGCCTTTTGAGGAGCAACTGCCCCAGCGTGTTTTTTGGTGGCGGATGGTGATTTTACCGTATTCTACGCCCAAAACACCGCTGAAATACTCTACCCTTTTCGGTATAAAGTCTTTAGCCTTTTTGGTCAGTTCCTCAATTTCTTTAGAGGAAAGTTTCGGCGTGTTCTTTAGCTTTTCGGCGCTTTGCCTTTGCTTTGACAGGTGATTTTCTATCCAGCGTGAACGCTTATTAAGAAAGCGCTCTATCTCTTTTTTGGTAACAAATATCGGTGCCCTGACATAAACCTTTCCCCGTTTTATCTCGACGGCAATAGACCCTCTGTTACTCCAAATAATTTCGTATTCCATAAAGCCTCTATTGTATTTTCAAAGCCAAGTTATCTACAAGTTTATTGATTTGTTTTGTGCAAAAGTCTGATACTTTATTTATTAGTTTTTCAATTCTTAAAAGTTTGAACAAATATATTCTGATTATTTCTACAGCCGAGCATGCAAGCCAAATGCCAAGCGCAGTTCCTATAACAGCCAAAGGCAGGAACAAGGGATTATAATTTACGAAAACAGTAAACCTGTTATGAAGACACTCCCATATTAATGGATGCAGATGAATAATATACACTCCGAATGTTGCGGTAGAAAAAAGTTGAATTGTCTGCCGTAACTTTTCGTGTGTAGAAATCTTTGAAAAAGCCAACAACAAACAAATTGAGCAAATAAGCACCGTCGGAGATACATACGACACAAATATATTATTTAGATAATATGCTTCCGCTCTGATATTAGACAAATACTCAAACATTATTTTAACAAGAAACGTTATAATTACACAAACAAAATAGCCTATAACAAGTTTTTTTGTCTTGATTTTCGAAGCAATATTATACTTTTTTAAGTATGCCCCTATTATATACAGTATCGCAAGCCACAGCGGACTGTATCCGTCACCAAGATAAAATACATCCACACCTGTGATAATGTTGAGTGTTATAATCGGCAAAACAGAGAACACCCCAACGAGAGCAACTATCAAAACGGTAGCCTTTCTAAAAGACAGGTTATCAATAAGATAATTAAAGAATGGAATAAAAAAGAAAATTGCAAAATATGAAGAAAAGTACCAATATTGTCCACATGTTACCGGAATAAATGATTTTAAGATGTCTATTATACTTACCGGCAAAAGATTGAAAACTTTGAAAACAATATTAATTGTAAACAGATAAAAGGCAACCTGTATCCAAAGCGAGAATATGTTTTTTAATTTTATATTCCTGCCAAAGCAAATGTAACCGGATATAAGCGCATAACAGTTGACCGCACAATACGCTGCGATTTCAAGAAACCAAACTTCTCCATGTTTCAAAGATAAATCAGAAAGTTTATTTAGTATTCCGCCTCTACCTAATACATGAAGAATAACAATCATAATCATTGAAACGTTTTTTAATAAATCAATGCCCGTATTTCTTTTAGTATTTGTCATATCCTTCTCCAAATAATTTCGTATTCCATATAGCCTCTATTGTAAAAAGGAAAATGATATCTATTATATCATTTTCCTTTTTTTACTATTCGTACTTATAAAATCCCTCTTTGGTGGATTTTCCGAGTTTGCCCTCTTCTATATACTTATTAAGGATTTGAAGCATACCCTTAAAATTATAAGGCATCATCATCTTTTTAAGTATCGGATTAAAGAGTCCCGGAACCTTTTGGTACTGTTCAACTATATTTTTAACCGTTATGAGTCCGACAATATCCATTATCTCAAACGGACCTTTAGGCGCGCCGGTACCAAGTACCCACGCTTTATCAATGCTTTCGGGGTCGGAAACACCGTTTGCCATAAGGTCAAAACCGCTCATAAGGAAAGGCACCAGCATAGAATTGAGCAGATATCCGCTCTTTTCCTTATTAACAGGAAGCGCCACCATACGAATAGCGTTTGCAAAATCAATAATTTCATCAAAATACTTTTGCTCGGTCTGGTCCTGTGCCATAACTTCGGCGGTATTCTGTTTCCATATATTATTTGCAAAATGAAGCGACAAGAACTTATTCGGTCTGCCCGTGTATTTTGCAAAGGTGGAGGGCAAAAGGGTTGAAGAGTTTGTGACAAGAACGGTCTTTTCCTCTAAATTGGGGGAAAGTTTTTCATAAAACTCTATTTTTGCCTTTTGATTTTCCGCCATTGATTCAATAACGAGGTCGGCCCCTTGCATAGCCTTTTTCATATCGGTTTCAAGTTTTATGCTCTTATACGCATTTTCGGTCTTTTTTAGACAATCTTCATAATCAAAAGTTTCAACCTCGGCAAGACCTCTGCACCAGTTGGAAGGAAGTTTTCCCTCTTTAGTGTTCATAAGAGCAAGTGCGTCCTCATAAGCCTTTTTTAATGTGTCAAGTTTCGGTTGTGTGCGGGTTTTGCTTTCCTCGCTTCTGAGCCAAATGGTAACGTCAAATCCGCAATAAGCCGACTGAAACGCAATTTGGCTGCCGAGAACTCCGCCGCCTGCAACAACTATTTTTTTGTAATTCATACTCAAATCCCCTATTTTTTCAAAAAAGGCTAAGCCGCCTTAGCCTTTTTTGATTGTTTTATTCTTTTATTGCTTATTTCTTCTTGGCAATAGCAGCCTGCGCTGCGGCAAGACGTGCTATCGGAACACGGAAGGGTGAGCAGGAAACGTAATCAAGACCGATTTCGTTACAGAACTCTACGGAATAGGGGTCGCCGCCGTGCTCTCCGCATATACCGATGTGGAGGTTGGGGTTAGCCTTTTTACCGAGGTCAATAGCCATCTTCATAAGTTTGCCGACACCGTTTCTGTCAAGTTTGGCAAACGGATCGTTTTCAAGAATCTTGGTGTCATAATAAGCGCCGAGGAACTTGCCTGCGTCGTCACGTGAGAAGCCGAAGGTCATCTGTGTAAGGTCGTTAGTACCGAAGCAGAAGAAGTCAGCTTCTGCGCCGATTTCGTCAGCGGTGAGAGCGGCACGGGGTACTTCAATCATAGTACCAACCTCATAATCTAGGTCAATGCCGGCAGCCTTGATTTCATCGTCAGCGCATTTAACAACAGTTTTCTTAACAAAGCTAAGTTCTTTAACTTCGCCAACAAGCGGAATCATAATTTCCGGTTTAACAGCCCAGTCGGGATGTGCTTTCTTAACGTTAATTGCGGCACGAACTATAGCCTTTGTCTGCATTGCGGCAATTTCAGGATAGGTAACTGCAAGACGGCAGCCACGATGTCCCATCATGGGGTTGAACTCATGCAAAGAATTGATGATATTCTTAATGGTTTCAACGCTCTTGCCCTGTGCATCGGCGAGTTTCTTGATGTCTGCCTCTTCGGTAGGAACGAACTCGTGTAGCGGAGGATCAAGAAGACGAATAGTAACGGGAAGTCCTTTAAGAGCCTCATAAAGTTTCTCAAAGTCGCCCTGCTGTTCGGGAAGTATTTTTTCAAGCGCTGCTTCACGCTCTTTGGCGGTTTCGGAGCAGATCATCTCACGGAAAGCATCAATACGGTTGCCCTCGAAGAACATATGCTCGGTACGGCAAAGTCCGATACCCTCAGCGCCGAGTTCTTCAGCCTTGATAGCGTCGGCAGGAGTGTCGGCATTGGTGCGAACCTTCATTGTGCGGAACTCATCAGCCCAGTTCATAATCTTGCCGAACTCACCGGCGATAGAAGCCTCAACGGTGGGAATAACACCGTCATAAATCTTACCGGTAGAACCGTCAATAGAGATATAGTCTTTATCGGTATATGTTTTACCCTTAAGGGTGAACTGTCTTGCCTCTTCGTTCATAACGATTTCACCGCAACCGGAAACGCAGCATTTACCCATACCACGAGCAACAACGGCAGCGTGAGAGGTCATACCGCCACGAACGGTGAGTATGCCCTGAGCGGCTTTCATACCCTCAATATCCTCAGGTGAAGTTTCAAGACGAACAAGGATAACCTTTTCGCCTGCTTCGGCTCTGGTCTTAGCCTCTTCAGCCGAGAAAGCAACTTTACCGCAAGCAGCTCCGGGAGAAGCACCGAGTGCCTGAGCGGCAGGTGTAGACTCCTTAAGCGCTTTGGGGTCGAACTGCGGGTGAAGCAAAGTATCAAGGTTACGGGGATCGATCATAGCAACCGCTTCTTCACGGGTGCGTTTGCCCTCGTCAACCAAATCACAAGCGATTTTAAGAGCGGCCTGAGCGGTACGCTTACCGTTACGGGTCTGAAGCATATAAAGTTTGCCGTTTTGTACGGTGAACTCCATATCCTGCATATCACGATAATGATCTTCAAGAAGTTTGCAAACCTTGTTGAACTCGGCAAAAGCCTCAGGGAACTTGTTTTCCATTTCGGAAATGTGCATAGGTGTACGAACACCGGCAACAACGTCCTCGCCCTGAGCGTTGGTGAGGAACTCACCGAAGAGTCCTTTTTCACCGGTAGCCGGGTCACGTGTAAAGGCAACGCCTGTACCGCAGTCATCACCCATATTACCGAACGCCATCATCTGAACGTTAACGGCGGTACCCCAAGAATAAGGGATATCGTTATCACGACGGTAAACGTTGGCACGGGGGTTGTCCCAAGAACGGAAAACTGCCTCAACGGCGCCCATAAGCTGTTCCTTAGGATCGGTCGGGAACTCTTTGCCTATTTTGGATTTATATTCAGCCTTGAACTGTCCTGCGAGTTCTTTAAGATCATCAGCAGTAAGTTCAACGTCCAAAGTAACGCCTTTTTCGGCTTTCATTTTGTCTATGAGTTCTTCAAAATACTTTTTGCCTACTTCCATAACAACATCAGAATACATCTGAATAAAACGACGGTAGCAGTCCCAAGCCCAACGGGGATTGTTTGACTTTTCAGCCATAACGTTTACAACTTCCTCATTAAGACCGAGGTTAAGTATAGTGTCCATCATACCCGGCATAGAAGCACGAGCGCCCGAACGAACGGAAACGAGAAGCGGATTTTCAAGATCGCCGAACTTTCTGCCGGTGATTTCTTCCATTTTCTCAATGTATTCCATTATTTGCGACTGGATCTCGCTGTTGATTTTTCTGCCGTCATCATAGTAACTTGTGCAGGCTTCGGTTGTGATAGTAAAGCCCTGCGGTACGGGAAGACCGATATTGGTCATTTCCGCAAGGTTTGCACCTTTACCGCCGAGAAGTTCACGCATGTCGGCATTGCCTTCGGTAAAGAGATATACATATTTCTTTGCCATTTTTCTTTCCTCCATTATATACATTTTTATTTTTCGCATTAAAGAAACAAAAGTTTCAAAGGTCATTATAACATTATTTTTAATTATTTACAAGTATTATAATCGCCATATTATTACAATTTTTATTATAACAAATATAACTTTTTTATAATTTGAAAACAAAAATCCGTGCCCGGCGGTTTTTATGTTCACATCTATTGTTTTCAAAAAACAATCAGCCGATAGAAAACTATCGGCTGATTAAAAACAAAGAATTATTTAAGAAACTTAAGGCTTTTTATAATTGCAGGCTCTTTGGCTTGACCTTTGCAAACCTGGAAGAAACAAATTATCTCAATAACAGCGAGTATCGTTACGAAAATACCTGCGGCTATCGGAACAATTATAGTCCATAAAAGAAGCACGGCGCAAATCGTGGTCAACACTTCAACAATCAAAAACTTCATAGCCTGACGAAGGTGGAAAGCAACGTACTTTGAATTGTTAGAAGCGAGCAAAGCGATTATTATACCTACAACACCGAGAATATATACCGACATTGCAAACACTTTGTTCTCGGAAATATCCTTCGGGTCAAACTCGCCTGTGTGATCGGCGGGATCAACATATACGGGAGCCGGAGCATAAACCGGTGCCGCCTGAGGAGGATTTGTGGGCTGGGGATTGCTTCCCGGTTGATTTTCTGCAAGTTTCGCACCGCAAGAGGTGCAAAACGCGGCGTTATCATCGACAGAAGCATTACAGTTAGGACAATTTTTCATTATAATCACCTTTCCGTTTTTTTATTGCAATTATATTTTACAACACCTGTCATTTCTTGTCAATTGTTGTAAATAAAAGGTCAAAGTCTTTAAGGCCTTGACCTTTATTGTTTTACGGTTTCGGTTTTCCGCAGTTGGTGCAGAAATTGCCGGTGTTTTCAGCGCCGCATTCGCAGGTCCAGCCACTATTCTTCGGTTTTCCGCAGTTAGTGCAGAAATTACCGGTGTTCTCGGCACCGCACTCGCATACCCAAGTATCAGCGGCAGGTTTGCCCGCATTTTGAGCGCCCATAGCATAGAGGTTTTGAGTGTTCATGGCGTTTCCTGCGTTCATAGCCATACCCATACCCATAAAGCCTGCCATTGCGCCGTTTGAGTTCTCCGCCGCCGCACGCATAGCGTCCGCCTGAGCGCCGGTAAGGGTTGCCGCCGCCATAGTCGGATCTCTGAGAATTGCCGCTTTTTGTGCGTTTTTGATAAGTTCCTGATCCTCTTCGGGAAGCGTTACACTGCCGAGTGCAACCGATACGACTTTAAGTCCACGAAGTTCACTCCACTTGCCCGACAAGGCTTCGTTCAGCGCATTTTCAAGTTCGGTGTTGTGCTGAACTATCTGATTGGGGCGAAGTCCCAAATCGGAAAGTTTTCCGAAAGCGGGTTGCAAAGCGCTTATAAACTCGGTTTTCAGTTGAGTATCGAGTTCCTCCCTGCTGTAACTTTCGGATACGTTTCCGCAAACGTTTGTGTAGAAGAGTATCGGGTCGGCGATTTTATAGGAATAAACGCCTGATGCACGTACCGAAACGTCTATATCAAGATTTAAGTTTTTATCAACAACTCGGAAAGGCACGGGGTTTGGTGTGCCGAACTTGTTATCTATAAGTTCCTTTGTGTTGAAATAATATACACGCTGGTCTTTAGCGGTATCTCCGCCAAAGGTGAAACGTTTGCCGAGAACCTTAAAAGTTTCTTTTATGCTTTGACCTAATTTTCCGGTAAAAATGCTCGGCTCTGATGATGTATCATAGGTGAACTGGCCCGGCTCGGCGCAAACTTCGACAACCTTACCCTGCTCAACTATAATCATACATTGACCGTCGGCAACGGCAATACCCGATCCGTTAGAAATGATGTTATCGTTGCCTTTAGTGTTGGAAGAGCGTCCCGAAACACGCTTTTGACCCTTTACCATAAGGGTGTTTACATCAAGCGCATCACAATAGAAAAACTCTTTCCATTGATCAGCGAGAGTGCCGCCGAGGGCGCCTGCTGCAGCTTTAATAAGTCCCATTTGTATTTCTCCTTTATTTTGTCTTTATAGTTAAAAGTCTCTGCCACCGCTTGAAAAACTTCCGCCTGATGAGGATGATCCGCTACTGAACGAAGATCCTCCCGAACGGTCGTTATCCTGCGGTTTTGCGACCTTAGTCACCGTGGTATAAAGATAGTCAACCGATTTATCGTGTACTACGTAACTGCCATCGGCAAGATATTCTTTTGCGTCAACCGGGCTTACAACACGCATCTTTTTCTTAAGCCCTGAAACGTATATCAAAGATACTATAAGTCCTATAACATAACCGATAAGCACCCCGAGTAAAAACTTTTTGACGGGGAAAGAGTTTTTCTCGTGCATAAGGCTGTCAACATATTCGATATGTTTTTTGAAAGCCGAATAGTAATCGCCTTTATTTCTTATATCATTGTCAACGAGTTCATCTATTTCATAGGTGACGTCAGCGTTGAATATCTCTTCACACTTACCTATTGAGGTTGTGCGCCAACCTCTGTTGCCCTCTTCAAGACTTAGATAAAAGACAACTGCATCATAGGTATCTCCCACGCCGTAACCGTTATAATAAAGGAAATCGGCGGAGTAGACCTCTTTGCTTAACCCGTGGTTATCGGTATCGGTAAATATGACATAACCTATATTATATGTATCAACTATTTTTTGTACCGCCGCCGAGAGTTCCTCTTCTTCACTATCGGTCAGTATCTCCGCATTGTCTACAACACGGGGCAGATTGCTTCCGTGAAAGTTTTGAAAATCCGGCTGGTTTTCGGGGTACCAATAATCAATAGTTGTAGCCGATACGGGAGTAAGGCAAATGGAAAACAAAAGAATTGCCAAAATAAGTGAAACAACAGTTTTTTTCATCTCGCCGTCCCCCTATTTCATAAACCATGTGGCTATTAACGATATCGGCACCGCAATAGCGGAAGCAATTCCCAATGTGTATAACCACTGTTTAGCACGGCTGATAGGCAGTTCGCCCACCACTTTTCCCGTTTGTCCGTTTACCGCAAGTCGATAGTTTTTGCCTTTGTAGGTCATATTGAGCAAATACACCGGCAAAAGCGCATATTTGACCGACGGGTCGTAGAGTTTTAATGCACTTGCCTCTGTGGAAATCGTATCAAACCCGTCATCAGCAGTACCTCTTAAAACACTTTCTGCGCTCACGTACATTCGGTTTTCGGCACGGGGCAAACTGAGATCGGGATCGGTGTCAAAACGATCCGCCAAAAAGCCCGAAAGATAGCCGTCGTTAAAATCCGTAAGTTTACTGTAATCAAAGGGTTCAAGCGCATCCATAAGGTCGTCATCCATACGCTCGCTGCCGTCAACCGGTATTTTTTCAAAACGCATTTCGCCTGACACGTATATATTATAGTGTCTGGTTTCGGTATAATCATAGTATTTATCGGAATAGTAACGTATACGAGTTCCGCCGAACTTCATTTTTCCGTCAATTCCGCCGTCAAAGAGCCAGAACGGAACGTATATACCGGTGATTTTGCTGAGTTTGCGTTGACTCTTAAAATCACTTGGCAACAGTTTTTTACCGCTAAAATGGTTAAGCACCGCTTTCATTGCCGCCTCTTTATCAATGGCAAAAGGTATAACTGCGTTCGGCTTTAGCCCTCCGCCTAATCGGTCAGAGAGCACAACCACGTTTTCACAATAAGGGCATTTGGTGGCGGCGGTAGTCTTTTCACACTCGATTTGCGCACCGCAAGAGCCGCAAATATAAACGGCGGTATTTTCAAATCTTTGTTTGTTTTCTTCAAAGTTGCGCTTGTATTCGCCCCAGTCAAAAGAACTTTCCTCATTTTCAAAGTTTGCCGCTTTGATAAGGGCGTCTACACTGTACTCGTTTGAGCAGTTGTTACAGGTGAGGCTTTCACTGCCCGGAACGTATACAATAGGAGAGCCGCAACTCGGACATTTGAAAGATTTTATATTATCACTCATAGATTTGTCCCCTGTTTTTTAATCAATACCCAAAAGGTCGTTCATATTATAAAGTCCCGCTTTTTTATTCACAATAAACCTTGCCGCACTGATAGCGCCTGCCGCAAACACCGCGCGTGACTCGGCATTATGAGAAAGGGTTATAACCTCGTTCTCACCGGCAAAAATAACATCGTGTTCGCCAACGATAGTTCCGCCTCTGATAGAGTGAACGCCTATCTCTTTAGGGTCTCTTTTTGCCCTTTTTGAGTGGCGGTCAAACTCAAAGTGAAGTTCGTTCCCTCTGGCAGCGTTCGCCGCATCGGCAAGCATAAGCGCCGTACCCGACGGGGCGTCAAGTTTATTATGGTGGTGTTTTTCCACAACCTCGATATCAAATCCCGGCATCATAGCCGCCGCGCGTTTTACAAGGGAGATAAGTACGTTCACGCCAAGTGAAAAGTTTGCGGTTTTGAAAATCGGGATAACCTTTGCGGCCGCTTTTATTCTCTCTAACTGTTTATCAGAATAACCTGTTGTTGCAATTACAACCGGTATCTTTTTTTCTTCCGCATAATCGAGCATTTTTTCAAGCGCCGATACGTTTGAAAAATCGATAATAACGTCAAGAGGAACATTTACCGAAGCGAAGTCGCTGAAAATAGGGAAACCGCACGATACCTCGTTTCTATCAACGCCGGCGACAATCTTTATATCATTTTGAGCGGCGGCAACAGCACTTACGTTTTTACCCATAGCGCCTGCGGCGCCTGAAAGAAGTACATTTAACATCTTTTTTCCTTTTCCGTTTTAAGACATAGTTAAAATTATATCTTAAAACCGTTTTCAATTAGTTTTTCTTTAAGGATCTGCTTTTTATTTTCATCCATACTTACAAGGGGCAAACGGCAGGGTCCTATGTTCATACCAAGCATATTCATAGCCTCTTTGACGGGTATGGGGTTTACATCCGAGAAAAGAGCGTTTATAAGTCCCGTAAACTTTATTTGCATATCGGTCGCTTTTTGTTTGTCGCCGTGCAGATACTCAAAACACATATCGTGGGTCTCTTTAGGACAAATATTAGACAAAACCGAAATAACGCCCTTACCGCCAAGCGACATAATGGGCACCGTTTGGTCGTCATTACCCGAAATGAAATCTAGTTTATCACGGCAAAGGTATATAGATTTTGCAATAGCGGATAAATCACCGTTTGCCTCTTTTACCGCAACAATGTTTTTGTTTTCGGAAATTGCAAGATAGGTTTCAGGCGTTATACCTACTCCCGTTCTTGAGGGAACGTTATATACGATTATCGGTTTTGTAACCCTATCCGAAATATACTTATAATGGGCGACAAGTCCCTTTTGCGAGGTTTTGTTGTAATAAGGCGTCACCATAAGGAAAGCGTCGGCTCCTACCGCTGCGGCGTCGGCACAAAGTTCTACCGAGTAAACGGTATCATTACTGCCGGTGCCGGCAATAATCGGCACACGGTTTGCGGCGGCTTTTACGGCAACCTCTATAACCTTTACGTGTTCATCATACCTGAGCGTTGATTTTTCACCCGTTGTTCCGCAAATGACAAGGGCATCAATACTGCCTTTTATTTGCTCGTCAACAAGACTGCTCAGTCTTTCAAAGTTTACACTTCCGTCACTGTTCATTGGTGTGACAAGCGCCGTTGCGGCACCCTCAAATATCTTTTGTTTCACAAAAAGACCCCCTTAAAAGTGTAATGAAAATTATTTTAATAAATTAGTCGAAATATCCTTTAGCCGCAAGCAGTTCAGCGAGCAATACAGCGCCGCCTGCCGCACCACGAAGGGTGTTGTGAGCGAGGCACACAAACTTATAGTCATACTGTGTATCTTCACGCAAACGGCCTATCGTAACCGCCATACCGCCCTCTAAATCACGGCAAAGTTTAACCTGAGGCATATCGTCCTCTTCATAATAGTTGAGATACTGTTTCGGAGCGTGAGGCAGGGAGAGTTCCTGCGGAACGCCGCTGTAGTTCTTCCAAATCTCTTTAATTTCCTCTTTAGTCGGCTTTCTATCAAAGGATACGAATACCGCCGCCAAATGTCCGTCTGAAACGGGAACACGAATACATTGTGCGGTAAAGGAGGGCTTTTCGGCTAAAACGATTTTTCCGTCTTTAACCTTGCCCCAGATTTTGAGCGGTTCTTTCTCACTCTTTTCCTCTTCTCCGCCGATAAAGGGGATTACGTTATCTATCATTTCAGGCCATCTCTCAAAAGTTTTACCTGCGCCGGATATAGCCTGATAGGTGCAAACAAGCGCTTTATTAACGCCATATTTCTCATCAAGAACTTTAAGCGCCGGCAAATAGCCTTGTATTGAACAGTTTGATTTTACGGCAATAAAGCCTTTTTTGGTGCCGAGTCGTTTTTTCTGCGCCGCTATAACCTCCAAATGTTCGGGGTTAATCTCCGGAATAATCATCGGAACGTCCTCAGTAAAACGATGCGCCGAGTTGTTTGAAACAACGGGGCATTCTTTTTTTGCATACTTTTCTTCAAGAGCACGGATTTCGTCCTTTTTCATATTAACGGCACAGAATACAAAGTCAACTTTGCTTACTATCTCGTCAATATCATTTTCGGCGTCAAGCACTATCATGTTTTCTAGTTCAGCCGGCATTTTATCTTTCATCGCCCAGCGAGCGCCGATAGCCTCTTTATAGGTTTTTCCGGCACTTCTTCCGCTTGCCGCAAGGACCGCTATATTAAACCACGGATGGTCGTGTAAAAGAAGCGTAAAACGCTGTCCTACCATTCCCGTGGCGCCTATAATTCCCACATTGTACTTTTTCATTTTTATTTCCCTCCGAAAAAAATGTTGTTGAATAAATTATCAATTTATTCTATAATATCTTTATTATAAATTATATAGTTTTAAAACTGTTTTGTCAATTACCCGAAAGTGAGTTTTTACATAAAATGAAAAAAAGCGACTTTTTTTATGATTTGCCCGAAAAACTAATAGCCCAAACGCCCACAAAAGAGCGTGACAGGTCAAGACTTCTCGTTTTGTCAAAAGACACGGGAAAAATAGAAGATAAGTCTTTTTACAATATACTTGACTACTTAAAGGCGGGCGACTGCCTTGTGCTTAATAACACCCGTGTTTTACCTGCAAGGCTCTACGGCAAAGCGGAAGATACCGGCGCCACGGTTGAGTTTGTACTCTTAAAGCAAAGAGGATTAAACCTTTGGGAAACAATAGCAGGTCCCGGCAAAAAAGCAAAACCGGGCAGAAGATTTGTTTTTTCACCCCTGCTTTCCGCTACGGTAACTAAGGTTTTAGAAGACGGCAACCGCATACTCCTTTTCGAGCCTAAAGGCGAGTTTTTCTCGGTGCTTGACAAGGTGGGACAAATGCCTCTTCCGCCTTATATAAAACAAAAGTGCGAGGATAAAGAGCGCTATCAAACGGTCTATTCAAAAGAACTCGGCTCAGCCGCCGCACCCACCGCAGGTCTGCATTTTACTAAAGAACTGTTAAAAAAGGCGGAAGAAAAGGGCGTTAAAATCGCCTATGTCACTTTGCATATCGGTCTTGGTACGTTCAGACCCGTAAAGGTTGATAATATCGAAGACCACCATATGCATACCGAGCATTACTACGTACCGAAAGAAACTGCCGATATTATAAACGAAACCAAAAAAAGCGGCGGCAGGGTTATTTGCGTCGGCACCACCGGTTGCAGAACGGTTGAAAGCGTGATGAGGGACTTTGGCGAAATGAGAGAGTGTTCGGGCGATACCGATATATTTATCTACCCCGGCTTTGAGTTTAAGTGTATGGACGCTCTTATCACCAATTTTCACCTGCCCGAAAGCACACTTATTATGCTGGTTTCGGCTTTTGCAGGATACGATAACACTATGAAAGCCTACGCCCACGCCGTAAAGGAAGAGTATAGATTTTTCTCATTTGGCGATGCCTGTTTCATATATTAAGGAGATAACAATGTACGAACTGATAAAAAAAGAGAACAGCGCCAGAAGAGGCCGTTTTGTAACCAACAAAGGTGTTATAGAAACCCCCGCTTTTATGAACGTTGCCACCGCAGGTGCGATAAAAGGCGGCGTGAGTGCAAAAGACCTTAAAGAACTCGGTTGCCAGGTTATGCTCTCTAACACCTATCACCTGCATATAAGACCGGGCGACGAGGTTATAAAGTCCTGCGGCGGACTGCACAAGTTTTCCACCTGGGACGGACCTATTCTCACCGACAGCGGCGGTTTTCAGGTTTTCTCCCTCGCTAAGAAAAAAGATATCACCGACGAGGGCGTTGTTTTTCATAGCCACGTTGACGGCAGACGTATTTTTATGGGTCCTGAAGAGAGTATGACCATACAGTCTAACCTCGGCTCTACTATCGCTATGGCGTTTGACGAGTGCGTTGAAAACCCCGCAGAATATTCTTATTCGGCAAAGTCGCTTAAAAGAACTACCGCCTGGCTTAAACGTTCAAAAGCAAAACTGGCGGAACTAAACAAAAGAGAAGATACTGTAAATCCACAGCAAATGCTTTTCGGCATAAATCAGGGTTGTACCTTTAACGATCTCAGAATAGAGCATATGAAAGAAATAGCCGATCTTGATCTTGACGGCTACGCCATAGGCGGACTTGCCGTAGGGGAGCCGGCTGAGGTTATGTATGACGTGATAGAACACGTAGAGCCATTTATGCCGGCAGATAAAATCCGCTATCTTATGGGGGTGGGAACACCGGTCAACATACTGAACGCCGTCGAGTGTGGAGTTGACCTTTTTGACTGCGTAATGCCCTCACGCAACGCAAGACACGGACATCTTTTCACCTCAAAGGGAATAATAAATATAAACAACAATAAGTATGAGTACGATATGACCCCTATTGATGAAAACTGCTCATGCCCCGTTTGCAAACGTTATTCAAAAGCGTATATAAGGCACCTGCTTAAAGCGGGAGAAATGCTCTCAGGCAGACTTCTTGTAGCGCATAACCTTTGGTTTTACAATCATTTTATGGAAGATATCAGAAATGCGCTTGACGAAAATCGCTTTGACGCTTTCAAAAAAGAAAAGGAAGAAATACTCGGCAGAAGATTATAAACTAACTTTTTCTTGCAATTAAAGGGTTTATCCTATATAATACTATTTGATATAAAACAAAGTTTCGGAGGTTATAAAAATGAACTTTATCCCTAATCTTTTAGCCGCAAGCACCGCTTCATCCGGCGTTTCGGGCAGTCCTGTTATCTGGATTATATATTTTGTTGTTATCGGTGCGGTTATGTATTTTATGCTTATCCGCCCTCAAAGAAAGCGTACAAAAGAAGAAAAGCAACTTCGTGAGTCGCTTCAGGTAGGCGATGAAATAGTATCTATCGGCGGTATCTACGGCAGGATAATTTCCTTAAAGGAAGAAACTGTTGTTATAGAGTCAAAGAGCGACCACTCAAAACTCACTATAGCCCGCTGGGCAATACAAACAAACCTCACAAAACACGAGGAACAAAAGAACGATAAGAAAGCCGTAACTCCAAAAGAGAAAAAGAGCGCTAAAAATAGCGAAGAAAAAGTTGAAGGAAAACTCAACTAATCGGTAATAAATAAACTCCCCTCCTGCGTAGAATATAGCAGGAGGGGTTTTTTATGTCAGACTTCTTAAAATATAAATGGGGAAATATCGCCCTTGGGATTTTACTTCTTGTACTGTTTTATATTTTATCGGCATTTATCTTTGCCGCCGTATTTTATTTTTCAAAGGCGAGTAGAGATTATATACCGTTTTTTTCTAATTTAGGTCTTGCTGTTTCCTCTTTTTTATCGGTTTTCCTTATCACAAGGAAAAAGGGAGATAAAGGACTTCTTACAGGTATTATTATAGGCGGTATAACCTTTATTTTGCTGTTTTTAATATCCCTTTTTACAAAAGGGGGCGTCACATTTAATACACTTTTCCGCTTTTTGTTTATTATGCTTCCTGCTGCCATCGGCGGAATTATGGGGGTAAACAAAACAAATAAGATAATGTAAAACCTATTGACACTGTTTATATACTTATGATATAATAACTCGACAAATCAGTATGGATTTTTCGGGGTAATAATGCTCATTTTTCGCCATACACCTATTAGGTGTATGGTTTTTTTAATGGAGATAAATATGGAAAACGAAATGATAAACACAAACAAACAAAAGAATAAAAAAATCACTCTTTCATCCGAAGCGGTATATGCAGTCGGCATAATACTTTTATCACTTGCGGTGGCAATTCTTACCTCTGCGGATTTCGGCGTGTCCCAGGTGGTAGCACCCGCTTATCTTCTGAGCCTGAAACTTGATTTTTTAACCTTCGGTCAGGCGGAATATATTGTTCAGGCGGGCGTTTTTCTTTTGCTTTGTTTTGTGCTTAAAAGGTTCAAAATCGTATATCTTCAATCCTTTGTGACCTGCCTTATTTACGGCGCCGTTTTGGACTTGTGGCGAAAACTTCCCTGCTTTGACCCGTCTGTTACACCGCCGGGCAGTATGGCTTTGTGGCTTAGAATAGTAATGTTTGTGTTTGGCGCATTGTTAACTTCGTTTTCGGTGGCACTCTTTTTTAAGACCTATTTATATCCCCAGGTGTACGATATGTTTGTAAAAGCGGTGTCTGTTAAATATAATATTAAACTATCCGTATTCAAAACAATTGTTGACGTTACAATGTTTATATCAAGCATAATAATGACCTATTGTTTCTTTGGAAAGATTATCGGAATCGGATTTGGTACACTTATAATGGCATTTATTAACGGCTTTATTATAGGGTTGTTTTCAAAATTGCTTGACCGCCATTTTGATTTTAAGCCGACTTTTGAAAACTTTGCAAAACATTTTGAAATGTAAAAGAACCGCTTTTAGCGGTTCTTTTTTTTAGAAACATTTTTCTTTTCTGCCTTTTTTACAATGCTCTATATTTCCGCAACGGTAGCAAAGTTCATTTTGAAGGGCCCCGTCGCCCTCAAAAAACGAGCGGATGTTTTGTATAGTCACTTCGGCGATATTACTTAACGCTTCGCTTGTCAAAAACGCTTGGTGTGAGGTGACTATAACGTTTGGCATAGAGATAAGTCTTGCCAAAACGTCATCGTCAAGAATATGCCCCGATTTATCCTCAAAGAATATATCCGCCTCTTCCTCATAAACGTCAAGACAGGCGGCGCCTACTTTCCTCTCTTTAATAGCCTCAAGCAACGCCTCGGCATCTATCAGTCCTCCACGGGAGGTGTTTATAATGGAAACGCCTTTTTTCATTTTGTCGGTACTATCACGGTTTATGATATGCCGTGTTTCGTTTGTAAGCGGACAATGCAGAGAAATAATATCGCTTTGTTTGAACAATTCATCAAGCGAAACGTATTCTATTCCTAAGTCTTTATCCGGATACATATCATACCCCAAAACACGCATTGAAAAGCCTTTGCATATATTTGCAAAAATCTTGCCTATTTTTCCCGTACCTATTACGCCTACCGTCTTGCCGTGAAGGTCAAATCCCGTAAGCCCCGAAAGAGAAAAATTGAACTCTTTTGTTCTGTTGTACGCTTTGTGAATACGGCGGTTAGAAGTCAGCATCATTGCAGCGGCGTGTTCCGCAACGGCATAGGGCGAGTAGGCGGGAACGTGGCAAACGTGCACCTTATTAAAGGCGTGTTTAACGTCAACGTTGTTATACCCTGCGCACCTGAGGGCTATCAGTTTTATACCCTCGCTATATAGTTTATCAATAACTTCGGCGTTTGCGTCGTCGTTCACAAAAATGCAAACGGCGTCATAACCTGCCGCTAAAGATACGGTGTCAAGAGATAGTTTCGTATCAAAAAACTTGAAATCCATATCAGAGGGCTTTTGGTTTAGAAAAGCCTCTTTATCATACGGTTTTGTATCAAAAAACGCTATCTTCATATTTTCTCCTGTTATTTAGTGAGGTTTTCAATAAGAGTGCTGAATATCTCGCCCGAGTTTTGCAAAAAGTTTTCCTTTATATGCTCGGCGCCCGACTCGTCCGGCAAAAGCATTTTAACGGCGAAAAACGGCGCTTTGCCGTCTAAAGCAGTGCAGGAAATATAACTTTTTCCGTTCTCTCTCGTAATCTCAAAAACAGTATCTTTTGCATTTTTATACTTTGTCAGCATTTTAAGGGTCAGGTCGTAAGCCCTGTTTTTTACCGTGACAGAAAGGGTGCTTCCGAGTGTCGCCGCTATCTCTTCTCCGGCAGGTGTAACGATATAGGCGTCGTCTTCAGCGTCCGCCACCTTTATTTGTCCGTTTTTTTCAAGACTCGCAATAGCGTCACTTACCTCAAATCCGTTTGCCATACCGTTTGTGTGCAGTAAATTGACAAGACTGTTTGCCGGTATCGGCTCGCCTATTGCCGAGAGTATATAGCATATAAGCACCTTTATATCGGCTGTATTATATAGTCCACCGTGAAGAACGCCGGCGGAAAAAGCATCGTTTTCCATAATTTAACTCCTTATGATTTATGCTTTTATTATACTATAGTATTTACATTCTTTCAAGCAAGTTTGCTTTTTTGTTGTAAAAAAATAAACTTTATGATAGAATTATAAAAAAATAAGGGGAGGTATTATATGAGGGGCGACAATGAAGATATTTTCAGTTACAATACTGAAAAAAATAACGCAAAATCAGGCAAAAAACGTTCCGACTCCTATGATATAAACAGTTTTTCTACCGCAAAGGGAAAGAAAAAAGCAGAAAACAACAAGAAAAAGGCAAACAGCAAAACAAAAAAGAAAAAGGTACTTAAAGTTTTGCTTTCGGTCTTTCTTATAGGGGTTATAAGTTTGTCGGTCGTTGCCGGCGCCTTTATGCTATACGTATTTACGGCGGTTGACGGCACTATGGAAGAGGACCTTGACGACCTCAAACTCAATTTTACCACAACTATATACTATATGGATGATAACGACGAGTGGCAGGAATATCAGCGACTGCACGGCGAGTTCAATCGCATTTGGGTACCGTATGACCCCGTAGCCGCAAAGGAGAAAAAAGAGGGTTATGAAGGCATACCCGAAAACCTTGTAAACGCCTTTGTCGCTATTGAGGACAAGCGTTTCTATTCCCACGACGGCGTTGACTGGAAAAGAACTTTTTCAGCCTTTGCAAACCTCTTTTTACACTTTTATTCCTCTAATCAGGGCGGCTCTACCATAACTCAACAGCTTGTTAAAAACCTGACCGGCGACTCTGCGCAAAAGCCAAGCCGAAAAATCAGGGAGATTATGCGCTCAAGGTATCTTGAAAGCCACTATTCAAAGGATACTATAGTAGAGTGTTACTTAAACACTATCGCTATGGGCAACGGCACCTACGGTGTTGAGGTTGCCGCAAACTATTATTTTGACAAGAGCGTTAAAGACCTCACTTTGCTTGAGTGCGCTTCCCTTGCCGCCATAACAAAGGCGCCGAGTTTGTACGCACCCGATGAAAACCCCGAAGAGAATAAAGAACGCCGTGATATAGTGCTTAGCGAAATGAAAAATCAAGGCTATATCACCGAAAAAGAATATAAAGAAAATGTCGGCAAAGACGTCACCGTTGTCGCTTCCAAAGAGGCGCTTAAAGAAGAGGACGTAAATAATTATTTTGTCGACGCCCTGATAACTCAGGTCACAAACGATATTGCCGAAAAATACGGCTATGACGAAACCCACGCCGCAAAACTATTCTACAGCAGCGGATATAAAATATATTCAACCGTAAAGCCCTCCGTTCAACAGTCGGTAGACGAGGTTTTCACCAATAGCGACGCCTACGCCCTTGAAAGCGGCGACGGTCAAAAACTGCAGGGCGGAATCAGCGTTATGGACTATTCCGGTCACGTTGTGGGACTTTCGGGCGGAATAGGAGAAAAAACCGTCAACCTTGCTTTTAACCGTGCCACCGATGCGGCAAGGCAACCGGGATCTACTATGAAGCCTATCGCTGCCTACGCCCCCGCTATTGAATCGGGACTTATAACCTATTCAAGCATAGTTGACGATACCAACAAATCATACGGCGGTTGGACGCCGGTCAACTGGTACCGCTCATACTGGGGAAAAATAACGGTAAAATATGCGCTTGAGCGCTCGGTCAACACTATTCCTGTTTGGCTTGTAAACGAAATGGGACCCTCAAAAAGTTATGACTTTTTGACAAAAACACTCGGTCTTAAACACCTCACAAGTGAGGATATAAATCTTGCTCCGCTCGGGATGGGCGGAACAAACGGCGGTATAACGCCTATGGAGAGTGCGGCGGCGTTTGCCATATTCGGCAACGGCGGTAAATACTATGAGCCAAAACTCTACTATTCGGTTAAAGACCAACACGATGAAATTGTCATTTCAAACGACGAACATCAACCCGTAACCGCTATCGGCGAGGATACCGCAACGGTTATGAACAAACTGCTTCAAAACGTTGTCTACGGTTCCTACGGTACCGGCGGCGGTGCAGGCGGATATGTTCCCGGAATGAGAGTATATGCAAAAACAGGAACTTCCAACAACTCAAACGACCTTTGGTTTGTCGGCGGAACACCATATTATATCGCTTCTTGCTGGTGCGGATATGATAATCAGACCTCTATTCGTGACCAGGGTATTGCCCTTAAAATGTGGGGAGCGGTTATGAGCAGGGTGCATAGCGGACTGCCCTCTAAAGATTTTGAGGTGAGTTCATATGCCACCGAGCGATACTACTGTACCGAAAGCGGAAAACTCGCAACCGATGCGTGTCCTAATACCGAAAAAGGCTGGTACACGAAAAACACTTCTTCTATTGAGTGCGATATTCACAAAGGACAGGTTTTGCCCCCTGTGGGAAGCGAAGCCGAAAAACAGTTTTTAGAAGAAAAAGCCAAAAAACAACAAGAGGCAGAAGAAGCCAAGAAAAAGGCGGAAGAAGAAAAGAAAAAAGCAGAAGAAGAAAAGGAAAACGAACAAGGCTCTTCCGACCCGTAAAGACTGTCTTTTATACATTTGACGCGCAGGTTGTCCTGCGCGTCTTTTTTAATAATAGTGACATTTTTATATATTTTTATGTCTTTTATATTGACATTCCCGCTTTTAAAACATTATAATTCACTTGTAAAGGTCAGGGTGATATAATGGAAAACGAAAACAAAAATCTTATAGACGCCGACCGTGTTATGCGCCTTGCGGGCGAAATGGGGGTCAGGCTCATAAAAAACGGCGCGGAAATATACCGCGTTGAAGAATCGCTCATAATAATATGCGAGTCCTACGGAATGGAAAAGGTGAAAATTTTCGCCCTGCCAACCCTGATAATCCTGCGGTTTGAACAGAACGGAACGGTTTATACCGACCAGTTCAGACTCCACAGCGATACGGTAAACCTTGACCGCCTTGAAAAACTCAACAATCTCTGTCGGGATATAAAAGACCACCTTTCTATTGACGAGGCGGAAAAAACGCTTGCGGAGATTATCGGAACCAAAAAGTATCCCACCCTTATATCCTATATAGCCTACGGCTTTGTGGGAATGTTCTACACGCTCTTTTGGGGCGGAAGATGGATTGACGCTCTGCTCGGTTTTGTTTGCGCCGTTGTCGTTAGAGCGGTTGTCCTTTTTGCAAAAAAGTTCAAAACCAATGTGCTTTTCAAAAATATTTTAGCCGGCTTTTTCCTCGGACTTTTGCCATATCTTTCGGCGCTTTTAATAAGCGGCGTTATGATAGACAAAATAATCATAGGCGTAATAATGCTTTTAGTGCCGGGAATAGGTATCGCAAATGTTATGCGGGATATTCTCGCGGGCGATACATATACCGCGCTTCTCCGTTTTACAAACATTTTGATAATAGGAATAGGCCTTGCCATCGGCATTTCGGTATCTCTTGCCTTTTTGCCTAAGGTAATCGCCGCGGGAGGTGCGCTGTGATGTATTATCTGCCTTGTCTTTATGCCTTTCTCGCCTGTTTCGCTTTCAGCGTTGTTTTTGAAGAAAAAAGGGTTCATATTATGTTGCTCTCGGCGTTTACGGGCAGCGCCGCCTGGTTTGTTTATCTGGCTTTCGGCTTTTTGGGCGCTAATATCAAAATGCAAACGGTGAGATACCTCTTTGCCGCTTTGACGGTCGCCGTTCTGTCTGAAATATTCGCCCGCTTTTTCAAAACGCCGACAACGGTTTTTCTGACTGTCGGCATTATACCTCTCGTTCCCGGCGCCGGCATATACTACACCATGGCAAATCTAATATCGGGCAATCTGCATATGTTCTCGGTCAAAGGACTTGAAACGGTCGCCTGCGCGGGCGCCGTCGCGGTAGGTTGCTCCCTTGTTTCCTCGTTTGTGAGAATTACGGCGGAATTTAAAAAGAATAAACAAAGCAAATAATGGCTTATCATCGGTAAGGACAAAATGGTTTTGGAGGGCAAAACTTCCGTTCCTTTTTGCCTCAAAGCCTTGATATACGCCGGTATATCTGCGTTTCTCGGCTTCAAGGAAGCAAAAGTTTTGTCTTCTACAAAACTGCTTCGCACCTGAAAAAGAGAAAAATTCGTGGATTTTTCGGTGCGGAGGACGCCGCAAGGCTGACGCCTTACTAGGACAACAAGCCGTAAAAAGCCCGAATTTAGCCTTTTGTCAGGCGTTTTGTCCTTATCAATGATAAGCCATAATTTATAAAATACAAAAGACCTGCGCCGTATGGTGCAGGTCTTTTTTCAATCTAAATCTTTTCCGCAGCAGCGTTTATATTTTTTTCCGCTTCCGCAAGGACAAGGTGCGTTTTTCGGCACAACGCCTTTGCCCCTTACCGACTGAACTTTTTCGCCAGTGGAGGTTTCTTCGGCAACCTTTTCACGCTTGACCTCATTATCTTGTTTAACCTCAACGGTCAGAACAAGTTTTGCCGTTTGCTCTCTTATCGAGTCGGTCATAGCCGAGAACATCTCATATCCCTCGTTGCGATATTCGATAACGGGGTCGTGTTGACCGTAGGCTCTAAGCCCGATACCCTGACGGAGTCGGTCCATATTATCAATATGTTCCATCCAGTTGGTATCAACACTTCTAAGCAACATAACCCTCTCGATTTCTCGCATAAGGTCTGAGCCTAAACGCTGCTCTCTCTCTTTATATTTATTGTGCGCCTTTTCTTTAAGCGTATCAGCCACTTCTTCACGAGAGGTGTTGCCGAGTTCTTCTACCGTGAACTTCAAATCGTTTTCGTCGGTTATCCAGCCGGCAAAATACTCTTTTAGTCCCTTTATATCCCAGTTGTCGTGGATATCGTCGGCAAGATAGAGTGCGGTATAAGAGTCGATAGTATCATCTATCATTTTGAGTATCGTTCCGCTGATATCCTCACCGTCAAGAACTTTGTTTCTCTGCTTATAGATAAGGTCTCTTTGAGTGTTCATAACGTCGTCGAACTGAAGCACTCGTTTACGGTCGGCAAAATGTATGCCCTCTTTTTTCTTTTGGGCGTTTTCTATTGTACGGGAGAGCATAGCGCTTTCAAGGGGCATATTCTCGTCAACTTTTAGCGTTCCCATAAGCGCCGAGATACGTTCTCCTCCGTAAAGACGCATCAGTTCATCCTCAAGTGAAATATAGAACTTTGTATCACCGGGGTCGCCCTGACGTCCGGCACGACCACGAAGCTGGTTATCAATACGGCGAGAGTCGTGTCTCTCGGTGCCGATTATTGCAAGACCGCCGAGTTCTCTCACCTTTTCCGCTTCGGGCGCTATTTGCTCTTTATATTCGTTATAAAGTTTTGTATATTTTTCACGTGCCGAAAATATATCGGCGTTGTCGGTTTCGGCAAAACCGGTCGCCTCTGAAATAATTTCGTCGGACAGTCCCTCGGCTTTGAGTGCCGCTTTTGCAAGATATTCGGCATTACCGCCAAGCATAATATCGGTACCACGTCCCGCCATATTGGTGGCTATTGTAACGGCGCCGAGTTTTCCTGCCTGGGCGATAATATCCGCCTCTTTTTCATGGTGTTTGGCGTTTAGCACGTTGTGTTTTATTCCCCTCTTTTTAAGTAGAGCGGATAAAAGTTCCGATTTTTCAATGGTTATTGTGCCTACAAGCACCGGTTGACCTTTTTCGTGTTTTTCAACAATTCGGTCCATAACCGCCTCAAACTTCGCCCTTTCGGTTTTGTAGACAGCGTCGTTTTCATCCACCCTTATCAGCGGACGGTTAGTCGGTATCTCTATAACGTCAAGTTTATAAATCTCCTGGAACTCGCCCTCTTCGGTCATAGCGGTACCGGTCATACCGGAAAGTTTGTTATATAATCTGAAAAAGTTTTGGAAAGTGATGTTTGCAAGGGTTTTAGACTCGTGCGCAACCTTGACTCCCTCTTTGGCTTCTATCGCCTGGTGAAGTCCCTCGTTATAGCGCCTGCCCTCCATAAGACGTCCCGTATACTCATCAACAATAACAACCTGACCGTCTTTTACAACATAGTCAACGTCACGTTTCATAACGCCGTGTGCACGTATGGCTTGATTTATATGGTGGGCTATCTCTATATTCTCGCTGTCGTTGAGGTTTTCAATACCGAAGAAACTCTCCGCCCGTTTAACACCCGACGGTGTAAGGGTGGCGGTTCTCGCCTTTTCATCTACAACGTAGTCGCCGTCGTAATCGCTTGCCTCGTCGGTCGCTTTGTCGTCCATTTCGGCAACCTTTACCATTTTAAGCGATAGCGCAAACTTGTTTGCAGCGGTGTATAGGTCGGAAGATTTAGACCCTTGACCCGAAATGATAAGGGGTGTACGTGCCTCATCTATGAGTATCGAGTCAACCTCGTCGACAATGGCAAAATTGTGTCCTCTTTGTACCCTGTTTTCCTTATAAAGCACCATATTGTCACGCAAATAATCAAAGCCGAGTTCGTTATTTGTGCAATAGGTTATATCGGCGGCGTATGCCACTTTCTTTTCTTCAGGAGTCATACCGTGGATAATAAGTCCTACGCTTAGTCCCAAAAAACGATAGATTTTTCCCATCCACTCGCTGTCACGCTTGGCAAGATAATCATTGACCGTGACTATGTGAACGCCGTCGCCCGACAATGCGTTTAAGTAAGCCGGCAGTGTCGCCACAAAGGTTTTACCCTCACCGGTTTTCATCTCGCTTATTCGCCCTTGGTGAAGAACTATACCGCCTATAATCTGAACGGGGAAATGGCGCATACCAAGCACCCTTGTCGCCGCCTCTCTACAGGTGGCAAAAGCCTCAGGCAAAATATCGTCAAGGGTTTCACCCTTACTAAGCCTTTCCTTAAACTCCGCCGTTTTTGAGGTGAGTTGTTCGTCGCTCAGCGCTTTATACTCTTCTTCAAAAGAAAGCACCTTGTCAACTATCGGCATTATTCTTTTAAGTTCACGCTCACTGTATGAGCCGAACATTTTTCTAAGTAGTCCCATTTTAAGCCTCTTTTTTCGTTTTAATTTAGTTTTAATTATTATACAACATAAAATATGAATAATTTGAAAATTATTGTCTTATTTATCTAAGAATCAAAAACTCGCCCTCTTGTTTTATACCT
Source organism: Clostridia bacterium (assembly GCA_017431035.1). Lineage (GTDB taxonomy): Bacteria > Bacillota > Clostridia > Oscillospirales > Acutalibacteraceae > UBA737. The sequence goes on from JAFRLW010000028.1 coordinate 234,294, forward strand.
TTTGTGAAGGAGAGTTTATAAGTTTCGTCAATAAATATTGCCTCTGCGCCCTTGGTGTTTTCTATAAAATCCAAAGCCTCTTCTTTTCCTTTTAGTATACAAATGGTGGAAAAGGCGTCCGCCATAGCGGAATTATCACATATAACCGTTGCACTTAGCAGGTCGCTTTTTGCAGGATATCCCGTTTTCGGGTCTATTATATGGTGATATTTTATATTATCCTTTTCAAAATACCGCTCATAAACGCCCGAAGTCGAAGCCGTTTTGTTTTTCAGTTTGAGAACAGCGGCGTTTTCCTCGCTATATGGCTTTTTTATGCCTATATTGTACTCTTTATCCCCGAAAACATAAACATTTCCGCCGAGGTTTATAATACCGTTTTTTGCGCCGTTTTCTTTGAGGTATTCTAAAACCTTATCGGTGATATATCCTTTGGCTATGGCGCCGAGGTCTATCTTTTTACCGCCCGTTATTACTCTTGTTCCCTCTACCTTTACGCTTTCGTAATCAACCGAGTTTAGTGCGGCGGCTATCTCGTCTTTTGAGGGAACTATCTCGTTTTTGAAGTCCCAAAGAACCGTCAGCGGATAGATAGTAAGGTCAAATCTTCCGCCGGAGAGCGCCGAGTACTCTGTCGCTTTTTCTATTAGTTCTGCCGTATCTTTTGATACCTCTTTGGTTTCTCCACGATTAAGGGCGGATATTTCGCTGCCGTCATCCTTTGCGCTAAACAGTTTATCATACTCCCGGCATAAAGCAAAAGCGCCCGAGAGTGTTTCTTCATCACAGTCGGCGGTGATAGTAACCACAGTATCAAGCAAAAACTCGGTCGCCGTGTTCGCACTGTTACACGAGCATAGGAGTCCTATTGCCAAAATAAGAGATATTGACGATACGTACTTTTTCATAGGGTAATTATACAACTTCTTCACTTTTTTGTAAAGATGTGGTAATATAAATATATTCTTATATTAGGAGAGAGGCAAAATGAAAAAGCACGATTTGTTTATTATAGTTGCGGCAGTTTTCATAATCGCCTTGTCATTTTTGCTGATAAAAGGGAAAAACGGCGCTACTCTCACCGTGAAAGAAAACAACAAAACGGTCTACGTAGGCTCTATTTATAAAGATAAAAACATCAAACTTCAAAACAACACCCTTATAATAAAAGACGGCTTCGTCTATATGAAAAGCGCAAACTGCAAAAACAACATTTGCGTTCACACGGGTAAAATACACAAAAAGGGAGAGAGTATTATATGTCTGCCAAACAAAGTGATAGCGCAAATAGAATAGATACAAAACGCCTCACCCTTTATGCGCTGTTTACTGCGGCGGCGCTTATTTTTTCATATATAGAAAGTCTTTTTCCCCTTGCCTTTATAGCGCCGGGGGTAAAACTCGGTCTTTCAAACGCCGTAACCCTATTTTTAGCAGTAAGAAAAGATTACAAAGGCGCTTTTCTTGTAAGTATAGTAAGACTACTGCTTTCCGCTTTGCTTTTCGGCTCGTTTATTTCTTTTCTCTTTTCATTTGCCGGCGGTATGTTTTCGCTGCTTGTTATATGCCTTCTTAACAAAACGGGGCTTTTTAGTGCGGTGGGCGTCAGTATTGCGGGCGGTGTTGCTCATAACGTGGCGCAGCTTGTTGTAGCCTACTTTATTATAAAAGGCGCCGTTTGGTACTATTTGCCCGTTTTGGCTTTATCGGGGGCGCTTTGCGGAGGGCTTGTCGGCGCTGTTTCGCTGATACTTCTAAAAAAAATAAAGACAAATTACAAATTATAGTATATAATGTTATTTGTATGAGAAAGTAAAATACCAAAAAGGGAGTTATTACCTTATGTGCGGTTTCGTAGGTTTTACAAATTATATAAATGATGACGGTTCTGTTCTTACAAGCATGAAAAACCGTATTATCCACCGTGGTCCCGACAGCGAGGGAAGTTATATTGACGAAAAAGTGTGCCTTGGCTTTCGCAGACTTTCCATAATCGGTCTTGAGGACGGCGACCAGCCGATGTTCAATGAGGATAGAAACCTTATCCTTTTGTTCAACGGTGAGATATATAACTATAAAGACTTAAAAGAGGAACTGATAACGGCCGGCCATACCTTTTCTTCCCACGCCGATAGCGAGGTCCTGCTTCACGGCTTTGAGGAGTGGGGTACGGATATTATGGGAAAACTGCGTGGTATGTTCGCCTTTGTTATTTATAACAAGGATAACGATACCTTCTTCGGCGCCCGTGATATGTTCGGTATTAAACCTTTTTATTATACCTTTACCGAAAACAGTTTTCTTTTCGGCTCGGAGATAAAATCTTTTCTTGACCACCCCGAGTTCAAAAAAGAACTGAACGAGGAGGCTCTTGCCCACTATCTTTCCTTCCAGTATTCACCGACAGAGGAAACTTTCTTTAAGGGCGTTTATAAATTGCCCCCTGCTCATTATTTTACGGTTACCGGCAACAAAATGGAAAAGGTGCGTTACTTTAGACCCGATTTCAACGCCGTTCCGGGCGTGCTATCTTATTATAGCGAAAAAATAGACGCCGCCGTTCGTGAGTCGGTCAGTGCGCACAAAATCGCCGATGTTGAGGTAGGCTCTTTCCTCTCAAGCGGTATTGACTCAAGTTATATCGCCGAGGCGGCTTGTGTTGATAAAACCTTTACCGTAGGATTTGAAAGCCGTGACGGCGACCGCTATAACGAAATACATTTTGCAAAAGATTTTGCAAAGGTTATAAACGTTGAAAACATTTCAAAGGTCATCACCCCTGAAGAATATTGGCAGACCTTCCCGAAAATACAGTATCATATGGACGAGCCTCTTGCCGATCCGGCGGCTATTGCCCTTTATTTTGTAAGCAATCTCGCTTCACAGTATGTTAAGGTTGTTATGTCGGGCGAGGGTGCTGATGAACTTTTCGGCGGATACAGAATATACTCGGAACCGCTGACCACCACCTTTTATGACAGTCTGCCCTTTGGTTTTAGAAGATTTGTTTCAAAAGTGTGTGAAAAACTGCCCCATATACACGGCATAAACTATCTTATCCGTCGTGGCAAAACAATAGAGGAAAGATTTATCGGCAACGCAAATATCTTTTCTAAAAAAGAACGTGACCTGCTTCTTAAAAGCGAGGTTTCAAAGTCGGCGGCAGAGCCTAAAGTCCTTTGCGGCGAGTTCTACCGTGAGGTAAAGGATAAAGATACCATTACCAAAATGCAGTATCTTGATATAAATATGTGGCTTATGGGGGATATTCTTCTTAAAGCCGATAAAACAAGTATGGCAAACTCGCTTGAACTTCGTGTTCCGTTCCTTGATAAAAAGGTTATGGAACTTGCCGAAAAAATACCGCTTGACTGCCGTGTTTCAAGAACGAATACAAAAATTGCGCTCAGAGAAGCGGCGCAAAAGACCCTGCCTAAAGTTACGGCGCAAAAAGATAAACTCGGCTTCCCCGTTCCTATACGTGAGTGGCTTAAAGAGGACGGGTATTACAACACCGTAAAAGAGGCGTTTTTGTCCGATGCGGCGGAAAAATATTTTAATACCGACCGCCTTGTAAAAATGCTTGACCGTCACAAAGCGGGCAAAGAGGATTTAAGCCGCAAAATATGGACGGTCTACACTTTCCTTGTTTGGTATAACGAGTTTTTCAAAGTCGAGGCATAATACAACGTAATCTATAATACTTATTAAGTGAGTGAGGTTTTATAGCATATAATATATATGGTATGTTTACGCCCTTAACAACTATATATAGGTTAATTGAAAAAACTTTATTTTTACTTAAAAAAATTACTAAAAAATCACTTGACATCTTTAGTCGCTTGTGATAATATATTGTTTGTCGCCGGTGAGTTTCTTGGCAAAGCCAGCGCTTATTGTGGGAGCATAGCTCAGCTGGGAGAGCATCTGCCTTACAAGCAGAGGGTCATAGGTTCGAGCCCTATTGTTCCCACCATCCGGCCTGGTAGTTCAGCTGGTTAGAACGCTAGCCTGTCACGCTAGAGGTCGTGGGTTCGATTCCCATCCAGGTCGCCATTTGCCTCTGTAGCTCAGTTGGTAGAGCAGAGGACT
>JAFRLW010000029.1 GCA_017431035.1 Clostridia bacterium
GATCTTGATTCAAATATCGGTAATTGGGCAATCGCCTTTGACCAGGAAAAGGAAATATTTGATGCAAGAGCAACATTTGATGTGATCTTTATCTGACGGAAGCGTTACGATAGACGGATTTGATATAACGAAAGAGCCGGAAAAAGCAAAACGAAGAATAGGCTATTTGCCCGAAATACCGCCTCTTTATAATGAAATGAAGGTAAAAGAGTATTTGGCTTTTGTATACGACCTTAAAAAAGTCAAGTATCAAAAGAGCGCTCATTTAGACGAGATAATGTCGGTCGTTAAAATTGATGACGTAAAAAACAGGCTTATAAGAAACCTTTCAAAAGGTTATCGCCAAAGGGTTGGCTTTGCGGCAGCGCTTGTAGGCAATCCGGACGTTATTATTCTTGACGAGCCGACGGTAGGACTTGACCCGAAACAAATCATTGAGATAAGAAGCCTTATTGAAAAACTCAGTCACAACCACACGATTATTCTTTCCTCTCATATTTTGTCTGAAATACAGGCTGTTTGCGAAAACGTAATTATCATAAACAAAGGAAAACTTATTGCAAACGACAGAATTGAAGACCTATCAAAACGAATAGCAACCGACGGCACCGTTTCCGTTACGATAAAGGGCGACTGCGCAGGCTTTGAAAAGGTGCTTGACGACTCGGATTCGGTAAAATCTTATACAGCAAAGAACAAAAAAGACGATACAAAAGAGTACGCTATTACACCTTCAGGTGACGTTTCAATAAGCGAAGAAATATTTGATATTGCAGTAAATACAAATGTTAAAATACTTGATATGCACTCTAAAAGCATTTCACTTGAGCAGGTGTTCTTAATGCTGACTGAAAACGCCGACAACACCGAAGCTATTGAAATGTTAAAAGACAAAGAAAAGGAGGAAAAAGAAAATGAAAGCGATATTTAAGAAAGAGTTCAAATCATTTTTTTCGACGCCGATAGGTTTTATATTTTTAGCAATAAACGCCTTTTTCCTCAGTTTTTATTTTGTGATTATTTATTCCTACGGCTCCCCTGCTATTGAAGAAGTAATAAGCAGCACTTATATCATAAACACTTTTCTTTTGCCCGTTATAACTATGCGGCTTTTCAGTGATGAAAGCCGACTTAAAACCGACCAGGTACTGCTTACCTCCCCCGTTAAAATCAGCGGTATTGTACTTGGCAAGTTTTTTGCCGCTATATGTCTTTATGCTTTGAGTCAGGCTATTACGATTATATTTGAAATTATCATATTAAGTTATGTTAAAATGAGCATTCTCCCCTATTTATACGCCCTGCTTGGCAGTTTGCTTTTAGGGGCGGCGATTATCTCTATCGGTATGTTTATTTCAAGCCTAACCGAGAGTGTAGTTATTGCGGGGGTATTCTCACTTATAACAAACATTATTGTTATTTTTGCAAACAGTTTTGCCTCCCTCTTTTCAAATAAAGCGGTGGTTTACATTTTATCAAAAATCGCTTTTGTGAGCGTGGCGGCAAACTTTTCTACCCCCGTATTTTCAATTCCCGATATTGTCTATTTTTTAAGCATTATCATAGCATTTTTATTCCTGACAGTTCGTGCGGTAGAACGCAAACGTTTTATATAAGGGGGTGGGCAGTATGCAAAAAATAAAAGGTTTTTTCAAAAGACAAAAGGAAAACGGCGATAAGATAAAAAGAAAGTTTGCAGTAAAGCGAGGCTTATACTCGGTTGTTCTTACTGCCGCCGTTTTGGCAATTATAATAATTATCAACCTCACAGTATCGGCTATTGCGAAAAAGGCTAATTTAGAGTACGATATGACTGCCGACAAATCACTCACCATTTCGGAGGATAACCTCGAATATCTGAAGAGCATAAAAGAGCCTGTAAACATTTACGTTATCGGTAAAGAGAGCGAGTATTCCGCTTTTCTTAACAGTTATTCCGAGCAGTATTTTAATACAAGTCCCGATGATAATATGTTCAAACTCACCGTTAATCTTATTAACAAATACAATGATATAAGCGACAATATATCGGTTGAATACGTGGACGTTCAGTCTTCAAGATATGCCGAGATTTCAAGTCTTTTCCCGAACGAAAAAATAACGCCCACCGATATATTTATAACTTCGAAAGATACCGAAAACACAAAGTACAAACACCTGACCTTTAACGATATATACTCCCGTTCCGATGAAACGGGATACGCCGCATATGGCTATTCACTTTATACCATTAACGGAAACCGTCTTGAAACGGCACTCACCAGCGCAATAAACTATGTAGTAACCAAAGAGGTTAAAAACGTTTTAATCTACAAAGGTCACTCCACAACCGACTATTCGGCGCCCTATGTAGAGTTATTAAATAAGAATAACTACACGGTCGAAACAAGCAACGAAAAACTTCTTTCAAACATTGACAAAAAGTATGACGTTATTATTATTTTAGCCCCCACTACCGACTTTTTGCCGAACGAGGTTGACCTGCTTAAAAGTTTTATTACTGATGGCAAAAGCGTTTTGTACTTTGCCTCTGCTGAAACACCCGTTCTTCCGACCCTTTACGGTATGTTAGCGGAGTATGGTATTAGTACAGAGGAAGGTATTTTAACCGAAACCAACACAAACGCCCTGCCTAACAAAGATGTTCCGACTGCGGTGCTTTCTTTCCCTGACGAGAATAATGTTTTAGGAGAGGGTACAAATGCTTTTGTAACCGGTTATAACGTACCTATGCTTAAGGCTGATACCTCTATAGAACACGCAACCGTCACCGCCATAGCCACTACGCTCAAAACCGTAAAGGCAAGTGAAAACGGCGAGACAAAAAACTATAACACCATAATAGAAACCGCCGTAGAAAATGATGACAAAACAGGTTATCTATATGCTTTTTCAAGTGTTGAGTTTATAACTTCCGACTGGGCGGAAAACGCACAACTTTCAAACAAAGACATTGTACTTTCCATTACCGACAAATCGGCAAACAAGAGTGATACGGCTGTTAGTTTTGTTGACAAATCTCTACTGAGCGACGGATACACCGATCAGGTAACAACCGCAAAAACCGTGAGATTGCGCCGTGTTTTATACCTTATCTCCTTCGCCGTTTTGATTGCAGGTATAGTTGTATTTATAAGGAGAAGAAACGCTAAATAATGAAAGATAATAACAGTTCGATTTTTGACGCCCCCACTGTTCATAACGATAAACAAAAGGGCAACAAATCAAGGGTTATAACCGCTGTTTCGGTTTTTCTGGTGCTTTTAGCAGTTTTAGGCGGATTTTTCCTGTCAAAGAAACTGATACCCGAAAAGAAAAAGAACGATACTCTAGACCCGAAACCTATTCTTTCGATAAAAGAAAAGGAATTAGAGTCTGTCTACTATCACCTTAAAGACGCCGATTTCACCTTTAAGACCGAGTCTATTGAGGGATATAATAACGACGGCTATGTTTGGAAAATAGTATCGCTTGAAAGTGAAAAGCAAAACTTTAGTGTAAACAACGATTTTGTTTCCGCTCTTTGTACTTTAAGCGGTATAAAAATGATAGATGAAAATGATAAACTTTACGGACTTTCCGCCCCTTTTGCCACAGTAACGCTAAAGACAAAAGATAATAATTATACTGTTATTATAGGCTCTAATACCGGTACTGACCGATATATTAAAGTAGAAGGCAAAACAAACGGCGTTTACAGAATAGACGAGGAAACAGTAAAGGCTATCGGCATTGACAAATACGGTTTTGCGACTACTGACCCGTATAAAATCGCAAACTTTGCTTCTGACGTTTCGGCGTATAAATCAAGCGCCGGTGCGCTCATTACATTTGATACTTTGTCATTTTACAGCAAAGAAGCAGATGAAACGTTAGTATTTGTACCCGACAAGTCTGATTCGGAAAACGACAGTTACCTTATAAGCTCGAAAAACAATGCCAAAGCCCGTAACGTTGACCTTTTGTTCGGTCTTTTCACCGATACGCTTTATATCGACGGCGTATATTCCTATTTTGACTCAGAAGAAGATATATCCTCTTTTGGTCTTGACTCACCGGACTTTGAAGTAAAACTTACTGTCGCCGGAGAGGAAAAATGGTTCAGGTTTAAGAGTGTGGCTGAAAACTCTTTTGCCGTTCTCTCAGACGACCGACACCTTATCACAAAGGTAAGCGCCGAAAATATACCGTTTTCAAATCTTACTTCCCGTGACTTTTATGAATAAAGAAAAACCCGATTAGAAGATTTTTCCAATCGGGTTTTTTATTTTGTAGTCAAAGACCCTTATTGTATCTTTGTCTATCTCTATTACCTTATCATATTTTGCAAAGCGTGTTTCGTTTATCGCTTTATAAGATACGGTTATTCCGAAACCGAAAAGCGCCACGCAAAAAATTATAACGGCGGTTATTGCAAATGTGCGCAAAAAGGTCTTTCTCATTTCCTTTCAACTCAGGCTGTTGCAGAGAGAAATAAGAGCATCTCCCACAAGTTCAGCCGAATACTTCGCCTCCTCTAAAGTGTTGGCGTCGGTGCCTATTTCTATAAGCATACTGCCTTTATGTAGACTTTGGTTATACTCATAAGGCACAAGGCTTATCGACCTTGCAAGACCGGGATATAGTATTTCGAGCGTTTGTTGAAAGTGTACTGCAAGTTTCAGATTTTCTTTATAATCTTTATAATCCGTACCCATAACCAGCATAACCTGAGCCGCCTGTTTTCCGCCGATTTTTGTGGTGACTTTGACCTTATCGGGACTGCCGCCCACGGCGTCACGGTGCATGTCAAGAACAATTTTTATGCCGGGGTTTTCTTTAAGGCACTGTTCTACCGTTTTTGAGGAGTTAGTATATGAATAGTTATAATCGGGATAATCGTGCAAAGTATCGCTGTGTATCGTTTTAATACCGGCGTTGTTTAATTTCTTTGCCAAAACCTCTCCTACCGCCACCATATTTTTACTGTTATCGGTCGAGCGGGATTTATCGGAAGTGGTATAGTAATCCCTGTTTTCCTGCATAAAAGACTCGGTGGCGTGGCTATGGACTATCAGAACCTCTGCCTCGCCGTTCTTTTCTATATTAAACCCCATATCCTCGCTTAAAAGTTCTTTTAGATTTATCTTTTGATCGGTACTGTTTTTCAGATAAACGTTATTATAACTTGTATTTGCGGTATAAGGAGAAATAAACTTGTTTTGTATTTTGCCGAGAACCGTTTCATCCGCTGCGGCGGCTACGGTACTTTCCCCTTGTTCTTCGTTTTTGTTTTGTGTAGTGTTATCCTCGCTTGCTTTCACACTTTCGGCAACAACTTTTCCGCTTGTAAAAGCTGTGGCGTGACTACTGTTTACAGCAGGCGACAAGACACAAAGGTCAAACACAACAACCACGGCGCAAAAAAGAGCCGAAAGTTTTACGTATATACCCTCTTTAGTTTTCAATTTCATTATTAACCACCATAAAAAATATATGCTAATTTCCGCAAAAATATTTATGGACTTTCACATGCCAAAATGTTATCATAATAAAAGGAGGGGTGGTTATGATTAAAAGAATATCTTTGACACTTATATTTATACTGCTTTTTTCCGCTTTGTTTACCGGTTGCGGCAAACAAACGGCGCAAAAGACCTACAAAATAGAACTTGAAGCCAATGAAACAACGGGGTACAGATGGGTGTACTATCTGTCAAGTGAAGATATTGTGACCGTAAAAGGCGAATATATACCCGACGAAAACAAAAAAGGACTTGTCGGCGTTGGCGGAACACAGGTGTTCACCGTGACAGGTATCAGCGAGGGCGAAGTAATCATAGCTTGTGAGTATATCTCCCCGGGCGAGGGCGTTGCCGAACAAATTGCCGACTACAAACTAAAGGTTGATAAAAACCTTAATATCACCGAAGTTTCAAAAACCGGAACATATTTTGAAAAGGATAAATAAAGATATAAAAAATCACGCCAAAAGGCGTGATTTTTAGTTTACAATATGTAACATAGCGCCAACGGAAAAAACACCGCAGGCATAAGGTTTATAATTTTGATTTTAGTTATTTCTAAAAGGTTTAACCCTATGGCAATAATTATAAGTGAGCCTACTACTCCCATATGCTCTATTACCGATACCGAAAGGACCGGCGCCACAAACGAGGCAAGTATAGTCAGCGCCCCTTCGATAATCAAAATAGGGAAAGCGGAAAAAATGACCCCTGCCCCCATAGTAGAAGCAAAAACAAGCGCAGTGACCATATCTATAAGTGATTTTGAATAAAGGACGGTATTATTCCCTTTTATACCCGAGTCAATTGCGCCGACAATGGTCATAGCACCTATGCAAAAGACCATTGTTGCAGTGACAAATCCTTCGGCGAAGCGACTCTCACTCTCCCCTTTTTCAAACTTTTTTTGGAGAAAAAGACCCAGTTTATTCAAATATTTATCAAGGTCGATAAGTTCACCGAGCAGTGCGCCTGCCGCCATAGACAGTATAACAACGAGCGGTTTAATCTTCTCTTCGGAAAAAAGCCCCGTTATACCGATATAAAGAACGCAAAGCGCCATACCGTGAGTGAGCGTTTTTCTGAGTTTATCGGGTATTCCCCTTTTTAGAAACGTTCCTACGCCGCCGCCTACTGCAACAAGCAAGAAGTTCACAACGGCGCCGCTTAAAAAAATTGTTTTTAACAAAATATCCCTCTTTTTACAATAAATAGATCTTTTTAATTATAGCACACTTTTTTCGAAACAAAAAGTAAAAATATTATTAACATAAATGCAGTACGGTTGACAAACTTTTATATTAAGTATTATAATAAATTAAAGCTATTATTAAGAAGGAATAAAGTATGGCTCTTTTAACTTGTGAAAAACTATGCCTTGGATACGATAACAATATAATCGTAAAAGATTTGAGTTTTAGCGTAAACGACGGAGATTATCTTTGTATCGTAGGCGAAAACGGGTCGGGGAAATCCACATTGATGCGCACTGTTTTGGGACTGCAAAATCCGATTTCGGGCGATATAATCTTCGGCGAGGGATTAAAGAAAAATCAAATAGGTTATCTGCCGCAACAAACACAGGTACAAAGAGATTTCCCTGCAAGCGTATGGGAAATTGTTTTGTCGGGTTGTATCGGTCAAATGGGATTTGCGCCTTTTTACACCTCAAAGCAAAAAAAGACCGCTGATGAAGCCATTAAAAAAATGGGCATTGAACATCTTAAAAACAGGTGTTACAGAGAACTGTCGGGCGGTCAACAACAAAGAGTTTTACTCTCTCGTGCCCTTTGCGCCACTGAAAATATGCTTTTGCTTGACGAGCCGGTGACCGGTCTTGACCCGAAAGTTACCGCCGATATGTATGAACTTATCGATAAACTCAACAAAGAGTATAATATAACTATTATTATGATATCTCACGATATTGACGCCGCAGTAAAATATGCGTCACATATTTTGCATATAGGAAAAAAGGTATTTTTCGGCACTAAAGCAGAATATCTCAAAAGTCACGAAAGCGGTTTTTTCGGTATTAGAGAGGACGGTGAGAATATATGAGTTTTCTAAGTGGTTTTTTCGGCACGTTATCGCTCTATTTCTCAAGGCCGTTTGTTATCTACGCTTTCGTTGTGGGAATATTGATTTCTTTGTGTTCTTCCCTACTTGGCGTAACGCTAGTGCTTAAAAGATTTTCCTTTATCGGTGACGGACTGAGTCACGTTGCTTTCGGCGCTATGGCTATAGCCTCAGTTCTTAAACTGACAAACGATATGCCACTTATACTGCTTATAACCATAATAACCGCCATTTTGCTGCTTAAAACAGGTCAAAACACCAAAATAAAAGGTGACGCCGCCGTCGCTATGATTTCGGTTGGCGCTTTGGCAATAGGTTATTTGCTTCTCAATATTTTCGGAAACTCCTCAAACCTTTCGGGCGACGTTTGCAGTACGCTTTTCGGCTCAACATCTATACTGACACTTACAAGCCTTGATTTGATTATTTGCGTAACGCTGTCGGTACTTATGATACTGTTCTTTGTATTTTTCTATAACAAGATTTTCGCCGTTACTTTTGATGAAAACTTTATCACCGCCACGGGAACTAACGCAAATCTATACAATTTGCTTATTGCGATAGTTATAGCGATAATAATAGTTTTGGCTATGAACCTTGTAGGCTCTTTGCTTATATCGGCGTTGGTTATTTTCCCTGCGCTATCCGCTATGCGCATTTTTAAGAGCTTTTTATCGGTAACAGTATGTTCAGCCGTTTTCTCGGTTATTTGCACCGCTCTCGGTCTTGTTATTTCAATAATCGGCGGAACACCCGTAGGTTCAACAATAGTTGCCGTTATGATTATAGGCTTTATAATATCTTATTTTGCGGGGCTTATCACAGGAGGTAAAAAAGCATGAAAAAGATTATTTCGCTTTTAGCTGTTATAACTTTATTGTTTTGCCTTTCCGCTTGCGGAAAAAGCGATGATACTGTGTATGAGGGTGACGGAACAAACAATACCGCAACCGTAGACCTCACGACTTTATCTTCTACTATGGTTTATTCCGAGGTTTCGCAAATGATGACCCACCCCGAAACATACGAGGGTAAAACCATTGTTATGAACGGAGTTTGTTCACTTTATTACAATACTGAAGACCAGGAAAAAACCTACTATGCCTGTGTTATAAAAGATGCAACCGCCTGTTGCTCACAGGGGCTTGAGTTTGTCCTTAAAGACGGGCAAAAATATCCCGAACTTGATACCGAAATAAAGGTGAAAGGCGTTTTTTCATCATATAATGAGGACGGTCAAACCTACTACCATATTTCAGATGCCGAGTTGTTATAATTATATTATATTACTTGACAAAGATATATTTTGGTGATAGCATAATAGTTACTAAATGCGTTGAAGAAAACAAGTAGCGCTGTAAAATTACGAAAGAGAGCTGCCGGTTGGTGCAAGGCAGACGGAAAGTACAGTGTGAATACATTTCAGAGCAGTCCTTTGGAAAGGCAACGAGTATAGAGGAACGGGGTTTCGCACGTTATAGCGAAAGGGCGTTTTTGCGCCTGCAAGGAGGCCGCTTCATAGCGGTGAACAGAGGTGGTACCACGGATATTATTCGTCCTCTGCACATTTTGTGCGGAGGGCGTTTTGTTTTTACCGCACATAAAAATGGAGGTAAATATGATTATTACGGATTTTCTTGAAAGAAATGCAAGGCTTTACCAGAGCGACAGCGCTCTTGTAGAGATAAACCCCTCAAAAGAGCGGGATAGTGCGGTTACCTGGCGTGAGGCAAGTCTTGTCTCTGAGGCTATGTCGGATATGCCCTACCGCCGAGAAATGACCTGGAAAGATTTTGACCGCAAAGCGAACCGCTTTGCAAACTTGATTTTGAGCCGTGGTATTAAACGTGGAACAAAAATAGGTATTTTGCTTATGAACTGTCTTGAGTTTTTACCTATTTACTTCGGTATATTAAAAGCAGGATGTATTGTTGTTCCGATGAACTATCGCTACTCCTCAGATGAAATTGAATACTGTCTTGACCTTGCCGATGTAGAGGTTTTGTTTTTCGGTCCTGAGTTTGTTGAGCGTATGGATGCAATAAAGGACAATATACCTGCCGTATCATTACTGTTTTTTGTCGGAAAACAGGGGCTTCCCTCTTATGCGGAAAACTGTCTTGACCTGATAAACTACTGTTCATCAGGTCCTGCGCCTATTGAACTTAAAGAGGATGACCTTGCGGCTATTTACTTTTCCTCCGGAACAACCGGTTTTCCTAAAGCCATATTACATCGCCACAAGGCACTTACCGCTTCTTGTGAAACCGAGCAACATCATCACGGGCAAACTAAAGAAGACGTTTTTCTTTGTATACCTCCGCTTTATCATACCGGCGCTAAAATGCACTGGTTCGGCAGTCTTATAACAGGCGGAAAGTCGGTTCTTCTAAAAGGCACAAGCCCTGAGTGGATACTAAGAGCGGTTACCGAAGAAAAATGTACTATTGTTTGGTTGCTTGTTCCCTGGGCGCAGGATATTCTTGACGAAATAGAGTCGGGAAAGATAAATCTTGACCATTATTTGCTTGACCAGTGGCGGCTTATGCATATAGGCGCTCAGCCCGTTCCCCCCTCTCTTATAAAACGATGGCTCAAAGTTTTTCCGCACCACAAATATGATACAAACTACGGACTTTCGGAATCACTGGGTCCCGGTTGCGTTCATTTAGGCATAGAAAACGTACATAAAGTCGGCGCCATAGGAAAAGCCGGCTACCTATGGGAGACCAAAATAGTAGACAAAGAACATAAAGAGGTAAAAAGAGGCGAGGTTGGCGAACTCGCCGTAAAGGGTCCCGGCGTTATGCTCGGCTACTATAAAAACCCCGAAGCCACCGATATGGTTTTGGAGGGCGACTGGCTTTTTACCGGCGATATGGCTATGGAGGACGAGGACGGATTTATTTTCCTTGTCGACCGTAAAAAAGACGTTATTATAATGGGCGGAGAAAATCTCTACCCTGTTCAAATAGAAGACTATCTTCGTGCATTTTCAAAAATAAAGGACGTTGCGGTTATCGGTCTGCCCGACCAAAGACTAGGCGAAATACCTGCCGCTATTGTTGAGATAAAAGAAGGCGAAACCTGTACCGAAGATGAAATAAACGAGTTTTGCAAAGAACTGCCGAGGTATAAACGACCGAAAAAGGTCATTTTTGATAAAGTACCTCGAAACCCGACAGGTAAAATAGAAAAACCGAAACTTCGCAAGAAGTATTGCGGTGAGAGTGTTGTAGCACAACAAATCGAAATGTAAAAAGGACAAATGCTGTTATGAAAAAAATAATGCTTGGAAATGCCGCCGTTGCACGTGGCGCGTATGAGGCGGGGGTTAAGTTTGTTTCCTCATATCCCGGAACGCCGAGCACCGAAATAACCGAGTGTATGGCGACATATCCCGAAAATGAAGTATATGTTGAATGGGCGCCAAACGAAAAGGTGGCGGCTGAGGCGGTTATAGGTGCGGCAATAGCCGGAGGCAGAGCAATGACCTGCTGTAAACACGTTGGACTTAACGTTATGGCGGACCCTGTTTTCACCGACAGTTATATCGGTGTGAACGGCGGTGCGGTATTTTGCGTGGCCGATGACCCCGGTATGCATTCTTCTCAAAACGAACAGGACTCACGCCACTATGCCAAAGCGGCTAAAATACCTATGTTAGAGCCGTCTGACTCAAGCGAGTGCAAAGAGTTTACAAAACTCGCTTTTGATTTAAGTGAAGAGTTTGACACCCCCGTATTCATAAGGCTTTCAACAAGGGTTTCTCACTCGCAAAGCCCGGTCCTGATAGCTGACCGCTTGGAAGCAAAAATAAAGGATTATGAAAAAAACATACCGAAAAATGTTATGATGCCGGCTATGGCTATAGCACGTCACGTTTTTGTTGAGGAGAGAACAAATAAACTCACTGACTACGCAAAAACAACTCCGCTGAACTCTACTGAGAAAAACGGCAGTAACATAGGCGTTATCACCGCAGGTATATCCTATCAGTACGCAAAAGAAGCTCTCGGAAACA
>JAFRLW010000030.1 GCA_017431035.1 Clostridia bacterium
AAATAATAATGGATAATATCATTGAAATTAAAAACGTATCTTTTAACTATACTGAAGACGATAAAACCTATACCGTACTTAAAAACATCAATTTAAGTATTGAAAAAGGCAGTTTTACCGTTATATTAGGACATAACGGGTCGGGAAAATCAACCCTCGCTAAACTTATGAACGGGCTTTATAAACCGGACGGTGGCGAAGTCTTTGTAAACGGAATAAATACCAAAGACGAAAAGAACGGTATTAAGATTAAAAGTACTGTCGGAATGGTTTTTCAAAACCCCGATAATCAAATTGTTGCTTCTATTGTTGAAGATGACGTTGCGTTTGGACCTGAAAACTTAGGGTTATCTCCGGAAGAGTCTAGAAAAAGGGTAGATAATGCCCTTAAAACTGTTGATATGTATGATTATAGAAAATCAACACCTCATAATCTTTCAGGCGGTCAAAAGCAAAGAATAGCCATAGCCGGTGTTATTGCTATGGAACCTTCGTGTATAGTTCTTGACGAACCCACCGCCATGCTTGACCCAAAAGGCAGAAAAGATATTATAAAATATATTGAAAAACTAAATCGTGAAAACAATATCACTATAGTTCTGATAACACATTTTATGGAAGAGGCGGAAAATGCCGACCGTGTTATTCTTTTAAGCGACGGCTCGGTTATTGCCGATGATAAGCCTCAAAAAATATTTTCTGATATTAAACTTCTCAAATCAATCGGTCTTGACGTTCCGCAAACAACCGAACTTTTATATTCTTTGAGTTCTGTAAAAAAGGTTGACACTAAGCATATTTCTATTGATGATACGGCGGACGAAATAATATCCGCTTTCCATTTGGAGGAAAAATAATTTTGTCTATAGTTTTATCGGTAAAAAACTTAACACATACTTATAATAATAATACGCCTTTTGCCCACAATGCTCTAAGCAACGTTTCCTTTACGGTAAACAGCGGTGAGATTGTAGGTATAATAGGTCATACCGGTTCAGGCAAAACAACCCTTGTCAGTCATTTGAACGGATTGCTCAAACCCACTTCGGGCGATATAATTATAGACGGCAAAAATATATGGGACGACCCAAAACATATAAAAGAGATACGCTCTTTAGTCGGTCTTGTATTTCAGTATCCCGAGTATCAACTTTTTGAAGAAACCGTATATAAAGATATTGCTTTCGGACCTAAAAATCTCGGTCTAAAAGGCGAAGAGTTACATAAAAGAATAGTTGAAACCTGTAAAACCGTTGATATAGACGAAAAGTTTTTTGATAAATCACCATTTGAACTATCAGGCGGTGAAAAACGCCGTGTTGCAATAGCGGGAATAATGGCGATGCGCCCTAAAGTTTTAGTTCTTGACGAGCCGGTTGCGGGTCTTGACCCAAAGGGCAGAAATGACGTTATAAAAATGATAGAGGAATATAGAAACACCTATAACGCTACTGTTTTAATCGTTTCGCATAATATGGAGAATATGAGCGTTTTAGCCGATAAACTTCTTGTTATGAACGGCGGTAAAGTTTCTATGTTTGATACAACCGAAAATGTTTTCAAAAGGGGAGAAGAACTACGGAAAATAGGGCTTGATACCCCGATTATCACTAAAGTCTTTGATAGAATAAGGGAAAAGGGATATATTGTTCCCGATAATATATTTACGGTTTACGATGCTGTCAAATATCTATCATCCGTAAAAGTGCAAGGCGGTGATACGGATGTTTAAGGATATAACCTTCGGGCAGTATATTGACAGTAATTCCGTTCTTCATAGACTTGACCCTCGAACAAAATCACTGCTTTTAATAGTCAATATCGTTGTACTGTTTTTAGCCAAGAACTTTTATTCGTTAGCATTTTCGGTATTGTTCTTGTTGTTTTTGATAATTCTTTCAAAAGTTCCGCTTTCAATGTATTTGAAGAACATAAAAGCGATATGGATTATTATTGCCTTTACCGCAATATTAAATCTGTTTTTATCAAATCAAAACAGTGAGGTTTTAGTTTCTTTCTGGAAAATAACCATAACCTATGCGGGACTTTCCCGTGCTGTATTTTTAACCGTCAGGATTATTGTTTTAATACTTATTAGTTCAATATTGACCTATACTACTACACCAAATGATTTAACCGATGCTATTGAGAGCCTATTAAAACCTCTGAAGTTTATAGGTCTTAAAAACGCCGTGCATACCGTAGCGCTGATGATGACTATTGCTCTTCGTTTTATTCCGACTCTTGTCGACGAAACAAATAAAATCATAAACGCTCAAAAAGCACGTGGCGCAGATTTTGAAAATGGTAAGTTTTATGAAAAAATAAAAGCGCTTGTTCCTATTCTTGTTCCGCTGCTTATTTCTTCAATAAGAAGGGCTTATGATCTTGCTGAGGCTATGGAGTGTCGTTGCTATAATAACGGTATAGGCAGGGTTAAAATGAAACAATTAAAATACCGATATAATGATTTAATAGCACTTGTAATAAATATTGTTTTTATATGCGGAGTTATAGCCCTTAACATTTTGCTAAAACAGGTGAATATATGAACCGTTATTTAATAAAAATCGCTTTTGACGGTACTTCCTATCACGGTTTTCAGGTTCAACCAAACGGTGTTACCGTACAAAGTACACTTATGGAAGCGCTGAAAAAACTTACAGGTGAAAACTCAACCGTTACCGGTTGCAGCCGTACTGACGCCGGTGTTCACGCAAGAGAGTTTTATTTTCACACGGATATATCTCTAAACCTACCTCAAAAAGCCTTTATAAAAGGTCTTAACTCACTTTTACCCGACGATATAAAGGTTTTAGGCGCTAAAAAAACAGAAAATACATTTCACGCAAGATATAACGTTTCTAATAAAACTTATGAATATGGATTTTATCTTGGTAAAGAAGACCCTTTTTTACACAGATATTACTTGCATTTAGATAAAGAGCCGTCAGTAAAACTTATGAACAAGTTTTGTAAATCCATAATCGGAACTCACGATTTTTGCGGTTTTTCTTCCGCAAAAAGAACGGTTTCAAGTACTGTCAGAACCGTTTACAAATGCAAAACAAGAATAGAGGATAATAAAATCATATTTTCTATAACTGCCGACGGATTTTTATATAATATGGTCAGAATACTTGCCGGTACCGCTTTGGCGGTAGGATACGGCAGGTTGCCTATTGATACTGCGAATAAGGTGTTTAGTACAAATGATAGGTCGTTAGGCGGAGATACTTTGTCGCCTAAAGGATTGTTTTTAACAAAGGTAATTTATAAAAAATAAAGGAGGTAGAGTATGAGCGAGTACAAAAGAAAAAAAGTACATAAAACTTCTAACAAAAGAAAAACAAAGATAAAAGAAGATAACAACATTTTCTTTGATGATGAAGATTTAGAAGAAAAACCGAAAAAAACTAAAAAACAGCTAAAAAAACCTCTACCTAAAAAGAAACCCCCAAAAACCAAACGTGTTGTCGAAAAAGATGAAATAAAAGAAGAGCCCGAAGTTTTATCTGATGAGGAAACTAAGAGAAGAACATTTAGGGTAATTGATAAGCCAAACAAGGCTAAAAGATTTTTCAGAAGTCTAATAGGTTTTGTTCTTATACTGGTAATAATATTTGGTGCTAACTATTTTTTACCCGGCGGATTATTTGAGAGTATTAAAAACGCTTTTGTTTTTTTAGGCAGCGAAGATTATCCTATAGAGTATAACGGATCTTTATTATCCGACTCGGTAACTATGGGATCGGCGAAAGTTCTGTTAAATGATAATGCTTTGACTGTTTTTAATAAAAACGGAAAAGAAGTTTACAAACATCAACACGGATTTGTAAACCCCGTTCTTGCTCATTCCGACTCAAGAATTATCGTTTTTGACGAAGGTGGAGATACCCTTAATCTCTATAGCAAATCAGGATTTATCAGGGCTATAAATCCCGGTCACGAGATTATAAATGCTTCTGTATCAAGAAACGGATATGTTGCCGTATCCTGCGTAGGAGAAGGGTATACTTCAACCGTTTATGTTTACGGTAAAAACGGCAAAAAAGTTTACACTTGGAACTCGGCAAAAGATTTGGTTAACGCCGTTTCCATTTCTCCAAACGGTAAAAAAATAGCCGTTTCCTGTTGTAATGCAAAAAACGGCATTTCGGCTTCTAAACTTTATGTGCTTGAATATAAATCGGCTGACCCTGTTTTTTCTAAAGATTATAACGATAACTTTATTATTGCTATAACGTCTAATATAAGTAATTTCGGTTGTGTTACAGAAGACGGATATAAGTCATATTCCTGGTTTAGTTATAAAGAAAAATCCGTTACTGCAAAAGATAAAAAACTATCTATGCTTCGTCGAGACGGAAACGGAACGCTTTTGGTATTTAACCGCAATAACGACCGAAGTGATAACAAAGTAATACTGCTTTCAATGTTCGGCGGAAAAAAGGCTGAAATCCAAGTGGATAAAAACATTACGGATATTGAGTGCAAAGGCGGTAGAATATACGTTATCAGCGGAACGGAAGTGCTGATTTATAATAAAAAAGGTGAAATAGTTTATAGCGGCGAATGTAATTACGGTGTGAAGCGTTTTTATATTATATCAAGTAAAAGTATAGCCGTTATTATGGATGATAAAATCGAAAAAATAACATTATAAGAGGTTTTTTATGACTTATCTTATTATAGACGCAATTCTTGTTTTAATAATTATTTTTACTGCGGTTATTTCTTCAAAACGTGGCTTTGTCAGAACTTTCGTTGAACTTGCCGGCAGTATACTTGTTATTGTTTTATGCGTCAATATCAGTACGCCCATATCTACGTTTTTATTTGATAAAACGATTGCTCCGTCTATGACTGCTTCAATTAAAGAAAGCGTTGAAGAGACTACCGAAAAAACTACAGAAACAATATGGAACGCCGTTCCTCACTTTATAACCGATAACTCTTCTTTTTTCGGTATAACAAAAGACTCTGTAAAGGAGAAAATATCTACTAAAGAACAATCGGAAACTATTGCAAAGAAAACGGTACAAAACGTTGTTAAACCCGCTATTGTAAAAACCATTTCTTTAGCCTTATCGGTTGTTTTGATAGTAGTACTCTTGTTTATTGTAAAATTACTTGCAAGGTTCTTAAACCGTATTTTCTCGTTTAGTATACTCGGAACATTTAATAGGCTTTTAGGCGCTGTTTTCGGCGCTCTTAAAGGCGTTGTGCTTTGCGTATTGTTTACTATTGTAATTATACTTATAATGGATATTACCAAATCTAATCTCGGTATTTTCACAAAAGAGAATATCGATAAAACATATATTTTCAAAACTATTTACGGTGCGTTACCGTTTTAATCAGGAGTAAAAAAATGAATGTGAAACTATGTTCTAAATGTAAAAAAAGACCGGCTGTTGTCTTTATGTCTAATGGACTTGGCAACAATTCCGAAACAGAGGGGCTTTGCCTTGTTTGCGCAAAAGAACTCGGTATAAAGCCGGTTGACGATATGCTTAAAAGTATGAATATATCCGATGAGGATATTGAAATGATGAGTAATCAAATAATGGATATTATGCCTGATATGGATGATGCGGATATGAACGACGAGACCTTTGATCTCGGAACTGCTCCCGCTATTCCGTTTATAAAAAATCTTTTTGGCGGAGCCGAAAAAAATGATAATACAAACGAAACCGTCAAAGAGGGTAAAGGCGAAAAACCAAAACGCAAAAAAAATAAGTTTTTAGATCAGTATTGTACAAATCTTACCGCACTTGCCAAAGAGGGAAAACTTGATAGCGTTATCGGCAGAGATGATGAACTATACCGCACTATTCAGGTGCTTTCTCGCCGCTCTAAAAACAATCCTTGTTTTATAGGTGAACCCGGTGTAGGTAAAACCGCAATAGTTGAGGGACTGGCTTTGCGTATAGTAAACGGACAAGTTCCTGCAAGACTTATGGATAAAGAGATTTATCTTTTAGACCTTACAAGTCTTGTTGCCGGCACTCAATTCAGGGGTCAGTTTGAAAGCCGTGTTAAAGGTCTTGTAGAAGAAGTAAAAGACAATAGAAACGCTATTCTTTTTATAGATGAAATCCATAATCTTGTGGGTGCAGGCGACTCTACCGAAGGCTCTATGAATGCGGCAAATATACTAAAACCTGCCCTTTCACGTGGTACAATTCAAGTCATAGGTGCTACAACATTTAAGGAATACAGAAAGTATATTGAAAAGGATGCCGCACTTGAACGCCGTTTCCAGCCTATAGTTGTTGAAGAGCCTTCAATTGAAGAAACTATCAGCGTATTAAAGGGTATAAAATCATATTATGAGGGTTATCACTCGGTTGTAATTCCCGATAGAATTGTCGAAAAAGCGGTATTGCTATCCGAAAGATATATTACCGACCGTTTCTTGCCCGATAAGGCTATTGACCTTTTGGATGAGGCTTGTGCATGTGCCAGTCTTGAAAACAAATCGGTAGATGAACTTTATATCAATAATAAAAAAATCAGTGATTTAAGCCAAAAGATAGATACTCTTGAAAGCGAAGCCGATAATCCTGATTTTGAGCAAATAGCCATTACAAAATCAGAACTTGAAAAATACAAAGCCGAAAACAAAGAACTTTGTGAAAAAGCCGGTCCTTGTACCATAACAGAGTCTCATCTTGCAAAGGTTATCGAACTCTGGACAGGTATTCCGGCATCAAAAATTGAGGAAAACGAACTATCCAAACTCAAATCTCTTGAGGATAAGTTAAACGAGAGAATAATAGGGCAGGAGAATGCAACGCATCTTGTTGCGGCTGCTGTTAAACGTTCAAGGGTTAAAACCTCTGCCGAACATAGACCTGCTTCCTTTATTTTTGTAGGTCCTACCGGTGTTGGTAAAACCGAACTTGTAAAGGTACTGTCCGATGAACTTTTCAACACTCCTGAGACCTTTATCCGACTTGATATGTCGGAGTTTATGGAAAAGCACTCGGTTTCCCGTATTATAGGTGCGCCTCCCGGATATGTAGGCTATGATGAAGCAGGACAATTAACCGAAAAAGTCAGGAGAAAGCCCTATTCAGTTGTTCTTTTTGATGAAATAGAAAAAGCCCACCCCGATGTTCTTAATATTCTTCTTCAAATACTTGATGAAGGACATATCACCGACGCTCAGGGCAGAAACGTCAATTTTGAAAACACAATTATCGTAATGACCTCAAATGCAGGAAGCGAGAAAAACGATAATCTGATGGGCTTTGGAAAAAGCGTTGCTGAAAGTTCAGCCGAAAAAGCGGATAAGGCTCTTCGTGAGTTTTTGCGTCCTGAGTTTATCGCCCGTGTTGATGAAGTCGTTGTTTTCTCACCGCTTAGTGAAAAATCTCTTTCAAAAATTGCGGCGCTACTGCTTTCAGAACTTGAAAACGCTATGAAAGAGAAAGATATAACCTTTAAGTTTGATAATAAGGCTTGTGATTTTATTGCAAAAAAATGTGATAAAACAAAAACAGGCGCCAGGGAAATCAGAAATATTATCAGAAGAAATATTGAGGATAAAGTTGTTGACAGGATAATAGACGGAAACGTTTCCGAAATATCGGTTTCTTCTGATGGTAAAGAAATAATTATTTCTTGATTTTTAGTGATAAATATTTGCATTATAAAGTGTCTTCTGTTGAAAAGAATATATTAAAAAGATATACTTAAAATATATTATCAACAGGAGGCACTTTTATGTCTAATTATATTCCTACACCGGCTTATTACGATAGAATGCCTATCGATATTTCGTTTGTTTTTGAAAATGAAAAGCCGGCAGGAAAACACGGCTTTTTGAAGTGTGACGGTGATGACGCTCGTTTTGAGGACGGTACACTCGGTAAGTTTTGGGGTGTTATGTTTAACGGCGGCGCCAATTTCCAGACCCACGAATATTCCGAAAAGGTTGCTCGTCGTATTGCTATGACGGGTTGTAATATCGTAAGGCTTCACCAGCTCGACGCCGAGTGGTGTATGCCTAATATTTATCAGCTTCATCCGGGTCCCTCTCCGAAAGATACCCGCCATTTCAGTGATGAGTGTATGGACAGGCTTGATTATCTCATTTACTGTCTTAAAAAAGAGGGTATTTACCTTTCAATAGATATGCTCACTTATAGAAAGTTCAAACTCGGCGACGGCGTTAAGTTTGCTAACAAACTCGGCGATGCGGCAAGATTTTACGGTATGTTTGACCCGTATATGATAGAACTTCAAAAAGAAACTGCCACAAATATCTGGAACCACTATAATCCGTATACAAAACTTTGTTATAAAGATGATCCGGCATTTGCTTTTTGCGTTGCTTGTAATGAAAACGACCTTATATATGATGTTTCGCAACGTAAAAACTATTTCCGTATCCCTTATTATGATGATATGTTCCGTGCTCAAATGAAAGAGTGGCTCGCCGAAAACAATATCGAATATGATGCGGATAACTGCGATCTTTTCAGCAAAGACGACGTAATGATGCAGTATAAACTCTATAAAACCGAACAGTTTTATGATACACTTATCGGTCATATGAGAAAACTCGGCGTCAAAATACCGATTGTCGGCAGTAACTGGAGCCACGGAAATCTTACCGTTGTTGCAGGAAGAAAGAGCGATTTTACCGATGCACACAGATATGTTTTTGACTGGCATTGGAGTGAGAAGGAAAAGACCGCCTTTAATAAAGCCATTACCGACGGAGAGAGTATGCTCGGCGCTATGGCACACGTAAAACTTAATAAAAAACCTGCTTTCTTTACCGAGTGGGACGTTGTTTGGCCTAACTCTTACCGTGCGCTTGGCGCACCTTATTTTGCGGCTGTATCTTGTCTTCAAAACTGGACAGGTATGACAATTCATACCTATTCCTACGGCTCTTTCCTTGAAAGGATAGACGTTCTCGGAAAAGAGAGTGTATCAGATACAGTAGGCGGTACCGCATATAGAGAGGGTATTTTCTCTATTTGGAACGACCCTGCCAAGTTTGGTCTTTTCTACCATAGCGCACTTATGGTAAGACGTGGCGATGTTAAACCCGCTAAAAAATTAGTCGGTGTAAAGATGACCGATATCACCAAAAACACCGTAACACCGTATAATGCGCTTATTGAAACGCATAGACTTTGCACCCTTTGTGACGGTGTGCCTGAAGATGACGTTGATGAGATAATCTATGATTATGACAGACCGAAAAGGGAAGACCCGAAGAAAATCGTTTCCGATACGGGTGAACTTTGGCGTGATCTTAAACGTTCTATCGGCGTTGTTGATACACCTATGACAAAAATCACCTACGGTTTCCTCGGTCGTGGTTTGCCTGATTCAAGCAGAAGACCTGATATGTCCATAAACCTTAACGGTATGTCGGTTGACTGTATGACCGATTTCGGTGTTATTGCATTGTCTTCGCTTAGTAACGACCCGATAGAGAAGTCTGATCATATGCTGCTTACCACTATCGGCAGAGCAAGAAATACCGGCGCTCAGTTTGACGGTGAAAAGATGATAGACGTAGGTCACGCGCCTATCGTATCCGAGGTTATTGAGGCTGATATCAAGATTAAAACCGATATTAAAGAACTTGCCGTTTGGGGTGTAAACTCTGACGGATACTATGTCGGCAAACTTGAAACAGAATATGAGGACGGCTATATGAAGTTCCACGTTGGAAATCATTTCCCGGCTCAGTACTATCTTATTATGATGGACTAATATATTAAACGGCAGGAAAAAATCCTGCCGTTTTTTTATTAAAAACACTTGACTATACGATTTCATTGTGGTATATTATTTACTGTTGACGCGGGTGTAGGTCAATGGCTAGAATTCCAGCCGTCC
>JAFRLW010000031.1 GCA_017431035.1 Clostridia bacterium
CCACGTCCGTTAGCGTCGCCCTCAATCATAATCTCGATAAAGGCATGGTTTACCATATCCATTTCTTTTTTACAGTCTTTGTATTTATAGTCCATCTCTTTGCCGCCGACGATACAGTTGAGTTCTGCAAGGTCGTTAGGAACGGTCCAGTCAAGAGTTACGTTTGTAAAGGGTGACTGTGTACCCCAACGAGAAGGAGTATTAACGCCGTATATAAACGACTGTATGCACTGTTTAACCTCTTTATAGGTGAGGTTATCAGCCTTTACGAAAGGCGCAAGATAGGTGTCAAATGAGGAGAACGCCTGTGCGCCTGCCCACTCGTTCTGCATAATACCGAGGAAGTTAACCATCTGGTTGCAAAGGGTGGAAAGGTGGGATGCCGGTGCGGAAGTAATCTTTCCGGGAACACCGCCGAGACCCTCTTGAATAAGTTGTTTAAGCGACCAACCTGCGCAGTAACCTGTGAGCATGGAAAGGTCGTGAATATGGATGTCGGCATTGCGGTGTGCGTTGCCTATCTCATCATCATATATTTCAGACAGCCAGTAGTTTGCGGTGATAGCGCCGGAGTTTGAAAGGATAAGACCGCCTACTGAATAGGTAACGGTCGAGTTTTCCTTAACACGCCAGTCATTAACGTTAAGATAGTTGTCTACTATTGATTTGTAGTCAACCATTGTATTGCTGATGTTACGGATTTTTTCGTGCTGACGACGATAAAGAATATATGCTTTTGATACGTCGTCATAACCTGCCTTTGAGAGTACCGACTCAACACTGTCCTGTATTTTTTCAACAGTTATTGTGCCGTTCTCTATTTTAGGCTCAAAGTCAGAAGTAACCTTTAATACCAAAAAGTCGATTACCTCAGGATTATATTCTCTCTCACAAGCATCAAACGCTTTGAGAATTGCGTCTTTAATCTTGTCAAGTTCAAATCCGACTATTTTTCCGTCTCGTTTTGTAACTGAATACATATTCTTTCCCCCATTTATAATTAGTGTGCTTATATAAAATACCACATCTTTTGTCTTTTGTCAAGAGAAAACACAAGATATTGTGTTTTTTTATATTCCCCTTATGCCTACATTTTGAAAATAAGGCATGGCGGTTTCTTTCATTTTTTCAAGAGTTTCTCTTGAAACGGCTGAAAATCCCTCGCCTATCAGATTTCCGCTATCGACAAAGTTTTGCAGATAATAGTTCTTTTCACCATTTATCCACTCGCCTATTTTTTTTATGTCTTCAACGGTATGCAGTTCCTTTACAACCGTTGTTCGAAACTCGTGTTCAATATCGGTATTTCGCAAAATATCAAGAGAAAGTTCAAAGGGTTTTAAGTCATAGTTTTTTATACCGGTTGTAAGAGCATATTTCTCTTTGCTGTTTTTTATATCAACCGCAATATATTCTACAAGCCTCTGCTCCACAATCTCGTTTAATTTATCGGGATAACTGCCGTTGGTGTCAAGTTTAACTTTGTATCCCATTTCACGAATTTTTTTGATAAAACCGCAAATATCAACCTGCATAAGCGGCTCACCGCCCGTGATAGCCACGCCGTCTAACAGGTTTGTCCTTTTAGAAAGAAAAGCGAGTATATCGTCGGGATTATATATTGAAGAAGGGTCAATCTCGGTAACAAGCGCCGCATTATGACAAAACGGACAACGAAGATTACATCCTCCCGTAAAGACGGTTGCGGCGACATGGCCCGGAAAATCAAGCAACGTCATCTTCTGAAAACCGTATATTTTCACCTTTTCACCCCCGACAAATTGTATTATTTTAGTGGCAAAAAGTATTTTACCACAATATATCGTGGTTTGCAATATGTCATAAGCACTAGATATAAAAATTATTTTTAGTCAGTTTTTATAAAAATACCGCTTGACTAAAGAGAAACTTTTCGTTATAATATCATTACACGCGCTGATAGCTCAGTTGGATAGAGCATCTGCCTTCTAAGCAGAGGGTCGGGGGTTCGAATCCCTTTCAGCGTGCCAAAAAAGGAATGCTATACCGCAAGGTATGACATTCCTTTTTTATTATAATGTAGATTATATACTTTGATAAACTTTACATTAGAAAAACACCGTACAAACTGTACGGTGTTTTATTATCGGTAAAAATATTATATTATTATAATATAATACATATAAGTCCGTTACAACCCTCATTGATCACCCTCTCTAACGTTTCTTGAACACGGCTTCTTGCATCCGCCGGCATTTTGGCGAGTTTGGTATGAAGCCCCTCGTTTACGAGTTCGTGCAGTGATTTACCGAAGATATTAGAGTCCCAAATCTTAACGGGATCTTCCTCAAACTCACTAAGCAGGTATTTTACAAGATCCTCCGATTGTTTTTCGCTTCCGACTATGGGGTTGACTTCGGTATTTATATTCGCACGCATAAGGTGTATTGACGGAGCCGAAGCGGAAAGTTTTACGCCGTAGCGTCCTCCCTGTTTTATTATTTCAGGCTCTTTAAGGGTCAGTTCGCTGATATCGGGCATAACTATTCCGTAACCGGTTGCTTCTACCTCATCAAGAGCGTCTTTAACTCGCATATAACTCTTTTTGATTTCGGCAAGTTCTTTAACGCCGGACATAAGTTCCTGTTCATCGTTTATATCAAGACCGGTTGTTTCGGCAAGTATTTTATAAAACAGTTCTTTTTTAGTTTCTATAAGTACCGTGGCAACGCCTTTGCCGAGTTCGATATTCTCTACTACTGCCCTATCGACGTTTTCATCATTTTTGAAGCGTTCTTCAAAAGCGTTTACATCCCTTATATGCTTTATATTCTCCGTAGCGGTTTTTATTGTATCGGTGATATCTCTTCTGAGCGGATGTTCAAGGGAGAGTGTGTTTATCCAGCGTGGGAAGTTTATTTCAATTTCTTTGACCGGGAACTCATAAAGAATACGTGAAAGTATTTTCTTTATCATATCCTCGCTGAGTTCCAAACAGTTTACGGGTATAACCGAAACCCCGTATTCACTACTCATTTTATCGGCGAGTTCCGCTGTTTCCTCTGAGTACGGGTCGGTGGAGTTGAGAAGGACTACAAACGGTTTATTTATGCCTTTAAGTTCGTCTATAACCCTTTTTTCCGCTTCCTTGTATTCTTCTCTCGGTATATCGCTGATACTGCCGTCGGTAGTGATTACAAGTCCTATAGTAGAGTGTTCGTTTATAACCTTGTTGGTGCCGACCTCAGCCGCCATATTAAAGGGTACCGGCTCGTCAAACCAAGGGGTTCTGACCATACGAGGCTCGTCATTTTCTATATAGCCGAGCGAACTCGGTACTATGTAGCCTACGCAGTCTATAAGCCGAACGTTCATATTTGCGGTATTATCAATAGTAATTTTTACACCCGTTTCCGGAACAAACTTCGGCTCGGTGGTCATAATAGTTCTGCCGGATGAGGACTGCGGCATTTCGTCAAGCGCACGGTCTCTGCCCGATTCGTCATCAATATTCGGCACAACTATTTTTTCCATAAACTGCTTAATAAAGGTGGATTTACCTGTCCTGACGGGACCTACAATACCTATATAGATATCCCCTTTTGTCCGCTCTGCAATATCTTTATATATGTTTACTGCCATAAATCTTCCTCCGAAAAGTATTTTATGGTTAATAGTATGATTTTTTATCAAAACATATACCTACCTTGCAGGCAATAAATCTATTGTGTTTGACTAAAACAAGTTATTATTATATAATAGGTGTATCGAAACGGAGAGATTATATGACAAGAATACTTTTTGTCTGCCACGGGAATATTTGCAGAAGTCCTATGGCAGAGTTTATTTTCAAAAAACTGATAAAAGAAGCACATAAAGAAAATGATTTTTATGTAGAATCCGCCGCAACAAGCACCGAGGAACTCGGAAACCCGGTATATCCTCCTGCAAAGAAAGAACTGTTAAAACACGGCATAGACCCTACCGGTAAACACTCAAGACAAATGACTAAGTTTGACTACGAAGAGTTTGATTACATCTTTATAATGGATGAAAATAACGCACGGAATATAAAATATATTATCGGTGAGGACGTTTGCAAAAAGGTTTATAAACTGCTCGATTTTGCGGAAATCGGCGGAGACGTTCCCGATCCGTGGTACTTTGGCAATTACGATACGGTTTATAATACTATATACACGGCGTGCAATAAAATAATCGAAAAGTTATCTTAATTCTTGACTTTTTGAGTTGTTTTTTATATAATTATTTTCGGTCGATTTTTATTCATATTATACTCGGAGACGTATCGAAGTGGGGACGTTTGTGAGCGCCGCCGGTGGCGGATGAAGCGAACAAAAAGGAGTGGCAGCGGTCGAAATTATGCGAAGCGAACAGCGAGCTGATAATTTCGGGCACCGCAACAGGACATAACGGGGCTGCCCCGTTAGAATACAAATCCTCATTTGTATGTTTTTCATATTTTTTTAAATTATAATATTCGGAGACGTATCGAAGTGGTCATAACGGGGCTGACTCGAAATCAGTTAGGGAGCAATCCCCCGCGAGTTCGAATCTCGCCGTCTCCGCCAAAAAAGACTCAGTTACACTTTTGTGTGGCTGAGTTTTTTCAGTTTGTGGTGAGATTCGAACAGGACGTTCGGCGAAGCCGATGACAATCTTCCGGTGGATGATTGCAAAGTCCGCATGCGTGCCGAGGCGACAGTCGCCTCGGGCGAATCTCGCATCTTAGCCAAAAAAACTCAGTTACACTTTTGAGTGGCTGAGTTTTTTATTGTGAGATTATTTTGCCGAAAGATTTTTAATTGAAAAGTTATAAAATAATATGATATAATTAAAAAAACAAAAAGGAGGACGAAATGGACAACAACAAGTTTTTTCCTGAAATTAAAGGCAATTTCGGTTTTGGTTGTATGCGACTTCCTATGGCAGAGGGCAAAGTGTCACTAAAAGAGTTTTGTGAAATGGCTGATATATTTTTAGACGCCGGTTTTAACTATTTTGACACGGCTCACGGGTATCTTGACGGACAGAGCGAACCTGCGATAAGGGAGTGCGTTTCCAAAAGATATAGCAGAGAAAAGTTTGTACTGACTGATAAACTATCTACCTTTCATTTTAACAAAAATGAAGAGATTTTCCCTCTTTTTGAAAAGCAACTGCGTAATGCCGGTGTAGAGTATTTTGATTTTTATCTTATGCACGCACAAGATAAAAGAATATACGAAAAATACAAGCGACTAAAAGCTTATGAAACGGCATATAAACTAAAAGAAAAAGGTATTATTCGTCATTTCGGTATCTCTTTTCACGATAAGGCTGACGTTCTTGATATGATACTTACCGAACATCCCGAAATAGAAGTTGTTCAAATACAGTTAAACTACATAGATTACGAGGACGCCTCGGTTGAAAGCAAAAAGGTTTATGAGGTGTGCGAAAAGCACGGAAAACCCGCTATTGCTATGGAGCCTGTAAAGGGCGGAAGTCTTGTAAACCTACCCCCTGCCGCCGACCAAATACTAAAAGAGTTAAAGGGCGGAAGTAACGCAAGTTATGCCCTGCGGTTTGCGGCGAGTTTTCCTAATATGGCAATGGTTATTTCCGGTATGAGCGATATATCGCAGGTAAAAGACAACGTATCATTTATGAAAGATTTCAAACCTATTAACCATAAAGAAAAGGAAGCCATAAAAAAAGTTTGTGAAATATTCCGCTCGCAAAACCTGATACCTTGTACCGGTTGCAGATACTGCGTTCTTGACAACGACTGCCCGAAAGACATACAAATACCCGACCTTTTTGCCGCACTAAACGCAAACAACGCTTTCCACAGTTGGAACACCGAATACTATTACAATAACGTATTAACTGTAGGTCACGGCAAAGCGTCCGACTGTATAAAATGCGGAAAATGTGAAAACATTTGCCCTCAACATTTAGAGATTAGAAAACTGCTAACAGACGTGGCAAAAGTTTTTGAAAACTAAAGTATAAAAATCACCCTCGGTTATTTTGAAATAATCGAGGGATTTTTCTTGACATAATATATACTTCGTGATATGATGTATTATGTAACAGGAGGTAATTTATGGACGCTCAATTAAAAAGAGGTTTGCTTGACGTGTGCGTTCTTGCCGCTATTAAAAACGAGGATTCCTACGGATATAAGATTATAAAAGATTTAAGCGAGTATATCAAACTGTCCGAATCCACCCTTTATACCATATTAAAACGGCTTGAGGGCGGCGGAATGCTGACGGTAAGAAGCGCTGAACACTTCGGCAGACTAAGAAAATACTATCATATAACCAAGAGCGGTATAAACCGCATAGAAGAGTTCAAAAGCGAGTGGAAAGAGATAATTTCCATTTATGAGTTTGTCACAAAGGAGGATAATAATGAATAAAACCGAATTTTTATCCCGGCTGAAATCTGCACTTACGGGACTTCCGGAAGAAGATATAGCCGAGCGAATAGAGTTTTACAGCGAGATAATAGACGACCGTATCGAAGAAGGTATGAGCGAGGAAGAAGCGGTTTCGAAAATCGGAACTATAGACGAAGTAAAGGCGCAAATACTATCCGACATCCCCTTTCCGAAAATAATAAAGGATAGAATAAAACCAAAGAGAAAGTTAAGTGCGATAGAAATCGTTTTGATTATTTTAGGATTTCCCGTTTGGTTTCCCGTAATCGTATCACTCATTACCGTAGCGCTTTCTTTATACGTCGTGGTTTTATCGCTCATCATTTCCCTTTGGGCAGTTTTCTTGTCTTTAGCAATCACCACAGTTGCGGGAATTATCATAGGGGTATTTTATTGCACACAAAAAGACTATATCAGAGGCGTTATGCTGATAGGCGCCTCTCTATGTATAGCAGGCGTTTCGATTTTTGTATATTACGGTTGTCTTGCGGCTACTAAAGGCATTATTAAACTCACGAAAAAAGCCGGTATCGCTATCAAGTCTTTATTTGTGGGAAAGGAGAAAACAAAATGAAAAAAGGTTTTATTATCGCCGCCACTGTACTTATAGTCATAGGCGCTGTGCTTTTCGTTTTCGCTTTCAGAGAAACCGGTTATGATCTAAAAAAACTTGACGCCACCGAATACGAAACCAATACATATACATTAAATGAAGATTATTCCTCTATAAAAATAAAAACATACGAGGCAGACGTAGTATTTACCCCCTCGGAAAACGGACAGACAAAGGTAGTTCTATTAGAGTCTAAAAAAGAAAAATACGACGTTTTAGTAGAAAATAACACTTTGACAATAACTGCAAAAGATACACGTGAGTGGTATGATCATATATCGTTTTTTTCGGTAAAACAGGCAATAGTAACGGTATCAATTCCGCTTAAAGCATATAATTCATTAGATATTTCTTCAGGCACGGGCGA
The DNA here is from genome assembly GCA_017431035.1 of Clostridia bacterium. GTDB lineage: Bacteria > Bacillota > Clostridia > Oscillospirales > Acutalibacteraceae > UBA737. The sequence goes on from JAFRLW010000031.1 coordinate 7,411, forward strand.
CGTTGTTCTTACTAATAATTTTTCTACTCATACAGGAAAAATCAAAGTTTCCACAGGCGATATAAATATAAAAAATATAGATGCTAAAAGCCTTGACCTATCGGTTTCCACCGGAACGATAAACTGTAAAAATGTAAACTGTAATGAAGATATTGTCTCAATTGTGAGCACCGGGCAAACAAACTTTACAAATACTGTTTGCCGCACACTTAAATCAAAAGGAAGCACAGGAGATATAAAACTTAAAAACGTTGTCGCTAAAGATTGTTTTTCTATTAAAAGAAGTACAGGCGAAGTTTATTTTGATAACTGTGACGCAAATGAGATTGAGGTTAAAACTTCAACGGGAGATGTGAGCGGTACGCTTAAAACCGAAAAGGTGTTTATAACAAAAACCTCAACAGGAACTGTAAACGTGCCAAAAACCATTTCGGGCGGAAAATGCGAGATAACAACATCCACAGGTGATATAATAATTGATATAGCAAAATAACAACTGAAAAAAGCCGTGTTTTTAACACGGCTTTTTTATTATTCTTCATTTAGTTCGGTTATTTTAACTTTGTCGGTAAAAAAATCAGTATACTGTAAAGTGTAGCGTTTACTATCTACCTCTATTTGAAAAATATTCGGATAAACCCCTACAACCCTTGCCTTAGCGGATTCGACGTGAACACGAGGTTTTGACATATCGACCGAAATATGTATTACGGTTTTTTCGTTAAAAAAGGTTTTAATTTTATTCTTTATGTTTTCAAGTGTAGTCATTTTCCCTCTCCTTCTGTTATTGACAGAGAGATGATTACGCAAGATTTTTTTCGCCGAATACACTCTCGTGATAGCATTTGCTATGTGTATATTATATCATATTATTTTTTTTGATGTAATATTTTTTTGAAAAAACCGCCCAAAAGGGCGGTTTTTATTTTTAATGAAGTGGGTAGCTATCGTTAAAGTAATAGTAGAACAAAAGGTAGATTGCATCCTGGTCGGTAAACGAGCCGTCACCGTTGAAGTCGCAAGGCTGATTTACAGGATAATTTTCACCGAAGTAATAATGGAACAAGGTGTAAATTGCATCCTGATCGGTGATAGTTCCGTCGTTATTCACATCGCCTTTAATATAATCATTTGAGAGTTCAACGTTTTCTATAACGTCAGAGTCGGTCACCGATATTATTTTTGAAACGGTAGTATAACCGCTTTTAGTGACCTTTAGTATATAATTGCCCGCTGATACCGAGTCAAAGGAATATTTGGCGTTTGTGCCATAGGTTGTGGTTTCATAAGACGGCGACACCTCACCGGTTTTATATAGCCCTACCGTTATAGGAGAGGTCGGATTTTTGGTGGAAACCACCGAGCCTGACACCTTGTAACTATTTGCGCTGCCGCAAACAAAGGTATAGGTTATACGCTGTTGGTAAATATAATCATATGAGTTGTTTCTGAGATTAGCCTCTTCGCCGTTTACGGTAGCCGTTGCCAATATACTATTATTTTTATCGTGATAAAACTCATATCCGTCATCGGCGTCTATGTATATTACCGCCGTATATCTATGACCTTCAACAAAAGTATCTGTTTCGTACATATACTCGGGGTCACCCGGCTCGGCGCCGTACCACTGCACGCCGTTTCTACCGTAATAAGCATATGTTACCGGGTTATTCCAGTACTGCTCTGTTTTACCTTCCCAAGTAGTTTTAATATGATAACCGCTTCCGGCATTTACGGCGGTATAGTGAGGTTTTTCACCTGCAACAGGCGGCGCTATTTTTACGGCAACTTCTTCAATTACCGAGTCGTTACATACTCCCATATCTACCGTCGCCCTGAAAGTATCCCACGGTCCTTTTCCGCTTTGATAATTAGGCAAATAAGATGCTTTCATATCACGGTTGCCGTTTATTACGTTTTCGGCTGTTTTTCCGTCAATATCAAGAAAACTGCCTTTTTTACCCGCCGGAAGATAGTAATTGGTACTTGAAGAAACTTCCACGTCAAATATAAGGGTATAGTGGTGGTTGGCTATAAACTTATCGCTTGAAGACAATGCTTTGTGATCGGTATCGTCATACCAATATGTGTTTTTAGCGCCGTATTTTGAGGAGCCGGTGGAAATAACTTTAGTACTGTTTACCTCTCCCTCTTTAGGTGTTTGAGCACTGAAAGAAATATCGGTTATCATCTCTTTACAAGCGGGAAAGTCTATATACATATACGCTTGCTTTTCAGGGGTGTTATCGGGTGAAAACGCCTCAGTGGAAATAACCTCATTACCGATTTCAGGTATATAGGTTATCCATAGACTCGGATTTGTTTTGCCGTCTACGGTTTCGGTTTCAAAGTGAAAACCGTTGGTTGTTTTTACGGTCAATATCAAAGTGTATTTTTCACCTTTTTTGAAAGGCGTATCTTTCGGTACGGGATAATAGGTATCTGAATACACCCAACATACGTCATTATAAAACGCCCAGCCATTAGACTTTTCTATTTCAACAAAAGAACCGGCTGAGTTATTTGCAGTAACCTTCATACGAGGATAGTTTTCAGGTGTTGCTCCGGCAATAGGTCCTGCAATTCCGTAAACCTGAACCGAAGAATAGTCATAGGGCGCCGCTTTTATATTCTCAAAGGTGTATTCAAGATATGCCTCACTTGTCGTGCTTTGAGCATTAAAAGATGCACCTTTGCCGTTTATAAAACCTAAAACTCGTATTAGTTGTTGATTATAATCAGGTCTTACACATATCGATACAAAGTAGGTATGCCCTGTTATAAACTTATCCCCTACCTTTAGGACAGTACCGGTTGTTTCGTCACGCCAAACAACGCCGTTTACTCGGTAACCACTTGTAAATGTAGTTGCAACGTGATAACCGCCTTGGTAGCGTTTGCCGTCCTCATCTCCGCTTTTGGCGTCAAAAGAAACAGTGCGTCCGCCATAGGGGGCATCTATGCTTGTTTCAATAACATAAATATCATCTTTTGAATAGGGCAAAGTCTCACCAAACTCATAGGAAACTATAAGGAACATACCTATAGATTCGTCAAGATACGGTGAAACGGTCGCCTCGTTTCCGTTTACGGTAGCCACAACGGCGGAAGACCAGTTATCGCCGTCGCCATAGCTTTTAAACCAGTTGCTTTCTTTTGTAACAATATCGGTAATGCGGACAACTATATCAACCCTATACCTATGCAAAAGGATATACTCTCCTGCTTTGTTGGCATATTTACTGTTTGTTGTAAAGCATTTATCGGTCATATCATACCAAGCCACGCCGTTTTTGAACTGGGTGGCATAAGGGGAACCGCTTGTGAAAATCTCATAACCGCTTGATTCTTCGGAAATAGAGGCGGAATATGAAATCTTTGACCAGTTATGATTGTTGATATATCCTATTGCCGGAGTATCAACCGTAAGGTCTACCCGCTCTATTCTTCCCGCAAAATGATCCTCGGCGCTGACTGTCATCTTCGGAGTAAGTTCTAAAGTGAGCACCGCACAAATCACAAAAGCGAGCACTAAAGATAACGCTCCCAAAAACTTTTGTCCAATTATTTTTCTCATTTTTTACCCCTTTAATCGTTTTTGATTATATAAGCAAAATCTATATATCCGTTGCCGGTATCCATATAAACACTTTCTATTACGTTTGTATATGCAATATCGGTGCTTTGAAAGGCAAACGGCAGTATATTATAGTCTTTAAGCAGATTGTTTTGTGCCGTATTTATATTGCCCGAAAGCCCGAGCTGATTTAGGTATTCCTCACTTGAGGTGCTGTATGCCGTCACGGGAAAGAGTGCAAAAGGCAGGGTCCTTTCCCCTATTTCTTTTTGCAAAGCGTCAAGAGAGGTACTATCCTGCATATTGATAAACGCCGAAAGATTTTGTTGCCAGTGACCAAGCACGGCGTTTACGGCATCTTTTACAGAAGGGTCATCGTAATAATAAAGTGTTGAGGGCGGGAACTTTTCATCAGGTGAAGATTTTATAAGTTCGTTTATTATTTGTTTTGCGCTTTCTATATCATACTGCGGCAAGGGCAATTCACCCTCGGTTTTTAACCCCAAAATGCCCGGATAAATTGAGTCGGCATATTCAAGTCCGTCAGAAAGTTTGTTTTTATATACGTCGGCGGAAAAGGCTTTTAAGAGGGCGGTTTTTGTGTTTTTATCAAAACAGTCACCTATAGTTAAAAACCAGCATTTATTTTCTGAAGAGATAGTTTTTATCCCCTCCTCTTTTGCCGACGCTATCTCGTTTGAGGGAATAAACGCCATATCGCTTTCGGTCCGTTTTAATCTGTCAACCTGTTTTTTATCGGAAACAAGAGAGAAAAACACGCCTGCGTTTTGCGCCTTAAACTCGCCTTTATAATACTCGTTTTTATATAGCCTTATGGCGAACTTTTCTTTATTCCATTTGAAAATATCATAACTGCCGTTGCAAATAATTGAAGATGCGTCCTGACAGTATTTGCCCTCGGTCTTTTGAAAATATTTTTCACTACAGGGCATAGCCACGCTGCTTGAGAGGGTTTCAAGTATGTTTTTATCCTCTTTTTTAAGAGTTATAACAACCTTGTCGCCTCTGGCTTTAACGCCAAAGTTTGCCGCAAGTTTACCCTCATACATCTCTTTTGCGCCGACTATCGAAAAAAGGCGTGAGGCAAAGGGTGCGCCGGTTGACTTAGTAAGCGCTCTTTTTATGCCAAAAACAAAGTCATCCGCCTTGACCTTTGATTTGTCACTCCAGCAAAGTCCCTCTCTTAAAGTGAAAGTATAGGTCAGTCCGTCTTTTTTATAACTCTTTGCGGCGCCGCAAACAATTTCGCCCTTGTGGTTTTTTCTCATAAGTCCCTCAAAAAGATTGCGTACAAGTAATAGTTCGCTATCCTCTTTCACAATTTGAGGGTCCAGGTTTGACGGCTCGCTTTGTATTTCAAAATATATAATCGCTTTTTTGCTTTTTGCTTTGCATCCGATTGATGAAACCAGCATCAAAAAGCAAAAAACAACCAAAAAAACTCTTTTTATCGTCTTCATCATTTATCCCCATTACTTTAGTAATTTTATTATACATTATAAATAATCCTTTTTCAACCGTAATTGTGTAAAGAAAAAAACTTGACAAAGTTGTACTTTGCCTTTATAATATCATTTGTAAAGAAAAAAACTTTACAACAAAAGTGAGGTGCGCTATATGGCTAAAGATTTGCATATCGGCGCTTTGCTTGATGTTTACGGACCGTTTTTGAGCGAAAAACAGCGTGTTATCGCCGAGCATTACTATTTTGATGATTTATCGCTCTCGGAGATAGCCGAAAACGAGAATATCAGCAGGCAGGCAGTGCGTGACCTTATTCGTCGTGTGGGCGAAACGCTGGTCGCCTATGAAAAAAAATGCGGATATTTTGATAAGTTCAGCGCACTTAAAACGCTGTGCGAAAACGAAAATGCAGATATCGACGAGATAAAAAGAATTATCTATTCTTTATAATTCCGGAGTGACTGATAATGGCTTTTAATAATCTGACCGACAAATTATCGGCCGTCTTTAAGAAACTTAAAAACAGAGGAAAACTTTCCGAGGCAGACGTTAAAGAGGCTATGCGTGAAGTGCGCTTGGCTTTACTTGAAGCGGACGTAAACTATAAAGTTGCAAAAGATTTTACAAACAGCGTTGCCGAAAAATGCATAGGTCAAAACGTTATGGAAAGCCTGACCGCTCCGCAAATGGTTATAAAAATCGTTCGTGAAGAACTGACCGCCCTTATGGGTAGTGAGCAGGCAAGACTAAAGGTCTCCCCTAAAATACCTACCGTTATTATGATGTGCGGTTTACAGGGTTCAGGTAAAACCACCCACTCGGCAAAACTTGCAAAACACCTTAAACAAAAAGGCAGCAGACCTTTGCTCGTGGCTTGTGACATATATCGTCCTGCCGCAATTGAGCAGTTGAAGGTTGTCGGCAGTCAGGTTTCCGTTCCCGTGTTTGAAATGGGAACCGAAAAACCTGAAAAAATAGCCAAAGAGGCAGTAAAAATGGCACGTGACCACGGCTATGATTACGTGATACTCGACACCGCAGGCCGACTCCATATAGATGAAGAACTGATGGCGGAGTTAAAACGCATAACCGAGGCGGTAGAGGTCACCGATATACTGCTTGTTGTCGACGCTATGGTGGGTCAGGACGCCGTTAATATAGCCAAAGCGTTTAATGATATACTTGAAATAGACGGTGTTATTCTCACAAAACTTGACGGTGATACAAGAGGCGGTGCGGCGCTCTCACTTCGTGCCGTAACCGGCAAACCGATTATGTTTACCGGCGTTGGTGAAAAACTTGACCAACTTGATGAGTTCCACCCCGACCGTATGGCAACGAGAATACTCGGTATGGGCGACGTTCTCTCCTTTATTGAAAAGGTTGAAACCGAACTTGACGAGAAAAAGGCGGAAGAAGCCGCAAAAAGACTTTCTGAAAATAAGTTTGATATGAACGATTTGCTTGACCAGTTCCGTCAAATAAAGAAAATGGGCAGTCTTAAAAGCCTTATTTCAATGATACCGGGTATGGATAAACAACTTCGTGACGTTGATATAGACGACAGACAAATGCTAAGGGTTGAGGCTATTATAACCTCAATGACCAAAAAAGAGCGTGAACATCCTGATATTATCAATGCTTCCTGCCGCCGCAGAATTGCCGCGGGCAGCGGAATGAAGGTTGAGGATGTAAACCGCCTGATGAAACAATACGAACAAATGAAAAAAATGTTCCGCCAGATGAATACAAAAGGCGGAAAGAAAAAACTTATGCGCTCGTTTGGCAATATGGGTAATATGGGCGGCATGGGCGGTATGGGACCCGGTGGTTTTGGTTTCTAAAGTTGATAAAACTTTTCTAATAACTAATCTTTTGGAGGTGTATACCATGGCAGTAAAGATCAGACTTCGCAGAATGGGTGCTAAAAAGGCTCCTTTCTATCGCATTGTCGTTGCTGACTCTCGCTATCCTCGTGACGGCCGTTTTATTGAGGAAATCGGATACTTTGATCCGACCAAAGACCCGGCTGTTGTTGAGATAAATGCCGAGAGCGCAAAAAAATGGATCGGAAACGGCGCTCAGCCCACCGATACCGTTAAAGCCCTTCTTAAAAAGAACGGCGTAATCTAATAAGGAGAATATATAATGAAAGAACTTCTTGTAGCGATAGCTTCAGGTCTTGTTGAAGATCCTTCGGCTGTCACAGTTGATGTTCACGAGCCCGATGAAGAAGGCGTTATTGTTTATCACCTTCACGTTGCGGAAAACGATATGGGTCGTGTTATAGGCAAACAGGGTCGTATTGCTAAGGCTATACGTACTGTTATGCGTGCTGCCGCAAATCGTAACAGCGAAAAAATCGCAGTTGAAATTGACTGATTTTTTAACAGCCTGCCTCGCCCTCACGGGCGGCAGGCTAAAACTTTTTTGGAAGAGTGTTTTATGAAGAAAGAATACCTTAAAATAGGAAAAATTGTCGGAACACACGGTGTTCGTGGTATGGTAAAGATCGAGCCTTGGGCGGACGAGCCTGCCTTTTTGAAACGTTTTTCTCACGCCTTTGTGGACGGTAAAGAGATAAAACTTTCCTCCCTTACGCCGCATAAAAACATAGTTCTTGCAAAAATTGAGGGTGTTGAAACAATTGAGGCGGCAAAACTTTACAGAGGAAAAGAACTCGCCGTTAAGCGAAGCGAAATGCCCCTTGAAAACGGCAGATTTTTTATAGAAGAAATACTCGGCGCCAAAGTAATTGATAAAAATACAAATAAAGAAATAGGCGTTTTAACCGATGTGTTAAAAACCGGCGCTAATGACGTTTGGCAGGTTACAAATAAAGGAAAAGACTATCTTTTTCCTGTTATAGATGATTTGGAAATTGACGTTGATATAGAAAACGATATTATAAAATTAGTACCTTTGAAAGGGATAATTGATGATGAAGATTGATATTATGACCCTTTTCCCCGATATGTGTGAAACCGTACTAAATGAAAGCATTATAGGCAGGGCGAGAAAAAGCGGCGCCGTTAATATCGCCACCCATAATATCAGGGATTTTGCCGGGAATAAACACGGCAAAGTTGATGATACGCCCTATGGCGGCGGTATGGGTATGGTTATGTCCCCTTCCCCTATTTACGACTGCTATAACTCTCTTTTTGATAGAAAGACGGAGCCTAAGCCTCACCTTATTTATATGTCGCCAAAAGGCAAAACCCTCACACAAGAGAGGGTTAAAGAACTTTCAAAACTCGACCGTATCGTAATTCTTTGCGGTCACTATGAGGGCGTTGACGAGAGGGTTATAGAGGAAATAGTTGATGAACAAATATCAGTCGGCGACTATGTGCTGACCGGCGGAGAACTCCCCGCTCTTGTGCTCAGCGACGCTGTTTGCAGGATGTTGCCTGGCGTTCTTTCCGACCAAGAGTGTTTTACTGATGAAAGCCACTATAACGGTTTGCTTGAATACCCGCAGTATACAAAGCCGGCGGTTTGGAACGAAAAAGAAGTTCCGCCCGTTTTGCTTTCGGGTAATCATAAAGAAATAAACGCATATAGAAAAAAGATGTCCCTTGAAATAACAAAAAGTCTACGGCCGGATATGTATGAAAAATATATTTTAACCGATGAAGATAAAAAAATACTCGGTATAAAAGTTAATAAAAAGAAAAAATAGAGTTTTTTAAGGTTTATCCCCCGTTTCTTATCATTTTTAACAAAATAATAGAGCGAAATACACAAAAAATTGGATAATTATTAGAACTTTTTAACAATATATTGACTATTTCATTTGATGTAGTATAATAATGATATATCATTTTAAGGAGAAAAAAAGATGGTTGTAAAGGATATCGCTATTAAAAATACAGTAGGCTTGCATGCTCGCCCTGCTACATTTTTTATACAAAAAGCCAATGAGTTTTCCTCATTCATTTGGGTAGAAAAGGATGAGCGCAAGGTTAATGCAAAGAGTCTTCTCGGCGTTTTGTCACTTGGCATTGAGGGTGGCACCACCATTAAAATAATCGTTGACGGTCCCGATGAAAAAGAGGCTGTTGAGGCTCTCACAAAACTCGTTGAGTCCGGTTTCACCGATTGATAATTTCTTTCAAAAAACAAATTGACAAAATCGCCTGACGGATGTATAATATATCGGTCAGGCGATATTATGCCGATAAATCCGGGTGTGGCGCAGCTGGTAGCGCGCTTGACTGGGGGTCAAGAGGCCGCAAGTTCAAGTCTTGTCACTCGGACCATCAAAAAGGCTTTCCGTTTTATGCGGAAAGCCTTTTATTATGCCATTTTTCGGGTCTTTTCTCCCCTGTTAAGCTATTCCATATTTGTCCCGTTTTGTCTCGAAAAAATCTATTTAATTGTATATTTATTTGGGAAAATATATTTATTTTTTGGGGGCGTTTTTATCAAACAACACATCATATCATGGTAAATAATTATAGTATTTTAATCAGCCTTTTTGCTGCTTCTACTGTATCGTGGGGGTCTCCAAATGAAGATAATCTGAAATACTTTTCACCGCATTTTCCAAATCCTGCGCCGGGCGTTCCGACAATTTGCGCCTTATTTAACAGATAATCAAAAAACTCCCAACTATTCATATTATCAGGACACCTAAGCCACAGATACGGCGAGTTTTTACCACCTGTATACCAGGTGTTTGTCTTATCAAGAGCGTTGGTTAAAACTTTTGCATTTTCCTTGTAAACCTGTAGGTTTGCTTTTATTTGTTCTTGTCCTTTCCTAGTAAAAACAGCCATTGCACCTTTTTGAAGTATATATGATACTCCGTTTGTTTTTGACAATCTGTTTCTTGTCCACATCTCGTTTATTGACATTTTTTCTCTGATTATATTTTTCGGAACAACCGTATAACCAAGTCTTGTTCCGGTAAAGCCTGCTGTTTTTGAAAGCGAACATATTTCAATGGCGCAAGTCTTAGCACCTTCTATTTCAAATATACTGCGTGGTAAATGAGGGCTATCAATAAAGACTTCATAAGCGGCGTCAAAGATAATTATAGAACCGTTTTGGTTAGCAAAATCAACCCATTTTTTCAAGTTTTCAAAATCAAACACGACTCCTGTCGGATTATTTGGAGAGCAGATATAAATTATATCTGCCTTTGTATTCTTTTCGGGAGTTGGCATAAAAAGATTTTCTTCACTTGAATTCATTCTTATTATTCTTCTGCCGGCTATAACATTTGTTTCCACATATGACGGGTATGCAGGCTCCATAACAAGCGCGCTATTTGAAATATCAAACAAATCGATTATATCTGCAAGTTCGTCACAGGCACCCGTTGAAATGAAAACTTCGTCCGGGGCAATTTTTATTCCTCTTTCTGCGTAATGGAGCGCTATCTTTTCTCTAAGAGCATAGTCACCGCACTCATACATATATCCGTGAAACGTTTCTTTTTTTGATTGATCATCCACAGCGTTATGTAGTGCTTCTATAACAACTTCAGGAAGCGGAAGCGTTACATCCCCCACTCCAAGACGTAGTAAATGAGCGTTTGGATTATTTTTAAGATAATCTTTGCTTTTTTGTAAGATAGTATCAAAGAGATATGAGTCTTTGAGATTTTGATAATTGGTATTTGGTTTTAACATACTATATCCCCTTCATACACAGTTTCGGCGGGTCCGGTCATTGTAATTTTATAATCTTTATGTACGGTTATTTCAAGCGTTCCGCCGTCTAGTATTACGGTAATAGGATTATCAAACCCGCACAAACCTTTTCTTACTGCTGCGGAAGCGGCAGCACACGCCCCGGTACCGCATGCCAGCGTTACACCGCTGCCCCTCTCCCAAACACGCATTCTTATTGTGTTTTTACTTATTATTTCAGCAAATTCGACATTTACTCCGCCGGGGAAAATCTTGTTATGCTCAATTTGCGGTCCTATGGTAGAAACATCTGCTTTTTTCACATCTTCTACAAAGGTAACGGCGTGTGGATTACCCATAGATATAGCCAAGCATAAAACTTCACCATTTTTAAGCGGAACGATGATATCATCTAAAACCTTTGCATATCCCATATCCACAGAAACGGACTTCACCTTACCTTCTGCGAGGTGCAAATCAAGTGATTTTATGCCGGAAAGCGTTTCTATCTTCAAGCCGGTTTTATTAGTATATCCTTTTTCGTAAACATATTTTCCGACACATCTTATTCCGTTTCCGCACATCATTGCCTCACTGCCATCGGCATTGAATATTCGCATTTTAAAGTCAGCCACTTTAGAAGATGATATGAAAATCATACCGTCTGAGCCTGCGCCGAAATGCCTATCTGACAGGTGAGTGCAAAGCTCTATAATATTTTCAGGAACATCTCCGAAAACATACAAATAGTCATTACCAAGCCCTTGCATCTTTGTAAAATGCATAATCACTCACCTCTCATTTTACTTAATGCGGCTCCTATAAAGCCTTTAAATAAAGGATGCGGTTTATTGGGGCGGGACTTAAATTCAGGGTGATACTGTACGCCTACATAAAAGTCTCTGTCGCTAAGTTCAACCGTTTCTACCAAAAGTCCATCCGGAGAAAGCCCGGAAAGAGTTAATCCATTATTCTCAAACGTATCCCGAAAATCCTTATTAAACTCATAACGGTGACGGTGGCGCTCGCTTATATTTTTTGACTTATAGCAACGCTCCATTGTAGTTCCCGGTATAATATTGCAAGGATATGCACCAAGTCTTAATGTGCCGCCTTTATCGATTTCATCACTCTGACCGGGCATAAAGTCTATTACCTTATTCTTGCAGTTATCATCAAACTCACTTGAGTTGGCATCCCTTATTCCTGCAACATTTCGTGCATATTCAATTACTGCTATTTGCATACCAAGACAAATGCCGAAGAAAGGAATATTATGTTCCCGTGCATATTTTACAGCAATTATCATACCCTCAATTCCCCTGTTTCCAAAACCGCCGGGAACTATAATTCCATCAAGAGAAGAGAGTATGTCATCTGCATTATCTGTATTAAGATTTTCGGAATCTATCCAGTGGATTTTAATATGAGTATTATAAAAATATCCTGCGTGTCGCAAAGCTTCTGCAACCGATAAATAAGCATCGTGAAGGGCGACATATTTACCTACAAGGCCAATATTTACGGTGTATGGTCTTTCTTTAATTCTTTTTACCATAGAGGACCACTCATCAAGATCTGCCTTTTTGGCTTTTATACCAAGTTCACGGCAAACAACAGATGAAAAGTTCGCCTTTTCGAGCATTAGCGGCGCTTCATAAAGATTAGGAAGAGTAATATTTTCAATTACGCAGTCCTTTTTTACATTGCAAAAAAGAGAGATTTTATCAAAGATGCTTTCTTCGAGCGGCTCATCACATCGAAGAATTATTATATTAGGGTTAACGCCCATTCCCTGCAACTCTTTGACCGAGTGTTGTGTGGGTTTTGTTTTGTGTTCCTCGGAGCCGTGAAGATACGGCACTAACGTTACATGTATAAAAAGGCTATTCTCACGACCGACTTCAAGCGCAATCTGCCTTACGGCTTCAATGAAGGGTTGTGACTCAATATCGCCTATTGTGCCCCCGATTTCGGTTATTACTACATCCGCATCGGAATGCTTTCCGACATTATATACAAACTCTTTTATTTCATTTGTGATGTGCGGAATTATTTGAACCGTAGAACCGAGATACTCCCCTCTACGCTCTTTATTAAGCACATTCCAATATACTTTGCCGGTTGTAAGATTTGAATATTTATTAAGGTCTTCATCAATAAATCGCTCATAATGACCGAGGTCAAGATCGGTTTCGGCGCCATCCTCGGTCACATATACTTCGCCATGCTGATACGGGCTCATTGTTCCGGGGTCAACATTTATGTATGGATCAAGTTTTTGAGCTGCAACCTTTAAGCCTCGAGCTTTAAGCAATCTTCCGAGAGAGGCGGCGGTAATACCCTTGCCAAGCCCCGATACAACTCCACCTGTTACAAAAATATACTTTGTCATGATAATTTCTCCTTATTCCCATTCCACCGTTGCCGGAGGTTTTGATGTAATATCGTAAACGACCCTCGTTATTCCTGTTACTTCATTTGTTATACGGCGACTTGCCTTTTCGAGAATTTCAAAAGGAATTCTTGTCCAATCGGCTGTCATAAAATCATCCGTATCAACCGAGCGAAGCGCAACAGTATATCCATATGCTCTGCTATCCCCTACAACGCCGACGCTTTTTGTATCAAGTATTACTGCAAAATATTGACTTGGGGTTAGTTTTGCTTTCTCTATTTCTGCTCTGAATATCTCATCGGCATCTTTTAATAATTCCAGTTTTTCTTTTGTTATTTCTCCTATTACCCTGACGGCGAGCCCCGGTCCCGGAAATGGTTGTCGCCAAACAAGTTCGGGCGGTATGCCTAACCTTTCTCCAACCTCACGAACCTCGTCCTTAAAAAGTAAACGTAGTGGTTCAACTATACCGTCAAAAGCGATTACAGACGGTATGCCGCCAACATTGTGATGACTTTTTATAACGGCGCTGTCTCCCTTTCCGCTTTCCACAACGTCGGGATAAATAGTCCCTTGTGCGAGATAGTCCATTTTACCTAATTTTTTTGATACTTTTTCAAAAGTATTTATAAACTCTTTGCCGATTATTCTTCGTTTGCTCTCCGGTTCGGTAACTCCTTTAAGTTTGTTCAAAAACTCCTCTTGTGCATTTATTCTCATAATATTTATTCCGATTTTTTCACCGAGGGTTTTTTCAACATAATCGCCCTCGTTTTTACGCAACATACCGTGATCTACAAAAACACAAGTCAGATTATTTCCTATTGCCCTATGTAAAAGAACTGCGGTGACAGAAGAGTCAACTCCACCGGAAAGCGCAAGCAATACCTTTTTACCTTTAAGTTCATTTTTATATTTTTGAATAGATGTATTTATAAAATCAGACATTAACCAGTCAGCCTTACAACCGCAAATGCCGAAAATAAAGTTTTTAAGTATTTGTTTGCCGTACTCTGTATGAGTAACCTCAGGATGAAATTGAACACCGTATAAGTTTTTTTCTTTATTATAGACCGCGGCATTTTCACATTTTTTTGTATGGGCTATACACTTAAAGCCTTTAGGTAAAACGCTTACACTATCGGTATGGCTCATCCAACAGTCGCTAACAAGAGGCATATTTTCAAATAAAATATTCTTTTCACAATAAAGGGGAGTTTTACCGTATTCACTACCGCATTTGGCGGGTGTAATATCTCCGCCTGCAAGATAGTTTAGCAGCTGATGTCCATAACAAATACCGAGAATAGGTATACCGATATCAATTATTTCTTTGTCAAAATGCGGTGAGTCGCTTTTATATACACTGTTTGGCCCACCGGTAAAAATAATTCCTTTATATCCTTTTTCGGTTATTTCTTTGACAGTTATGCTTTTGTAAGATACAATTTCCGCATAAACATTTTCACTTCTCACTCTTCGTGCAATCAACTGATTGTATTGCCCGCCAAAATCCAAAACAAGTATTTTATCCATATTTGCCCTCTTTACAACTCAATGGTATCGTGAGATTTTTCACCGTTAATCAGTTTTCTTACTTTATCAATATAGTTTATAACCTGCTCTTCGCTTCTTCCGATATAAAGCATCGGGTTTAACAGATTAGTCAACTCATTTTTACTTAAATCAAGTTCTTTTGTTTTGCTGAGTTTTTCAATGAGATTGCATTTGCCGCCGATTTTCATCTCTGCGGTGGTTTCCATTGAGCAGGTGCGAATTATTTCATGTATTTTTTGTCTGTTACCCCCTCGTTTTACTGCCTCCATCATTATATTTTCCGTTGCAATAAAAGGCAGATATTCCATTACCGCACTTTCTATAACTTTTTCATTGACAACAAGCCCGGCTGTTACATTATCGGCAAGTCTCAAAATAGAATCCGCACAGAGAAAACTTTCAGGCATAGATATTCTTCTGTTAGCAGAATCATCCAGTGAACGCTCAAGCCACTGAAGCGCCGCAGTATACGGTGCGTTTGAAGACTCTGATATAAGATACCTTGATAGTGAACATATACGCTCACAACGAATGGGATTTCGTTTGTAAGCCATTGCAGAGGACCCTATCTGAGTATTTTCAAACGGTTCTTCCAACTGCCTATCGTGTTGTAAAAGCCTTATATCATTTGCCATTTTATATGTACTTTGCGCTATAGACGAAAGGCAGGAAAGAATCCTGCTGTCAAGTTTGCGCGGATATGTTTGTCCGCAAACATCAAACAATGTATCAAACCCGAAATCAAAAGCAATTTGCCGGTTCATTTCGTCAATTTTATCGGAATCTCCGCCAAAAAGTTCTAAAAAACTTGCCTCGGTGCCTGTTGTTCCCCTACAGCCGAGAAACTTTATACTCTCTATTGTAAAATCGAGTTCAGATAAATCGGAAGCAAAATTATCTATCCACAAACACGCTCTTTTACCTATTGTTGTGAGCTGCGCCGGTTGATAATGTGTATATGAAAGAGCCGGAACACTCTTATACTTTTCGGCAAAATTGCACAGATTGTCTAAAACGCCCAAAAGCTCCGCGCAAATAAGGCGCAGAGCATCTCTGTATATTATTAAATCGGAATTATCGGTAACATAACAACTTGTAGCACCAAGATGTATTATTCCGGCGGCAGAAGGTGCCGCCTTGCCATATGCATAGATATGCGCCATCACATCATGGCGTGTTTCTTTTTCTCGCTTTTCAACAACAGAATAATCAATATCGTTTATATGTTGTTCAAGGTCGGCTACCTGCTTCGAGTTTATCGGTAGTCCGAGCCTGCTTTCCGCCCTTGCAAGAGACGTCCATAGTTTACGCCAAGTGGTATAGCGGGTATTTGCGGAAAACAATTCTTTCATTTTTTTACTTGCATACCTTGATGAAAATGGTGATTCATAATATTCAGTCATATTTACTCCCCTATCTGATAATAATACTGTCTCGCTCGGCACCAACCGAAATATATTTTATTCTTGTTCCAATTGATTTTTCGATATATTCAACATAATCTCTTGCTTTTTGCGGCAATTTATCCCATTTTTTGATTTTAGAAATATCACACTGCCAACCGTCAAGATATTCAATAATCGGTTTCGCACTTTCAAGCTTTGTCGGGAAAAGAAATCTGTCGGTTTTTTTGCCTTCTGAGATATAACCGGTACAAACGGGTATTTTTTTCATATAACTTAAAACATCAAGCTTTGTAAGCGCTATTTCAGTGGCGTTTTGCATTTTTACTCCGTATTTTGTCGCAACAATATCGATAGGGCCTACCCTTCTCGGCCTGCCGGTTTTAGCGCCGAATTCCGCACCTGCTGTCCTGAGTTTTTCTGCTTCTTCGCCGAACATTTCACACACGAACGGACCCTCGCCCACACATGTTGAATATGCTTTAACAACACCGATTACACTGTCTATCCTCAAAAACGGTACTCCGGCGCCTATAGGTGCATACGCCGAAAGTGTATTAGATGAAGTAGTGTATGGATATATACCGAAATCAATATCACGCAAAGTACCGAGTTGCGCTTCAAATAAAATGTTTTTACCGTCCTTAACAGCTTTACTCAAAAACTCCCCCGTGTCACATATAAATGGTTTTATTTTATAGACATAGGTTCTATACCAAGTCTCAATATCACCTAATGAGCAGGAATTATCATTATAAACGTTTTCGAGGATAAGTTTTTTCCATTTTGTAAGGTCTTTAATGTGCTCAATTGATTTTTCATCGTCAAGCAATTCACCTGCGAGAACGGTTTTCTTTTGAAACTTATCGGAATAAAACGGAGCAATTCCTTGCTTGGTTGAACCGTATTTTTTATCTTTAAGCCTGTCTTCTTCCAAAATATCCTGCTTTATGTGCCATGGCATAAGCAGTGATGCACGCTCGCTTATTTTAAGGTTTTCGGGCGTTATTTTTATTCCCTTTTCCTTAACGTTTTCAATCTCTTTTATAAGATTTTCGGGATCAAGCGCAACACCGTTGCCGAGAATATTTACAACATTATCTCTAAATATTCCCGATGGCAAAAGGTGTAAAGCAAATTTCCCTTTTTCGTTGATTACAGTATGTCCGGCATTTCCGCCTCCTTGATACCTTACTACAACATCATATTTTTCGGTGAGAAGATCAACCATTCGGCCTTTGCCTTCATCACCCCAGTTAACACCGACTATCACACAATTGCTCATAAAGTTCTCCCTTACTTTCCGCTATCTCCATAGTTTGCAAGAACACGTGCCGACGGATCATTCACATCACAACCACTCCAGTTTTTATTCGGCATCCAGAAATCAACCACCATTTCCGATTGACCGGGATAGTACTTTTCAAATATCTCTCTATATAAAAGTGATTCTTTTGTAAAAGGTGTAGCGTGTTTGTATTTTTTCCTTTTGTTTTCAAACTCTTCATCGGTATAAACGCTTTCGGCGTATTCTTTGAGATAATCAACCATTGAATGACCAACGGCGTCTGAAAATGCCGCCTTTTCACGCCATAAAATACTATCGGGCAAATAGTTTAAGCCTTCAAAAGCGTGACGCAAAAGGTATTTACCTTTGCCGTATTTATTCATTTTTATTTCAGGATCGATATTCATAACATACTTTGCAAAATCAAGGTCGCCAAACGGCACACGAGCTTCCAAAGAGTTTATGGAAATACAGCGATCAGCTCTGAGGACATCATACATATGTAGTTCTCTTATCCTTTTTTCAGACTCTTTTTGAAACTCTTTTGCACTTGGAGCAAAATCGGTATATTTATACCCAAACAGTTCATCTGATATTTCACCTGTGAGTAGTACTCGGATATCTGTATTCTCGTGAATTGCTTTGCAGACAAGGTACATACCCATACTCGCACGAATAGTGGTAATATCATAAGTGCCAAGCAAATGAATTACATCATCAAGTGAAGATATAACCTCATCGGGTGTCATATAAACTTCGGTATGTTCAGCACCTATAAAATCAGCAACCTGGCGGGCGTATTTAAGGTCGATAGCGTCCTCGCTCATACCTATCGCGAAGGTCTTTATCGGCTTTTCGCTTTCCCTTGCGGCAATCGCACAAACAAGAGATGAATCAAGACCGCCCGAAAGCAGAAAGCCCACTTTCGCATCGGCTACAAGCCGCTTTTTCACGCCTGTGACAAGTTTTTCTCTGATGTTTTTGCATGCAGTTTCAATATCATCGCTGCAAACACTACTCGCTTTAGAAATGTTGTTATAACAGATAAACTTACCGTCTTTATAATAATGACCCGGGGGAAACGGCATTATCTTTTCGCAAATACCAATAAGGTTTTTCGGCTCGCTTGCAAAAACTATAGTGCCGATTTTGTCATATCCGAAATACAGTGGTCTAATGCCAATTGGATCGCGAGCGGCAACCCAGGAATTAGTTTCGCCGTCATATATGATACAGGCGAACTCTGCATCAAGCATTGCGAACATATCGGTTCCGTATTCCAAATAGAGCGGCAAAAGAATCTCACAGTCGCTGTCACTTTTGAATATGTATCCTTTTTCGATGAGTTTACGCTTTTGCTCGGCAAAGCCATATAACTCTCCATTACAAACGGCTACGCAACCGTTCATATAGAACGGTTGCATTCCTTCTTCATGCAGTCCCATAATGGAAAGACGGTGAAAACCTATTGTTCCGCCTTTAACATCTATTATTCTGCTGTCGTCGGGTCCGCGAGACTTAGTCTCGGCGAACCCTTTTTTTAATGCGGTCTCATCCTGAACTTTACCGCAATAACCTATCACTGAACACATAAAATCACCTTTATATTATTTCACACTAAAGAGAATATCCGCATATGAAGGATACGGCCAATAAGATTTTGCGGTAAGTGTTTCCGCTGTGTCTGCCGCAAGTCTTAACTCACACATTTTAGGTAATACACAATCTCTGATAATTTCAGATTCTTCTATGATACCTTTTGCTTCACCGAGTGTGACAATAGTGTCGTTCAATTCATCGGCATATATTGCAATTTTATCAGTAATATCTGAAAGTTTTGAGATAAGATCGGTTTCGTATTTGCAGGTTATGTCTGCAATCACTGCCTTTTTTGCCGCCGTATTTTTTGCAATATACGCAGTAAATGCTTCTATTGCCGGTGCAATTTGTGTCTTTGCCATATCAACCATTGTATTAGCTTCAATAGTTACCGACTTGCAATAGTTTTCAAGCATTATCTCGCAACGAGATTGCAATTCAGATACCGAAAAGACCTTATGAGAAGTAAGCATATCAACATTTTTCTTATCAAGCAGATGCGGCATACAGTCAGCAGTTGTGCGATAATTCAGAAGCCCTCTTGTCTTGGTTGCTTCTTTTATCCATGCATCATCATAGCCGTTTCCGTTAAATATAATCCGCTTATGGTCTTTAATCGTTTTCTTTATCATATTGTGTAAATCGGTTTCAAAATCGGTTGATTTTTCTAATCTATCGGCATAAATTTTGAGACTTTCGGCTACTGCTGAGTTGAGCATAATGTTTGCACAAGCAATACTGTTTGAAGAACCGAGCATTCTAAACTCAAACTTATTGCCCGTAAATGCAAACGGAGATGTTCTGTTTCTGTCTGTGGTATCACGGTTAAATTTAGGAAGAACATCAACGCCCAGCTTCATCTGTTTTTTCTCTATTCCCTCATAAGGTGTATCGGTTTCTATTGCTTTTAATACACCGTCAAGTTCATCACCTAAGAATATAGATACAACCGCCGGAGGCGCTTCATTGGCGCCAAGTCTATGGTCATTACCTGCAGTTGCAACAGATATACGAAGCAAATCCTGATAATCATCAACCGCTTTAATAACCGCACAAAGAAACAGTAAAAATTGTGCATTTTCATATGGCGTATCTCCGGGCGACAACAGGTTTTGTCCTTCGTCTGTTGATATAGACCAGTTGTTGTGTTTTCCGCTGCCGTTAACCCCTGCAAAAGGTTTTTCGTGAAGCAAACATACAAGCCCGTGCTTTGCGGCAACCTTCTGCATAATTTCCATAGTCAGCTGGTTGTGGTCTGTGGCAATATTGGTAGTGGTATAAATAGGTGCTAATTCATGTTGAGCGGGTGCTACCTCGTTATGTTCAGTTTTTGCAAGAATGCCAAGTTTCCACAGCTCTTCATTTAACTCTTCCATATATGCTGCAACACGCGGTTTGATAACACCGAAATAGTGGTCATCCATTTCCTGACCCTTAGGCGGCTTGGCGCCAAAAAGAGTTCTGCCTGTGAAACGAAGATCCGGGCGGGCATCATACATCTCTTTTGTTATAAGGAAATATTCCTGTTCGGGGCCTACCGAAGAATGAACATATTTTGCCTTTTTGTTACCAAACAAACGTAATACTCTGAGCGCCTGACGGTTTAATGCTTCCATTGAACGCAAAAGAGGAGTCTTTTTATCAAGTGCCTGACCGCTGTATGAACAAAAAGCGGTAGGAATACACAAAGTTTTTCCTTTAATAAACGCGTAAGATGTTGGATCCCAAGCAGTATAACCTCTTGCCTCAAAAGTAGCTCTGAGTCCGCCTGACGGGAAAGAGGAAGCATCCGGTTCGCCCTTTATGAGTTCTTTACCGGAAAACTCCATAATTACTCCACCATCAAGTGATGGTGTGATAAAACTATCGTGCTTTTCAGCAGTAATGCCTGTCAGAGGCTGAAACCAGTGTGTAAAATGTGTGGCGCCGTTTTCTACTGCCCAGTCTTTCATTGCATCAGCGACCTCATTAGCTACACCGCTGTCAAGCGTTGCGCCCTCATCGATGGTCTTTTTGAGGGAAGCATAAACCTTGGCAGGTAGTTTAGCCTTCATTACGCGGTCATCAAACACCATACTTCCAAAATAATCCGGTACTTTCTTCATAAATATCTCTTCCTTTCTTCAAATAAAGGCAATGGCGCCTTTTATGTTTAAAACACAAAAGACGCCATTGCCTTTAAAAATATATAATTGTCGCAAAATAAAAGAAGAGCGTCTTCGAGCCTATAGACTCAAAGACGCCATTGCCTTCAACAAAGCAGATTATACACTATACTTTTTTACTTGTCAACAATTTTTTTAAAAAATTTTTTCAATGTTCAAATCAAAAATGATAATTTGCAAACCCATAGTTTTTGAGTTATATTCGATATTTGTTATTGACAATACATTGCATTAGATGTAAAATGCATTTGATGAGCAATGGCGTTCATTTTTACAGGATAATTCTGTAAGAATGGACGCCTCTTTATATTTATAAAGGAAGGGATAATAGTGAAAAAAGAAGGACAGATAAGAATACCCTCCGGTTGTGCTATTGCAGCGGTGATTTCAAGAAGCGGAAAGCTTATGTCCGGTGAAAGAATAATCAAGGCAATGGAGCCTATGCACGACCGTTCAAACGGACTCGGTGGCGGCTTTGCAGCTTATGGCATTTATCCTGATTACAAAGATTTTTATGCGTTTCATATATTTTTTGATTGCCGTGATACAAGGAAAAAGACAGAGGCATTTTTGAAGGAACATTTTGAAATTGTAAAAGGTGAAATTATACCTACAAGAAAAATACCGGAAATTACCGATGAGCCGATTATATGGCGATATTTTATAACACCATTAAAATCAGTACTTGCAGAGTTGCAACTTGATGAAAAAGAGTTTGTTGCGAGAACGGTAGTAAAAATAAACTCTGAAATAAGCGGTGCTTATGTCTTTTCAAGCGGAAAAAACATGGGAACATTCAAAGCAGTTGGTTTTCCTGAAGATGTCGGAAGGTTTTATAAACTTGATGAGTATGAAGCATACAGTTGGACATCCCACGGCAGATATCCGACAAACACCCCCGGTTGGTGGGGCGGTGCTCATCCGTTTACTTTGCTCGACTACTCTGTAGTACACAACGGAGAAATATCATCCTACGATGCTAACCGCAGATTTATTGAAATGTTCGGTTATAAATGCAATTTACAAACCGATACGGAGGTTATAACATATATACTCGATTACCTTGTAAGACGGCAGGGACTAACTTTAGGCGAAGCCGCAAGTGTTATAGCCGCACCTTTTTGGAGCACAATTCAAAACAAAACCGATATATATGATAAAGAAAAACATAAATATTTACGAACCATATTTCCAAGTCTGCTTATAACCGGTCCGTTTTCCATTGTTTTAGGATTTAACGGCGGTCTTATGGCGTTAAATGACCGATTAAAGTTAAGATCAATGGTTGTGGGTGAAAAAGATGACAAGGTATTTATCGCAAGTGAAGAGGCGGCAATTAGGAAGATGGAACCTTATGCTGAAAACCTATGGTCGCCTGCCGGTGGTGAGCCGGTAATCATCAGAGTGGAAGAAGGAAAATACTAATGGATGTTAATTATATATATCCTGAATTTGAAATAATAAGAAATATGGACAGATGTATCTCCTGTAGGTTATGCGAAAAACAATGTGCTAACGAAGCTCATTTGTTTGACGCCGAACGCAAAATTATGATAAGTGACGAAACAAAGTGTGTTAACTGTCAACGATGTGTATCGTTTTGTCCTACAAGGGCGCTTAAAATAGTAAAAAGCGACTGCACATTAAAGGAAAATGCGAACTGGCAAAACGATACCATAAGGGAGATTTATAAACAAGCAAACAGCGGCGGTGTTCTGCTTTCCTCTATGGGTACTCCAAAACCACTTCCGGTTTACTGGGATAGAATACTACTTAACGCTTCACAGGTTACAAACCCGCCTATCGATCCGCTAAGAGAACCAATGGAGACCAAAGTGTTTTTAGGCAAAAAGCCGGACTCGATAAACAGAGACAAAACCGGAAAAATCATCTGCACTCTTCCCCCTCAAATCGAACTATCAATGCCGCTTATGTTTTCCGCTATGAGTTATGGCTCGATAAGTTATAATGCGCACGAGTCTTTGGCACGGGCGGCGAGCAAACTCGGTATTTTATACAACACCGGCGAAGGCGGTTTGCACGAGGATTTCTACAAATACGGCGCCAACACAATAGTTCAAGTGGCTTCTGGGCGCTTTGGTGTTCATGAAGACTATTTGAGTTCAGGCGCTGCAATAGAAATAAAAATGGGACAAGGGGCAAAACCGGGTATAGGCGGCCACCTGCCCGGTGCAAAAATTGTTGGTGATGTATCAAAAACACGAATGATACCCGAAGGGTCTGACGCTATTTCTCCCGCGCCTCATCATGATATTTATTCTATAGAAGACTTAAGACAACTGGTTTTTTCATTAAAGGAAGCAACACAGTATAAAAAACCGGTAATTGTCAAGGTCGCCGCTGTACATAACATCGCCGCTATTGCGAGCGGCATTGCCCGTAGCGGTGCTGATATCATTGCTATAGACGGATATCGCGGAGGAACAGGTGCCGCACCCACAAGGATACGGGATAATGTGGGAATACCTATTGAACTTGCTCTTGCCGCCGTTGACTCTAGGCTTCGTGAAGAAGGAATAAGAAATAATGTTTCTTTGGTTGTTGGCGGTTCAATTCGCAGTGCGGCAGATGTTGTAAAAGCAATCGCTTTAGGTGCTGATTCCTGTTATATTGCAACTGCGGCGCTTTTGGCACTTGGTTGTCATCTTTGCAGAACATGTCAGAGCGGCAAATGCAACTGGGGTATTGCAACGCAACGCGCTGATCTTGTTAAACGGCTTAACCCCGATATAGGCGCCAAACGCCTTTTTAATTTAATGACAGCGTGGCAACACGAAATAAAAGAAATTATGGGCGGAATGGGCATTAACTCAATCGAAGCACTTCGCGGCAACAGACTTATGCTAAGAGGTGTTGGATTGACCTCAAAGGAACTTGAAATTTTGGGTATTGCCCACGCAGGAGAATAAAATAATAGAAATATAACAGAAAGTGTAGTATACTATGATTATTAATGCTGAAAATATAAAATATGATGATTTAAATACTGCAATTAGAAACGCAAAAGGAAATATTGAATTATTAAACGTTTGCGGACAACGGTTTATAGCGAGCGGTATGCAAGACAAAAGAATTATAATAAACGGTATTCCCGGTAACGCTCTCGGTGCATACTTAAATGGCGGAAAAATAAATGTTAAAGGTAACGCCCAGGATGCCGTAGGCGATACAATGAACGCCGGCGAAATAATCATTCACGGAAATATCGGCGATGCTGCAGGATATGCTATGCGTGGGGGAAGTATTTTTGTAAAAGGCAATGCAGGATATCGCACCGGCATACATATGAAAGCTTACAAAGAAAAGGTGCCGTTGATTGTAATCGGCGGAACAGCCGGAAGCTTTTTAGGCGAATACCAAGCCGGTGGTGTTATCGTTGTGTTCGGACTAAACAAAAAATATAAAAAAATTGTCAGCAATTTTCCCGGCACCGGTATGCACGGAGGAAAAATGATACTGCGTTCTAATTGCAAAGATATTATATTTCCAAAACAGGTATCCGTTAATCCTGCCACAACAGAAGAACTTGAAGAAATCAAAAAGATTGCAGAAAAGTATTGTGATTTTTTTGATGAAGATATCAATATTATCATGAATTCCCCATTTACTATTATTACGCCAAATAGCAATAATCCATATAAACAACTATATGTTACCAACTGAGGAGGACATTATGAACTATTCAAAAGAAGAGGTTATGCAATACATTGTCGAAGAGGATGTAAAATTCATTCGTCTTGCTTTTTGCGATGTGTTCGGAAATCAAAAGAATATTTCCATTATGCCTGATGAACTTCCGCGTGCATTCAAATACGGAATAGCTTTTGATGCGTCGGCAATAGACGGATTTGCCGATGAAACTCATTCCGATCTTTTCCTTTTCCCGGACCCCGAAACTCTTACGTGGCTTCCCTGGCGCCCCGAGCACGGAAAAGTTGTTAGAATGTTTTGCACTATTAAATATCCCGACGGCAGGCAGTATGAGTGCGATACAAGAAATCTGCTGAAAAAGGCCGTTGAGGACGCAAAAGCAGCGGGATATACATTCTATTTCGGTGCGGAGCAGGAATTCTATTTGTTTAATCTCGATGAAAAGAATATGCCGACAAATATTCCGTATGACAACGCCGGATATATGGATATGGCGCCTGAAGATAAGGGTGAAAATGTTAGGCGCGAGATTTGTCTTACTCTTGAACAGATGGGAATTCATCCCGAAAGTTCGCATCACGAAGAAGGCCCCGGGCAAAACGAAATAGATTTTAGATATACCGAAGCTCTTGCTGCGGCAGATAATGTTATGACATTCCAAACGGTTGTAAAAACAGTTGCCCATCGCAACGGACTGTGCGCAGATTTTTCTGCAAAACCTTTGGATAAAAAACCCGGAAACGGCTTTCATATAAATGTTTCCGTAAAACCCGATAATTCTCTTGATAATCTTCGCAATATGATAGCGGGCGTGCTTAACAAGGCAAAGCAGATGACTGTTTTTCTAAATCCCACGCCTAATTCATACAAACGTCTTGGACAGATGAAAGCACCGCGATATGTATCCTGGTCGGCTGAAAACCGTTCTCAGCTTATTCGCATTCCGGCAGCATCTGAGGAATATCGCCGTGCAGAACTTCGATCACCCGATCCAACCGCTAACCCGTATATAGCTTTTGCCATTATGATTTGGGCAGGTCTTTACGGAATAGAAAACCGAGTTGAACTGCCGGCACCGGTCGATAAAAACCTGTATGTAGCAGATAAAGAAACCCTGTCTTTCCTTCAGGAATTACCTTCAAGTATTGAAGAAGCAAGGGAAACTGCGGCGGCTGATAATTTTATAAAAGAACACATTCCATCAAAAATATTAGATATTTACTGCAACAAATAATATTCATAGATCTTAAGGAGAGGAGGTCAGGGAATGAACTTTTTAGAACGAGTATACAGTGTGTTATTAGTGTCTGCAAGCGAAAATTTGAACCGACATTTATTACAATCTTTCCCCGGCCATATTTTCTCTCCGATAAACACTGTGCGTAATATAAGCATTGCAAAGCGCGCTATGTTAGAGAAAAGTTTTGATTTTGTTATCATAAATTCTCCCCTGCCCGATGATACGGGCTTGCGTTTTGCAATAGATGTAGCAAACAATCATAATTCTATTGTTCTTATCCTTATGGATTCAGAAAAATACGATGAAAGCTTTGATAAACTTGTAAAAAACGGCGTTTTCATATTGCAAAAGCCTACTACTATTTCTATAATCCGGATTGCATTCGACTGGATGATCAGCGCACGGGAAAGGATAAGACGGGCAGAAAAAAAGACCCTTTCAATAGAAGAAAAGATGGCAGAAATCCGTCTTGTAAACCGTGCAAAATGGTTGCTTATAAGTGAACTGAAAATGACCGAACCCGATGCTCATAGATATATAGAAAAAAGCGCTATGGATAATTGTGTATCCCGAAAACATATCGCCGAGGAAATCATTAAAACATATGGGTAAATTTTCTGTAATGACTTGATGTTTAGTAATGTATAAAGTTTAATTAAAAACTTATAATTGATAATAAACTAAAAAGGCTTTCCGTTTTATGCGGAAAGCCTTTTATTATTTCCTTGACACTCTCTTTTTTATGAATAAAATATATCACCATTTAATTTTAGCCCGGGATTTTTTAATCACGGGCGGGTGATTTTTTATAAAAAAAGGGAGTGATTTATTTGAAAGAACTGAGCAAAAAATTATCAGTTCATAAATGAAAACCGGAAAGGTTTTCATGTCCTTTCGGACGCAAAAGACGATTGGTTTTTATTAAAACCACGCTCACTTTGTGAGTGAATTTGTCTGTGGCGCACGTTAGCTTTTATGCAATTATTCGTGCGTCTTTACACATTAAACAGCCTATATTTTACATGGAAGACCTCGAGGCTGTTTCTTAAAAAATCTTTGATTTAGTAAGAAACAGCCGAGAATACAAAACGATTATATATTGAAAAGCCACTAACCATCGCATTTTGTAACAACGGAAAATATTAAAGAAAAGAGAAACGAGGGGGAAACAAAAGAAAAAGGAGGAAAAAATAATGGGAAAAGATTTTGAGAAGTCAAATATATTAAATCAGTTCAAAAAACTGAACATCAGGCTCAACCAGAAGTCCTGGTCAAGCCGAAACACCTATCGAAAAAGTACGCAAAGAATATTAAAGTTTTGTTATGAAAATTACAATATTCAAAAAATTGAAAATGTTCAAAATAAACACATAAGGGCATATGTTGAAGCCCAGGATGATAAGAGTCTATCCACGCTCAAAAAAGAGATAGCAGGATTTAGATTTTACATCAATACGCTTAATACATTAAATGTATCTCGAGACCGTAAGGAATGTAAATTTAATCTTACAAATAAAGAACTCGGAATCGGTGGCAAAAAAGAATTCAACCAACGGACTGCCCCAACAATTGAAGAGTTTAACAATATTATAGATAAAATAAAAGAAGTTAGAGATGAGAATACAAGGGACACTCTATTATTTGGCACATATATGGGTGCTTATTTGGGACTCCGGAGCAAAGAAATATTTTCGGTTAAAAAAAGTCAATTAAGGGACTGTGTTGAAAGTATGGGAGAAAATAAAAAAGTATATCTTAAACTTGACGGTGAAGGCTGTAAAGGTGGAAGACCAAGAGAAATCGGTCCCCTATCTCAAAAGCAGCAACAAATCGTTTTGGAAATATATGAAAAGGCCTGCCGGAAAAAATATGTTGATGATTACGTTCTTCGGGAAAGGAACATTCCTCACTCACTTCAAAGCCGGCTATCGCTTTGGCACAATTTTTATTCACGAATTGGTTACGATGTGGCAAGCAAAGAGCGAAGAAACAGACCTGAGTATGACAATCACCTCTCCGCCCATTCACTAAGACGATTTTTTGCGGTCAATCTGTATAAAAAACTGCGTCGAGATATGTCTCACGAAAAGGCGTTTTCAAAGGTTGCCGAGAACCTCGGCCACGGTGCAAATTGTTTTGAGCTTGCAAAACATTATTTGGGGGAGTTATAAATCTAACAAAATTTTTAGGACGGCGATTTTCGCCGTCTTTTTTTGCTCTAAATCCGCATAAATAAAGGTTTTTAAACTTTTTAAAAAATTTTTAAAATTTTTTTCAAAAATCGCTTGACATTATTTTTAAAAAAAATAAACTATATCAGTTAGCTTTTTAAAATAGGTTATTTTTTCGCTTTTTTAGCGGGAGAATAGCCTTTTTTTATTTATTTTTTATATATACAAGGAGGTTTTCGTAATGGAAAACAAAATGTTATCAAAAGGTCAAGTGGTTTATGTGGATTTGCCGGTTATTGAGCAAGGAGTACAGGGAAAAAGACGTCCGTGTATCGTGCTTGGTAACAGTAAAGCCTGTCGCTACTCCCCTGTGGTTACGATTATCCCTATGTCTAGCGAATTAGCTAAATATAAGAGGATACCTAACCACGTGTGGATTAGCGAAATGCAAAAAAAGAGTTATGCTCTTATCGAGCAAATTCAAACTGTTCCCAAGAGCCTTATTAAAGGCAAACCGATAAAAACACTGACCGATGATGAGATGAATAACGTTAAAAACGCTATTTTATCTCAATTTGGTATATGACCCCTCGGTCATAGGTTAAAAGAAGGTCCTCCCCGGAGGACCTTCATATAAAAAAATATATTAAAAAAGGAGAAAAAAATATGATTAAAAATGCAAAAATTTGCTACGTTGAGCTTCCAAAAACAAAGAAGGAATATCTAAAGGGCAAAACACCATGCATGATAATTGAAGAAATGCGTGATGGTTCCTATACCCCGTATGTAACGGCAATACCGATTACAGATAAAAAGCGGAGATATAACCCAAATGCATTTCATTATAAGCTTAGAATGCAAAAGAAAGAGTGTTATTTACTGATAAACCAGATTCAGATAGTTGATAGAAATGCTATAAAAAGTAGACCTATAGCAACAATACCTGAAGAAGAGCTTATTGCTATCTATAACTGGTTAAAAGCACAATTGAACCTCATATAGCAAATGCCTAAACCAACGGAAGCCCCTCGAAAGAGGGGCTTCTTTTTTTAAAAATTGATTATTCCTTTTTCTCGTCTTAAGTCATTTAACCATATGCCATTATACTTAAAATAATCCGGTCCTGCAATATTGTTCTTAGGTTTGATAAACATTGTTGCTAATGCTGTCAATGTTAGCACCGTTTCATCATAAGTTACATGTTTATCATCGACGATTTCTACGTCAGTATTATCATATTTATTTCCGGGTTTGCAAAATGTAACTTTATCACCGGGACAAAGATCAATTGAACTAAAAGTAAACATTTTTGCTCTAGACCTATGTTCAATTGTAATCTGCTCAGCTAATTGTTCTTCTTCTTTTTCCTCAGCCGTAGCTTTCCATTTTTTTAATTTGCTTTTTAAGCCGTTTATTTCAGCTATTGCCTCAAGGATTGAATATGCGTCTTCCGGTGTCATAGCATAGAATTCTCTAATTCGTTCTTTGCCGTTTATTCTCTCTTTTGAGCGAAGGTCAGGATTTAGTTTATCAAGAATAGCATGAACTTTTTTATCAGATAATTCAGACGCTACCTCATATGTAGCATAGATTCGAAAAGCAAAAGGAACTGCAGAACTGCTGTTTAACTCGCTAAGTCTTTTTTTCACATCTTTTGCATAACCGATTTTAACATACTCCTCAAACGAGGGATTTGTCATAATGTAAATGTAGCCCATATCAGTTTTCTCCATTTCCTTTGAGTCTGTTAATTAACTGACTTGCAAATTCTAACGCTATTTGTTCACACGAGTATTTAGAAGAATCCAACGCTTGAATGTTTGCAATTGCCGGATACTTATCTTGTAATTGCTTAATTGTAATATTATGTACAATTGGAAGAATGATTTTTTGCCCACTGGCATTTTGCCGGTTCAAAAACTCATTTAATTCTTTTTCTGTCCATTCACGACCAAAATAGTTTTCTGAAATAACAATTATAGCAAACTCCGCCTTTTGAACACCTTCTAAAATCTTGTTCTTCATATTATCGCCCCAACCTATGGTATCCTTATCATAAAAAACTTTTATTTTCAATCTATCTAACGATTGTTTTAACTTGTCAACATATTCTATTTTATCTGCATTTGCATGGGAAATAAAAACATCATACATTGCCCTTTCTTTACCTGCTTGTATCTGTATTGCTACATTTTCTTGTCTGTCAAATGCATCCCAAAAAGTATAATCGTTATAAACATTTTCCAAATAGCGTAGTGTTGAAGTTATATATGATAAGCCCATCGTGTTTAGAGATTGTGTTATCAATTGGAATGCAAAATGACTCTTCAAGTATTTATTATTAAAAGCTTGAACATCACGTTTCCAATCGCGTATTGCAGTATCAGATGGATAAACATTTATAAGTGATAATGCAGAATGAACACCATTAGCATTATACTGTGGCTTTTGTAGTGATTCGCCACGGTCAATTAGTTCTTTCAAATACTCTCTTCCAGAAACCATTTCTACCCTCATTTCAAATATAATTGTTAGTAATTATTTAATTGTTTTCTTCAAAGTTTTCCACTTGTTCCATTACCTTTTGGAACACCTCAGGACTATACTGCGGTGGATACCCGTTTTTGACCAAGCAAACTTTAATATCAAATTTGAGTTTGTCACGCAACGCCATCAGAATATCATAAAACGCTTTTTCCTCGAAGGTCAGACCATTTTTTCTACATGGCGGTTCATCTTGTCGGCATCCACTTCGCTGGATCCGCTCATTTTGCGAACAAAGCCAGCTATAGCCATAAAGCATTGAGCAATAGCTGATTCCTCTTCTCTCAGTTCACCTGACGGCTGGCAAATGTCATATACCGCCCGCATTCTTTTTACGGTTTTTAGGAAATATGTTTTGAAAGATACCTTACGAACACTTTTGCCATTACCGCTTTCTGTCTGTTATTCCTGTGTTGAAATAAAGACATACTCTGCCGCTTTTTCATTTTTCGGCTTACCGTTATTGTAAACTGTCTCTGCAATACGGTTTGGAAATAATGCGGCGATTTTTAAATATTCTGTTAGGTTACATTAACCGAATCCATTCTCGTTTTTCTCAATATTTTGTTCATCAATTCAACATTTTACATTGTCTGTAAAGTGATATTAGTTCTGCAATATCCATATCCATAATTGGCTCATACATAAAAGAGTTCAAATGAATATTTTCGGGCGTCATAATAGCAACTTCTTCTATCGTTCCGATTTTAGCGTTTTCGCCGAATTGTTTATATCCATTTAATAGTTCTCTGGTTTGATTAGCTTTTGATTCAATTGCAAGAAGAAACTGATTTGAAGTTCCTGTATTGTTAGTTCTACGATTCACACGCCACGTTATTTGTCCTGTATATTCTCTTATCTCTTTTTTCATAAAAGCTTCAGCCTTATGGCGTATCGCCATCGATAAAAGGACCTTATTCTCCAGTTCACTATGTTCTATCGTTATTGCATCGCAAATTTCATACAGTGTATCCATAATCTTTTTATTTAAGTCAACAGATGTTTCAAATCTATCAATGCCAAGGTATGTGCTATATAATTCGTTCAAATCCAAAAAACGCATATTATTAGTTTCTGCTTTTTCGTGAAGGAGGGTAGTCAAGAGACTATAGTCATTATTTGTTTCATCATCCCCAGGAACGGCAACATGCATGTCTCTACCGTATTCAACCAAATTTCTAACAAACGGAATCATAGCAATAATATTTTGCTCATTTGGGTGCTTTTTCCATTGAATAAAAGGCTGGTTTTGATAAAACTCTTGAACAAAACATACACTGCCATCTTTAATATTAGCGCACAACCTATTCTCTCTTTTTAATCCTAATCTGCTTGATATAGTTCTATAAAAGTCAAAATTGTGTGACAGTACAATCATTGAGTATTTATCATTCTGAGCGATTTCATACAAGTATTCCACAATAGCATACTTATTCTTATAATCGAACGAGTCGGCTATATCATCTACAATAAAAAGCGCTTCACAACCACTATTTTTTATCTTTTCAATTTCAAAAATAATGTTAAGTAGGTATAAAGCACGTTTTTCGCCTTGACTTAAAACATCTAAATCATCTAATTCGTCACGACTAAGCTTTTTCATGTCTTTTCCATTAGTAAAGGAAAAGACTACTCGTGGGATGCTTTCACCAATAATAGCACCTTTTAGGTTTTCGATTTCCATTTTGTATGGAACTGAAAACCTCTTATCATATATCTCAAGAGCTTTCTTCCAAGGCGTATCATCTAAATCGACATTATCTATCTCTCGCGATAAAGTCTCATATTTATCGCATAAGTCTTCGTATAGTATAGAATTCTTCTGAATATACGATAGCCATAAACACTTTTTTAATTCGGGAAGTCTTTCAATAGTAAGCCATTCGACAATATCAGGATTTACTTCAATAATATCTCGCAGTTGCGTTCCTTTTGCATCGCTTAACAGTTTTTCAATTTCCTGAAATTCCGGAACGGTACGAAGGTGTCCCTCAACTTCTTCAATTTTGGCACTTAGTTCATCAATATTCTCTATATTGCCACTTTCCGCAAGAAATATCTTATTTCCTTGACTAAAATATTTTTCATTCTTTAATGATTTATGCACATTTTTAAGTTTTGGAAGTGTTAGGTTGCCTTTACTTAAAAAAGCGTACGAGGAGTAAATCTCTTCGCTTCGAGATATATAGTCTCTAATTTTACTTTGAAATTCAGCGGAATTAATTTTTCTAATGACTCCTGCGTCAAAGATTCTCTGATATGGTATAGATGAAAAATCAACCTCTGGTGCTTGCCCTCGAAAACTTAAAACATTTACTAAAAGGCTGCTTTCTTCGAATCCAAAATCCAAGATAATGGTAGGCTCTAATTCAAAAACGGTTTTACCTGAGCTTGTTTTCTTGATTTTTAATTCGGAGTCTTTTTCCAATGCTTTTAAAAATTTATCTCTTGCTTTAAGCACATCTTTAAGCCGAGTTTTTATATCCTCATTAATTAGAAGTGAAGTTATATCTGCTTGATATGAGTTCTCAAATGACTTTATTACGAATATATTTTCAGGCGCAATATCCATTCCGTCACACTTGACTTCTGCATTTCCGTCTATTCCAAATATTTCATCACGGATTTCTTTTGACTTAGACATTTGTAACTTCTTAAAAACTTTTGCAAATGATGTCTTCATAAGCCCATTACGAGCATAAACTGCAAAAACATTTCCTTTTGTAAAGTCAAACTCATAATTCAGACTTTCTATTCCAAAACAATGTTCAAGATTTACGCTAAGAACGTCCAAAACTAATCCTCCTTAATAATTCAGCTTTATCAAAACACCATGGATTCTTTTGATCCTGTATTAAGCTGGTTTTCTTTACTACTGTGTTTGTCAAATAACATTCTGGTTACTCTGCTTGGTTGTCAAGTATAAATTCCATAATATCATCCGCCTTGACGCCGAGTGCCAGGCAAATACGACCGATGGTTTCTGTGGTAATATCTTCGCTATGATTTAAGCGGTACATCTGGTATTGAGTTAAGTGAGCCGCTTCTTGCAAATCTTTTTTCTTCATATTGCGATCGACAAGAATATGCCATAACTTTTTATAGCTTGTAGCCATATCCGTTCCTCCTAAAGTCATAATGGAACCAAATTATAATAATATGTATCTATTATATTATAATATATAAGTAAAAGCAACATTATTTTCGGTATTTCAACAATAATCTTACTATATCGATTAAAAATTGTAATCTTTAACATTTAGGCCTCCAGACTTAAAAAAACACATAAATAATCTCACGCTATCCAATCATTTAATCAACTTGACACCTTTAAAATAGTAAATATAATCTATTATCTTTACTTGAAAGGAGGTGTTAGTATGAATCACAGGATTTATCGTGATTATATTTACTATGCGGTAATAGAGGACGAGAACTTTTTGCTTGCCCAAAATGGTTATTATGATGATGAAGGATATACCGAATATTATTTAATCAAAGACGGTAAAAAAGATACTTATTGTTTTGATATAAAAGCGGATTATTTGCAAACTGAAGATATGCCAAAACTAATGAGAATAATTAATGATATCGACTTTTATAACTACTTAAACGGAAATGCCACAGAGCGAAAAGATGAAATTGATGAACTATTAGACGGAGATGAGCCGAGCGCATTTGTTATGTTTTGCAGTATATATGATAACTTTTATACTGATAATTGTTACAATGGTCTATGCATAATCACAAAAGATAAAATGGTACATATACCATTAAGCTAAAGGAAAAGCGCCTAAATAGGCGCTTTTTTTATGCCCCAAAATTTTTTTAAAAAATTTTAAAAAAATATGCGATTTTTACTTGACAGTTTTCTTTAAAAAAATAAAATCTATTACTTTTAATTTTTAAAAAAAAATTATTTTTTTGAAAAGGAGGCTGTTATTATGAAAGACAACGTCTATATTGAATGGAAAAATGTTCCTATTTTGCTTAACATTAAAGAGGTTGCAATCCTCTTTAATTGCTCTGAAAAAACCGTTAAAAGACGCCTTGAAAACGGTGATTTAAAAGGCAGCAAGATTACTGGCAAATGGATGGTTTCCAAAGAGTATCTTATGAACCTTGTGGCCTGATGGGAGGTGTGAAATATGAGCAAATTCCATACAACTGTTTATGCCGGCAAAGGTAAGAAATCAATAAACGTTTACGGCAAAACCAAGCGTGAAATGATGGATAAGGTCTATGAGATTAAGGCCGACATCAAAAAGGCCAAATATGATTCAATCTCAGGCTCGTTTGAAGTCTGGGCTAAAAAATGGTTTGACGAACAGATTAAACCCCAGTATGAAAGCGGATACTTAAAGCCGCAGACTATTGATGCCTATAAATGCTCTATGCAACACCTGACCGGTAGATTTGGCAAGAGAAAGCTATATACTATTTCCCTCTCAGACTTTCAGCAATTTGTTAATAGGCTTGCAAAGTATAATCCGAACACCGGTGAACCGACATCAAAAAAGACCATCAGAGACGTTTTACAGGTTTGGGACAGAATAATTCACTATGCCGAGTTAAACAGCATCAGGGTGCCGAATTTTCGCAAATCGGATGTTATAAACAATGGCAGGCCTGCCGTTGAAAGGACTGCCATAACACTAAGCGAACAGGATATGATAATAGACACCCCTCACAGGGCGCAAATTGCTGCTATGATTATGCTTTTTGCCGGGCTTAGAAAATCCGAAGTCGGTGCGCTTAAATGGGAGAATATAGATTTTAACAACAACCTGATTGAAGTTAAAAACTCGGTATATTTCGACAAATCAAGGCCTGCCGAAAAGAAAGGCGGCAAGAGTAAGGCTGCAACAAGGGTTATTCCCCTGATGCCGATTTTGAAAGATTATCTTTTAAAGTATAAAAAAGAGCATTTTTGTAAGACGGGATATGTCTTTCTCAACACTAAAGGTGGCTTGCTATCAAAATCCGGCTGGAAAAAAGCTTGGGATTCCTATATGGATGAACTGAATATAAAATACGGATACGGTGGCAAAAAGCCAAAATGGAGAAACACAAAATATCCTTTTAAAATAAGGCGCTTCACCCCGCACTCGTTAAGGCACACCTTTGCGACAATTCTTTATCTGCAAGGTTTTAACGAGATTAACTCTATGCAGATACTGGGTCACAGCGATATAAAAACCACCGTCAATATTTATACCGACCTTAAAAACTATAACATCTATTCCCTATCCGATGAGTATAAAAGACGGCTTAAAAATGAGTATCTTTTAGCGAAAGATTAATTTAACAAAAGCCACCCGTTCGGGTGGCTTTTTCTCATCTTCCGAAATATTTGTATCAAGTTTTTAATAAGTTGAAAATTATCTTATTCTATGGTAAAATATAGAAAATTAAAAATAGATATTTGCATTCAGATTGAATAGCAAATCCCAAAGTGCAAACGCTGATGTTTCAAAGTGCAAAAATTGCACTTTGGAAGAAATGGCAATTTTAGAAGAATTAAAAGAAAATCCGACAATCACTCAAAAAGATTTGGCTAAAAAAATCGGAAAGTCAGAACGCACCATTAAATCACGAACGGTTGAGATGCAGAAAAAAGGAATAATAAAAAGATGCAACGGTAAAAGAAATGGCGCGCGGGAAATACTAATTGACTTCAAATAAATAGAAAAAATATATATTATTCTATTTATTTTGATTTTTAAAATCGCCAAAAACGGCTTAAATTAGCGAAGAAATAAGATTTTGGGTATAATAGCTGGGGGTCAAGAGGCCGCAAGTTCAAGTCTTGTCACTCGGACCAAATAGAGAGTGGTATCTTTTGATACTGCTCTCTATTTTTGTTTTAGTAATATGCTTTATCTTTGCGGACTCTTGACCCGAGAGGGTTTTGGCGTATAGTAAAATATGCC
Source organism: Clostridia bacterium (assembly GCA_017431035.1). Taxonomy (GTDB): domain Bacteria; phylum Bacillota; class Clostridia; order Oscillospirales; family Acutalibacteraceae; genus UBA737. Next base: position 44,085 of record JAFRLW010000031.1, read on the forward strand.
GGTGGCATATTTTATAGCCAAAAGCGGCGAAGACGGGTACTGAACACAATAGTGTTCGGTCGTCAAGCCTTGTGGATGCGAAGCA
>JAFRLW010000032.1 GCA_017431035.1 Clostridia bacterium
GTCAGACTAAGGATGACGGTCAGAAGTTTATACGCTTCTTCGCTCTTGTTGACGGCGAGATTGAAAACTACAAAGTTGCCGGCTTTACTGTAAACTATCAGGGTGAAAATGTTGACCTTGCAACACATGATGTTTATAATACAAACTATGTTGCAGGCGCAGAACTCCCGATAGCTGATTACAGTCTTGAAAGCGACTACTATTTCCGTAACGAAATGACTATTGATGATTCAATGATAGAGGCAGGCGCTACATTTACCGTAACTGCTTATCTTGAAGACAATGAAGGTCACGTTATCACCGGCCCCACCGCAACCGTAGATCTTTCTAAGATCACTTTCTACAAGGCTACTGCAAATGAAGGTTAAAGAAAAGGAGGATGATTACAATGAAAAAGTTTTTCTCTGATCCCACTGTGGATATATATAATCTCAATGCAAATGATGTAATTACTGCCTCCGATGGCTTAACCTCCAGCACTGCAAGCGATGACGGCTACGGCGAGATTATTGACTTTGATTTAGGTCTTTAATTCAATGAAAAACGGGGGTTGACTTTTGCCAACCCCCGTTTTGAAAAAGGAAAGATATAAATGAAAAAAGTATTAAGTATTCTTATATCTCTTTGCATTCTTTTCACCCTTGCTATTCCGGCTTTTGCCGATTTAGTACCCGCAGGTGAAAAACATATTTTGCGCTATAGTGTAAGCGGTGCTATTCAACATCTTGTAACCTATACTGATATTGAAACTGCGCTTAGTGACGCAAAAAGCGGAGATATTATCGAGTTCTTTGACGACGTTACTTTTGATAAACAGGTTACTATTCCGGCAGGTCTGGACCTCACCTTTGTCAGCGGTACAAAAACTGAGGCCTATACAGGTGAACACGGATATATCACTATAGGTAATACTGCAAAGTTCGGCTCAGGCTCTTTTGTATCTTATGATGAAAATGCCGAGACACGCACCATAACCTCAACCTATAAAGAAGGCTCTGCCATTGTTTTAGGCGAGGGCGCAACTCTTAATCTTAAAAATATCGCTATAGTAGGCGCTGCGGATAATACCGCTACTAAAGGCGGTATAGTGTATGTTGGCGGAGGCGCCGCACTTAACACCTCAAACGGCGTTGTACTTAGCGGTGGCGCTCTTGGCAACGAGGGCACAAAAGGCGGCGCTATTTATGCGGCAGAAACTGCAAAACTAAATATTGCCGATACAACCTTTAGCGGAAACAACGCCGCAGAGGGTAAAGATATCTATGCCGTAACCGAGAGTTATACAAAAATTGCAGACGGTGTAGAGGCTGACGTTGCTTATGGCGAGGGACAAGGCGTTCTTCGTGGTGACGCAGACGGCAACGGTGTAATCAACGACCAGGATGCTATATACACACTGTTTAGTTTCTTCTATTCAGACCAGTATCCGAGCAATCAAAACTATGATTTTGACGGAAACGGAAGTTTTAACGACCAAGACGCAATTTACCTCTTGTTCTTCTACTTCTATCCGGATAAATATCCGCTTAAATAATAAAAATAAAAAACCTCCCAAAAGGGAGGTTTTTTTATTTATCATTTTTAGTTAAAAAAATAACAAAAATTGCAAAACCTGCTTTACTTTTATTTCCTTATAAGGTATAATAATTAGAATAAAAGGTGTATACACCAAATATTTTTTCAGGAGATGTGTTATATGTCACGTTATATTCCGGAGCCTTCCTACCCGGATATGATGCCGGTTGATATTTCCTTTGTTTTTGAAGATGAAAAACCGGCAGGAAAACACGGCTTTATAAAAGCCGACGGAGATGATTTGCGTTTTGAGGACGGAACTCTTGCTCGCTTTTGGGGTGTAAACTTCAACGGCGGCGCTTGTTTCCCTGAGCATGATTATTCCCCTAAGGTTGCAAAACGTCTTGCCGAAGCAGGATGCAACATTGTTCGTTTCCACCAGCTTGACGCCGAGTTTGATACCCCTAACATTTATGCCTATACAAAGGGTAAAAGGGTAAGCACAACAAGAGTACTTGACGAAACTTCGCTTGACCACCTTGATTATCTTATATATTGTCTTAAAGAGCAGGGAATATACTGCTATCTTGATATGTCCACCTATCGCAAGTTCAAAGAGGGTGACGGCGTACCGGATTATGAAAAACTGCCCGATAATGCACGTCCGTGGGGAATATCAAGTCCGTGCCTTATTGAACTTCAAAAAGAGTTTGTAGAGCAAATCTGGAACCATTATAACCCATATACAAAACTTAAATACAACGAGGACCCCGTATTCGTTCTTACGGAAATTGTAAACGAGTCAGACCTCTTCACCAATTCTTCGGGCGCCAAATCGGACTATGTCCACGCGACATATTATGAAAACGAATTCAGAGAAATGTTCCGTGACTGGCTGAAAGAAAACGGCAAGGAATATGACTGGGAAAATTGCGATCTTTTCGTCAAAGACCCCGAAATGATAGAATTTAAAATCCACATCACCAAGAAATATTTCAAAGAGATGCATGACGCTATGCGCAAAGCGGGTTGTAAAATACCGATTACAGGTTCAAACTGGACCCACGATTCCGCACACGTTAAAGCCCACGAGGATATGGACTTTACCGATACTCACCACTATTTCTACACGTGGAAATGGGGCAACACCGAGCGTGTTTGCGAACACAGACCGATTACCGGCGTATCAAGCGTATTTGCTGCGGCGGCTAAAATGAAATTGCCGGAGAAACCGCTCTTTATTTCCGAGTGGGACGTTCCGTGGCCTAACTCATACCGTGCCGAAGGTCCTATATATTATGCGGCAGTCGGCGCTTTGCAAGGCTGGGCGGGATTTGCCATACATACCTATTCCTACGGCACAAGACTTGAACTGATGAACGTGCTTGGCCGTGAGCAATCAAGTCCTGTCGGCGGCGTACCATATAGAGAGGGTATTTTCTCGGTTTGGAACGACCCGGCTAAGTTCGGTCTTTTCTACCACTGCGCTCTTATGTTAAGACGTGGTGACGTTAGCCGTGCAAAGAAGAAAGTTGCCGTACAGACCGATAAACTTGAGGCAAGGGTATCCACCGCATTTAAGGGACTTCTTGAACGCAGTGCTTGTTCTACTATATTTGATAACAAGTTGCCTGAGGGCTATGACGAAATGGTAAACGAGGCGGATACTATCCCCACCGAAGATCCAAATATCATTATGTCTGACACGGGCGAACTTTGGCGTGACCTTAAAAAGAAGTTTGGCGTTGTTGACACACCACGCACCAAGATAGTTTACGGTACACTTGCCCGTGGCGGTGCGGCGTCTTCTACAAGAAAGAATACCGATACAGGTATCAGTATTAACGGAATGACCGTCAACGCCTACACCGATTTTGGCGTTATAGCGCTTTCCTCACTTACCGATGATCCTATTGAAAAGTCAAACAATATTCTTATTTCCGCTATCGGCAGAGCACGTAACACAGGCGCTCAGTTTGACGGCGACAAGATGCTTGAATTAGGTACTGCGCCTATTCTTGCGGAGGTTGTTTCGGCGGATATTCACCTTAAAATCGAAAACGGCGACAAGATAAAAGTTTGGGGCGTTAATGCTGAGGGCTTCTATGCGGGCAAATGTCCCACCACCTATGAAGACGGCATACTCTCCTTCAGAATAGGCGATGAGTTAAATCCCGCTTGTCACTATCTTATAGTAGCCGACTAAAAAACAAACCACGGTAAGCAAAACTTACCGTGGTATTTTCTATATTCAGATTTTTGATTTATTATGCCGTTTTTGATACTCGCTCGGCGTCATACCGTTTAGTTTTGTAAAGTGGTTCCAAAATGTGACATAGTTTGAAAAACCGCACTTTTCGGCAATTTTCGTCAGACTATCCTCATCGTTTGAAATCATAATGAGCGCCATTCTGATACGGTATTTATTAAGCAGCGAGAAGAAACTCTCGTGCATAATATCTTTAAGCAGGCGTTCAATTTGCCGTTCGGAGAAGTTGAACTTTTCGGCTATATCCGAAAGGGTCAAATTGCTTTGAGCATTTTGCTCCATATAGTCAATAATTTCCTGAACGATAATCTCTTTATGAAGACTGCTCTTTTTGCCGGGTGTAATATTCTTTGTTTCGGGGTATTTAACCGATAGTGTATTGAATACACGTATTAGTATTTGTCCTACGTGGGAATAAACCATAAATCCGAGTTCTTCGTTTGATTTTTCATACCGCCTGACGTATTCTACAGTGGGGAATTGGATTATAATAATCTCAGGAGCGGTTATTTTCCCGAGTATTTGAGAATACTTATGGAAAGAATTGCCGTTACCGGACATAGAAAGCGAGAACTCAAAAGAATACTTAATTGTGTCCTGCGACATAAACTCGATTTTGTGATAAAACTTAGGCGGAATAAGAACAATGGCAGGGCCGGTGATACGCTTAACGGTATCTTCAAAAGTGACCGTCATAGTGCCACGCTCAATACAGTAAACCTCATAAGTTGGATGACAGTGCAAACGGGGACTAAGAGAACTTAGCGTATTATAAAACCCCATTCTTATAAGCACCTCAAAACAGGCGTTTCCTATATTGACCTTCATAGTGTCGAGAATTGCCACCGGGCTCACCTCCAAGATTATTAAGATTTAGGAAATATCTTATAAAATAATGTCGTGATATTTTAATGACAAACCACCGTTTTATCGCTATAATATAAGTGTTAAACGGGTTTTTCATCTAATATATAATACATTAGCACATTATTAAAAAAATTGCAATAAAAAAATAAAGGAAAGAGATTTTATTATTATGGCAGATTTCAGAGTTCCGGCTAAACAAGCCTATGATTTTTGTAAAACCGCATTTGTAAAAATGGGTTTTAGTGAAGTGGATTCCGAGAAAATAGCAAAGGTATTAAACCTTGCTGACGTATACGGAATTGAGTCACACGGTATTCAACGTATGTGGCGTTATTATACACAAACAAAAAACGGAAGTATTCATATAGATGCAAAACCCGAAATAGTGTTTGAAACACCCGTTTCCGCCGTTATTGACGGACATGACGGTATGGGTCAGCTGATTTCCTATAATGCAATTGAACTTGCTATGGAAAAGGCTAAAAAAAGCGGTATGGCTATTGTTACAATTCGTGAGTCCAACCACTACGGTATAGCAGGTTACTATACAAAACTTGCGGCGGATAACGGACTTATCGCCCTTTCTATGACCAATACTGAGGCTATGATGGTTCATACCAATTCAAAAAAACCGGTGCTCGGCACCAACCCGATAGCTATGGCTGTTCCTGCCGATCCGCATCCGTTTTGGTTCGATGCGGCTACCACCGTTGTAACACGTGGCAAACTTGAACTTTATGCAAAAAAGGAAAAAGAAATGCCTAACGGTTGGGCGGTAGATGAAAACGGTCAACCCTGCACCGACTCAAAACGTGTGCTTGACAATATTATTGCCAAACGTGGCGGCGGAATACTCCCCACAGGAGGCAGCGAGGAGGAAACCGGCAGTCACAAGGGCTATGGCTTTGGTATGATGTGCGAGATCTTTACCGCTATTTTGTCGGGCGGTTCCACCTCTAACCACCATATTCGTGTTGAGGGCAAGGGCGCAGGCTCATGCCATGCGTTTATAGTTATAAATCCGGCGGCATTTGGCGACCCGGCTGAGATTAAGGCGCATATGTCCACCCTTATGCAAGAACTGCGTGACACCGCCAAGGCTGACGGAAAAGACGTTATCTACGTTCACGGCGATAAAGAGGCTGAGGCTGAAAAACTTTCCGCTACACAAGGTATAAATATGAAGGAAAAGACCTTAGACGAACTTAAAAAGATAGCAGACGATTTAGGCTTTGAGTGTAAGTTCGATATTATAGGATAAAAAACGATTATAAAATATCATAACTTGATATTTTGTAATAAATCTCTTTTCAAAACGGGGCAGGCGTCGATTTCGGCGCCTGCTTCGTTTATATTTTTGAAATAACGGTTTACATATAATAATTTTTGATATATAATAATTATAGATTTTTTGAAAAGAGGTCTTTTTTATGTCAGAGTTTAAGGTGGGTTTTTCGAAAGTCAATATCACCCCTGATATTCCGTTGCCGCTTGGCGGTTACGGGTCGGAGAAAAACCGTGTTTTTGATAGGGTGCTGAACGAAATATACTTTACCGCAATAGCCATTACAGGTGAAAACGGCAAAACATTACTTCTTTGTACCTATGATATGTCGCTTGTTCGTGATATTCTATATGATGAGTTTGCAAAAAGGATAAAAGAGGAACTCGGCATTGAAAAAGAGTATTTCCATTTGAGCAGTACTCACACCCATTCTTCCGTTGCGCTTTGGTATGATGACGAAAAAGTGGAAAAATACCGCAAGGATTTGATAGAGAAGGGAATTAAAGCCTGCAAACTTGCCATAGCCGATCAAAAAAGGGCGGAGATATATGTTGCCGAAACTAAAACCGACAGGCTAACCTTTGTCCGCCATTATATGCGTGAGGACGGCAACGTCACTACCGATAATTATAACCCCGGCGGAACAACGGCGACTATAGTAAAGCACTTGACCGAGCCTGATGAAACTATGCGTCTTATAAAGTTCAAAAGGTTCAACACAGATGACAGTGAGGCGAAAGACGTTCTCATAATCAATTATCAGGTACATAATCATATGACAGGGGGAGGCAAGAAAAAAGATCTTGCAGCCGATATTCCGGGCTCAATAAGAGATTATGTCGAGTCAAGTCATAATTGCCTTGCCGCATATTTCCAGGGGTGCGCCGGAAACCTTAATGAGAAAAGTCGAATACCATCAGAAAACAGGACGACAAATTATCTTGAATACGGCAGACTTTTTGCGGAATACATAAATGATGTTTATGATAATATGACAAAAATGCCGACGGGTGATATTATAGTCAAAAGGGAAATGTTCCCTATAACCATTAACCGTGCGGAAGAGGATAGGCTTGAGGATGCAAAGCGTGTTGTTGCATACAGAACAGAACACGGTGTTGACGACGAGTGTAAAAAACTTGCAATAGAGTGCGGATTTCACAGTCCCTATCACGCAACTGCCGTTGTTATTCGCAGTGCAATAAAAGAGAAAGAGTATTCAGTTCCGCTAAACGTCTACCGTATAGGCGATATAGGCTGGACTACGGCGCCTTTTGAAGTCTTTGACCAAACGGGTGTCGAGATAAGAAAAGCCTCTCCGTTCCCGTTTACCGTAACGCAGGGCTATACCGACGGCGGATATAGTTATTTGCCGACCGAAATAGCCTTTGAATACGGGTGCTATGAGGCGGATATAACCAAAAACGCCAAAGGCTCCGCCGAAAGAGTAGGGGAAAAGTTGGTAGAAATGCTCAACAAGATAAAATAATAACGCAGAAATAAAAAAGACCTTCACAATCGTGAAGGTCTTTTTTTATCTAAAATCAATTACTTGTGTAATTCTTTCAGCATATCGATAAGTTGCGCCGTGCAAAGTTCGGCTCCGCCTTTTGCGTAGTTTGTGATGCACACTTCGTAACATCCCGCGTCATAATATTGAGAGGTGGGGAGGTAGGAGTGATGATCGTCGGTGTAAGATAAGGTGATGGTGAATTTAAAGGGCGATTTCTCACGTATTTCCATACCCGACTGACAGAACATTTCGCAGGAGGCGGTTGTAAAACCTATATCTCCGATACAGAACGCGCTGACAGGCATTGTGTATGTCGGACCAAATCCTGCGCACCTGATGATTGCTCTAACCTGGTAAATACTGTGGATTTGGTATTTTTGAAGCAGACCTTGTATCAGCAGTTGGCTGTGAGTTTTGTTGTACTCGTTGTATATCTCTTTAGCGCCTGCCAAAAGATGGTCCTGGTCGTGGTTTGAAGCGGCGGTAAAGTTTTTTGTAACCGCTTTTATTTTGCCCGCTTCCATCTTGTCAAGTTTGTTGTACGCCGCCGTTACAAATGAGGCGAGTTTCTCACCGTATGCCCTGTATCCTTTTGAGTAATTGTCTTCTTCGCTGCTGAGCAACGATTTCTCATTCATGTTTCCGGCGCAGCCCTGATAGTAAGCCATATAACAATCGTTGTCTTTTTCAACAGTTGTTGTAAGAGGACCTATAACGTCGGAGGAAGCGTCTGTAAGCTGTGCGCCTCCGCTTAAATGCGGGTGACATTGCCAGTTGACAAGCAGAATGTCTTTGGCTTTGCTTCCGTCGCTCTTCTTCCTCGTAAATTTTATAAGACGCATTGTTTCATCAGGGGAGTCAATATGCCTTTCAAGAGGAGCCTGACTGAATATACCGTAGTTATCGCTCATCGCCGTACCGTCTGTACGCCAGTAATGACGGTCATAGTTCATACCTTTTGTCTTTGTTTCTCCGGTATATATCTCGGCGGCTTTTCTGTCCGCCATAGCGATATCTATTGCCTCATGTATTCTTCTGAAGAGTTTGGCTTTATAGTTTAATACCGATCTTGTGTCCTGAGAAATACTCGGCGAAGAGTGGGTGTGAGTTGATGTCAGATGAACAAACTCAGGTTCAATGCCATATGTTTCTTTAGCGTATTTTCTCGCGTTCTCGGTGACGAATTCTTTAGTGGTAACAAGATCTTCTTCAAGCAATAACAGAGTCTGGTCGTCCTCGTCGGTTATGGCGATACAGGAAACATACAACTCGTCAAGATATCCTGTTGACATACGGGTCAAACTGTCGCCGTATCCTTCAAGCGGAACGGAGTCTTCAGGTATTATTTCGGTTCTGCCGAAACCTACACGGAAGCCGGAGGAGGGAACCTTATCCCCGTCCGGCTTTGTTTCGCCGGTAATAAAGGTTCTTGAAACGGTTACCACCTTTTCACTGCCGCAACCTGCAACGGATAGCAACATAGCAAGACAAATCAGAAGTGAAAAGATTTTTATTATATTTTTTGTTCTCATATTTATTTTGTCTCCTTTAACAGGTTGAGTGCAGGACTTAAAATTGAAAGATTAGCGTTCTTTTGTTCGTTGGCGGTTTTGATACTCATCATTTTACCCTTTGAACTTTCAAGGTAAATCGCACCGTCTTTATAAACAACGCTGAAACCTGTCTTGGCGCTCTTTATATAACTCTCCGCGCCTTCTGCATAGTTGTCGGATACTTTACCGTCAGCGTCCGCGGTATCAACATTGAATTCGCTGCCTTCTGTCAGAACATCGGCAAAGTGGATATATGTTCCGTTAAGGTAAATATGCGTAGCGTCTCCGGTAATCTTTATATTGCCCGACACTTCAATAATCGCGTTCTTGGCGCAGTAAATTCCGTCAGTGCCTTTGTCGGATTTTCCGGCAACTATTTCGGTATCGCAAAGGGTTAACTTTCCTCCGCCGATAACGGTTATCGCGCCGCCGTTTCCGCCGATCTCACCGCCTACGATTTTAGCGCCGGAAATATTTGTTGTACCTCCGTTGCTTATGCTGATTACTCCTCCGTAAACATTGGCTGATTTATATGTAGGCGCTTTTAATGTTACATCGTAAACATTAAGCGTAGCGGTTTTGCTTACAAGTATTATCCGTCCGTTATCATTGCTTGTATAGTTATCTCCTTTGGCGGTGTTGTTGATTATACCGCCGCCTGCACAGTCGCAAAGAGTTAATACGGAGTTTTCGCCTGTTACACCAAAAGGTCTCCTTGCGGTACAGGAAATATTGTGTCCGTTAAGACAAATTGTAACATCCTGGTCTTTGCCTATACTTGTTTGAGCATTAGTAACAACATCTTCAGTCAGATAGTAGTGACCGGAAGTCTTGGGCAGGGAAGTGGTCTCGGTCCATTCTGTGAATGTAACATCGCTGCCGCATTGTTTGCACAGATGCGTATGACCTGTCACGACGGGCTCACCCGAATCTTCCTCAAGATAGAGCGCGCCGTCTTTAGCGTTTACCACATATCCCGATTTTCCGGACTGTATGTAGTTCTCTGCGCCCGATACATAGTTATCGGATACTTTGCCGTCGGCGCTTGATGTGTTGACAAGCATTCCGCTTCCGTCTGTAAGAGCGCCGTCAAAGTGGATAAGCGCACCGTTGAGGTAAACCTGATTGGTCTCATTGTCAATCTTAACCTTTCCACTTACATTTACCTTCGCGCCGGAACCAGCGTATATCGCGTCGCCGTTGACATCAGCCTTGCCCGATACAATATTGACATTTTTAAGGTTCAAGGTTGCGCTTGTGCTTACGAATATCGCGCCGCCCTTACCGCCGTCATTTGACTCGGTGTTATGGCCGATAGGTCCGCCGATAACCGTTGCATCCTCAATATTGCAGGTGCCGTTTTTGTTTATACCTATCGTTCCGCCGTTTACGCCCGACTTAAACTCGGGTGATTTAACGGTGATATCAAATATATTAAGTGTTGTGTTCGCGCTTACAAGGATAATTCTGCCGTGACCGTCCTTGGCGTAAACATCGGTTTTAACGCTGTTTGATACAGTGCCGGACTCTTTGCAGTCCATAAGCGTAAGTTTGGCTCCGGTGCCGTTAAGCAGATATACACGCCTTGCGGTGGATGTAATGTCGTGTCCGTTAAGGCAGATAACAACATCCTTGCCGGCGCCCACGGTCTTCTGACCGTTTACTGTTACATCGTCAGTTAAATAGTAGTGACCCGAATCTGTCGGCAGAGTCTCGGTTGAAGTCCATGCCGTCCAGGTAACGCTCTCGCCGCACTCCTTGCAGGTGTGCGCCTCGTGAGCGGGAGTCGGGGGAGGAGCGGACTCGTCTATAAGATAGAGTGCGCCGCTATTAACCTTAACTGTAAGATTTTCATCCGCGCTTTTGATAATGTTTTCAGCGCCCGCAACATAGTTCTCGGAAATCTGTCCTTCAATATGTGTAGTGGTAACGGTAAATCCGTTTCCTGCAAGCTCGCCGTCAAACTTCATAAGCGAGCCGTCAAGGTAAACCTGAGATTTTCCGTCTTCTATGTTCACATTGCCCGAAAGGGTAATCTTGGCGCTTCCTGAGGCGTAAATGGCGTCGCCCTTGTCTGCTGTACCTGATACGATATCAACATCGCAAAGCGACAGTTTGGCGTTGGGTCCCAAGTAGATTGCGCCACCGTTCTTTCCGACTTTGTCGCCCTTAATGTAGCAGTCTTTCAGGTTGATGGTACCGTTACTGCTTACGGACAATACGCCGCCGTTTATATCGGAGGAGTATTTGGGCGATATAATCTGAACATTGTAAGCGTTGAGCGTTCCGCCCGAACCGACAAGGATAATTCTTCCCTGACCGTCAGTACCGTAGGTGTTTGTTGTGGTGCTGTTATAAATCTTGCCGCCGCCTACACAGTCGCAAAGGGTCAGTCTCGCGTCCGCGCCGTTTACGAGGTAAACTCGTCTTGCGGTGGACTTGATTTTGTGACCGTTGAGGCAGAGGACAACATCTTCGCCCGCGGCTACGGTTTTCTGACCGCTTACGGTTACATCGTAGCACAGATAATAGTGACCCGATGTTGTCGGAACGGAAGAGGAGTCAAGCCAGGGCTGCCATTCAACGCTGTTTCCGCAGTCAACACAAGCATGGTTTTCATTGTGTGCAGGAGCGGCAACCTTGAAGCATACGGCGTCTCCCTGTTTAACAATCTTGCCGTTATCTCTCTGGTTCTCAAAGTACTTCTCGGCGTCTGTATAGTAGTTTGAAGTTATCTTGACTATATTGTCGCCGCAGGCGATACCGATATGGCTGCCTGAAGTGAGAGGACCGCCGAGAGTTATCTGTCCGTCTTTGTTGATATAAACCTGTTTGCTTCCTCCGGTTATGTTAACTTTGCCTTCAATCGTGAAGGTTGCGTCAGAGCCGATATAAAGCGCGTCTCCGTTGCCGTCCGCTTTTCCGGAAGTTATGTTTGTGTTTTTCAGCGAGAGTGAACCGTAAGCGTTGACAGCGCCGCCGTTTTTACCTACCGGTCCGCCGATTATCGTACTGTCTTCAATATTCGCGGTACCGCCTTTGTTAACATTGATAGCGCCGCCGCTGATAAGAGGTGACTTGTATGACGGCGACTCAATAGTAACACCAAAGAGGTTGAGCGTTGCATTTGCGCCTACAACGATTATTCTGCCGTTGTAACTGTCGCTGTTGTAAACATCTTTAGTAGTAGAGTTAAAGAGTTTACCTTTGTTCTTGCAGTCCATAACGGTGAGTTTTGAATTAGCGCCTGAAACTGCATATATTCTTCTCGCGGTTGATTTTATGTTGTGACCGTTAAGGCAGATTACGATATCTTTATCCGCCGCAATTGTTATCTGAGCGTTTACGGATATATCGCCGCAGAGATAGTAGTGTCCGCTTTCCGTGGGTAATTCGTTCGGGTTGGTAAGCGGAGTCCAGGTAACGCCTTCGTCGCACTCTTTGCAGGTGTGGCTGTCATGCGCTTCGGTCGGATTTATCTTTGACATAAATATCGCGCCCGAAACGGTTACAACACGGTCGGGAGTATCGCTTGTAAAGTATTTTTCACAACCGCTGCCGTTGATATAGTTTGTGGTAACTTTACCTGTGGCGGATATGGTCGTTACGCCTATATGGCTTCCTTCGGTAAGCGGCTCTTTTTCATCAAGCGTAACCGAAGATGAGGAGAGATAGAGGTTGTTGTTTGAACCGTCTATTACTACTTTACCGCCAATGGTGAGTTTTGACTTGGAGGTCAGATAAATCGCGTCACCCTTGCCGCCGCCGGCTTTGCCCGATTTAACAGTGGAGTCGTAAATGCTTACAATACCGTTAGAGGAGAATATCGCGCCGCCGTTCTTTCCGACATTTCCGCCGATTATTTTGGCGTTTCTTACAGAGAGCTTCAAATTATCGGCAACATATATTACGCCGCCGTTGCCGGGTATTTCCTGCTCGGGCGCTTCGTATGTACCACCGTTAATACTGATATTTCCTCTGCGGGCGTAGAGTATTCCGCCGAATATGCCGTCCAGGTTGCCCTGGTATTTGGAGTACATTTTACCTGTGCCTACGCAGTCGTGGATATGGAGGCTTGAGCCGTCATAGAAGGTTGAATACAACCTTGTGCCTGCCGCACGTACGGAGTAGCCGTTGAGGCAGAGTACAACATTTTGATTTTCACCGACATTTGCCTGAGGAGCAACAACGTTTCCGCATAGGTAATAATGACCTGATTTAGTCGGCAGGGAAGTGGCACTGGTCCACGGTTGCCAGTTTATATTGCTGCCGCAGTCGGAGCAGTTGTGAGTTCCTCTGTGTGCGGTGACTGCATTGCTGTAGTTTCTGCTTATTACATATATATATTTAGCATTACCTTTATAATCCGCCCAGCACTGTATTACATCGCCTACGCGAAGCGAGGTTTCTTCGCCCCAGGTGGTCTTCATACATTTCGCTTACATTATATATCTTGCAATCATCGGCAAGAGTAACATCGGATTCGCTTCCCGCGTAGGAGCCGCTTGTCTTTAATGCGTGGAATGTATTGGGACCTGTCAGACTTGTGATAGTGTACCAGCTGGCTACCGAGCGGTAGTTAATGCCCGAAGCGCTTTCACAGCCGACTATAAAGTCACCGTTTATTACAAGGGTCATAGTTCTAGCGGGAACAGAGTCTATTTTATCGGCAAGTTCTTTGCTTGCAACTTTATAATCGTAAACCTTGCCGTCTTTCGCCATTATGAAGTGGTAATAACCGTCAGCCTTGCGCTTGCGGTTGCTTTGAAGCGTAACCGTATTCCAGGAGCGGTATACGTTCCACCATATCTCGCCGCCTTTGTAGCGGTTAACAACATAAAGGAGTATGGCTTTTGATGTGGAATCACTGTAAGCCTGAATGGTGTCGCCTACCTGAACCTCGTCTGCTTCGCCCTGAAGAACTTTGTAGTTCTTACTTACATTATATATTTCGCAGTCGGCAGAAAGAGAAATTTCTCTGTCCTGGTTACTGTCATTGGCGCCTTGTACATATTTGTGCAAAGAAAGATTGCTTTCATTGATTTCGTCAACAGAGAACCAACTCGCAATACTTTTTCCGCCCGTGCATTTTGATACGGAAATGTGCTCAATAGCGTATCCGTCATCATCAAAGTCAAATCCGCAGCAAAGGGTTGAGTCGATTTTGTTTACAACCGACTTATCTTTGCATTTTATTTCTACCTGTTCTCCGCCGCAAGCGGTCAGAATATGATAAACGCCGTCGGCATCGGGTGTGCGCTTTGTAACGCCGTAGGCTTTATCATACTGTCTTTCGAGGTTCCAATAAACTTTGAGGTTTGCGCTTCGTTTAGTTATGTAAAGACCGTATACTTCGTCGCCTTTCATAATAACGGAAACCTGGTCTTTTTCTTCGATAGATTCAAACTTAACAGGCATACCTGCATCAAGCATAGCCTGAGTGGAAACGTCGATAACAGGCGTTGTAGATTTAATCTTAATTTTAACGTCTTTACCACCGAGAGTAGCGGAGGAATTGGCTACTATCTCAAACTTTTTGGTATCAATGCTTTTAACGTATACACGTCTATATAGGAAATATGCGCCCATTTCTTCAAGCGGGATAATGTCGGTTATGCTGCGTGTCTTTTCGTCAATAACAAGACCCATAGCGTCATTATCATCAATTTTGTTTACAACAGTCGCTTTTTTTGTTCTACGCTCGGTAGGTCTGCCGTCAACGCTGAACAGTATGTGATAAAAACCGTCCTCAAGATTTATCTGACGGGAAGAAACGCCACCCTCTCCCTGATCGAAATAGTTTAGACGATTTATATTCCAATAAATCTTGTCGCTCCTTTCAAGAGCAGAGGTGTCCTCGGTTTCACGAGTTACAAAAAACACTGTGAGCCCGACTGCCGCAACAAGAACAACAGCCACTGCGGCTATTATAATTGTCAGCAATTTTTTAGATAATTTTTTCATACAAAGTTCCTCCGTTTGAAGTAAAAAGACGTATATATTAAGTGCAACGTTGAAATTGCAAAAAATAACGTAAATATATCAAAATATCATTTATACCTATATCTTACAACATTTTATTAAAAAAATCAACACAAATATTTCGAAATCTTATCGCTTTTTTAATAAATCTTAACATTTACTCCAAAGATCGGAAAAAATGTAAAAAAACGGACAAATCAAACGATTTGTCCGTTTTTGTTGTCTGTTAAGGCCTATAAATCATTTAGAAGATTTAAGCTCCTTAAGCATTTCTATAAGGAAGTCGGCGCATTGTTCGCCTACGCCTTTATTGAACGGAGAGTTGCATACTTCGTAGCAACCGTAATCATAGGCGTCGGCATACGGTAAATAGCCCTGTGTGCTTTGGTCGGTATATCCTTGAGTAAAGGTGAGTTTATAGGGTGATCCTTTTCTTATTCTCTCACCAAGCACATCAAAGAACTCTACACCTGCCGAAGTCCAACCGATTTCACCTATTTGATAAGCATTTACAAGGAACTTCTTGGTTTTATCGGTTGTGTAATATTTGATTATACAACTTGCCTGTGCATTACAGCCGGGCATATTATACTGACGGCAAAGATCAAGTATAGCGCTTCTTTGCTTGCCTGAATTGTTATACTCCTGCATAACTTCAACTGCTTTATCATACATTCCGTCAAAGGTGTGGTTTACTTCACCCTCAAACTCTTTGGTTTCACTCTTAATTCCGGCTTCGGTGCTGTATTTTTCAAGTTTGTCATATATTTTAAGCGCCGTATCGGCAAGAAGTTTTCCGTATTCACGGTAATCTTCCGTTTTGTTGTTTTCGGGGAAATAAGTATCCTTTTCGTTGAGGTTTCCGGCACAACCTTGGAAGAAGGTCATATAACAATCTCTTTCTTTTTCAAGAGAGGTTCTAAACGCACCGGAAAAGTCAGCCGCAAGATCGGTTTTGTCCGATCCGCCGGTCATATGGTTATGCGCTTGCCAGTTAACAAGAACAACGTCTTTAACCTTTTCGCCGTCGCTGTTTTTACGGGTGAACTTTATGATACGCATTGTTTCATCAGGGTCTTTAACGTGACTGACAACAGGAGAGGAGTAAATATATCCCCAGTTATCTCCGGCGGTTGTTCCGTCGGCACGATAATAGTTACGAACAAAGTTCAGTCCGTCGGTCTTGGTTTCTCCTGCGTACATCTCGGCGGCTTTTCTGTCCGCCATAGCCATATCTATAGCTTCGTGCGCACGTTGATAAACTTTAACAGAGTGGTCTTGTACCGATTTTACCGAACTTGCAAGACCTAAGTCACCGGAAGAGTGGGTGTGAGTTCCGCTAAGGTGAACGTAGTTTTCATCAATGCCGTATTTATTCTTGGCATACTGCCTGAATTCTTTGAGGTAATCGTCTTTACATTGAGTAAAGTCCCAACTCATAAGAAGCATTGTTTTGTCGCTATCGTCGGTTATTGCTATACAAGAGAAAAATATCTTGTTGAGATAACCTGTGGAGAAACGCTGCATAGCGTTACCGTAACTTCCGAGCGGAATAGAATCATCAGGCATTATGTCTGTTCTTCCGTAACCTACACGGAAACCGGAAGAGGGGACGTCGTCCCCGTCAATTTCCGATTCTCCTTCTAATAGTTTTCTTGTCGGCGTTGATATAGCATCATTGCTGCCGCATCCGGCAACGGCTAAAAGCATAGCAACGCAAAGAATTAAGGCAAATATTCTTTTAATACTCTTGTTCATTATTTTGTACCTGCCTTTCTGAGTAAGCCGTAAACATTACTGTAGACGTTTAAGTTTTTGGAAAGAGTGTTATTCAAAGCGGTGCCTAAGAAAATGTACTCGCCGTTTTGAGAGATGACAAATCCTTCTTTTTGGCTCTCAAAGTAGGTTTCAGCACCTTCTATATAATTAGAGGTTATCTTTCCGTCAGCCTTGTCGGTATTAACTCCGATATGACTGCCGTCTGTTAGTCCGTTTTCAATTTTAATCAAAGCACCGTCGCTAAGATAAACCTGTTCATCTCCGCCGGTGATTGCTACTTTACCCGATACGGTAAGAGTGGCGTTCTTGCCCATATAGATAGCGTCGCCGTTGACGGTAGCGGTGCCTGCCGTAATTTCAACGTCGGTGAGAGAGAGTTTCGCATTTGTGTTTACGAATATAGCACCGCCGCTTTTTGCAGTTGTGCCGCCTATAATAGTGGCTTTTTTAATATTTATTGTATTGCCTGAACCGTCGTCGCAAATTGCAGCGCCGTGACCGGGAACGGTTGATTTTGCTGCCTCATAAGTACCGCCAAATAGGTTTAGCGTACCTTTTCTTACCCAAATTACGCTTCCTTGTGTTGTACCTGTGATTGTCGCTTTACCGTTATATATTTTACCTGTTTTCTCACAGTCACAAACGGTAAGTTCGGCGCCGGTTGCATTAAGTGCGTAAACACGGTTTGTAGTACCCTTAATGGTATGTCCGTTGAGGCAAAGAACAACATTTGCATTTTCGGTGTTTATAGTGTGTTGTCCTGCTTCAACATCTGTTGCTAAATAGTAGTGGCCGGTTGTATTCGGGAGGGAAGCGGCATCTGTCCATGCAGTCCACTCTACGTCTTCTCCGCATTCTTCACATTTGTGATCTATATGCGGCGGTTTAATAAGCCAAATAGCGTTATTTTCAACCTTTATAGATGCCTTTTCTCTATTGCTCTCGAAGTAGTTTTCCGCACCGTCTAAATAGTTAGAGGTTATCTTTCCGTCAGCCTTGTCGGTATTAACTCCGATATGACTGCCGTCTGTTAACCCGTTTTCAATTTTAATCAAAGCGCCGTCGCCAAGATAAACCTGTTCCTTTCCGCCGGTGATTGCTACTTTACCCGATACGGTAAGAGTGGCGTTCTTGCCCAAACTGATAGCGTCGCCGTTGTCGGTTGCGGTGCCTGCCGTTATTTCTACGTCAGTTAGAGAGAGCTTCGCATTTGTATTTACGAATATAGCACCGCCGCTTTTTGCAGTTGTGCCGCCGATAATTTTGGCGTTTTTAATGTTTATGGTATTGCCTGAACCGTCGTCGCAAATCGTAGCGCCGTGACCGGGAACGGTTGATTTTGCCGCCACGTAAGTACCGCCAAATAGGTTTAGCGTACCTTTTCTTACCCAGAATACGCTACCTTGTGTAGTTCCGGTAATAGTTTCTTTGCTGTTATATACTTTACCTGTTTTCTCACAGTCACAAACGGTGAGTTTTGCGTTTTCGGCATTAACAGCATATACACGGTTGCCGGTACCTTTAACGGTGTGACCGTTAAGGCAAAGAACAACGTTTGTGCCTTCGGTATTTATTGAGTTTTGGTCAGTTTCAACGTCTGCTGCTAAATAGTAGTGACCGGTTGTGGTCGGGAGGGAAGTGGCGCTCTCCCAAGCAATCCACTCAACGTCCTCTCCGCACTCGTCACACTTGTGGGTGTTCTTATGCTCTTCGGCGGTGCTTGAGCCGTCGTCAAGATAGATAGCACCCGATTTAACCGCTATACTATAGCCCTCTTTTTCACTTGCAAAGAAGTTTTCAGAGCCTGATAGGTAGTTGGTGGTGATTTTGCCCTCTGCATCAGCGGTATTAACACCGATATGGCTGTCGTCAGCGACGTCACCTGCTAATGTGATATAAGAGCCTTCACCAAGATAAACCTGACTATCTCCGCCGCTGATCTTAACAAGACCTGAAACAGAAACGCCGACACTTTTAGCAACATAAATAGCGTCGCCATTTTCTGTGGCTTTGCCTGATGTTATATTGACGTTTTCTAAAACAAGTTTTCCGCCGGTTCCTTTGTATATCGCACCGCCGCTTTTTGCAGTTGTGCCGCCGATAATTTTGGCGTTTTTAATGCTTATGGTGTTGCCTGAACCGTCGTCGCAAATCGCCGCACCGTGACCGGGAACGGTTGATTTTGCCGCCTCGTAAGTACCGCCAAATAGGTTTAGCGTACCTTTTCTTACCCAGAATACGCTACCTTGTGTAGTTCCGGTAATAGTTTCTTTACCGTTATATACTTTACCTGTTTTCTCACAGTCACAAACGGTGAGTTTTGCGTTTTCGGCATTAACAGCATATACACGGTTGCTGGTACCTTTAACGGTGTGTCCGTTAAGGCAAAGAACTACGTTTTGGTTATCTGTGTTTATACTCTTTTGCTCTGTTTCAACGTCAACAGCCAAGTAGTAGTGACCGGTTGTAGTCGGGAGAGAAGTTTCGTCATCCCATGCTTCCCAAGTAACGTCTTCTCCGCACTCGTCGCACTTGTGTTCGTTCTTGTGCGCCTCAACAACTTTATTCTCGTCATAGAGGTAGAGCGCACCTGACTTGTTTACTACAATGTGGTTTTCTTTTTGACTTTCGAAATAGGTTTCAATGCCGTCATAATAGTTTGTTGAAATCTTTCCGTTCGGGGTATCGGTGGTAACGCCTATATGGCTTCCGCTTGTGAGCGCACCGCCGAGTTTAATGAGCGCGCCGTCAGCGAGATAAACCTGGGCATCGTCTCCGCCCGAGATTTCAACTCTGCCTGAAAGGGTGAGGGTTGTGCCTTTTTCCATATAAATGGCGTCGCCCTTCTTATCCGCTATACCATCTTTCAGAACAACATTTGTGAGGCTTACATCAGCGCTTTTGACAGCGATAATACCGCCGTTCTGGTCGGTAAATCCGCCTTTGAGCGTAGCGTCCTTGATGTTTATGGCGTTTCCACTTGATCCGTCTTCGCAGATAATACCGCCTGATCCGGGTAACATTGCCGTGGTTCCCTCATAGGTACCGCCTGAAAGATTGAGTGTACCTTTGCGTACCCAGAACACACCGCCCTGTGTGGTTCCGAAGTTTCCGGAAGTCTTTCCGTTATACATTTTGCCGCTGTCTGTGCAGTCGCAAACGGTGAGTTTTGCATTTGTACCGTTTACGGCGTATACACGGTTAGATGTACCTTTAACGGTGTGACCGTTGAGACAGAGGACAACATTCTGATTGTCGCCTATCGTCTTTTGAACCGTGGAAACATCTGTTGCGAGGTAGTAGTGACCTGTCTCGGTCGGGAGGGAACTGTCGTCTTCCCAAGCCTCCCAGGTGACACTCTCACCGCATTCCGCACATTTGTGGTTAGACTTGTGTTCGTCGGGTTTAACCGAGCCGTTATCTAGGAAGAGACAACCGTTCTTGCGTTTGATTGTGTATCCCGATTTCTGGCTCTCAAAGTAATCTATCGCGCCGTCAACATAGTTGGTCGTGAATTTTCCTGAAAGGGTTGCGGTTGTTACGCCTATATGGCTTCCGCTTGTGAGCGCACCGCCCAACTTGATATATGCGCCGTCAGCGAGGTAAACCTGCGCTTTGGAACCGCCTGTAATGTTAACATTGCCTGAAACTGTAAGGGTTGTGCCTTTATCCATATAAACGGCGTCGCCCTTGCCCGCGGCTTTTCCTGCCTTAATTGTGACATCTTTAAGTGATGTAGCCGCACTCTTGATGTACATTACGCCGCCGTCCTTATCGGTGGGACCGCCTATAAGGGTTGCGCCGGAAATGTTAATTGTGTTAGCGCTTCCGTCCTCGCAGATTAAGGAACCGAGTCCTGGCAGAGTGGCTGTTGTCGCCTGATATGTTCCGCCGAAGATGTTGAGTTCGCCGTTGCGTACCCAGAAGACGCTGCCCTGGGTGGTGCCGAAGCTTCCGGAGGTCTTTCCGTTGTAAATCTTACCGTTGCCTGCGCAGTCGCAAACTGTGAGCTTAGCGTCTGTGCCGTTTACGGCATATACGCGGTTGCCGGAGCCTTTTACGGTATATCCGTTGAGGCAGAGAACAACATCCTGATTGTCGGTTATATTCTGCTGCGGCGTTTCAACATTACTGCAAAGGTAATAGTGACCGCTCTCGGTAGGCAGGGAGTTTGTGCTTATCCACGGTGTCCAGGTAACCTCTCCGCCGCAATGGTCACAGAGGTGAGTTGTCTTGTGCGGGGTCGCAGTCGTGTTCTTACTGAGGAAGAGGTAAGTCGCCGCTTTTGATACCGTGTAAGCCGGGTCGGAACTTACAAAGTATTTCTCGGCGCCGCTTGTGTAGTTGCTTGTAAATCTTCCGCCCGCGGTAGCGGATTCAAGAACAAACCGGCTTCCGTCGGTCAGCGGGTTTTTACTGTCAAGGTAGACATAAGCGCCGCTTTCAAGGTATAGGTCGCTCTTTCCTGAACTTCCTATATTTACCTTTCCGGAAACATACAGTTTTGAACTGTACTTCATATATACTGCGTTGCCTTTTCCGGTATCGGTTTGACCTGAAATAACGGTTGTGTTTTCAAGTCTTAAAATTGTATTTGCGCCGGCGCCCATATAAATTGCGCCGCCGTTCTTACTGGTCCTGCCGCCTTTAATGGTAGCGTTTTTAATGGTTACTTCAACATTACTGTTCGTGGCAATTACGGGTCCGACATTGTCTGCCTTTCCGGTAGGCGCCTCGTAGGTGCCGCCGAAAAGCTTAATTGATCCGTAGCGTCCCCAGATTATAGCGCCCTGCGTTGTGCCGAGATTTCCGGCATAGGTTGAGTACATCTTACCTGTGCCGACACAGTCGTGAATGGTAAGAGATGCGCCTTGCTCAAATAAAGCGTAGATACGTTTTCCTGCCGCGCGAACTTTGTGACCGTTGAGGCAGAGAACAACGTTCTGATTTGCGAGAATGCTCGCCTGCGTCGGGAATACATCTCCGCAGAGGTAGTAGTGACCCGTAGTCTTCGGGAGTGAAGAACCGTTGGTCCAGGGTATCCAGTTTACATTAGCGCCGCAGTCTCCGCAGGTGTGGTTGCTGTTGTGCGGAGTTACGGGGTTTGTAAACTTGCGTCCTACTACATATATATATTTAGCCTTGCCTGTGTGGTCAACCCACGCTTGAATACGGTCGCCGACTCTGAGCGTAGTTTCTTCACCGATATGATCATTGTAGGTTTCGGTAACATTATATATCTTGCAGTCTTCGGCAAGGTCAATATCGTATTCTTTGCCGTAGTCTTTGGCTGTGACAGAGTTTTTCTTAACATGTATAACATCGTTACTTACAAATTTTTCTACATCGTACCAGCTTCCCTGAGAAGTGTAGATTTTACCGGGTGTTACAAGTTCCGTAACAACATTACCCGAGAAACGAAGTCCCATTGTGCGAGACGCGATTTCGTCCATCTTGTTTGCTATATCGGCGTTCGCGACAAGTATTTCCTCCGTTTTACCGTCATGACACATAATAAAGTGGAAATAGCCGTCGGCTTCGCGTTTTCTCGTGCTGACCTTCTTGGTACTGTCCCACATACGGTATGCGTTCCAATAGATATCGCATTTTTCACGGCGAACTACTACAAATACTACTACAACCCTACCGGTCGCGTCGGTAAAGCCCTGTATTCTGTCGGTGGTCTGGAGTTCTGTAACCTCGCCGATAAATTCCTTGTGGTTTTCACTTACATTGTATACTTCGCAGTCGGGGTCAAGAACAAGGTTGAATTGTTTTCCGTTGTCGTATGCCGTCTTGCTGTGTTTTTCCGCCATAAACTGAAGACCGTCCATAGACATAACATCAGCCCAGGATGCAACAGATTTACCGCCGGTGCATTTTGTAGGAGAAACGTATTCTATTGCATATCCGTCGTCATCAAAATTAAGACCGCAACAACGGCTTCCTACGCTGTCAATTTTGCTTGCAAGTTGTCTGTCTTTGACTTTAACATCAACCTGCTGACCGCGAACAGCCATATTGAAATGATATACGCCGTCGGCGTCCGGCTCGCGGGTAGTCGCCTTATACTTGGAGTCGTATTTTCTCTCAATATTCCAATAAATAGGTGTAATTTTCGCGCGTTTTACTATGTAAACGGCATAAATACTTTCGTCTTTATTAAGAATGACTGAAATTTGGTCTTTCTTTTCAATAGATTCAAGTTTAACCGGTAAACCGGCGCTGTCACCGGCTTGAAGTGAAACGTCGAGAATAGGCGTGGTGGTTTTAACCTTTATGGTTTTTTCATCACCCATAAACGTAGCAGAGGAGTTGACGGTGATTTCCGTACCTTTTACCTCTTCAACGTACATTTTTCTGAAAAGGAAACCGCCGCTTATCTCGTCTATTGGTACAATATCGGTTATGTTTCTTGTCTTTTCGTCTATAACAAGACCCATAGCGTCGTTGTTATCAATTTTGTTTACAACGGTAAGCGAACGAATTTTACGTTCGGACGGTCTTCCGTCAACACAGAAAAGAACGTGATAATAACCGTCTTCAGTACTGAGTTCTCTGCCGGAAGCTCCGCCCTGACCTTGACCGTAGTAAACCAGACGGTCAATATTCCAATAAATCTTATTGGCGGAAGCGTCAGTATCGGTATTGTCGGCAGTGAGGTTGACGATTAGTATAGTTGCGGCAACAGCCACAGCAATAACCGCCAAAACTATTCCGGCAATAATCCATAATTTTTTGTTTTTTAA
Organism: Clostridia bacterium; assembly: GCA_017431035.1. Lineage (GTDB taxonomy): Bacteria > Bacillota > Clostridia > Oscillospirales > Acutalibacteraceae > UBA737. The sequence continues at coordinate 23,513 of JAFRLW010000032.1, forward strand.
GTTAATTTTCATATGGTATCCTCCGATTTGTCACAGTCGGTAAGAAAAGCGTCGCTGGTCATGTATTCAAACATTTCTTTAGCATATCGCATTTTCATATTTCTGATTTCAATAGGAACAAAATCGCGTTCGCCGGGAACTTCATAGTTATAAAGTCCGTCATATCCGCTGTTTTTAAGCGCTTTGATAAAATCTACCCAGTCAACACGGTGTCCCTCTTTGCCGGAGTAGGGGAATAGATGCTGGTCTTCGTTTCCGGCATTGCCGTTGACATGAAGCGCTTTTATTCTGCCTTCGGCATTTTTGAAGAACTCCTCAAAGGTTTGTTCTACGTGGCCTAGTCCTACACTGCGGTTCAGGTGTCCTGTATCGAGGCAAATACCAAGATGAGGCGAGTCATCACAGTCGTGAATATAGCGCATTATATAGTCGCTTTTTTCGGTGTTCGGGTTTTGAACAATGTTTTCAAGGCAAAGAACAATATCTCTGTCGCCTATATACTCAAGCAATTCTTTAAGGCGGGCAAGTTGTTTAGCATAAATCTTTTTAAGACCTTTTGTGCGTTTTTTGCCCTTAAAGTTGCCCGAAATGTGTATAACCATATGTTTTACACCGACAGCTTCAAGAAAATCAATGTTCTTCTTTAGCAGTTCAAGCGGCTCGTCGCCAAGATACGGGTGATGGAATAAAAGATGTCCCTGGCTGATTTCAAAATCACGCTCTTTTGCGTAATCGTGTATTTTCTTAGCCTCAGCCATATATTCTTCACGGGGAAGGTTTATGTATGGAGTGGTGAAAACGTCGGGGTATTCCATAGCGTGATAACCCATTTCAATAAAACGGTCTATCGCGCCGTATATACCGAGTTCCTTGTAAATGCCTCCCCAAATTGAAAGTATGAATTTGTTTTCCATAAATAACGCTCCTTAAAGACAGGGAAATTACCACTCGGCAACCGTTCCGTCAAAGTTTCTCCAAATCGGGTTTTTCCAGGTTTCGTTGTATTCCTCGGCAACCTGTTTTACAAACTCTTCGTTTATCTCAATGCCGAGTCCCGGCTTGTCGTTTATATCAATGAAACCGTTGTTGTATTTGAAAACGGTCGGGTCAACAAGATAGTCGGCAAGAGGATTGCTGACATCCGTTCCGTCAATTCCGGCTTTGTTGTAGTGGATACCGAGGCTCTGTTCTTGAATAAATGCATTAGGTGTGCAGCAGTCAAGTTGAACACAAGCGCTGAGCGCAATAGGTCCAAGCGGACAATGCGGTGCAACCGCAACGTCATATGCCTCAGCCATAGCGGCGATCTTTTTACACTCCGAGATACCGCCTGCGTGAGAAAGGTCGGGTTGAATAACGTCAACATAGCCTTCTTGTAAAAGGGTTTTGAAGTCCCAGCGTGAGAACATACGCTCACCCGTGGCAATAGGTGTAGAGGTGTATTTTGCAATCTCACGGAAAGCCTCTTTGTTTTCAATAAGTACCGGCTCTTCAATGAACATAAGATGATACTTATCAAGTTCTTTTGCAAGAACTTTAGCCATAGATTTATGAACTCTGCCGTGGAAGTCAACGGCGATATCGAGTTTCATACCGAGTGCGTCACGTATAGCGGCAACACGTTCAACCGTTGCGTCTATCTTATCAAAAGTGTCTATGTAGTGAACTTCCTCAGTGGCGTTCATTTTAATAGCGGGGTAACCTTCGTTATATGCCTCAATGGCAGAGTTTTTAATATCGGAGGGACGGTCGCCGCCTATCCACCTGTAAACCTTTAGTTTATCTCTGCAAAGTCCGCCGAGAAGATTGTAAACAGGAGTATTAAGCGCCTTGCCCTTAATATCCCAAAGCGCTTGGTCAATACCTGCGATAGCGCTCATCACTTCAGGTCCGCCACGATAAAATCCCGTGCGGTACATAACCTGCCAATGATCTTCTATCTTCATCGGGTCTTTGCCGATTAGGTAATTTCTAAACTCTTCTACCGCTGTTCTGACGGTGTCGGCACGACCCTCAACAACAGGCTCACCCCAACCGCTTATACCCTCATCGGTTTCTATTTTTAAGAATAACCAACGGGGTGGAAGTTTATAAAGTTTCATGTCTGTGATCTTCATAAAAATGTCCTCTTTTATAAATGAAAAATAATTCTTTTGCATAGTAATTATAATATAATATACAAGACTCTTTCAATTATTCTTGTAGACATAAAAAGAGGTTTTTTGTCGCCGATTTTAATATTTGGTAATAATAAGTAGATTTAAAATATCGTTGTAATATTAAAAAAGTGATATTAATTTTAAGGACATAATCTTTTGCCTATATATCTGAAATGTTTAACCCAAATGAGCGCCGACAAATATCAAAAACGGTTTTAAACTCATAAAAAGTATTTAGAAAAGGAAAAATTTTTTTAAAATATATGTTGATTTTTTTAATAAAAAATAGTAACATAAATACAATGTATGATATCTTGAATATTATGCGTTAAAAATTGTTTTAAAGGTGTGTTTTTATGGAAAAAAGATGGTGGCAGGAAGCTGTTGTTTATCAGATTTACTGCAAAAGTTTCTGCGACTCAAACGGTGACGGAATAGGTGATATTCGCGGTGTTATCAGCAAACTGCCGATGATAAAAGATTTAGGCGTGGACTGTATCTGGTTCAACCCGCTTTATAAGAGCCCTATGGTGGATAACGGCTATGATATTTCCGATTATGAGGATATTGAGCCGGCGTACGGCACTATGGACGACTTCAAAGAACTTCTTGACAAGGCGCATTCTATGGGTATCCGCGTAATTATGGACCTTGTTTTAAATCATACTTCGGACGAGCATAAATGGTTTAAAGAGTCAAGAAAATCAAAGGATAACCCTTACCGTAATTTCTATTACTGGCGCCCTGCGAAACCTGACGGTAAAGAGCCTAACAACTGGGGCAACTACTTCTATGAGGGACGCGGTTCCGCCTGGGAGTTTGACGAACAGACAGGGGAGTATTATTTACATAACTATTCCTACAGAATGCCTGATTTGAACTGGGAATACGAGCCGCTGCGAGAGGCTATGTATAAAATGATGCGTTTCTGGCTTGATATGGGAATTGACGGTTTCCGTCTTGACGCTGTCAACCGCCTTAAAAAGCCCGAGGGACTGCCCGATTCTCAAAAACCGCCCACACCGCCCGTCGGTATCCACGGTTATGTTGTTGACCGTACCATTTGCGCCAATGTTCCCGGAATTCACGAGTTGCTTCGCGAGATTGCCAGGAACACCTGGGATAACTACGATGTTATGACGGTAGGCGAAACGGGACAGGTAACGGCGGATATGGCACCCGATTTTGTGGGAGCCGATAATCACGAGCTTAATATGATTTTCCATTTTGAACTCGGCAAAAACGCAAAAATCATCACACCTAAAATATATAAAGAAACTCAGAAACGCTGGTTCACCGTTACGGAGCATAACGGCTGGGAGGCACAGTTCCTCTCAAACCACGACACTCCCCGTCAGGTTTCCCGTTTCGGAAATGACGGAGAATACCGTGTAGAGTCGGCAAAACTGCTTGCCACGCTTACTCATACATTCCCCGGTACGCCTTTTGTTTATCAGGGAGAAGAAATAGGTATGACCAATGTTTATTTTGACTCTATTGACGATTATGACGAGCGTTATACCGTAGGTAAGTACTATACCGCCGTTGAGGCGGGCGCCGACCCCGAGGAAACCCTTAAAATGCTTCAGCCGCTTAGCCGCGACAATGTCCGCACTCCTTATCAGTGGAACGACAGCGAGAACGCAGGTTTCACAACGGGTAAACCGTGGATAAAGGTCAACCCCCGCTACAAAGAGATTAACCTTGAGGCAGACCTTAAATCAAAGGACAGCATATTTGAATATTATAAAAAGATTATCAAAATGCGTAAAAACTGTCCCGCAATGGTTGACGGTAAACTTGATTTCTATATGTTTGACCACGAGAGTATGCTGGTTTACACCCGTTCCTGCGCGAGACAGACATTACTGATAATCGCCAACTATTCGGATAACCCCGTTAAAATAGAAATACCCGAAGAACTCAAGTCCAAGAATTTCACCCGCATTCTTTCAAACAGGGAAGAGACCTCTCCCTCGCTTCTCAAAGAGCGTGAAGAGTGGCTTCCGTGGGAAACCGAAATTTACGAACTCACAACGAATTAAGTGCAAAAAACCGCCGAGAAATCGGCGGTTTTTCATCTTTTATGAAATTTTTATCTGTTTACCCGTATTGTCAATTTCATAGTTTTTATCGTAGATTAGTTCGCTTATAAACACAAACTCATAGCCTTTATCTTTTAGTGTTTTAAGTATTGTAGGTAGGGCTTCTGGTGTGTGGTCGGCGTCATTATGACAAAGAATAATACTGCCGGGGCAAACTTTGCTGATAACTCGGTTTGCTATACTTTCGGCGGTTGCTGTTTCTTTCCAGTCGAGAGAGTCAACGTTCCATTGTATCGCCTTCATATCAAGGGTGTTTACGGTGTTTATTACCGCTGAGTTATAATCGCCGTACGGCACACGAATTAGGGTGGGTGTTATACCCGTTATGCTCTCTATTTTTTCATTACAGGATAGTATTTCATCCTTGACTTTATCAACCGATATTTTTGTGAAATACGGGTGTGTATCAGAGTGGTTTTGCACCTGGTGACCGGCTTCATGTAAAGCCTTTACCGACTCAGGATATTTATCTACCCAGTTGCCGACCACAAAAAAGGTTGCGGGTACGTCATATTCCTTTAGTATTTTTATAAGCGTTTCGGTGTCGTCGTTGCCCCAGGCGGCGTCAAAACTAATGGCTATTTTTTTGTCCGTTCTGTCGACGCAGTATATAGGCAAACTCTTTTCGCTGACGGCAAGTATTCTCACCGCACCCACAATTCCGAGCACAACGCCAAGCACGGCGCAAAGTACGCTTATTATTTGTTTTTTTGTAATAATAAGATATTTCATATATAACCCTTCTTTTATTAGAGTTTTCACTTTCTAAATAATATGAAAAACAATACTCGTTTATGTTGAAAAAGAGTGCGTCTTGGTATATAATCAAAAAAAGGAGGGGAAGATAAATGCTTAAAATAAACAACCTGACAAAACTTTACCAAAACGGAAAGGGTATAAAAGATTTGTCAATTCATATAAAACCCGGTGAAATATACGGTTTTATAGGACATAACGGAGCCGGAAAAACAACCACGCTTAAATCGGTTGCCGGTATAACTCCTTTTGATAGCGGAGAGGTCTTAATAGACGGAATATCCATAAAAGACGAGCCGCTTCGTGCAAAAAAGATAATGGCTTATATACCCGATAACCCCGATATATATGACTTTATGAAGGGTATCGCTTATCTTGATTTTATCGCCGATATTTACGGTGTTAAAGAAGAAAGAAAAGAACTGATAGATAAGTATGCCACGCTTTTTGAAATAAAGGATAGCCTTAGTGAGCCTGTTTCTTCCTATTCTCACGGTATGAAACAAAAACTTGTAATCATTTCGGCGCTGATACACAGTCCTAAACTATTGCTTATGGATGAGCCTTTTGTAGGTCTTGACCCGAAAGCCACGCACATTTTCAAAGAGATTATGAAAGATATTTGTAAAAATGGCGGAAGCGTTTTCTTCTCGACCCACGTGCTTGACGTTGCGGAAAAACTTTGCGACGAGGTTGCCATAGTAAAGGACAGCGTGCTTATAAAATCAGGCACTATGGAAGAGGTCAAGGGTGATGACTCGCTCGAAGACGTATTTCTTGAACTGGAGGGCTGATATATGCTGAAAGCCCTTTATAAAAAGCAATTTATGGAGATGTATTGCGGTCTTTTCAAAAATCGCAAAACGGGAAAACCTTTCAAAACAGGCGGAATTATCGCCCTTGGTTTATTGCTGCTTTTTAGTTATTTATCGCTTGGATTATTCTTTTTTATGTTAGCCGATAGTATGACGGCGCAGTTTTCGGGAAGCAGTATAGAATACTTGCCCTTTACGGTTATGGGAATAGCGGCGTTCTCGGTGTGTCTTTACGTTATAGGTATTTATTCAAATACTATGCTTTACGGCGCAAAGGATAATGAACTGCTTTTATCCCTGCCCATACCGCCCTCTAAAATACTGCTTGTCAGGATAAGTGTTTTGTATATAAGTTGCCTTTTCCTTTCAAGTCTTGTGCTGGTGCCAACTTTTATAGCTTTTCTTATTGAAGTAAAGGTGACCGCCGCCATTATAGCAGGCGGAGTGTTTGGAATACTGCTTTTTTCACTCCTTGCAACTACTTTCTCGGCGGTACTCGGTTTTATTATCGCCTATATAACCTCAAAGGTTAAACGCAAAAATATGGTTAGCGTTTTCTTGACCCTTTCATTTTTAGCGCTTTACTATTATTTTTACTTTAAGAGTCGTTCTATAATAAGTTCAATTGTAGCAAACGGCGAGAAAACTTCTAAAGCGATAAAAAAATGGGGATATATTTTCTACCTTTTTGGAAAGGCGAGCAGCGGAAAAATCCTCTATTTATTTATCTTTGCAATTATCTCGGCGGTTCTTTTTTGTCTTCTAATTTTTGTGTTGTCAAAAACCTTTTATAAAGTAACCGGCGGTGTAGCCAAAAAAGGTAAGACCCGAAAAACTAAAACCGTTTCAAAGATTAACAACGTTAATAAAGCAATGCTGAAAAGAGAGTTTTCACGCTTTTTCTCAAGCACTGTTTATCTGATAAATGTGGGACTCGGCTCTATTATTATGCTTTTGGGTGCAGTTGCCGTTATAATATTCGGGCGTGATATAAACAAAGCGATTGCCCTGATGTTAAATGCGGCGCCGCATTTTATAGTACAGAATATCGAGTACCTTAAAAATCTTGCTATAATCGTTATTTCCGCATTTGCAGGCTCTATGGTTTACTATACCGCACCTTCAATTTCAATGGAGGGCAAAAGTTTTTGGATAATCCGCACGGCGCCTATAAAAGCCAAAAGTGTACTAAACGCTAAAATTAAAGCCCATTTGATACTGGCGGGAATACCGGGAGTAATACTTACTTTGACCGCTTCGATAGTGTTAAGGGTAGGGATAATATGTACCGTTACAAACTCTTTGTTTACCCTCTCTTTTATACTGTTTATCGGTGCTTTAGGGCTTGGATTAAACCTTAAAATGCCTAATCTCGACTGGAACGATGAGTCGGTACCTGTAAAACAAAGTATGCCTGTAACAATAACCTTCTTTGTAGGATTTATAGCTGTTATTCTTTTAGCCTTTATAGGTTTTGTTTCTAAATTGTTTTTGATAAAAGAAACGCTTGGACTTTTCCTCTCTGTGCCTTTAGTTTTAGCGTCCTTTATAATGCTTTACCGCATAAATAAAAACGCCGAAAAGACGCTTTTAAGTATCGGATAAAGAAAAGAACAAAATAAAAACGCTTTCCAAAACGGAAAGCGTTTTTTGTGTTTATATACCGTAAACCTTTTTTGCGTTAAGGTATGAGATTTTTTCTCTCTCGTCGTTATCAAGCGGTAAATCCTCAAAAATCTTTACCTCGTTAGATAGGTTATGAAGAGGATAATCGGTGCCGAAAAGAACACGGTCAGCGCCGTAAGTCCTTATAACCTCCATAGCCTTTTCCTTTCCTATGTAGCACAAGGCGGAAGAGGTGTCGACATATAGATTTTCAAAATCATATAGATACCGCACCGCAGTTTCCCAAAGCGACCAGCCGCCCAGGTGTGCACCGATTACAATAAGACCGGGACGGCGTTTCAACAGGGGAGATAGGCGGTTTGGATTTGAAAAATCATACCTTTTATCGCCCGTATGCATAAGAACGGGGAGTCCTAATTCTTCACAGATATCATACGCCTCTTCAAACCCTTTGCAGTCAACGGCAAAATGTTGAATATCGGGGTGTATTTTAATGCCGTGCAGTCCGAGATTTTTAAGGTGCATAATATCGGCTCTCATATCCTCGCTTTCGGGATGTATTGTGCCAAGACCGATTAGTTTATCGCTTCTTTTATCTACCTCATCTGCAATAAACTCATTAATGCTTTTGACCTGGTGAGGCGTTGTGGCAACCGACTGAACGATAAAACGGTCAATTCCGGCTTTTTCGCCGTCGCTTATCAGTTGTTCAACCGTTCCGTCGTGATATGGTTTTTCAAGGTAAAAATCACCGGTAGCAAGTACGGCGCGTGGTAGTATTTTATGGGGATAAATATGACAATGTGCGTCATATAGGGGGAAGTTCTTTATCATTGGTATTCCTTATTTCATAAACTCGAGCAAATCTTCTATCATTTCATCTTTGCAGGTATCGTTGTGTATTTCGTGACGGCAGTTTTCGTAAATCTTCATTTTCACGTCTTTGCCGTATTTTTTGTAGTTTACATAAACCTTGTTTACGCCTTTGCCTTTGTCGCCTACGGGGTCATCCGAACCGCTGACTAAAAAGATAGGCATATCGTCTCTTAGTTTCTTTATATATTTCGGCTTATTGGTCAGATAATTCAGTTTTACAAGGTCATGCATAGCGCTGATGCTGAAATTAAAATGGCAGTATTTGTCATCTTTGTGCTTTTCTATTATATCCTGGTCTTTTGTAAGCCACTCATAATCATGCCTGCCCTCAAAACCGTCGTTGTATTTTCCAAATGCCATATTATCAAGCAGGGGAGAAAAAGCCTTTTTACCTTTGAAAAGTGCTAAAATATCGGCTAAAAGCAGTCCTATGGGTGCCATTGGATTAGGTCCGCCGGTTCCGCAAATTATAAGTTTATCAATGCCTTCGGGGTGTAGCGCCGCCGCAAGACGAACGATAAACGACCCCATACTGTGCCCCATAAGGATAAAGGGGAGACCTTTGTTGTTTTTTCTAAGTTTCTCACCAAAAAGATAAACATCTTCGGCAAGTAGTTTATAGCCTTTCTTTTTGGCTATAAAGCCGAGTTCCGAGTCGTTGTTTACAGAGTGTCCGTGACCTAAATTGTCATACCCCGCAACGATATATCCGTTTTGCGCTAAGGTTGACATAAACCAGTCATATCTGCCTATGTGTTCGGTCATTCCGTGTACCAAATGGAAAACTCCTTTATGCGTTCCGTTCGGTAAATAGATAACTCCTTTTAAGGTGTGGATTTTGTCGGATGAGGGCATTTTTATGGTGGTTTTTGTAAAGTCCATATTAGTCTCTCCTTTAGTTTGAAAATTGTTTTACTGCGTTTACAGCTTTACTCCAGCCGTTTTTAAGGATAAAGCGTTCGGTGTTTTCCATTTTCGGCGTATAGGTTTTTACGAGATCATCTTTCGGTAAATCTTCTTTGCCGTTCCATAGTTTTACGGTTATTCCCGCAATATACGCCGCACCCATTGCGGTAGCTTCAGCGTTATCGGGACAATGAACAACAGCGTCTGAAATATCAGACTGAAACTGCATAAGCAGTCCGTTTTTAGAGGCTCCGCCGTCGGCTTTAAGGGTGGTGACTTTTAATCCCGAGTCGGCGCTCATAGCGTTTATGAGGTCATCGGTTTGGTATGCTATTGCTTCAAGTGCCGCACGGGCAATATGATTTCGGTTAGAGCCTCTTGTAAGCCCTAAAATTGCACCTCTCGCTTTCATATCCCAATGCGGTGCGCCAAGTCCCGTGAAGGCGGGAACAATATATACTCCGCCCGTGTTTTCAACCTTTTTTGCACAGGTTTCACTATCGGGGGCGTCTTTGATGATTTTCAATTCGTCACGCAGCCACTGTATAACCGCACCGCCTATAAATACGCTTCCCTCAAGGGCATATTGCGGTTTTTCGCCGTCAAATGTGGCTATAAGCGTTGTAAGTGTGCCGTTTTTTCCGCTTTTTGCGTCATTTCCCGTGTTCATAAGCAGGAAACATCCCGTGCCGTAGGTGTTTTTGACGTCGCCGGGATAAAAACATTTTTGACCGAAAAGCGCCGACTGTTGATCGCCTACAAGCGCACCTACTGGGATAGTATGTCCCAAAATATTTACATTTCCGTAGTTGTGTCCGCTCGGGTAAACTTGCGGCAGCATACTTTCGGGTATATCAAAAAGGTTTAACAGTTTTTTGTCATAGCATAGATTATGAATATCAAAAAGCATTGTTCGACAGGCGTTTGTGTAATCGGTGGCGTGTATCTCTCCGCCTGATAATATCCACAAAAGCCAGGTGTCTATTGTGCCGAAAAGCAGGTCGCCCTGTTTTGCCTTTTCTCTTGCGCCCTCTACATTATCAAGTATCCATTTTATCTTTGTGGCGCTGAAATAGGCGTCTATTTTAAGACCTGTAACATCCCTTATATAATCCTCATATCCGTCGGCTATAAGTTGCTCACAGTATTCGGCAGTCCTGCGACATTGCCAAACTATAGCGTTATATATCGGCTTTCCGGTCTTTTTATCCCAAACAACCGTTGTTTCCCTTTGATTAGTTATGCCTATTCCGGCAATCTCGATAGGGTCAATATTTGCTTTATCTACCGCCTCTTTTATTGCATTATATTGTGCGGTAAAAATCTCTTCCGGGTCATGCTCTACAAAAGAGGGGTTTGGATAAATCTGAGTAAACTCGTTTTGCGCTACGGAGATTATACTGCCGCTTTTGTCGGTGATAATCGCTCTTGCACTTGTTGTGCCTTCATCAAGGGTTAAAATGTATTTTTTCATTTTTTATTCACCACTATTCTCGGTACTCTTTTTCCTACACCGCATATTATTTCATAACTTATCGTATTCGCCATATCTGCAAGAATATTTGGCGATAAGTCCTTGCCGAAAAGTATTACCTCGTCGCCAGGATTTGTATCAATACCCGTTACGTCAATAAGCATTTGATCCATACAAACCCTGCCTAACACCTTTGCTTTTTTACCGTTTATAAGTACATAGGCTTTGTTTGAAAGGGCTCTCGGATAACCGTCGGCATAACCTACGGCTACAGTCGCAACCGTCATTTTCTTTTCCGCTTTGAAAGTTCTGCCGTAACTTAACGTTTCGCCCGTGTTGATATCTTTTACAAAGGTAACAACCGATTTCAGCGTCATAACGGGTGTGAGTTCCGGCATAGAGAGTTTGCTGTCCGGCTCTAAACCGTAGAGAATGATTCCCGGTCGGCAAACGGTATCTTTTGTAAGATTTGTATGATCCATTATAGCAGCGGAATTGCAACAAGAGGGGATAAGGTTTACGCCCTCTGCTTTAAGTTTTTCTATAAGGGTGACAAAGCGTTTGTATTGAATATCGGTAAACCCGTCGTCGCAGTTTTCTTCTTTGTCCGCATCGGCAAAATGGGTGAAAATACCGATAAAATCGAGATTCTTGATGTTAAGCGTACTTATAAGTTCTAAGTATCCGTCACCGTTCTCCCTGAAATTGAAACCGAGTCTGCCCATACCGGTATCAACCTTCAGGTAGCATTTTAGTCTTTTGTCAAAACCGGCGCAACTTTTTGCTAAAGATAATCCGTAATCATAAGAATAAACACACTGAATAATGTCGTTTTCTATCAACTCTTTTGCATTTTCCGGCGGTGTATAGCCTAATATAAGAATAGGTTCTTTTACCGATAATTCACGAAGTTCGATAGCCTCGCAAAGATTTGATACGGCAAAACCGTACACCCCTGCTTCACGCAGTGCCGGTACAACGTTTTTAACGCCGTGACCATAGGCGTCCGCTTTAACCACCGCCATAATTTTGTTATCTTTACAGTGCGATTTCACAACCTCTAAATTGTGCTTTAGAGCGTCAATATCAATTTCTGCCCAAACACGCCTTAAATAGTTCATACTACTACCGTCTTTCAATTAAACATTAAAGCGGAAAAGAACAATATCTCCGTCGTGCATAACGTACTCTTTTCCCTCGCTTCTTATAAGACCTAACTCTTTTGCTTTTACCATATTTCCGTCGCATTTGTTTATGAAATCGTCAAATGCGATAACCTCCGCACGAATAAATCCACGCTCAAAATCGCTGTGTATTTTTCCGGCGGCCTGCGGCGCCTTTGTGCCTTTTTTAATGGTCCAGGCTCTGACTTCGGGCTTTCCTGCCGTGAGGTAGGAGATAAGGCCCAAAAGGGAATAGCAGGACTTTATCATCCTGTCAAGTCCCGAACGCTCAAGTCCCAAGTCCTCAAGAAACATCATTTTTTCTTCCTGCGGCATATCGGCAAGTTGTTCTTCAAGGGCGGCGCAAATGGGTAAAATCTCCGCTTTTTCACGTGCGGCAAGTTCTTTAACTTTTTGGTAGTTTGCGCAGTTGTCAATTCCGCCTTTGAAATCTTCTTCGCTCAAATTACAGGCGTATATAATCGGCTTTGCTGAGAGAAGAGAGGTCGTATCTATTACCATTTGTTCGGTATCGTTTGTTATTTCAATACTTCTTGCAGGTTGTCCTTCGTCAAGGTGAGCAATAAGCCTTTTCAGGAAATCAACCTCAGTTTGCATTGATTTATCGCCTTTCAGCGCTTTGCTCGCTTTGTCAAGACGTCTGGTGGCAATTTCAATATCGGAAAAAATAAGTTCAAGGTTTATGGTTTCGATATCTCTTATCGGGTCTACCGAGCCTTCAACGTGTATTATATCGTTGCTCTCAAAACAACGTACAACGTGAACAACTGCGTCAACCTCACGTATATTGCTTAAAAACTTATTACCGAGTCCTTCTCCCTTTGAGGCGCCCTTTACAAGACCTGCAATATCAACAAACTCTATTGTAGCGGGGGTAAACTTGTCGGGGTTATATATCTCGGCTAATTTTTCAAGCCTTTCATCGGGAACACTCACCATACCCACGTTTGGCTCTATAGTACAAAAGGGGTAGTTGGCGGCGCCTGCACCCGCATTGGTTATGGCGTTAAATAAAGTAGATTTGCCGACGTTCGGCAGTCCTACAAATCCAAGTTTCACAAATAATCAACCTTTCCGGATAACATTACATACTAATTATATAAAAAATTATAGATTTTTACAAGAAAAATGTTTCAAAATCCTAATGTTTATAGTATAATATTATAAAATAATAAAGTTAGGGAAGAAAAAATATGAAAACTAATTTTGAAATACCACTCGCTTCCATAATAAAAGAATACACACTTGAAACGATTTACACCCCGACAAATCCTGAAAAATTATTTATCAAAAAGTCGGATATCAACAGGCCGGGACTTGTGCTTTCGGGCTTCTTTGACCACTTTGATAACGAACGCATACAGATTATGGGTATCGCCGAAGTGAGTTATCTGAAAAATCTTGATAAAAAAACGGCAAGAGAGAGGCTTTTTAACTTTTTTGAGAAAAGACCGCCTGCCGTTATAGTTGCAAGGGATTTAGAGATAGAGGACTTTTACACCGAAGCGGCAGAGAAGTATGCCGTACCTCTTTTCAGAACAAAAGAGACCACCTCAAACTTCTCCTCTTCTTTGATATCTTATCTTAACTTACATTTGGCGCCCCGTACCACTCAACACGGAGTTCTTGTAGAGGTTTACGGTGAAGGTATTTTACTCCTTGGCGAAAGCGGCGTAGGTAAAAGCGAAACGGCGATAGAACTTGTAAAAAGAGGACACCGTCTTATAGCCGATGATGCGGTTGAAATCAGGCGTGTTTCCGATAAATCGCTTGTCGGTACCGCACCCGAGAACATACGTCACTTTATAGAACTAAGAGGTATCGGTATAATAAACGTCAGTCGTATATTCGGTGCAGGCGCAGTAAAACTAACCGAAAAAATCGACCTTGTAATAAATATTGAACAATGGGATACAAATAAGGTTTACGACCGTATGGGTATTGATGAGGAAACCACCGAAATACTCGGCAACAAAGTTCCCGCCCTTACTATCCCGGTAAAACCCGGTCGAAATCTTGCTATTATAATAGAGGTTGCGGCTATGAACAGCCGTCAAAAGAAAATGGGTTATAACGCCGCCGAAGACCTGCTTAAAAGGCTCGGTATGGGTGATGATTTTAATGAGGTTATCGAGAACAACGAAAAACCCATTGAACCTTTTTAACAGTTGGTGAAAATATGCAACTTGATTTATTCAAAAAAAGTCTTAATAATAACGGCGTTCCCTTTAGCGAAAAGGAAGTTATGAAAAACCACACCACCTTCAAAATAGGCGGAAAAGCGGATATATTCGTTTCCCCAAAAGATGAAGAACAGTTGATTTTTACCCTTAAATCCGCTAAGGAGACATCAGTTCCCGCCTTTATTTTAGGCAACGGCTCAAACCTGCTTGTATCAGATGAGGGAATAGCCGGTGCGGTGATTGATATGACCTCGCTTTGCGGTATAAAGGTTATATCAAACGAGATTATATCGGGCGCCGGAGAAAGCCTTCGAAAACTTTGCCTTGCGGCAAGGGATAATTCTCTTTCGGGGCTTGAGTTTGCCTATGGAATACCGGGAACGGTCGGCGGCGCTATGTATATGAACGCCGGCGCCTACGGCGGAGAAATGGCGGATGTGACCGTCAGCGCCGTTTGCCTTGATAAAGATTATAACCGCTTTGAAATACCGATTGAAAAAATGGAACTATCCTATAGAAACAGCGTTTTCAAAACGGCGGGATATATCGTTTTATCGGTCAGGTTTAGGCTGAAAAAAGGCGATAAAGACGAAATAAACGAAGTTATGAAAGATATTTTCAAAAGGCGTACAGATAAGCAACCGCTTGATTTCCCGAGTGCGGGAAGCACTTTTAAGCGCCCCGTTGGCAACTATGCCGGCACACTTATAGAAAAGGCAGGGCTAAAGGGAAAATCGGTCGGCGGCGCTATGGTCAGCGAAAAACACGCCGGATTTATCATAAACTATGATAACGCCACGGCAAAAGATGTTAAAAGCCTTATAAAAAAGGTTAAAGATACTGTTTACGAGCAAAGCGGCATAAACCTCGCTGAAGAGGTAATTTTTGTAGGAAGGTAACGTGTAATGGAACTTTTAATTGTAACGGGAATGTCCGGCGCCGGAAAATCTCAGGCGGCAAACTTTTTAGAGGATATGGGGTATTATTGCGTTGATAATATACCGCCCGCTATAATACCGTCGTTTGTGGATTTTTCAATGCACGGTTCGGAAGATATGATGCGTCTTGCCATTGTCACGGATATAAGAGGCGGCGAGATGTTCAACGATATGCCTAAAATACTTGAATCGCTTAAAAACAACAATGTCGATTTCAAAATCCTTTTCCTTGACGCACCCGACGATATACTTGTCAGAAGATTTAAGGAAAACAGGCGTAAACACCCACTTTGCGAGAGAAGCGATATTTCCATAACCGAGGCGGTTGAGGTTGAAAGAGGAAGACTTGTTGATATAAGAAAAGCCGCCGATTACGTTGTTGATACCGGCTCACTTTCAACAGCAGACCTCAAGAATCATTTGACAGCCTTGTTCTTATCTGAGGGAAAAAAGGGTATGAGCGTTATTTGCCGTTCTTTCGGATTTAAGTACGGCATAGATGCCGACGCCGATATAGTTATCGACGTCAGGTGCCTGAGAAACCCTTTTTATGTTTCGTCGCTTAAGAATAAAACCGGCGTTGATACTGAGGTTTCCGATTACGTAATGGATAGCAAAGAGAGTAAAGAGTTTGCAAAAAGACTTTTTGATTTTATCGATTATTCTCTAAATCTTTACGTTAATGAGGGCAAAAGTCAACTTGTTGTTTCTTTCGGTTGCACCGGCGGAAAACACCGTTCGGTAACCTTTGCCGAAATGCTTTATAAACATATTACCGAAAAAGGTTTTAAGGGAACAGTAATACACAGAGATATGAATAAAAAATAAGGGAAAAATATGTCTTTTTGTTATGATATCAAAAATGAAATAGGCTCTATAAAGCCAAACCCTTGTTGCAAATTGCCGCTGACCTACGGCTTTTTGCTTTTTAGTCGTGCCTTTTCGTCTGAAAAGATATCAATGCAAACCGAAAATGAGACCGCTGCCAAACTTTATGCAAAACTGCTTAAAGAGTGTTATAATGCCGAAACAAAAATAGAAGTCGGCGGCAAAAAAAAGCCAACCTATCGTGCTTTTGTGCCTGATTTTTCGGACAGGCTTAAAATACTTGCTTCGGTGGATTTTGGCATAGCTAAGGGAAAAATCAACTATGACTGCTTTGAAAGAGAGTGCTGCGAGGCTTGTTTTATAAGGGGCGCTTTTTTGGCTTGCGGACAAATTGTCGACCCCGAAAAAGGGTATAGAGCGGATTTTTCGGTCAGGGATAAATCTCTTGCCGAAGAATTGCAGGCTTTTCTTGATAAGAACTTTGTCAAAGCCAACGTTGCCAAGAGAGGAAACGGCTTTACGGTTTACATAAAACAGCGTGAAATGATTATAAATCTATTAACCCTTATGGGCGCCTCGTCAAGAAGTCTTGACCTTATCGAAACAACTATGATGAGGGATGTTAAAAACAACACCAACCGTGCAAGAAACTGCGACAGTGCGAATATCAGAAAAGCAGTCAGCGCTTCGGTAAGGCAGAGAAAAGCAATAGAATATCTTATAAAAAAAGACGTTTTTTATTCTTTGCCGAAAGAACTTGTTTCGGCAGGGGAGTTAAGGCTTAAATACCCTATAGAGCCGTTAAGCGAACTTTGTAAAAACACCGATGAAGATATATCCGTTTCGGGACTAAACCATAGGTTCAAACGTATAGAGGATATTTATTTGAAACTTTCAAAAGGAAAATAAAATCAAAAGAAATATATATATATATAAAGAGGTGATTAGTTTGAGTTTTGCACATTTGCATTTGCATACCCAGTATAGTTTGCTTGACGGGTGCTGTCGTATTGATCCGCTAATGGAAGCGGTCAAAAAAAGCGGACAAACGGCAGTAGCCATAACCGACCACGGCGTAATGTACGGCGCTATCGATTTTTATAAATCGGCGCTAAATCACGGAATAAAACCTATTATCGGGTGCGAGGTTTATGTTGCGCCGAGAAGCCGTTTTGAAAAAGAAAAGGCGCTTGACTCAAACTATAGTCACTTAATACTGCTTTGCGAGAATAACAAAGGCTATCAAAACCTTATAAAACTTGTGTCTTTAGGCTTTACCGAAGGCTTTTATTCTAAACCCCGTGTAGATAGGGAAATACTAGAAAAATACAGTGAGGGGCTTATTGCCCTTTCCGCCTGCCTTGCCGGTGAAATACCGAAAGCGCTGACCTTGGGTGACTATGAGTCGGCTAAAGAAACGGCGCTTTGGTACAAAAACCTATTCGGCAAAGATAACTATTTTATAGAACTTCAAAACCACGGTATAGCCGAACAGCAAAAAATATTGCCGCTATTAAATAAACTCGCAAAAGAACTTGACCTTAAAACCGTGGCGACAAATGACGTACACTATATAGAAAAAAGCGACTCTTTTATGCATAAGGTGCTTCTTTGCGTACAAACGGGTACAAAGATAAATGAAGATAATCCTATGGAGTTCAAAACAGAGGAGTTTTACCTGAAAAGTGAAGAGGAGATGCGAAAGGCTTTTCCCGAATATTCGGAAGCGATAGAGAATACCGCTTTAATTGCCGATAGGTGCAATGTTACTATAGAGTTCGGTAAAACAAAACTGCCTTATTTTGATACCGGCGGCGTAGACCACTATGAATATTTCAGAAATAAATGTTATGAGGGCATATACCGAATATACGGCGAAAACCCCGACCAAAAGATAATTGACCGACTCGAATATGAACTGACAGTTATCAACAAAATGGGATACGTTGATTATTATCTTATCGTATGGGATTTTGTAAACTACGCCAAAACCCACAATATACCGGTAGGTCCGGGCAGAGGCTCGGGGGCAGGAAGCCTTGCCGCCTATACTATAGGTATAACGGGTATTGACCCGCTAAAATATGACCTCTTTTTTGAGCGTTTTCTAAATCCTGAGCGTGTTTCTATGCCCGACTTTGATATTGACTTTTGCTATGTAAACAGGCAAAAGGTAATTGACTATGTTATAGAAAAATACAAAAGTGACCACGTGGCTCAAATAGTGACCTTCGGTACTATGAAAGCGAGAGGCGCCGTGCGTGACGTGGGCAGGGCTATGGATATACCGTATGGCGTTTGTGATAAGGTTGCAAAACTTATACCTCAAACCCTTGATATGACCATAGAAACCGCCCTTAATACCTCGGTTGAACTGAAAAATCTATATGATACTGACCCTGCTATAAAAGACCTGCTTGATATGGCGATAAAGGTTGAAGGTATGCCGAGACACGCCTCCACCCATGCGGCAGGCGTTGTGATTTCCGACCGCCCCGTCAGCGATTATGTACCTCTTGCAACAAACGACGATGCCATAGTCACCCAGTATACCATGACAACCATTGAGCAGTTAGGACTACTCAAAATGGACTTTTTGGGACTAAGGACGCTCACGGTAATAAAAGATACCGAAGAAATGGTGAAAAGGGAAAATCCTGATTTTTTTGCCGATAATATACCGATAGATGATAAAGAAACCTATGAGATGATGTCAGAAGGCGCAACTGAGGGCGTGTTCCAGTTCGAATCTGAGGGTATGAAAAATGTTTTAAGACGGCTTAAACCCGAAAAGTTAGAGGACCTTATCGCCGTTATTTCCCTCTATCGTCCCGGTCCTATGGAGTCTATTGATACTTATATCGAAAACAGGCACAATCCTCAAAACATAAAGTACGCCACACCGCTTTTAGAGCCTATCTTAAAGGTTACTTACGGGTGTATTGTATATCAAGAGCAGGTTATGCAGATATGCCGCTCGGTTGCGGGATATTCGCTCGGCCGTGCGGATATTGTGCGCCGTGCTATGTCAAAAAAGAAACACGACGTAATGAAAAAAGAACGCTCCGCCTTTATTTATGGTGAAAAGGATGAAAACGGCAATGTTATTTGTGACGGCGCTATAGCAAGGGGAGTAGACGAAAAAACGGCAAGTGACCTTTTTGACCGCTTGACCGCTTTCAGTTCTTACGCTTTCAATAAATCTCACGCCGCCGCATACGCCCTTGTGTCATACAGAACAGCGTATCTTAAACGCCACTATAAATCGGAGTTTTTTGCGGCTATGCTGACAAGCGTTCTCGACTCGGCTACCCAAATATCAAAATATACGGCGGAGTGCAGAAAACTCGGTATAAACATTTTGCCGCCCGATATAAATGAGTCAAATGAAAACTTTACCGCTACAAAGGACGGTATCAGATTTGGACTGCTCGGCATTAAAAATCTCGGCAGAAATACTATAAACAGTATTATAGAAAACCGAAAATCCGGCGGAAAATACACCACCCTTTATGATTTTTGCAAACGTAACTGGGGCAGAGATTTTAACCGCCGTGCCTTTGAAGGTCTTGCAAAAAGCGGCGCTATGGACAGCCTTGCCGATAATCGCCGGCAAATGCTCTTTGCTATGGAGGGGTTGTTTAACGCCGTTGAAAGAGAAAAACGCATAACGGGAGAGGGGCAACTCGGTCTTTTCGGCGACGTATCGGAAGAGTACGAACTGCCAAAAGCCCCCGATATGCCCGAACTCTTAAAACTTTCTATGGAAAAAGAAGCAACAGGAATGTACCTATCGGGTCATCCGCTTAAAGTATACGAAGGGTATATCAAAAACGGCGGGTTTACCGATATTATAGATATTTTAAGCGGCAAGCGTCGTGACGGCGACCGTGTGCGTGTTTGCGCCGTTATAGAGTCTGTTAAGGTCAGACAATTAAAGAATAAATCGGTTATGGTAAACCTTGTTGTTGAAGATACTACCGGTAAAATAGGCGTCACCGTTTTTGCTTCAGCATACGCTCTTTATCGTGATTTTATGACCGAAGATACGGTTATATCACTTTTAGCCAGGGTAAGCGAAAGGGAAGAAAGAGAGACCGAACTTGTACTTGATAAGTGTGAAAAAGTAGGCGAGGAAGCGGTTAACATAAAACCGAATACAAGGCAAAAAATAAATCCCGGTTTATATATCAGGGTATCTTCGCTTCAAGGGGAAGATTTCAAAGCGGTCTCAAGCGTTTTAGAGAGCAATAGGGGCGATACGCCCGTCTTTATAAGAACCCTTGATAACGGAAAGATGTTAAAAGCGCCGGAACGCCTTTTTGTATCAGATGATGAGCAAGTTATAGGCAAAATAACGGAAATTATAGGTATAAATAATGCAAAAATCGTAAAATAAGCACAGTTTACAATGATTTTTGAAAGTATTATAATATAAATATGCTATTATAGAGTTATGGAGTTGATTAAAAGTGAAAACAATAGCTGTACTTACAAGCGGCGGAGATGCGCCGGGTATGAATGCGGCAATTCGTGCCGTTGTTCGAACTGCAGTTTCTTTAGGTCTTAAAGTTAAAGGAATAAAACACGGATACGACGGTCTTTTGAAAGAGGAGATTATCGACCTCAACGCCCGTTCCGTATCCGATATCATAAGCCGTGGCGGTACTGTACTTTATACCTCTCGCAGTAAAGAGTTCAAAACCGATGAGGGTGTTAAAAAGGCTGCCGAAATATGCAAAAAACACGGCATTGAGGGTATTGTTACCATAGGCGGCGACGGTACTTTTATGGGTGCTAAATGCCTATCAGAGCAGGGAATACCCTGCGTTGGCGTTCCCGCCACCATTGATAACGATATTGCTTCTACCGAGTATACTATAGGTTTTGATACCGCCCTTAATACTGCGGCTGAAATGATTGATAAAATCCGTGACACCTCTCAGTCGCACGATCGCTGTTCGGTTGTTGAGGTTATGGGTCACAAAGCCGGTTATATGGCGCTTCAAATCGCTATCGCCGTTGGTGCGGTTGATGTTTTGGTTCCCGAACTGCCGGTTGACTTGAAAGCTATTATTGAGCATATCAAAACTGTTCGCAAATCAGGAAAAAGCCATTTTATCGTTGTTGTTGCAGAGGGTGTCGGTGATAGTCACGAAATAGCCCGTATAATTGAACTTGAAACCGGACTTGAGTCAAGGGCAACGGTGCTCGGTCACGTTCAGCGTGGCGGCAGTCCGACAGTCAGAGACAGAGTCAGAGCCACCCAAATGGGCAGCGCCGCCGTTCATCTTCTTAATAAAGATATCGGCAATAGAGTTATTTCCTATAAGCAAGGCAAAATCGTTGATTTTGACATTTTTGAAGCGCACGAAATGACCAAAACCTTTGATGACGGTATGGTTGAACTTGCAAAAGAAACCGCTATATAAAAATGTTAATAATAAAAAGGTACTTCAAACGAAGTACCTTTTTTCTTTACTCATCATCTTTGTCAAATGGGATGTATTTTACTTTTCTTTTCTTTATTCGGTTTTTGTTGAGTCTTATTATTTGAATTAGGAAAATAAGCGCTATTACCGCTATTACAACGTAAACCACAATCATATAAGAAGAACCGAAAAACGCTTTCAGTTTATCAAGAACAACAAGGAAAAAGTTCGCCTTTATACTATCGTGGGAAATAAGATTTACGGTACCTATAACCTTTTCGGCATAGATAATATCCGCCGTTGCTATCTTTTGTCCTTTTTTAACCGGTGCCGAAACAGCAAAGTCTTCTTTGATGTGCGGCTTTATGATAACGGTTGACATATCGGCGTCGTCAGGCATAACCGAGATAAACCCGTCCTCAACGTAAAGGGGGAGATAATCGGTGTCGGAAGCAAGTTTAAGCGGCACCTCGCAAACGGGATTTTTTGTATCGGCAATTTCTTTGTAACTGAAATTGTTGAACGCCCAGCGGTAAAGATTACGGCTGTCTATAAACTCATACCTCTTGTAGTCGGAAACAGTGCATCCGAACAGAACGCACATATAATTATATCCCTCAAGAGTTGCCGTGCTGACAAGACATCTTCCGGCCTCGTCGGTGTACCCTGTTTTAACGCCGTGGGCATATTGATAAAAATAATCGGTAGTGTTGTCGTGCAGGAAGTTTGTAGTCGAGAGTATGCGTTCGCCCGACATATTTGTCGCCGGTACGGTATATCTTGTAGACTCGCATATTTTCTTAAAGGTTTCGTTTTTTAGGGCGTATTTTGTAAGTTCAGCCGTGTCTCTTGCGGTGGTGTAGGTTTGCTCATCGTGAAGACCGACGGGGTTGCCGTAGTGGGTGCCTTTAAGCCCTAATTTTTGAGCCTTATCGTTCATCATTTTGACAAAGTTTTCAACCGTTCCGCCATAGGTCAGCGCCGCAAGATAGGCGCAGTCACCTGCGCTTGACATAAGCACAAAATAACAAAGGTCGATTTGCCTTATTTGTTCACCGACCTGAATATTCGAAACCGAACTGTCAGTTCCGGTGATATAGGGGTCTACGTCCTCGGTCATAGTTATAAGCCCGTTTTCATTATACTTTTTATTTTCAAGCATAAGTATAACGGTCATTATCTTTGTGATAGATGCAGGGTAGACCTTTTGGTCGGCGTTCTTTTCATACAAAACCTCGTTTGTGTCCATAGAGATTAAAAGCGCCGATTTTGCGTCAACCTCAAAACCGGTAGGCGTATAAGCCACCGCCGAAAATGAAGTGAGAGCAACTATTAAGATTGCAAAAAAAACAGAGATTATTTTCTTTGTCAAATGTTTCACCACCGAAATAATATATGTATATTATATATCATCATAATAAAAAAATAAAGTATCAAATATAATAAAAAACAAAAAGGCCTTAAGGGCGTCTTCAGATAGGGAGTAATAGGTTTTGGACCGCAAAACATTCGCACTCACTTGTGAAAAAGCCTTGTAATACGACAGTATTACTTCATTTTTTCACTGCGCTCTGCAGTAAGTTTTGCAGGTACAAAACTGCCTTGCATCCAAAAACTGCAGATAGGGATGCAAGAACAATAAATAAAATAACCGGCATACTGACGTATGTCGGTTATTTTTGAAGCAGTAATTCGCCAAAATGTGCGTTTTTGGACTGTTAATCCCTATCTGAAGACGCCCAAAGTTAAGACCCTTTTTTTATAAATTATTATTGCATATTCTTTATAAACTCGGCGGCAAGAGCGGTGATTTTATCAAACTCTCCGTTCTTTATCCACTCTTTATTAACAAGGTTTCCGCCAACGCCTGCACCTACTGCGCCTGCGTCCATAAACTCTTTAATGTTTTTCTCGCTTACACCGCCTACTGCCATAAACGGAATATGGCACAGTGGCGCACGTACTGCCTTTAAGTAGGCAACGCCGAGGTTTGAAATCGGGAATAGTTTTACGTAATCCGCACCCCATTTATAAGCGTTTACCGCCTCGCTCGGAGTGAGGGCGCCCGGTATGGAAACAAGACCGTATTCGTTGGTCTTTTTAATGATTTCCTCATCGGTGTTAGGTGAGATAATATACTCAGCGCCGGCGTCTTTAGCCATTTTAAGTGTTTCAAGAGAAATTACAGTTCCGGCACCAACCATCATTTTACCTTCCATTTCCTCTTTAACGGCTTTAATAGCCTCAGCAGTACGGTTGAACTCGTCGGGTTTGCTCTGGTCAAAGGTGATTTCCATCATCTTTATACCGCCCTCATAAAGAGCGTGAGCAAGTTTTACACAGTCTTCACCGAAAACACCTCTTACAATAACAATAATTTTGTTTTCGTTAATTTTTTTGATTACATCCTGTTTCATTATAATAATCTCCTTTTATCTTTGAACTCGGCCGGAACCGTCTCCGCCCATTAGTTTTTCAACTTCCGATTTGCTAACCCTGTTAAAGTCGCCCTCAATAGATTGTTTAAGAGCAGAAGCTGCAACGGCGTATTCAATAACGGTTTGCGGGTCGGTGTAATTTCTGAGCGCATAAATAAGTCCGCCTCCAAAGGAGTCGCCACCGCCTACACGGTCAACAAGACGGAGTTTGTAATTCTTTGAGAAATAGTAATCTTTTCCGTCAAAGAGCATAGCCGCCCAGTCGTTTTCCGAAGCGGAAATAGAGCCACGAAGCGTAATGGCAACCTTTTCAAATCCAAACTTATCGGTTAATTGTTTGGCAACCGATTTATAACCCTCGTGGTTTAATTTACCGCCGTAGATATCGGTGTTTTCAGCCTCAATGCCGAAAACGTCCTTTGCGTCCTCTTCGTTTGCAATAAGAACGTCAACATATTTGCAAAGTTCGGTCATAACCTCTTTTGCTTTATCCCTTGTCCAAAGTTTTCCACGATAGTTAAGGTCGCAGGAAATCTTTACACCCATTTCTTTAGCGGCAATACAAGCCTCTTTACAAGCCTTAACCATATTGTCGCTCAGCGCCGGGGTGATACCGGTAAAGTGGAACCAGTCAGCGTCGGCAAAAATCTCTTTCCAGTTGAATTCGGCAGGGTCAGCGTCGGCAATAGAAGAATGTTTGCGGTCATAAATACAAACCGAACCACGCTGTGAGGCGCCCTTTTCCATATAATAAACGCCAATTCTGTCTCCACCGATAACAATATCATCGGTGTTAACGCCGAAATAGTGCATTTGACCTATAAAAGCATCGGTTATGGGGTTGTTAGGCAATTTTGTAACGTAGGATACGTCTTCACCGTAGTTTGCAAGGCTTACGGCAACGTTTGCTTCACCGCCGCCGAATGTTGCAAGAAACTTATCGCTTTGCATAATGCGATAATAACCTTCAGGTGATAATCTTAACATTACTTCACCAAATGTAACAACTTTCATATATTAAAACCTCCAAAGTTTTATTTAGCATATTTTATACAAAAGAGCCGTATTTACGTACAATCTCTACAAGTTCATCGGTGTTTATATCGGTTACGCAAACACCCTGTCTTTTCGCAAGCCCTGCGGCTATACCTGCGGCTTGACCCATTTCCATACAAGGCGCCTGAACACGAATAGCGGCAAAAGCCTCGCTATCGGCAGAAGCGGCACGACCGGCTACGAGCAGGTTTTTATACTCGTTTGTGATAAGACTGCGATAGGGGATATAACCGGCGTCTTTCGGGAAGGTGAGTTTTTGTCCCTCGTCACCGGGAAGGTGAATATCAACCGGATGACAGGCACGTGCGATAGAGTCGGGGAACTTGACAGTGTTTACATATTCCTCACCGGTGAGTACGTGTACACCCTTAATTCTTCTTGTTTCTCTGACGCCTGCCATAGGTGCGGTAGAGGCTATTTTTGCATTTTTGAACTCGGGAACGTGTTTGCAGATAAGTTCAACAAGACGGAAAATATCTTCACGCATTTTGCATTCCGCTTCGCAGTATTCTTCCGCATTTGTAGCGTCAACTGCCGAACGTGTCATATTAACTGTGATACAACCGTCCTCAAGAGTGGTAGCAAGCCAAGGTCCGCCAAACTGCGGAACATACTCGCCCTCTTCACGAAGTTTGAAAAGAGTATCACGGATAAACACCGCCTGATGATTAAAACGGTGGTTTTTTTGATGTATTATGTGCATACGCTCAGTCGTGGTATCAACGCCTGAGAGGATAAAACAAAATGAACCGGGTTGCATACGTTCACTAAGCGGCAACATAGGAACGCCGGCAAAGTTGGCAAGGTCACCGTCGCCCGTTGCATCAACAAATGTTTCAGCCTCAATAGCCGAAATGCCCGATTTGTTTGTGACAAATATTCTTTTGATTTTTTTGTCGTCACACTCGGCTCCTATTAAAAATGTGTTCATCATAAGTTTGACACCGGCGCCCAAAAGCATTCTTTGCGCAACAAGTTTATATATTTCGGGGTTGAACGAAACGTTGCAGCGTGGCTCCTCAACAATACCGCCGCCTGCCTTTACAAGTTCGTTTGCAAACTCCCAGGGAATACCGCCGGTAACAAGCGAGCCGTTATATGCAAACTCGCTCATAGGGTCAACGTATCCGGCTGTTGCCATTCCGCCGAAGAAACCGAAACGCTCAATTATAAGAGTTTTGCATCCCTCTCTTGCAGCGGCAAGAGAGGCACCGATACCTGCAGGACCGCCTCCGCAAACAACAACGTCATATTTTCCTGACACGGGAACCTCTCTTTTGAATTCTACCATATATAGTCCTTCTTTGCTTTTATATGTATCGTATTTTTACTATACAAATTATAAAACTTTTGAAAAATATTTTCAACAAATTTGCCGAGATTTTTACCGTTTTTAGATAAAAAAATCAAATAATTTTTTAGATTATTTAATTTATGTCTAAATAGTTTTTGGTTGAAGACCTAAATCTTAATATGCATTTTTATAAACATATAAGTATTGACAAAAATCACCTGTTAAAATAAAATTATAATATCGGCAGGTGATAAAAAGTGATATACGTTACCGGAGATATGCACGGCGACCTTGAAAGACTGTATGATAAAGAGTTCCGCAAATTAAAAAAAGGGGATACTTTGATAGTTTGCGGTGATTTCGGTTATATCTTTGACGGGTCACCGATAGAAAAAAAGGTAATAGACTTTTTGTCCACCCGTCGTTTTTACGTCACTTTTGTTGAGGGAACTCACGATAATCTCAACAGAATAAACGCCTGCCGTGAAACCGTTTGGCGAGGCGGTAGGGTCAACCGTATAAAAGGTAACCTTTTGCACCTAAAAAGAGGACAGGTTTTCAAAATAGAGGGCAAAACCTTTTTCACTTTCGGCGGCGGCGAGAGCGTTGATAAAGATATGCGTGTTTCGTCGGGACTTTGGTGGAGAGATGAAGAGCCTTCCCCTGATGAAATGGCGCAGGGTGTTTCCGCTCTTAATGAAGTAAACCGCAAGGTTGATTATATTATCACCCACGAGCCGCCCTCTCTTGTAAAAAGCGCTGTTTTGCTCAGAAGAGGTCATAACGACAGGGTGAATAAACTCAACGGCTACCTTGAAGAGATAGGCAGGTCTTGCGATTTTAAGCACTGGTATTTCGGTTCCTTGCATGAGGATAAAGTTATAACCGAATATCATACTTGCGTTTTCAGAAAACTTGTAAAAATAGAAGATTAGCAAATGTAATGGAGGTCTTTGTTTGTGGATATAAATAATCTTTGTCCCGGTTGTATGAATGAAATAGTAAAAGGGGAAAAATGCCCGTTTTGCGGTTATCAAAACGAGCCTAACGAGGAATACGCCCTGCCGATAAAATCAATTTTGGCAGGAAGATATATGATAGGAAAATTGCTTTTTTCTTCGTGCGAGAGTCTAGTTTATATGGCTTATGACGTAAACGAGGAAAAAGCGGTCAATATAAAAGAGTATTTTCCTGAGGATATAGCCGAACGTGCCGAAGACGGCGAAGTTTTTTGCAGAGAAGAGAGTATAGATGCCTTCAACGCCGGCGCAAAAGAATTTTTTGAACTCAATAAAAAACTCACTACACTTGACCTTCCCGCCCTCTCGAAAACACACTCGGTATTTGAGGAAAACGGCACGGTTTATTCGGTTTATACGGCAATTGTCGGCGTGACCCTTAAAGATTTTCTTATAAAAAACGACGGACGACTCAAATGGGAGCAGGCAAGACCTCTTTTGTTACCGCTTATCGATACTGTTATAGGTCTTAATAAAGCAGGTATTATTCATGGCGGAATATCGCCTGAGAGCATACTTGTCAGCCGTGACGGCAGAGTCAGACTCGGTGAAATACTGATTAACAGCGTCAGAGAATATAATGACAAATTGACATCCCAGATATACGGCGGTTATGCGGCTATTGAACAGTACGATAAAGAGCGTTTCAATATGGGCGAGTTTACCGATGTTTATGCCGTCAGCGCCACTTTTTACAGAGTGCTGATGGGCGTTGTTCCGGCTGAGGCGGTCGACCGTATTAAAAACGATACACTTTCCGTTCCGTCCGAGATAGCAGGTGAACTGCCGAGACAGGTGCTTGTTGCTATTGCAAACGGACTTCAGGTAATGCCCGAAAACCGAACCGAAAATATGGAAATATTCAAAGATGAATTGGTATACGGCGAGACCTTTGAAGTTGAAACTGAAACAAAGGTTAAGAAAAAAGATAAAAAGGAAAAAAATAAACCCGCAAAAGAGGAGAAAAAAGAGAGAAAAAGCGGAGTTAAGGTCGGTCTTATAACTGCCCTTGTTACAGTGCTTATTTTGGGCATTTGTGCCGCAGTTCTCGTTTTCGGACCCTTTAAGGATAAGGTCTTCGGCTCTAAAGATGATATTGATATGAACAGCGACGAAATGCCGAGCACCGCTTCTATCGGCGATTATGACTCTTCGGCGGTAAACGCCGCACCGAAATATGCCGTTCCGAATTTGCTTGGTCAGACTTTTGCCGAAATCAAGGCAAATGACGAATACTCTCGCTTTAATATCGAGTTTGATAAAAAAGTTTATTCAAACATACATAGAAAAGGCACCGTTTGCGAACAGTCGGTAAACCCCGGAACAGAGGTTGAGGCAGGCAGTACCATTAAAATCACCATTAGTTTAGGACCTGAAGAGTTTCAGATGCCTGATGTCAGCGAACTTTCCGAACTCGGCGCAAAGGTTCAACTGCTCAGAGCCGGAATACTTTATGACAATATCGAGGTTGTGGCTAAAAACGACTCAGAGAAAAAATCAGGTGTTGTTATCGACCAGTCGCCCTCAAGCGGAGAGACCATTACCGAGGATACAACGGTAAGAATATATGTAAATACCTATACGGAAGAAAGCGAGTAATTATTTATTTTTGAAAAAAATATATAATTATTATAAAAAACACTTGATTTTATATATTATTGTGTTATAATACTATTAGATTTTTAAGAAAGGTGAGTGGGCGATACCCACTCACTTTTGTTTTGGAGGAGATGCGACTTTGGCAAATATTGCCTCAAAGGTTTTTGATCTTATAAAACCTTATGTTGAAAAAGAGGGCGTTACCCTTTGGGACGTTCGCTTCTTAAAAGAGGGTGCTTCTCATTATTTGAGGGTCTTTATCTATAAACCTGAGGGGATAGGTATTGATGACTGCACCGCTGTTTCCCACGCTATAGATCCCGTAATAGACGAGGCCGACCCGATAAGTGTTCCCTACTATTTAGAGGTTTGCTCAAGCGGGATAAACACCGAACTTACAAAAAAAGAACATTACGAGATCTTAAAAGGCAAAACCGCTACCGTAAAACTGTATAAAGAGCATAACGGTCAAAAAGAGTTTACCGGAGAGATAAAGGGATATGAAAACGGTCCTGTTTTGGCGTTGCCTGACGGCAGCACCGTCGTTTTCGAAAAAGAAGAAATAATAAACGCATTTCTTTCAGATACAAAGTAAAGATATTGGAGGAACATTAAAAAATGGCTAAGAAGAAAAACACTCAAAACGATACTCTTGATAAAAAGGAGTTTTTTGCAGCGCTTTCCGCTATGGAAGCTGAACGAGGAATACCTAAAGCATATATTGCCGAAAAAATTGCCGACGCCATAACCGTGGCGGCAAGAAAGGATTTCGGCGGTAATGATATTGTTACCTGCCTTATAGACACAGAAAAGGAAACCTTTGATTGTTTTGCAAGAAAACAAATTGTAGACAAGGTTGAAAACCCCTATACAGAGATTTCAAAAGAAGACGCACAAAAGATAGATGCAAAGTCGCTTAAAGTAGGATATGTTGATATTAAAATAGAGCCTAAAAAGTTTGGCCGTGTAGTTGCTCAAAACTCAAAGAACAATTTCCGCCAGGGCGTTCGTGATGCCGAAAAAGGTCAGATACTCGCCGAGTTCCAGAGCAGAAACCGTGAACTTGTTACTGCGCTTGTTGAGAGAGTTGACCCCAAAACCGGCAACGCAATTATCAAAATAGGCAACAGCGAAGCGACATTGCCTAAAATTGAGCAGGTTCCCGATGAGGTGTTAAAAGAGGGCGACCATATAAAAGTTTATATAGTTGACGTAAAAGATACCGAAAAAGGTCCTCGCATTATGCTTTCCCGTACACATCCCGGACTTGTAAAACGCCTGTTTGAGTCGGAAGTTCCCGAGATATTCGACGGTACTATTGAGATAAAGGCGATTTCACGTCAAGCAGGTTCGAGAACAAAAATTGCCGTATATTCCGCCGATCCCGAGGTTGACGCGGTAGGCGCTTGTATCGGCGCAAAAAGTTCCCGTGTTAATGAAATAGTTGAGGAACTTGCCGGCGAGAAGATAGATATTGTTAAATACAGTGAGGATCCCACCGAGTTTATTACTGAGGCGCTCTCACCTGCAAAGGTTGTTGAGGTTGAGATTTTAAGCGAGGATCCGAAGTCGTGTAAGGTAAGCGTTCCCGAGTCACAGTTGTCACTCGCTATCGGCAACAAGGGACAAAATGTCCGTCTTGCCGCAAAACTTACCGGTTGGAAAATCGATATTCATCCCGAAAGCGGATACTTTGGGGAATAAAAAGGAAGGTGCTTTTGTTTGACTAAACAGAAGAAAATACCCATGCGCACATGTATCGCCTGCAGAGAAATGAAACCAAAGGCGGAACTTATGAGAATTGTGTATAACAAGCAGGGTGAAATCTTTTTTGATGATACCTCTAAACAAAACGGCAGGGGAGCATACATTTGCAAAAGCAAAGAGTGTATTCAAAAAGCCAAAAAGACTTCGGCGCTCTCCCGTGCGTTTGGTGCTGAGATAGAAGAAAGCGTTTTTGAAAGGCTTTTGGCGGAGGTAGAAGATTGACTCAAAAAATACTGACACTTTTAGGCTTTGCTTCAAAGGCGGGTAAACTGTCTTTCGGAATGTTAGCAGCGACCGAGTCGGTAAAAAGGGGAAAATCAAAACTATTACTGACCGCCCTTGACGTTTCGGCTAAAAGTAAAAAAGAAGTAATCTATTTAGCAAATAAAACGAAAGTACCTTATATGGCTTTAGACGTGGATATGAAAAGTTTATCCCACGCCGTCGGAAAGTCGTGCGGAATTATTTCGGTAAACGATAATAATTTTGCAAACTCAATTTCAAACGAGGAGGAAATATAATGACCGATAAAACCGTGAGAAAGTTTAAGATAAGTGATATAGCGAAAGACTTTTCCATGACCTCAAAGGAGATTATTTCGCTTGTAAAAGGTATAACAGGTGAGGAGAAAAAGTCGGGCGCAAGTATCGTAGGGGAAGAGTTTGCCCTTTTGTTTGATGCGCTTACCTTGTCACATAGTGTTAAAAGTTTTAAGGAATACTTTGCTACAGGTGAAGCGGCAAGAAAAGAAGCCGCAAAGAAAAGGCAGGATGAAAAGGATAAAAAACTTGCCGACCAGCTTGCCATACTTGAGCAATTAAAGGCTGCCGCCGAGGCGGAAAAGAAAGCCAAAGAAAAGGCTAAGGAGCCTAAAGCGGAAGAAAAGACAGTTGCTAAAACAGAGACTAAGCCAAAGGCCGAAAAGGTCAAGGCAGAGCCAAAAACCAAGACGGCGGAAGAAAAACCCGCCAAGACCGAAAAGCCTGAAAAGGATAAAAAGGCTGAGGTTAAACCTAAAAAGGCCGAGAAAAAGGTTGAAAAAGAAGTATACACAGGTCCGCTTGTTGCACCGCCCAAAAAGGAAAAAAGAGAGAGCGTTGCGCCAAACAGAGGTCCTGCTAAACTTATGCACGTTGACACAAGAACTTCTAACGTCAATATAGATAAGTACAACGAGAAGTATGAGAATATTGCGCCGGCAAACACTATGCGTGATAACTTCTACAAGAAACAAAAGATAAAACAAAAATCGCAGGATTATCGTCGTCCTCAGGGTTCTAAAAGAGAAACCGAAGCGGATAAACTTCGCCGTATGCAACTTGAACGCATCAAAAAGACGCCTATTACCGTAACAGTAGGTGAGGAAACAACCGTAGGCGAACTCGCCGCCGCTCTTAAAAAGACTGCTGCCGACGTTATAAAAGAACTTATGAAACTCGGTATGATGGCGACGGTTAATCAGGTTATCGACTATGATACCGCCGAAATTGTTGTTACCGAAATGGGCGCAAAAATTCAAAAACTCGTAACCGTTTCCATTGAGGAAAAGATTATGGATATTGAAGAGGATACCGCCGAAAACCTCAAACCCCGTGATCCGGTTGTTGTTGTTATGGGTCACGTTGACCACGGTAAAACCTCTTTGCTTGACGCTATAAGAAATACCGCCGTTACCGATACGGAAGCAGGCGGAATTACTCAGCATATAGGTGCATATAGGGTAAAATGTCAGGGACAAAACATTACCTTCCTTGATACGCCCGGTCACGCCGCATTTACCGCTATGCGTCAGCGCGGCGCTATGGCTACCGATATTGCAATACTTGTTGTTGCGGCGGATGACGGAATTATGCCCCAAACCATTGAGGCTATCAACCACGCAAAAGCGGCAAAGGTACAAATTATCGTAGCCATAAACAAAATGGATAAGCCGGACGCTAATCCCGATAGAATAATGCAACAACTCACCGAACATGAACTGGTACCGGAAGAGTGGGGCGGCGACGTTATTTGCGTAAAGGTTTCGGCTAAAACCCATGAGGGTATTGATGAACTGCTTCAAAACGTATTGCTTGTTGCCGAAATGCAGGAACTTAAAGCCAACCCCAACCGCAAGGCTAAAGGTGTTGTTATCGAGGCTCGTCTTGATAAAGGTAAAGGCCCGGTTGCTACTCTTCTTGTACAAAACGGAACTCTCAATTTCGGCGATATTATCGTTGCCGGTACTACAGTCGGCAGAATACGTATGATGACCGATGAAAACGGAAAACAGGTAAAATCTGCCGGACCGTCCGTTCCGGTCGAGATTACAGGTCTTACCGAAACCCCCTCTGCCGGCGACGGATTTGACGCCGTATCCGATGAAAGACTCGCCCGTGAACTTGTTGAACAGCGCAAGGAAAAGATAAAGAACGATTTGTTTAATCAAAAACAAAAGGTTACCCTTGATAACCTGTTTGAAAATCTTAATGAAGGCGAACTTAAAGAACTTGCCATTATCGTTAAAGCCGACGTTCAGGGTAGCGTAGAGGCGGTTAAAGACAGTCTTGTAAAACTTTCTAACGATGAGGTTAAGGTCAACGTTATTCACGGCGGTGTAGGCGCTATTAACGAATCAGACGTTATGCTTGCGGGAACTTCGGGCGCTATAATAGTAGGCTTTAACGTTCGTCCCGACGCCGTAGCAAAAGCAACCGCTGAAAAGGACGGCGTTGATATCCGCACTTACAGAGTTATCTATGACTGCATTGAGGAAATAGAAGCCGCTATGAAAGGTATGCTCGCACCGAAATACCGTGAGAACATTATCGGCAATGTTGAGGTCAGAAACACCTACAAGATTTCAAGTGTCGGAACTATCGCCGGTTGTTACGTTACAAGCGGTAAGGTTACACGTACTTGTCAGATAAGGGTAGTTCGTGACGGTATAGTTGTTGCTGAGGATAATATAGCTTCGCTTCGCCGCTTCAAAGATAACGTTAAAGAGGTTGAAAAAGGATTTGAGTGCGGTATCGGACTTGAAAAGTTTGCCGATATTAAAGAGGGCGACCAGTTTGAAGCCTTTGTTATGGAGGAATATAGAGAATAATGCCGGGATACAAAATAAATCGTGTAACTTCGGATATAAAACTTTGCCTCTCCGAATTGCTTCGTGAGGTGAAAGACCCCCGTATCAGCAAATTGCTGAGCATAGTAAAGGTCAACGTTTCGGGCGATATGTCTTATGCCGATATATATGTCAGCGCTATTGAGGGCAGTGAAAAAACCGCCGAGTCGGTAAAGGCGCTCAATAAAAGCGCCGCCGGATATATAAGGCGTGAACTCGGACAAAGAATGAAACTTCGCAAAGTTCCGGAACTTAAGTTTATAGCCGATAATTCCATTGAAACCAGCGCTCATATTTCAAGGATAATTGAATCATTTAAGAAGTAAAAACTCAGGAGGTCTGTTATGACCGAAAACAATTTACAAACCTGCACTTGTTTGTCAATAAAACAAACGGCAAAACTGCTTAAACGCAATAACAATTTTATAATTTTGACCCACTCGTCGCCCGACGGGGATACCTTGGGTTCGGGATTTGCACTTTTTTATGCGCTCAAAATGCTTAATAAAAAGGTTGCGGTTTTGTGTCCTGATACAATTCCCGAAAAGTATCGCTATTTTGTAAGCAATACCGATATGGTAAGTGAGAGCGGCGCATACGTTGTTGCCGTTGACGTTGCCGATAAGGCGTTACTCGGGTGCTATGAGGAAAAGTTCGGCGACAGGGTAGACCTTTGTATAGACCACCATATATCAAATACAAAGTATGCTAAAAACCTTTTGCTTGACTCGGATGCATCGGCGGCGTGTGAGGTTATATACGAACTGCTCCTTTGTATGCACATAAAAATAAACGATATTATTGCCAAAGCGCTCTATACCGGTATATCTACCGATACGGGTTGCTTTAAGTATCAAAATGTAACCGCAAAAACCCATAAAATTGCGGCGAAATTATATGAATATAATATCAAAGCCGATGAGATAAACCGCATAATGTTTGATACTAAATCAAGACAGTTTCTTGAACTTGAAAGGCTGGTACTTGATACTGCGGAATATCACTTTAATGATAAATGTATGGTGCTTACCGTCACAAGTGAAATGCTTGAAAAAACGGGTTGTTCGGGAAATGAACTCGAAAAAATTGCCGTTATGTCCAGAAGCGTTGAGGGTGTAATATGCGGGGTTTCGATAAAACAAACCGACGCTGATACCTTTAAGGTTTCGCTTCGTACATATCCTCCGCTTAATGCTTCCGATATAGGTAGTAAACTCGGCGGCGGCGGTCACAAAGCGGCGGCAGGCGCCACGGTTAAAGGCGACCTTAACAGCGTAAAAGAAAAAATATTGCAGGTTATAAAAGAAGTTATGGAGCAGTCAAATGACGGGACTACTGCTGATAAATAAGCCCGCAGGCATTTCCTCTTTCGGCGTTGTCGCAAAGGTGAAACGCCTATCGGGTGAAAAAAAGATAGGACATACGGGCACGCTTGACCCTATGGCAAGCGGTGTTTTACCGTTGCTTTGCGGAAAAGCCACGTCCCTTTCTTCCTATTTGCTTTCTGCCGATAAAACCTATTTTGCCACTGCTAAACTCGGCACCGTGACCGATACCCTTGATATCACGGGTGAAGTGGTAAAAAAGGTAGAGGCTCATATAAAACCCGACGAGTTAGAGAGCGCCGTATTGAGTTTTTGCGGCGACTATATGCAAACGCCGCCTATCTTCAGTGCACTAAAAATTGACGGCGTAAGACTATATAAACTTGCGAGAGAGGGCAAAGAGGTTGAAATAAAACCTCGAAAAGTCACAATAAAAAGCATAAAACTTGTAGACTATAAAGAAGATATCGGTGAGTTTTCCTTTTTGACCACCGTATCAAAAGGGACATATATCAGAAGTCTTATTCGTGATATAGGAGAAAAACTGTCCGCAGGGGCGGTTATGACCGGTCTTAAAAGAACGGCGACCGCCGGCTTTACTATCAAGCAATGCGTCGATTTGGATAGTTTTACGGCAGAAAATATAAATGAATATATTATCCCTGCCGATAAGGCGGTTGAACATCTTCGCAAACTTTTTGTCACCGAAAAACAGGCGGTGCGTTTTAAGAACGGCGGACAATTATCTCTTGATAGATTAAAGATAGATAATCCGCAAAGTAGTGAGGTTTTAAGGGTCTTTAATCCGGAAGGTGATTTTATAGGTCTTGGCGGAATAGACTCACAAAAAGAAATGCTTGTTATCAAGTGTGTTATGTAAAATAAGGTTTATTGTCCTTAGTGATAATAAATCAAAGGCGGTGAAAAAATGAAAACGGCTGTTGCGTTTGGAGTCTTTGACGGACTGCATAAAGGACACCGTGCGGTGCTTGAAAAAACGCACGGATATAACAGTATTGCCGTTACATTCAAAAACCTGCCTAAACTCGGCGGACTTGATAATGAACTGCTTATGACCTATAATGATAGGGAAAAGGCATTACTCTCGATTGGTATAAACAAAGTGGAGTTTTTAGACCTTATAAAAATAGGTGATATGTCGCCAAAAGAGTTTTTAGATTATATAACTTCAAAATATGATTTGAGCCTTATTGCCTGCGGTGAGAACTTTCGCTTTGGAAAGGGTGCTGCAGGGGATGTGGCTTTCCTGACAGATTATTGCAGAGAAGAGGGGATAGAACTCTCGGTCACGGCACCTGTAAAGACAAAAGAAACGGTCATATCTTCAAGTTTTTTAAGAGGTCTTATAAAAGAGGGAAAAATAGAGAGGGCAAATGAGTTTTTGTTTTTTCCGTTCTCTTTCACTTCACCTGTCAAAAAGGGTGACCAAAGAGGAAGATTACTCGGTTTTCCTACAATAAATCAGGAAATACCCGACACACTCGTTATTCCAAAAAGCGGCGTATATAAAGCGGCAGTGGAAATAGAGGGCAAAGAGTACGGCGCTGTTTCCGATATAGGTACAAGACCTACTTTTCTTATCGATCACATTGCGGCGGAAACCCATATTTTAGATTACAGCGGTGACCTTTACGGAAAAGATGTAAAGGTAACACTTCAAAAGTATTTAAGAGAGGAAATTAAGTTTTCTTCAAAAGATGATTTAATTAAAGCAATAAAAAAAGATATATCGGAGGTATCAAAATGAAAAACATCAGGCTTTTATCACTACTTTTAGCGGTTGTTATGCTCTTTTCTTTGTCTGCTTGCTCAAAGTTTGACAGCGACTACGGCAAGAGCGATAACGAGAGTGAAAACAAGTATGCAAATGTAAAAGTTCCCGATATCAAATCGGATGATGAGGTGATGCCGACCTTCTTTGATATAAGTTTATATGATGAGGAGAACTATTCTCAAATATATCTCGGTAAAAAATATGAATACAATTTCATTTACTCGGGTACCGAACTTGAACTCCCGATTAAACTTTCAAAACTTATCGACAACGGGTTTTCTTTTATCGAAGGTTCTAATTATAATGAAAGCACCAATATCAAAGCCGGAAAATCTCTGAAAGTGGAAATGACGGACAGTTTCGGAAAACATCTTGTTGTTCAGTTTTACAACCCGTCAAAATCATCGGTAGAACTTAGTGACGCTAAAATAGTCAAATATATCGTATCGGAAAACAACTATCTTGTTTCTGACTCACATTTCGGTCAGTTCTTTATTAACGGCGTCAGCAACGACTCCGCAATAACCGACGTTATTGAGTATTTGGGCGCTCCCTCGCATTTTTATGCGGTGAACGAGAACAGTTATTACCTTGACTATTTCCTGTTTTCAAGGGATAAAAGAAGCAAAATCAGAGTGTATATAGATATAGATAACGACTGCGTAACATCAGTAGAGATTTCAAAGTTCTAAGGGGATTATTTATGCAAAATATATTTTCACCGGCGGATATATTAGTTCCGAAGTGTGATTTGTCTAAATGGGCGGTTATTGCCTGTGACCAGTACACAAGCGAGCCGGAATATTGGGACAAGGTAAAAAAGACGGTGGGCGATAGCCCCTCTGCGCTTAACATTACATTGCCTGAAATATATCTTAAAGACGATAACTCCCTTAGTATAGACGCTATAAACGGTGAGATGTCAAAACTTCTTAAAAACGATATTTTTGCCGAGTATAAAGATAGTTATATCTTTGTTGAACGGTTGCAAAGCGACAACCGCACAAGATATGAACTGATAGGCAAAGTTGACCTAGAAGCATATGACTATATGCCGAATACCACAGCGCCTATCAGAGCAAGCGAAAAAACGGTTGTTGAAAGAATACCGCCAAGGGTGAAAATACGTGAAAAAGCCCCCCTTGAAATGCCTCATATTTTACTTCTCGCCGAAGATAAAGATTTTTTGGTGATGAATATTATAAATAACAATATGTCGTCTTTCAAAAAACTGTATGATTTTGATTTAATGCAAAACGGCGGTCATATAAAGGCTTGGCTTGTAGACGATAAAACAAAATATGAGATAACAAAAGCCTTTGACACGCTTTATACACAAAGTGAAGGTATGCTCTTTTGTGTAGGAGACGGAAATCACTCTCTCGCAACGGCAAAAGAGTGTTATAACAAAAATCCTAACGAAAAAAACAGATATGCTCTTGTCAGCGTTGTCAATATATTTGATACCGCTATCGACTTTGAGCCTATCTATAGGGTTGTTTTCGGAGCTTCGCCCGAAACCGTAATAAATGCGTTTTTATCATATACAAATGGTGAGTATGACGGCGCCGACGCCCAAAAGTTTACCTGTGTTTTCAAAAACGGTGCAAAAACTATTAGCGTAAAACCGCTTCATAAATTGCCGGTTGGCACACTGCAAATCTTTTTGGATGATTATCTAAAAGATAAAAAGGATATAGAAATAGACTATATTCACGGGGAAAACTCACTTGAAAAAATATGTCAAAATGAAAATGCGGTAGGCTTTTTGTTTGACGGTATGAAAAAAGATGAACTCTTTTTTGCCGTCAGAAAAGAGGGGTCACTTCCTCGAAAGACCTTTTCTATGGGATATGCTGATGATAAGAGATTTTATATAGAAGCAAGAAAAATCAAATAAAAAACACATATTGATAACAAGGGGATAATATGTTATGAAGTTTTTTGTGAGGTTCGTTTGTGCGGCTTTAATCATTGGTTTCTTTATATCTATATTTTCACCCGGAAGAGTCGTCTATGCCGACAATAATTTTTCGGTCAGCGTTTCATCAAATACAGTAAACGTCGACGATTTAGTATATGTATATTGCACTTGCAACTCAAGTGATATTATTACCAACTTCTCAGGAGAATTGTCTTTTGACAACGAGGCTTTTAGCTATGTTTCCGGAGGGGTTGGTATTTCTAATGACGCAGTAAGACTTCAATCAGAGGGCGGAACATACAGTTGCACTTTTACGGTCGCTTTTGTGGCTACTAAACCTGCTGTTTGTGAATTTGTGTTCAGCGGAAACGTTATAAAAAACGCAGACGCTAAATTCGACAGAGTTACAACTGAAGTCACAGTGAATAAAGCACCCAAGACCGAAAACAACTATTCATCAAGCGGTGGCAAACAATATCTTTCAAGCAATATCGCTTTGACTGACCTCAAAGTCAGCTGTGCAAATCTTGTACCGCTCTTTGATAAAAATGTTTTTAATTATACCGCTATAGTAAAATACGGCGTAAACAAAGTCACCATTACCGCCACCTCAAACGACGGAAAGATAACGGGTGACGGCACCTTTGATATCAAGGTAGGGGATAACAAAC
>JAFRLW010000033.1 GCA_017431035.1 Clostridia bacterium
CAAAACTCCGCAAAGAATGCGGCGAGATAAACTCTTTTGAGGACGTTTTGCGTATTTTAGATAAGGCGCTATTATTAAACAATGTTTGACAAACCGTTATAAAAATACTATTATTTATAGAGTTGATTTGAAAGGAAGCATTTTATGTCCGGACATAGTAAATGGAATAATATCAAAAGAAAAAAGGAAAAAACCGACGCCGCAAAGGCTAAAATCTTTACCAAAATCGGCAAAGAGATTTCCGTCATAGTAAAACAGGGCGGACCTAACCCCCTTGAAAACAGTCGTCTAAAAGACGCAATAGCAAAGGCAAAAGCGGCAAACGTTCCTAATGATAATATTGAGCGTATAATCAAAAAAGCCGCAGGTGAAAGCGGAGGAAGCGATTATGAGGAACTCATATACGAGGGATACGGACCTTGCGGAATAGCCGTTGTAGTTGAAACACTTACCGACAACAGAAACCGTACCGCAGGCGATATTCGTCATTATTTTGATAAGTTCGGCGGAAACCTCGGTCAGTCAGGCTCGGTTATGTTTATGTTTGACCGCAAGGGCGTTATAGAAATTGAGGGTGAAGGAAACGACGAGGAAACCGTTATGGATGCCGCCCTTGAAGCAGGCGCTGAGGACTTTAATTTTGACGGTGACGTTTTTGAAATAACTACCGCTCCTGCTGAACTTGGCGCCGTGCGTGATAATCTCGAGGCAAAAGGTTATTCTTTCCTCTCGGCTGAAGTTCAGTATATCCCGACCACAACAAGTAAAATCGACGATCCGGCTATGCAGGAAAAAATGGAAAAACTAATAGATGCCCTTGAAGAAAACGACGACGTTCAAGCCATTTGGCATAACTGGGAAATAGAAGAATAATAAAGCAAAAAGTTTTAGTCCCCCGAAACAGGGGGACTTTTTTTGTTCTAACTTTATTCTTGTCCTCATAAGTTATATCAGGACAAGTAGAGAGGGAAAAATGAACGAGAAAATAAAAAACATAATTGAAAAACTGCCGGAAAAAATAGCCCGTCCTATGCTTTTTTTATCGGAGGCGGAACTGGATAGTATTTGTGAAATAAGGCTTAAAATCGAGTCTTTTTTGATTATTAGTTCGCCAAGGGAAAGTTACTATTTGCTACGGGGCGGTGCTTTGACGGATTTTTCTTCAAAATCGGCGGTATATATAACAAAAGAAGATATAGAAAAAGTCTTTTTATCCCTTACTAACCGCTCGGTTTTTGCACACTCTTTTGAACTAAGCGACGGATATTTATCACTCGGTAACGGGTGCAGAGCGGGAGTTACGGGAAAGTTCTATAACGGTGCGCTTAGTGAGGTTTATTCAATAAATATAAGAATAGCCAAAGAAGTAAAAAATGCGGCAAAGCCGCTTTTTCCGTATCTGACAAGCGGTCTTTTGATTGCAGGGGTGCCCGGCAGCGGAAAAACCACCATTTTAAGAGATGCGGTGTGCTATTTATCAATGGAAAAAATCAGGGTATCGGTTATAGATTCAAGGCAGGAAATAGCAGTAGGATTTGACCTTGGCGCTTTTGCCGACGTCACTATAACAAAAGACAAAGCAAAAGGGTGCGAAATGGCGCTTCGAAGTATGAGTCCTCAGGTTATTGCTTTTGACGAAATAGGCACAATGTCGGAACTGAAAAGCGTGTACGACGTTTTTAATGCCGGGGTAAAGATTATCACAACTGCACACGCAGGGAGTATATCGGAATTAAAAAGTAGAAACGTTACAAAAAACCTTATAAAAAGCGGTGTAATAGAGTATATAGCCCTTTTATCAAATACGCCCGGCGAAAATATAAAAATACTATCAAAAAGAGATGTTTTACTTGACTGTTCTTAAAATATCGGGACTAATTTTCATAAGCTTCGGCATTTGTTTTTTTGCAATAAGCAAAGCGGATACACTTACAAAAAGAGAAAAACTTATGCTTGATATAATAAACGCCATACAAAACTATAAAACGGCTGTTTTGTATTCCGGCAAAGAAACAAAAGATATTTTAACGGAAAGTTTCAGCAGTATAAAAGGAATATCGTTTGAGGGATTAACACCTGTATTTTCTGACGATTTTCCCTTAAAGGAAGAAGAAAAAAAGACCCTTATAAACTATATTGAAAGCGCCGGAAAGAAAACGGTAAGAGGGGAGAACAATAATTGCGATTATTATATAACCCTTTTCAAAAAATATAAAACCGCCGCCGAAAAAGAGGCGGCACAAAAAAGAAGAATATACATTGTAGGCGGTGTTTCATTGGCGTTTGCCACAGTGGTTTTGCTTATATAAGGAGAAAAATATGGACGTTGATTTTATCTTCAAAATTGCCGCCATAGGCATAATAGTTACAGTCTTGCACCAGGTTCTTGTCCGCTCCGGCAGGGAAGAACAGGCAATGCTGACCTCTCTTGCAGGACTTGTGGTTGTGCTTTTAATGGTTGTAAAAGCCATTTCCGACCTTTTTACAAGCGTAAAGGGGATGTTCGGGCTGTGAGTATGCTTTATAAAGCGCTTTTTTTGATAGTTTGCGCCGCTATTATGAGCGTTTTGCTTAAGAAAAACGGCGGCGAGTTCTCTTTTGTGATAATTATTTTATCTGCTGTTTCTATAGCCGTAATAGTTTTGATATACGCAGGGGAGAAAATAGAAGCATTAAAGGATTTTTTAAGCCAAAATACAAACGCAGGAGAATTGATACTTTTAGGGGTAAAGGCGCTGATAATTGCCTATTTATCCGAAACCGTAGCCGATACCTGCAGAGATATGGGACAAACCGCCCTCGCTTCAAAGGCGGAACTTGCAGGAAAAGGCGTTATATTTGTTCTTAGTGTACCGGTGTTTTTGAAAATAGCCGATATGGTGCTTAA
The DNA here is from genome assembly GCA_017431035.1 of Clostridia bacterium. Lineage (GTDB taxonomy): Bacteria > Bacillota > Clostridia > Oscillospirales > Acutalibacteraceae > UBA737. The sequence continues at coordinate 2,888 of JAFRLW010000033.1, forward strand.
GTTTAGTGAAATATGAAAAAGATAATTGCAATAATTTTTTGCCTGTTTATATTAGGCGGTGTCAAGGTTAAAGCGGAAGACACTTATCATGATAATTACAGTACATATTTAGGTGATACTTTTGACTCGATAATTGACAGTGACACTAAAGATATTTTAGAAAAAGACGGTTTATCGCCTGATAAAAGTGACTGGGTGACTAACCTGAAAGCGCAAAACATATTTAAGTTTGTACTATCTTTGCTTAAAGGAGATATAAAAAAGCCGATATTCTCTTTCTTTTCGATTTGCGGGATAATTCTTCTTTTTTCCGCCTTTAACTCTTTTGGAAATGAAAAGTATTTGAGGTATATTGAGATACTCTCTCCGGCAGTAATCATTTCCGTTGTAGGCGCTTCGGTCTACGCCTGCTCAACTGCGGCGGCGGAGTCGATTAGGGCATCTTCGGCGTTTATGATAGGTCTTATTCCGGCGTTGACATCACTTCTTGCCGCTTCGGGTAAAACGGCAACGGCGGCAACTTCAAGTGTTACTATGCTTCTTTCGGCAAACGCCGTTTCAAGTTTTGCAACCTATGGCGTTTTACCGCTTATGGGCGGATATTTAAGTGTAAGCATTGCGGCAGGTGTTTCACCCCTTGTTGCAAATATAAATCCTGCCGAAACGCTTAAAAAGGTCACATACTGGGTATTAACCTTTATTTCAACGGTGTTTTTGGGTGTTTTAACCCTTCAAAATGCTGTTATGTCTTCAAGTGATGACGTGGCGCTTAAAACCGCAAAGTTTGTGCTTGGCACATCAGTACCCGTAGCAGGCGGCGTTTTATCCGAAGCGGTAAGCGCCGTTTCATCCTCAGTATCAATGCTCAAAAACTCGGTGGCTATTTATGCAGTTATAGTAGTTGCTCTTTTGATTTTGCCTGTTTTGGTAGACGTTATACTGTGGCGGTGTTGCTTTTCACTCTCGGCGGTTGTAGGGGAGTTGTTCGGTCAAAAAAAGACGGCGGTACTCCTTCGGTCAGTTGACTCGGTACTCGCCGCTATGCTTGGAATAATGCTGCTGTCGGGGGCGCTGTTTATTATATCTTTAGCAAGTGTTGTGGCGGTGGGTAAAGGCGTATGAACAGTATTTTTTCTTTTCTTAAAACCTTTAGCCTTGGCGGAATAGTTATAGGCGCATTATATATACTTGTTCCCGAAAAAACTTTTAAGAAACCTATTATTTATATATTAAGTCTTACCTTTGTTTTGCTGATACTTTTGTCAGTTCCTCGCCATATAGATTTTGATTACTCTTTTACCGAAGAAACGGTGGAAGAAAATATAGAAAGTATAAACGAGCAAACGGCGTTTCTGACTATAAAAAGCGCACTCTCTATAGCCGGCATTGATTATAGTAAATTAGAGGTTGATTTTTCTAAAGACCCGGACGGAAAAATAACCTATATATATGTAAAAATACAAACAAAAGAAACATCAGAAAAAATAAAAGAGGCCTTGAACAGCGAAAATATAAAGGTGAGTGTTATAAATGAATGAATACTTTAATAAAATAAAAGTAAGGTTAAAAAACAAAAAAGTAATCACCGCATTGTGTTTAGGCGGTGTAGCACTTATAGTTTTATCAACCTTTATTCCGAAATCAAAAGAAACAAGAGAACAAAATGAAAGCGGAATTGAAATAGATGAATACACAAATGAATTAAAAGGTGATATTGAAAAAATCGTCACCAAAATCACAGGAGATAAAAACCCGACCGTTGTCGTCACGTTAGAGAGCGGAACAAGATACACCTATGCCGATACAAAGGAAAACGATACCGCAAAAAGCGAGTCGTCTTCAGGGGGGCAAAACACCGAAAAAACAAAACGTTCATATGTTACTGTTCGTGACTCAGACGGTGCTGAAAAAGCGCTAGTTATCGCCGAAAGTATGCCCGAAATAAGAGGTGTGGCGATAATTTGCGAGGGTGGCGACGATGAGTATTTGAGCGCAAAAATATCAGGCGCCGTTACTGCGGCGCTGAATATAACAAGCAAAAGAGTATACATATCAGGAGGAACAGACTAATGAAAAAAGGTAAAGTCTTAACTAAAAATCACATAGCGGTTTTCTTTATGGTGTTGGCACTTGCGGCGGCGGTGTGGCTGAATATGCGTTATTCGGGGGACGGCAAGTATTTAGGCGAGGCAAAGTTTGTCAGCAACAAAAAGAACAGCGAAACGGTAGAAACCGCCGCTAAGGTTAAAGAGAGCGCAAGTGATTATTTTGCCACCGCTAAACAAGATAGGGAAAAGGCGTATGAAAAGGCGGAGGAAACGGTTGAAGAAGCCTTAAAATCCGCATCAATAACCCCAGAAGAAAAAGAAGAGGCATTAAAGCAGTTGTCGGTTTTATCAAACAGAATAGCCGCCTCGCAAAACATAGAGTCAATACTTGCTGCAAAGGGTTTTAAGGAAGTTGTCGCAATTCTCGGAGAAGATAGCGCAAATATAGTAGTTAAGTCGGAAGGACTTACAACCGAACAAACCCTTCAAATAGAGGATACCGTAACGACGCAAACAAGTATTCCGATAGGAAAAGTAAAAATTGTTACCGTAAAATAAAACAATTCTTGCCAAAATTAAATAGTTGTGATACAATTTAGAAAGAAAAAGAATACGGAGGAATTAAAAATGTCTGAGAATATAGAATTATCCGTCAGTAATGAAGTTATAGAGAAAATGGCGGAGATTGCCGCTTGTGAAATAGAGGGAGTCAGCGGACTTTCAAAACAACAGGTTGATATTAAAGAGGTTTTGAGAAATAAAAGCGCTTTTAAGGGCGTTAAGGTTGAAAACTTAAACGGCTCTGTAAATATAACCCTCTTTATTTGCCTTAAAAAAGACGTTCCGGCAAGAGAAGTTGCCGAGGCGGTACAGAACAATGTCAAGGACAAAATCCAAACACTGACAGGTACTGTAGTAACACACGTAAACGTCAAAGTAGCCGATATTGACCCCGAAGAAAAATCAAGCGAAGAATAAGCAAATAAATAAAAAAACGCTTCCATAAGGGAAGCGTTTTTGTTTTTTAATATCAGAAGCCTAAAATCTTTTCACCGGCTAAAAGAATAGTTTCTCTAACCTTTTCAGCTTCTTCTTTTGTTTTTCCTACTGCGTTGACGTATATCTTTATTTTAGGCTCGGTGCCTGACGGACGGATAATTGCCGAACTGCCGTCAGTAAAGTAAAACGCCAATACGTTAGAACGGGGGAGAAGTATTTCGCTTTTTTTCTTTGTTTGAAGGTCTAAAGCCTCTCCTTTTTGTATATCTTTTAATACCGAAACTTTTAGTGTGCCGAAGTTTTCAGGCGGATTTTCTCTGATTCTCACCATTGTATCGGCTATCTTTTTAAGACCTGCCTGACCCTCGCTTGTGAAACTTTTTTGTAAAGTCAGGAAATAACCGAACTCCTCATATATATTGTTTAACTGGTCAATCAGGTTTATGCCGTGAGCCTTATAATAAGCGGTCATTTCGCAAATTATCATAGAAGCCACAACGGCGTCTTTGTCACGGGCGTGAGCGCCGATAAGATAACCGTAACTCTCCTCATATCCGAAGATAAAACGTTCCTCTTCGCCGCGTTTTTCAAGGTTTGTGATTTGTTCACCGATAAACTTAAAACCGGTTAAAACCTCTTTTAGTTCGCAACCGTATTTTTTCGCTATCTCTTTGCAAAGTTCGCTTGATACTATGGTTTTAACCGCAACGGGATTTGCAGGCAGAGTACCGAGTTGTTTTCTGACGCTTAAAATATAATTAAGCATCAAAACACCCATATCATTACCGCTTATCAGTCGGTATTCGTTATTATAAGGTATGGCAACGCCTACACGGTCACAGTCCGGGTCGGTAGCGAGTAAAATGTCGGGTTTTACCTTTTCGGCAAGGGATAGCGCCACGTTAAAACACTCTCTAATTTCCGGGTTAGGATAAGGAGCGGTGGGGAAATTGCCGTCTGGCAGTTCCTGCTCTTTAACTATGGTAACGTCTTTTATGCCTATTCTTTTAAGTATCTCTCTAACGGGCTTGTTTCCGGCGCCGTTAAGCGGCGTATAAATAATCTTAAGGTCGGAAAGGTCAAGGTCTTTATTTACTCTTGCGCTTTCAACCTTGTCAAGATATTCGTTTATTACGTCATCTCCGATATATTCTATCCTTTTATCGTTTACGGCTTCATCAAATGCTACGCTTTTTATGCCTTCAAAAATGTCGACGCTGTTCATTATGTTAAGAACGTAATCGGCGGCTTCGGGTCCTAACTGACAACCTGTTTCATCATATGCTTTGTAGCCGTTATATTTGGACGGGTTGTGACTTGCGGTTATCATAACACCGGCGTTGCATTTTAGTTTTCTGACCGCAAAAGATAACATAGGTACCGGCATTAGTTCTTTGTATATATAAACTTTAATGCCGTTTGCGGCAAAAACACTTGCCGCCTCGTGAGCGAACAGTTCTGATTTTATACGGCTGTCATACGATATGGCAACACTGCCGTTGTTTGTAACGGAATTGACATATGCGGCAAGGCCCTGCGTGGCTTTTCCCACTGTATAGACGTTTAGGCGGTTGGTTCCGGCGCCTATAATTCCTCTAAGTCCCGCCGTTCCGAACTCGAGGTCTTTATAAAAAGCCTCGCTCATTTCGTTCTCGTCTTTTTCCATTTTTTTAAGTTCCGGGATTAAATCAGGGTCTTTAACTGCACGTTTAACCCATAAATCATATTTTTCTCTAATCATATTCACAAGCCTTTCGCTTTTATTACCATTTAATTTTATGATTTTTATTCTTAGTTGTCAAGTGCGAGGGGAAAAGAAAATAAAATGAAAAAAATATAAAAAAACACTTGCATTTTGAAAAGTAATTTGTTATTATAATTGTTGCTATTGTGACAAAAATGTTTTGTCAAGGAAAATCAAGGAGGTGCAAACAATGGCAAAGTGTGAAATTTGCAAAAAGGAAATCGCCTTCGGCATTAAGGTTTCCCACTCTCACAGACGCTCCAACAGAACCTGGAAGCCCAACGTAAAGAAGGTAAAGGCTATCGTTGACGGCACTCCCCGTCATATCAATGTCTGCACCCGTTGTTTAAGGTCCGGTAAGGTTACCAGAGCCGTATAAACATAATGATTACGTGATGAAAAGTCCTGCTTTGCGGGACTTTTTTTCATTCTTGCACTATCAATATAAATAGTGTATAATAAATATAATCTATTCGTAAAGGGGATTTTTATGAAAAGAGAAGGTTATATATCTTGGGATGAATATTTTATGGGTATAGCGTTGCTTTCTTCCTTGCGTAGTAAAGACCCGTCTACACAGGTCGGCGCTTGTATAGTTGACGAAAACAACAAAATACTTTCGGTCGGCTATAACGGTATGCCTCATAAATGTAATGATGACGATTATCCCTGGGAAAGAGGAGAGGGGCTTTCTTCAAAGTACCTTTACGTTTGCCATGCGGAATTAAACGCCATATTAAACTGTCACAACGGCTCGGTTGAGGGGGCAACCGTTTATACAACCTTGTTCCCTTGCAACGAGTGTGCAAAGGCGATTATTCAGTCCGGCATTAAAAAAGTTGTTTACTATAGTGATAAATATGCCGATACCGACGGCACCCGTGCCTCTAAACGTATGTTTGACAGCGCAGGTGTTGTTTATACGGCGTATACCCTTAAAAACAGGGATACGGTTTTATCACTGTAGTTTTTTGCATTTTGAAAGGAGATTTTACAATTGAATACCGAAAAACTTTTTGAGGAAATTGACAGACTTAACGACAAATACATCGGATTTTTACAGGATGTTATCAGACTTGAAAGTCCGACTTCCTCTAAGTCCTCAGTCGACGAGTGCGGAAATTATTTTATTAAAAAAGCCAAAGAATTAGGCTTTAAGGTTACTACGGCGCCTATGGAAAAATCGGGTGATGCTATTTCGATTACACTAAACCCTGATGTAGACGCAAAACCCGTTTGTATTTCAGGTCATATTGATACCGTTCATCCGGTGGGATTTTTCGGTGATAACCCCATTAGATTTGAGGGCGATAAAATGTTCGGACCCGGTTCCGGAGATTGCAAAGGCGGTGTTGTAGCCGGATTTTGCGTTTTAGAAGCGCTGAAAAACATCGGCTTTAATGAGCGCCCCGTTAAACTTATTCTTCAAACTGATGAGGAAAACAGCAGCGCAACAAGCGATAAAGCAACGGTAAAGTTTATATGTGAAGAGGCAAAAGACGCTGTCGCTTTACTCAATGTTGAACCTGCAAAAAAAGCAAATGACGTTATTATTGAACGCAAAGGCATACTTAAATACAGCATAAACATCAAAGGTGTTTCTTCTCACGCTTCTATATGCTTCAGAGAAGATGTTGCGAGTGCGGTTGCAGAGGCGGCTCATAAAATAATCGAAATCGAAAAATATAAAAACAAAGACGGAATTACCGCAAATGTTGGTCTTATAAACGGCGGAACTGCAATAAATACCGTTCCTGCCGAATGTAATATGAGCATTGATTTCAGATATAAAACAGAAGAACAACTTAAAGAAATTGAAAACTTTATAGAAAATCTTTGCAAAAAATCATATTTAGAGGGTACTGTCAGCACAGTCAGTCTTTTCGGACACAGACTGTCAATGCCCCTTTGTGAGAAAAATACTAATCTTCTCAAAAACTCAAATGAGGCGCTTAAAAAAGCCGGACTTGAACCTTTGGTGCCGGCGGTTACCTACGGCGGCTCTGATGCGGCTGATTTTACCAATTACGGAATACCCGTTCTTGACCAACTCGGTGTTATTTCAATAGGTGCGCATACCATAAACGAACATATGATGCTTAGTTCGTTTGCACCCTGCGCAAAACGTTTGGCTGCACTTGCCGCACTTTTATAAATATAAAATGCCACGTTTTGTGGCATTTTTGTTTAATGTACCAAAAAACGTACATTCTGTATGATAAAA
>JAFRLW010000034.1 GCA_017431035.1 Clostridia bacterium
AACGTCTCTTGCAGTACATTTAAGACCGATTTCATCAGTTTTTACAATAGCGTTTTTATTTTTAACCACAAAAGTTTTTACCATATAATTCAGAATTGTGGGAGAAAGCCCTCCTGTGTATGAATTAAGGAAAAAGAAAAGCGGATTATCACTTAAAAGCTCGCCAACGTTTAATAGCAGTTCGTTTAGTTGTTGTTCAAGTTTCCAAACTTCGCCGCCGGGTCCCCTGCCATAAGACGGAGGGTCCATTATTATAGCGTCATATTTTTTGTTTCGCCTGATTTCCCTTTTTACAAACTTAAGGCAATCATCAACAAGCCAACGTACCTTTTTATTTGCAACACCGCTTGCCTCAGCATTTTCTTTTGCCCAAAGTACCATACCTTTTGAGGCATCAACGTGGGTAACGTTAGCGCCCGCCTTTAGACAAGCAACAGTGGCGCCGCCGGTATATGCAAAAAGATTAAGCACCGATATTTCACGATTGGCGTTTTTAATAAGTTTAGATGCTATATCCCAATTGACTGCCTGTTCCGGAAAAAGACCCGTATGCTTAAATCCCATAGGTTTTAGCCTGAAAGTAAGGTCTTTGTAATCAACTGTCCAAACGTCAGGAACGGGTTTTAAGGTTTCCCAATATCCACCACCCTTATTTGAGCGGTGATATATAGCGTGAGCCTTTTCCCATAATTCGCTTTTTCTACCCTCGTTCCAAATAATTTGAGGGTCGGGTCTTATAAGAATTATATCTTTCCAACGTTCAAGTCGGTTACCGTTATCGGCGTCAATCAGTTCATAATCAAAAAAGTCGTCTACTGCACGCATTTATGAGTTTTCCTTTATAAAATCGGCAATTTCATTTGCAATTTTCTTGATTTCAACAATATTTTCGCCCTCAAGCATAATGCGGACAAGAGGTTCCGTGCCCGAAGCCCTTACAACCGCTCTTCCCTTATCGGCTAAAGATTTGTTGATATTATCAATGTATTTTGTTATTTTGCTTTCTTTAAGCGCTTTCTTCATATTATCATCCGCTTTTATATTAAGAAGAGTTTGCGGAAGAGTTGACATAATTGAGGCGACTTCAGAAGCAGGCTTATTATTTCTTTTTATTATAGCGGCAAGCATAGCGCCGGAAAGTTGTCCGTCACCGGTGGTGGCAAAATCTTTGAAAATTATATGTCCTGACTGTTCGCCGCCGATGTTATATCCGTTTTTGAGCATTTCTTCAAGCACATAACGATCGCCTACGGTGGTTTCTTTTACGGATATTCCGTTTTTCTTTGCAAAATGTTTGAAACCGAGGTTAGTCATTATGGTTACTACTGCGGTATCTTTTTTAAGCAGTTTTCTTTGTTTCAAATCTTTAGCAAAAATAGCAATCATTTTATCGCCGTCAATTATTTTGCCGTTTTCATCAACCGCAAGACAACGGTCGCTATCGCCGTCAAAAGCGAGTCCCAAATCAACATCGTGACCGTTAACGTAGTCAATTAGGTCATCCATATGGGTTGAACCGCAATGGGCGTTTATATTAACTCCGTTAGGCGAATTATGCATAAACACACATTCAGCGCCAAGACGTGTAAATATGTTTTCAGCAGTATATGAAGCACAACCGTTTGCGCAGTCAATAGCAATCTTAAGACCTGAAAGATCAGCATCTACGGATTTAACAACGTGGTCAACATAAATATCAACATAGTCGTTTCTCATAAACACGCTG